>NZ_JBIUUU010000017.1:0-176907 GCF_044742595.1 Streptomyces sp. NPDC087859 | reverse complement strand
CCCGCGGTCCCCCATTGCGCACCCGCACACGGGCCCCCGGGGCCCGGGGCCGCATGGGGGGTCCCGGCCCCGCCCGTGCCGGGCCGGCCCCCCGCATTGGCGACGCCGTCAATCAGACGGTGGTCGCCCCGTTCAGTACCGGGGCGGGGTCGGTCCTGGTGTCGTCGCCGGACGGCGGCGCGATGGCCGTGGCGGCCGCTGCTGTCTCGCGAGCGAGGAAGGAGCCGAGTTCGCCGATGGTGCTCATCAGGGGGGCGGGGAAGACAACGGTGGTGTTCTTGTCCACGCCGATCTCCACCAGGCTTTGGAGATTGCGGAGTTGGAGTGCGAGCGGGTGGTTCATCATGATGTCCGAGGCGTCGCCGAGTGCCGCGGCAGCCAGTGATTCGCCCTCGGCGTTGATGATTTTGGCGCGCTTCTCGCGCTCGGCCTCGGCCTGGCGAGCCATCGCCCGCTTCATGCTGTCGGGGAGCTGGATGTCCTTGAGCTCCACCAGGGTGACCTCCACACCCCATTCGGCGGTCGTGACGTCGAGGATCTCGCGGATGCCGAGGTTGATGCGGTCGGTCTCCGAGAGTGTCTCGTCGAGGGTGTGCTGGCCGACGACCTTGCGCAGGGTGGTCTGGGCGATCTGGTTGATCGCCGTGTGAACATTCTCGATCGCGATGACCGATTTCACCGCGTCCACAACCCGGAAGTAGGCGACCGCCGACACATCGACGCTCACGTTGTCGCGGGTGATGATGCCTTGGGACTGGATCGGCATCGTCACGATCCGCAGCGACACCCGGTGCAGTACATCCACGACCGGGACGATGACCCGCAGCCCCGGTTCCCGTGATCCGACGAGTCGGCCGAACCTGAACAGCACCCCTTGTTCGTACTGCTTGACGATCTTGACGGCCATGGCCAGTGCCACCAGGGCAAAGAGGATCGCGATGACCAGAAGGAAGATCAGAGCTTCCATGGTGCTGCTCCTCAATATGAGGACCTCGTCGTTGCCACGCGAAGTCCCGGAGTGCGTCGGCGGAGCACGGGAATCGCCCGGGTCCGTCCGCAGGGCTGCCGGTGTGGCCTGGTGTGACCTTGACGCGACGAGCCGCCCTGCCGTGTATCCAGCATCGTCCGGTGTCCCCGCACACGGCAGGGGCCGAACGACCCCACCTCCCGCCCCAGGCGGTTCGTCCGTCCGGAACGGGCAGGCGGCGGGGTCCCGTCCGGCACCCGGTCCCCATCGGGGCAAGGACGTTCGGTCCCTGTGACGGGACCTGCGGGCGCGCACGGTAGCCCTCCCCGCCCCGGGCAGACGCCAAGTGGCCATCCGCTTTCGACCGGTTGCGTCGAAAGGCGTGGGCACGGGCCGCTCTCCGCGACCTCTGGATAGGGCTAGACTGTTCGAACAGGCCCTGGCCCCCGGCAGCGATGCATCGATCCGCTCCGAGGAGGCCTGCCGTGTTCGTTCTGCTTGTCATCCTGATCGTGGCCCTGTTCGGCCTCGGCTTTCTCAGCCCCCTCTGGTGGGTGGCCGCGGCCGTGCTGCTCTTCGGCGCCACCCGCTACGGCCGCGATCGAGGGGGAGGCTGGATCCGTGGCGACGGTTCCGATCTCGAGGGCTACCGGGACTACCAGGAGCGCCGGGACCGTCAGGACCGCTGGGCCCGCCGCTACAGCCGCCAGAACCGAGCGCGCTGGAGGCGCGAGGACCGTCAGGACCGTGAACGCCGCGAGTGACCGGTGAATCGGCCTGACGTCCAAAGGGCCCGGGCGGCGGGAGCTGGCCGCCCGTGCGGTCGTCGACCAGGCGTGCGGCATGGTGATGGTCCTGGCTTCCCGTCACCGTGGGCCGGCCAAGGGCCTGCTGGTGGACCTCTCGCGGAAGTGCAGGACCGAACTTCCGGAGGTGGCAGCAGCTCTGGTCGCACCTGGGAGGGCGAGCCGCGCAGACAGCGGGGGCTGCGGCGGCTCTACGCGGAAGGCCGAGGGTGCCACGCACCATCGGCGGAGGAACCGTCCGGAAGGGGAAGGCCATGATTCACGCAGCCGATGTCCGGGAGTGGCGTGACCGTGACGTCGTGGATGCCCAGTCGCACAAGATCGGTCTCCTGGAGGCCGTGTACGTGGACACCGCCACGGATGAACCGGCCATGGCCACGGTCCGCATCGGGCTCCCCACGCGACACAGGCTGGTCTTCGTCCCCTTGGCGGACGCGACCGCCGGGCCGGACTATCTCAGGGTCTGCTACGTCAAAGAACTGGTGAGGCAGGCTCCTTCGATCGGCACCGACGACGTGCTGCCCGCCGAGCAGGAGGAAGCGATCTTCAAGCACTACGGACTTGGCTACAAGCCCGGCGCGGCCGGCGAACGGCAACTGGCGCGCCGCTGACCGCTCATGGACACGATGACCGCGTTGTGAGGTACGTACCATGCACCAGGTGACCACGCCCCGCGAAGAACAGTGGCTGGTGACGGCTGTCACGTCGACCGGGGACGCCGCGTTGGCGGTCGAGATTCTCGAACTGCGGGCCAAAGTTGACCAGTTGGGACAGGCGCTGGCAAGTCGTGCGGTGATCGACCAGGCACGCGGCATGGTGATGGCCCTGGCGCCGTGTTCCAGCGAGCGGGCCTGGGACCTGCTGGTGGACGTGTCGCAGCACTGCAACGTCAAGCTCCGGGACGTGGCCGTTGCCCTGGTCGCCACGACGAAGGACGAGGCGCTCCCGGAACAGCTGCGGCGGGAGCTGCACCGGGCGTTGCGGCGCCTTCATGCGGCGGAGCGGCGGTGACGGAGTGCGCGCCTGCACGTGCCGCGGCTCCCCTCGTCCCCTCAGAAATTCCCCGAACTCCCGGAAGGCGGCCTGCGATCGCCGATATGCCGGAGTACTACGAGAAGGGACGTCGTCAGCGGCAGTCTCGCTCGCGCCACCGTTCCGGGACTGCGCGAGCGTCTTCCGGGCGCATGTCACAGTCCCGTGAGGCAGTTGCCCCTCGACCTGTCCGGCGTCACCTGCTGCGACACCCTGGGCCTTGCCGCCCTGAGCCGTGTCGTCGTCGGGGCGCTGAGCGGCAGCGGGCCGATCCGGCTCCTCCGGGTCCTGCCCGATGCCGGCGCGGCCGCCGGGACCACGGCTGTCGAGGCACTGCTACACCGGCCGGGCTCGGCCGGGCGAACTCCGCGGTACATCGCTCCGGTCGGCCTGGGTAACGCCGGTGGCGGCCAGAATCCGCTCGGCTGACACGGCGTTGTCGTCCCGTACGGCCATGGCCATCGCGGCGCGCGCCGGCGAGGGTGCCGTCTCCGGAGGGATCACCAGGAACAGGAAATGGTCCTGGTCGCCCCGGGTGACGATCATCGTGCTGTCCGAGGCGGCGGACCAGTCGATGCGGACTGGATGCCCCTCGACGACCAGACGGCCCGGTGCGCTGTCCCACGCGCTCGCGTCGAGGCCGACGCGGGCGATCGGGCCCAGCCGCGCAGCCAACGCGATGAGCAGTCCGGAGAGCTGACTCTCAGGGTCGCGCGTCCTCGGCCACCACGCACCGTCGAACGTCCCCGTGCGCTGGGGCGTCGTCTCTATCCGCAGGACCGCGGTCCCGGGGAGCACCGGCTCACTGCTGGTGTCTGCCAGCAGCCTGACGGGGTGGGTGGCGGGGAGCATGGCGACTCACTTCTCTCCTGTACGGGTCGGGCGCCGTGGCCGGAGTCTCCCGCGTCCCCCGTCGCGGTGGTCGCGGCGATCGCCGGTGCCGCTCGTTCCGGCACGACCGCGAGCCTTCTGCGGGTCCGAGGGCGCCGCACCCCGGACGGCCAACCGGGAACGGCCGTAGGGGAAAGCGGTGATGCGCTCGGCGTGCTGGTTGTTGAGCAGATGGATCAGGAGCACGCCCACAGCAACCATCGCCAGGAGCACGAGCACGGTCACGAAGGTCTCCATGGCCCTCACACCCTCCGCGCCGGATCCGGCATCGCAAGAGCGGCTGCCGGGACGCCGATCACCGCAGCGATGACGGCCGGGATCCGTGGACGCGCGGTCGGAGCGCGGGCCTCGTGGCCTCCTTCGGCGTCCCAGACAGCTTGCACGGCCCGCTCGCTCTCCGACACGGTGCGCCGGCGCGCCGCCTCCGCCATCAGACGGCCCGTGGTCGAGGTGCGCAGTGGGTCGCTCGCGGCGGCCATCAGCCAGGCGGCCGAGACGGGAGTCGTCTGCGGATCGAACACGAAAGTCAATGAGGGAAATTCCGCCGCCGAAGCACGGGAACGGGGCCACCAGGCGCCACGCAGCGGTGCCGGTGTCGAACCGATGAGAGCCGACGACGCGCGGAGAGATGGAGCGGAGGTCCGGTGTCCGAGTGTCGGCGGGTACGAAACGGTCGCAGTCATGATGCGAACCCTGCTCCGGACCGGTCGCAACCGGCCCGGCGTCATCAATCACCGAAAACGACACAGGCGTAGAGGCCGGTGCGCGAAATACCCTCGGTAACACCAGGGTACTCTTCCGGCCGACCGAACGGACTCTGCCCAGCAATCGCGGTACCCCGGGACCGGCTACCTGAGTCGACCGATCCGGGACCCCGCGGTGATGAACAGATCCGGCGAGCCGTTGCACGGACACGATCCGTGCAAGTACGGGAAGCGGACGGACCGACGCCGAGCACCCGGATACTGATCGGCTGCCGCCGGTCGAGGCCGTCCGTCGCGGGGCTGCGAGAGGGCGTAGGACGGGCTCCGTGCCCGCCTTCGGAGTCCCAGAGCCGCTCCCGGGCCGAGTCGCACTGTCCCTCCGGCGCAGGACACCGGTCGACGCGTGCCGCGTCCCCTGGAGGTCGCCGTCTGGCCGGAACCGCCAGTGCGGCTGTGACAACGGCTCCGGCGCAACCACGCCGGAGCCGCCCTTCCGGGCGGCTGCACGTGAGAGTGAGCCAACCCACGGTCCAGCGTACTGCGGCTGGTGCGGCTCGCGCCGTCAGCCGGCCCAAGCCCGGCGGCGCCGGGACCCGTCCGGCACCGCGTACCGAAGGACGCGGCCCCACATGGACGCGTACTGGCGCCACAGCGGCCCGCTCACATACGTGATCCCGTGCCGGGCGCAGATCTCACGCACCCGTGGCGCGATTTCGGCGTAGCGGTTGCTGGGCAGGTCGGGGAAGACGTGGTGCTCGATCTGGTGGCTCAGGTTGCCGGTGAGCAGGTGGAGGAGAGGACCGCCCTCGATGTTCGCCGAGCCCTGGATCTGGCGCAGGTACCACCCACCGCGCGTCTCGCCCTCCAGCTGTTCCTCCTCGTACGAGAAGGTCCGGACGTCGCCCGGGAAGTGGCCGCAGAAGATCACGGTGTGCGCCCAGATGTTGCGAAGCCCGTTCGCTGCGACGTTGCCGGCCAGGCAGGGCAGCGCGGACGGGCCCGCGAGCAGCGGGAAGAGGACGTAGTCCTTGGCCGCCTGGTGCACCGCCTTGCGGGCCAGGCCGGCCAGGTCGCCGAGGAGGGCCCGCACGCTCTTGCGGCCGGACGGGACGGCGTCCGCCTCCAGGTCGTAGAGGGCGATGCCCCACTCGAAGACGGGGGCCAGCAGCGCGGTGTACAGCGGCTGGAGGAGGTGGGCCGGACTCCAGGGCTGGTCCGGGCTCATGCGCAGGATCGTGTAGCCGAGGTCCCGGTCGAGGCCGACGACGTTGGTGTAGGTGTGGTGCAGGTGGTTGTGGGTGTGCTTCCAGGCGTCGGCGGGGGTGAGGAAGTCCCACTCCCAGGTGGTGGAGTGGATCGCCGGGTCGCCCATCCAGTCCCACTGGCCGTGCAGGATGTTGTGGCCCAGCTCCATGTTCTCCAGGATCTTGGCGGTGGTCAGCAGCGCGGTGCCCGCGAGCCAGGCGGGCGGGAAGAGGGATACGGCCAGGGCGGCGCGACCGCCGGTTTCCAGGCCGCGTTGGACGGCGATCACCGTACGGATGTAGCGAGCGTCCTTCGCGCCGCGCGCCGCGACGATCTCGCCTCGGATCCGGTCCAACTCCTCACCGAGCAGCTCCGTTTGATCCTCGACGGAATGAAGAGAGGTGACAGGTACAGCAGTTGCGGACATCACAGGCTCCTTGAGGGGCCTAGAGAGCGAGGACGAGCGGACCTGCCGCACCATTGACGCAGGTCTGGATCAACTCGCCCGGTTCACCGTGCAGTTCACCGGTCCGCAGATCACGGACACGACCGTGGACCAGCGGGACGAGGCAGCCGAAGCAGAGCCCCCGGCGGCAGCCGTGCGGCATCGCCACACCCGCCGCCTCCCCCGCCTCCAGGAGGGGGACGGCAGCGGACACGTCGGTCTCGACGCCGCTGCGTTCGAACCGGACCCGGCCGCCGGTCGTGGCGGCGCCCGGCGACAGCACGAGGGCAGGCCGGAAACGCTCCACGCGCAACCGCTCACCGGCCCCGGCAGCCGCCCAGTGCCGCTCCAGTGTGTCGAGCAGTCCGTCCGGACCACAGGCCCACGTCTCCCGGTCGCGCCAGTCCGGACAGAGCACGCCGATGTGCTCGGGGACCAGTCGGCCCGCAGTGCGGGTGTACCGCGCGTGGACGCTCAGCCAGGGCAACCGGGCTGTCAGAGCGGCCAGTTCGGCACGGAAGAGGAACTCGTCCGGGCAGGGTGCGCTGTGCAGGAGTACGACGTCGGGGGCGGGCCCGGGGAAGCGGCGGCCCGCGAAGGTGCGCAGTATCCCCGCCACTGGGGTGATGCCACTGCCCGCCGTCACCATCAGCAGGCGCGGCGGCAGCGGATCCTCCGGCAGTGTGAACTCGCCCTGTGCGGGGCCGAGTCGGAGCACGGTGCCGGGCGGGGTGCGGTGCACGAGGTGCGGGGAGACCCGGCCGCCGGGATGCGCCTTGACCGTGATGGTCAGTGTCCGGCCCGGCCACTCGGGGGGTGAGGTGATCGAGTACGTACGCCAGTGCCGTACGCCATCGATCTCCACCCCCACCGGCAGGTGCTGCCCGGGCCGGTGTGGTGCCCAGCCGCGCCCGGGGCGGATCTCCAGCGTGGCCGCCCCGGCGCACTCCGGCCGCACGGCGACCACCCGGCCCGCGGGACGGCGGGCGGACAGCAGCGGGTCGATCAGGCCGAGGTAGTCGTCCGCAGCGAGGGGACTCGCAAGCGGGCTCACGAGAGCACTGGCTATCCGGCCCGCCGCCGTCGGCACAGGGCCGCCGCCGTACGCGGCGAGCCTGTGGGCAAGGCCGACGAGAGCGGTGGACAAACCGGCCGCCGCCATCGACGGGGTCGGTACGCGCAAAACCGGCATGGGAGGGAGCCCTTCTCTCACCACAGGGCACACGCGGGGGCCGGGCGCGTCATCTCGTCGGGCGCATCCCCGCATCACGCACTGGGGATCGCCTCTGTCACCTACGGCGACCCCCGGGTGGCGGGCCGCAGCCGGCGTCCCGCCAGAGAACCACAACGACACGGCCCGTGGCGGACGCGGAAGCAGATTCCGCCACCCCACCCGCCCCGCCCCCCACTCACGCCGAGCGACACGGGGGATCCCGCCCGACGCACGGGGAAGGACCTGGGAAAGCAAGGCGTACGAATTCCGCGCCCGTCCGTCGCACCATGGCCGAATCCCGTTCGCGCCCACGCCGTGTCAGTTCCCGTGCGCTCCGGCACACTTCAGCTCCCAGGCGCTGGGCGCGACCGGGCGTGCACTCAGGACAGCGGTCCGGTCGAAGGCGCCGGCGGGCGGAGTGTCCGGGATGTCGTGCCGCCGCGATCCGCCGCACCGCCCTGCCTCCAGTTCCGGCAACGACTCCACGCGCTCCTGCACGCTTGCGAACCAGCCGTTTCCGGCCGGTGCGGACGGCTATTCGGGCCGCTGGGTACGGTCGTCGTGAGCGAGGCCGTCCGGATGATCCGCCGTGCGTTCCCCGAGGGGAAGAACCATGAGCCGCAGGGCTGTCGGTTCGGGCGGGCGCCGGATCCGCCCCGCGTCCTGCCAGCCCCACGCCTCCAGGGCGGCACCCACCGGACGGTCGGAGTGCTCCACCAGGGTGACGCCGAGCGAGGCGTGGTGGTCGGTGAGCAGGCGCTCCTGGAGCCGGCGGGCGAGTCCGTGGGCGTGCTGGTGCGGATGGACGACGGTTTCGAGGATCGCGAAGACGTGCCCGGACGCGGTCAGTTGTTCCAGGTTCTGTGGCAGCGGACCTTCGAACCCGTGCCACCAGGAGCCGTCGCGCGGCACGGGGAATCCGACGACACAGCCGGTCAGGGCCTGCGCCTCGGCGACCAGCATGTCGAATCCCGGCAGTTTCACGTGGTCGGCCAGACGGTGCAGGAACTTCTGCCGGTCGTGGAACTCCTCACCCGGCTCGGTGGCGGAGGACTCCACGTACAGATCCGCCAGGTCCTCCCGCAGGCCCTCGGCCTGCCAGCGGTTCAGTCGGCGCAGCCGCACCGTGTCCAGGCCGAGACGCTCGGAGCCTTCGGGGTCGGGCGGTTGCAGCGGGGTGCGCATGAGGCGCCTCGGTTCAGGAGACCGGCAGATGTGCGGGAGTGCCATCGTGGCCGATGGGCCGTGCGGCGCCGGGGTCCGGGACGTCTGTACGCCAGCATAGCCCCGGATCGGAGCCCTGCCGGCGCCCGTTGAGGCACGGGGATCTGGGGTGCCGCGATGGACGAACGGTGAACGTGTCGGCCCATCCGCGGACAGCCGCGGGTGGACGCGGGCGCACGGCGGAATCCGTGTTTGAACGCGGGCTGCGCGGGAATCCGTCCGGCGTGCTTCGGACCGGAGGCACGCCCGTGCGAGCAGCTGTCGCTGCTCCTCTGCGCGCTGCGGTCTGCCAGCCTCCCACGGTGAGTGATGCCCGCCGATCAGGGAGACACGTGCCCATGCCATACGTACGCACGCAGAGCTCACGAAGCGCACGCCCCCACGGCTACGACGACACACCGGACACCGACGCAGCGTTCCGCCGCATCGCCGCCCTGCCGGACAGCCCGGAGAGGTCCGCGCTGCGGCAGGAGGTGGTGTGCGCCTGGATGCCGATGGCCGCACGGCTCGCCCGGCGCTTCCGGCACCGCGGCGAGACCTTCGAGGACCTCAACCAGGTCGCCCAACTGGGCCTGGTCAAGGCGGTGTCCCGCTTCGACCCGAGTCTCGGCACCGCCTTCCCGAGCTTTGCCATACCGACGATCCTCGGCGAGGTGAAGCGGCACTTCCGCGACGAGCTCTGGGTCGTGCATGTGCCGCGGCGCGTACAGGAGCTGCGCGGCTGGGTCCGTGCCGCCGGTCACGAGCTTGGCTCTGCGCGGGGCGGACGCGAACCCTCCGTCCCCGAGATCGCCGCGCACACTGGCCTGACCGAGGCGGAGGTACGGCTGGGCCAGGCCGCGCTGGAGAGCTTCACTGCCCTGTCCATGGACGCCATGCCCGCCCGCTCCGTGGACAGCTACCCGCTGACCGACACCCTCGGTGGCACGGAGCCCGGCTTCGACCGGGTCGTCGACCGTGAGGCGCTCCGACCTCTGCTGCGGGCTCTGCCCGAACGCGAACGCCAGATCCTGTACATGAGGTTCTTCCGCGAGATGACGCAGGCCCGCATCGGTCTGCAACTCGGCGTCTCCCAGATGCACGTATCCCGTCTGATCACCCGCACCTGTGCCCGCCTGCACGACCAGGTGATGGCCGACCCCCAGGTGCCGAGGAGGGGCGCGTGACGATGTCCCGGGGCATGGGCGGCGCCCGTGAAAGGCCCTGTTCCGCTTCGCTTGCATCTGCTCTAGGCTTCACGCGGGGAAGACGGGACTGCGACCGTGCCAGGTACCAGTAGGTCTTCCCATCCAGGCTCCCAGCCCTCGAGTCGGAAACCAGGCCCGGCCGGAGCCGCATCGCCGCAGTGAGCGGCTCCAGTCTCCGTCCTCCCGGCATTTCCAGACTGGGTGTTCTCACCAGTCCCGCCGCCGCGGAGGACAGCGCGCGAGGACACGGTGGAGGGGGGCCTCCCATCCTCGCGCCACGTACGGCCGCCGCCGCAGTGCGGCGGCGGCCGTACGGAACGTGAAGCCCGGCGCGGGGCGGCTGTCGGTGACGCTGAGTAGGTCAGGACCCCAGTCCTATCTGCTGCTGCGTTCCGGGCTGGTCGCACGGTGGCTTTCGGCGCTCGGACTCGTGGGTTACGCCGTTCTGCTGGCCGGAGTGGCGAGTGACCTGCTGGGGCTCTTGGACATCAACTCCGGTGCCGGGGCGATGTTCTACGTTCCTGGTGGCTTGTTCGAAGCTGTGCTTCCGCTGCTGCTGATCTTCAAGGGATTCCGCGTCATCGTGCCGGCGCCCGGCACAGTCGATCGTGATGAGCGGCCGACACCCAAGCGCGTCCCCGGATGAACCCGCCCCGCGGGACCTCGCTGACGGTCCGCGACGCCGCTCTGGTCGCGGGAACGGGAATCCTGGCCATGGCTCCTTTGGCGGTCTTCGCCAGGAGCAGGGCGACTGCGTTACGGCATCTGGAACGCCGGGCTCATCTTCTTCGGCATCCACCTGCTGCTGGGACTGCTCGCCTTCAGATCGGACTACGTACCCCGAGTGCTGGGCGTCCTGCTGGCCCTCGCGGGGCTCGGCTACCTCGTGGACAGCCTCGGCACCTCCCTCTCCTCCGGCTAGTGGGCCGAAGTGGCCGTGTTCACGGGCGTAGGCGAACTCCTCCTCATGATCTGGCTCCTGGCCAAAGGCAGGAACATCGGCTCACGGCTTCCGATACGGGCCGAGACGGCGCCCTGGAGAGGGGGACTCCGTCAGCCCCGCCGGACCGCACAGTCGCCCCCGGCACCGCCGACCGCGCGGCCGGCCACCGGCTGGCTCACCCGCCGACCAAGCTCGCTTTTGAAGACGAACACCGGCAGCTCACAGCGGTTCTGGACGCCTGGATCGACAACGGCCTCACGGCAGGCCTGCCCGGCCTGAGCAGCTTCGCCCGCCGGCTCACCAATGATCTCCGCGCCGTCACCGCCGGGCTCACGCTCCGCCGCAGCTCGGACGGCTCCGCGAACCGCATCAAAAAGAACAGCTCGCGTGACCCGCCGCTCTGGCTCGTACGCCCCGCAGTTGAGCATTGTCATCAGAGGCTGGTCACCAGTACGTTCGATCCGCCTTTGTTCGAACAACGGGAAATACGGGGCCTGGCGTGGCACTGCTGGACACACTGGTCACCACAGGCACTGGGGCGCTGTCCGCCACAATCGGGGTCCTGGTCGGGGGCATCGTCACGCACCGGGCCCAGGACCGTCAGTGGCTACGGGACAAGCAGCTGCTCGCCTATCAAGAACTGATCAGCCACTACGCCAAGTTCACGATGACCATCAGCCGCGCCCATGCCGATCGGCAGGGATGGGACTACGACTGGAGCGAGTGGAGCGCGGCCCTGACCCGTGCCAGCCTGGTCGCCCCCGCGGCCGTCGCGGCGGAGATCGACAACTTCGGCAGGGCGATCGGCGCCTTCCTGGACCAGGTGGCGCGTGACCCGGCACGCGACCCGGCACGTGATCCGTTGAACCAGGAAGAGTTCGCCCAGGCCAGCAGGGCGCCCGCCCAAGCCCAGGTGCAGTTGGTGAACGCCATACGACGGTCACTGAGCAAAGATCAAAAGGCGCTGCCCTTCTGGATAGGCGGGTCTCTCGCGGGCAGTCCCGACGACGCCCGATAGACAAGGCACCGCCGGAAAGCCGCCCATCGCCCACGATCACACGGCGCATCCCGACGCTTATCAAGGAATCGAACGTGCCGAGCCCGGCTGGCTGCGCAGCAGGCCCACCGCGCCCTTCGCCCGTGACATGCAGCCCTTGCGCATGAGCCGATCTCGCCTTGAGCTGGCTTACCCGCTGCACTCCATCCGACGGGCAGGCTTCCGAGCTGACATAAAGTGCCTGATCAGATAGGGGGTGTGGGTGTTATCGTCCCTCGCATGGCTGAACTGATCGCTCCCACTGGACGGTTGCATTCCTCGTGGCTCACGGCGCGCGACGAGTGGCAACCTGGTGCTCACCAGGACGGGGCCGGCCTGCGGCTGGTTGGTGACGATGATCTCGACAGCCCGCAAGGGTTCGCCTCATGGGTCGAGCGACTGCGGCAGCAATCGGACCGGTCGCTGCCTGTCGGGGAAGGCCGCGTCCACGCCACCCACTGGTGGATCGTCGACGGCGAGTCATACCTCGGGGCCATCGATCTTCGGCACTATCTGAACGCCCTCCTGTTGGAAGGCGGCGGACACATCGGCTACAACGTTCGGCCTTCTGCCAGGAGACGCGGACTGGCCACGTGGGCGCTGGGAGCGGTTCTCCTCAAGGCACCGGCGCTCGGTCTGGACCGGGTTCTTCTCACCTGTGACGATGGCAACGTCGGCTCCGCGCGCACCATCGAAAGCAATGGCGGCGTCCTCGAGGATGTGCGCAGCACCGAAATTGGGGTCAAGCGCCGCTACTGGATCACTCTCGATGACGCTGGGCACAGCCATTCATTGAAGGCCGCGACAAGGACGGTCGCCTCGTAGCGGACCACTGCCGATAGTCCGTCCTTCGTGGCCACGGCACGGCGGCTTGAGGCGGTTGATGCCGCACTCGACGGTGTGCCGAGCCTTGGAGTCCTGCGGCACCGCGCATTGCCTTCGCCCTGCCGAGTGATCGCGACTCCGAACCGGCCCTGGCGGGATCTGCCTGACCAGCAGCGCTTCGGTGTCCGGCACGGCGCGTGCGGGACAGCCTCTGCCCTGGCCGCGTTCACGGTCGGTCGGGGTGGTGTCCCGCCGAGTGGTGGAGAGGTGCGGGGTTCGTGACTCCGCAGGTCAGTTGGCCGACGCAGTTGCCTCGGCTCTGGGCGGAGCCACACGGCCGGTATGGCTACACCACTCGGCGGGACGCCACCTCGGTCAGCGGTGAGGTTTCGCCCCGGTGCGGGCATCGTCGGTCTGGCCGTGCCCGGTGGGGAGTTGCCTGCGGCGACACGATCCGTGAGCGTCCAGTTGAGGCGGGGCGCGATGGGGTGCCGCGATGGGGGCTTCCTATTCGTGAGGCCGGGGTGCGGGCTGAGTGGCCGGGTCGGCTTCCGGCGCGTCGAGTGCCTGACGGGCTGTTGCGATGCGTGCGTGCAGGCGTCGGGTGCCGCGGGTTGTTCCCGTGGCTGGGGGGTTGCTCCTTCGAATTCGCGGGCTTCTTCAAGGGAGTTGATGACGACGCCGATGAGAAGGTTGACCAGGCGGACGGTCTTGGAAAGAGATGCCTCGCTGCGGCGGGTAAAGCAGGGGCACGGTCATCGAGTGGGGGCCTGGCGCCCCGAATAGGTTCAGTGGCGATGGGGCAGTCTGACTGCCGGGGGCCAGGGGCGAGGGGATGGGTATGGGGCAGGTGTTCTTCCGCAAGCTGAGCCGGTGGCAGGCTGACGGTGACCGGGAGGAGCTGGCGGACCTGTACGTGGCTGCCTACGAGGAACCCCCGGGTGAGGAGTACCGCAATCGCGAACGGTTCCTGGCCAGACTCGCGGAGGATGTCCAACGTCCGGGCTTCGGCATGGTGGTGGCTGACGATGAGGACGGCGATGACGACGAACCCGCGGGGGTGGCGTATGGGTATCCGCTGCACCGTGACGGCTCGTGGTGGCGGGGATTCGTCGGTGTCGTTCCCGACGAGGTCGAGGAACTCACCGCCTCCGGCAAGGCGTTCGTCCTGGCCGAGCTGATGGTGCTGCCGGAGCACCGTCGTCGCGGGATCGGCGGTCGCCTTCAGGAAAGACTGCTCTCCGCCAGCCATGCGGAACTGGCGGTCGTCCTGGTCGACCCCGCCAACACGGTGGCGCAGGCTGCCTTTGGGGCATGGGGTTGGGATGAGTTCGGCGAACTCCGTCCTGGCAGCGGGAATTCCGTGTGTCACGTGCTCACCAAGGCTCTGCCGGGCTGAGCATCAGAGGCGTGCCCGGGCACATCCAGCCCCGCCGCCGCCTGCCCTGTGTACAGGATTCCTCTGACAGAGGGCTGGCTTCTCGCCGCCGCCTGGGCCCGGGCTGCCATGCCTGGCACCCGGGCCTTCCTCTGCGTCGGCTTGCATCTGGGGCTGGTGCAGGTAGGGCGGTGGGGCGTCAGCCTCCGACGTGGATACCGGGGCGGCGGGCGGGATCGGGCTGGTGCTGGCGGATGATCTCGCGGGTGACGGGGGCGGTGTCGCCGCGGCCGAGCAGGAAGTAGCGGAACATGTGGGTCAGGGGGCTGCCTTCGGCCCAGGCGAAGAAGCAGTGCGGCTGGACGCCGGTGGTCTCGTGCAGGCTGAGGAGGATCGCGGCGATGGCGTTCGGTGCGGCGGGGGCTTCGGCGCGCAGGATCCGGTACCCGTCGACTTCGACGCCGTGAACAGAGAGGGTCTCGCTGAAGTCGGACGGGTCCACCACGTCGATCTCCAGGAAGATCACGTCGGCGAGGCCGGGTACCGGGTTGGTGCCGCGCTGCTCCCGTTCCTTGTCGGCGTACTCGGCGCCGTCGCCGGCCTCGCGCCGGTTAGCGATGATGTTGATGGCGTTGTCGTGGGCGAGGGTGTCGGCGATGAACTGGCGGGCGGCCTCATCGAATTCGATTTTCTCTGTGCGTAGTTCGGTGGTGCGTGAGATGCGGGAGATCAGCGAGACGATGATGATGCCGACGATGAACATCGCGGAGAAGGTGATGCCGTCCGGCTTGTCGATGATGTTGGCCACCAGCGCGTAGAGCAGCACCGCGGTGAGCGCAGCGAACCCCACAGTCACGGCGCGTTGGCGGCGGTGATGGGCGGAGACGGTGACGGCGAACGCGCCGGAGACCATCATGGCGAGGATTCCGGTGGCGTAGGCGCCGGCCTGGGCGTCGACATCGGCGTCGAAGGCGAAGGTAATGATGATGCACAGGGCCGTGTAGACGAGGACGACGGGTCGCACTGCGCGGCCCCATTCGGGGGCCATGCCGTAGGCCGGTAGATAGCGCGGGACGATGTTGACCAGTCCGGCCATCGCGGAGGCGCCGGCGAACCAGAGGATCAGGATGGTGCTGATGTCGTAGGCGGTACCGAAGGCTTCCCCGACGTGTTCGTGGGCCAACCAGGAAAGGGCTCGGCCGTTGGCCCCGCCTCCTTCCTCGAACTCCCGGTGGGGGATGAGGACGGTGGTGACGAAACTGGCGGCCAGCAGGTAGACGCTCATGACCAGTGCGGCGGTCGTGAGCAGCTTGCGGGCGTTGCGGATGCGGGACTTCTGCCGCTGCTCGGTGGTCTCGCCCTCGGCGGAGATGAGCGGCATCATGCTCACCCCGGTCTCGAACCCGGACAGGCCCAGCACCAGCAGCGGGAAGGCCAGCAGCGCGGGCCCGGCCAGGTCACCCAGCCCGCCGCCTTCGACGAGCGCACTGCTCCATGCCGAAAGGGGGCCCGGGCTGGTGAACATATCCACCAGGCCGACGCCGATGGTTATCGCGTTGAGCGTGAGGAAAATGGCGACCAGTGGGATGGCTACGCTCACGGCTTCGCTGAACCCGAGCAGGAACACCCCGCCGAGGAGCACCAGGAGTGCCACGGTGATGGCGACCTCGTGTCCGTGCAATGCCTGCGGGGCGTAGGCGTTCTCCACCAGATGCACGGAGGCGTCGGCCTCGGACAGGGTGATCGTGATGATCCACGAGGTCACCACGAACCCGAGCAGGACCAGGACGAACAGTTTGCCCCGCCAAAACGGCAGCAGGTCCTCGAGCATCGCCACCGATCCGGCCCCGTGCGGACTTTCGCGGGCCACCCGCCGGTACATCGGCAGCATCCCCAGCAGGGTCAGAAGCACGAGCACGAGCGTGGCCAGCGGGGAGACCGCACCGGCTGCGAGGGCGGCGATCGCCGGCACGTAGGCCAGGCTGGAGAAGTAGTCGACGCCGGTCAGGCACATCACCTTCCACCAGGCATGAGACTCGTCCGCACCTGTCTCATCCGCCGGGCTGACCGCATGCACCCGGTGCCGGAGCAACCAGCGCGCCACAACTCCACTCTGGCGCTCCGGTACGGCCGGGTTCTCCACCACGTCCGCAGCGGCCAGATCTTTCACGTCCGTCATATCCCCCACACCCTTGAACCCGACCCTTACAACCCGGCGCGAGGCTCCACAGCCCCGCAATGATCATCGAGTATGCAGCCTCTCGGCACCCCCGCATCACCCCACCGGGACGACAGGAGCTAAGCCAAGGCCCACCCCGTCTTCTCTCCCCGCCACCTGCTCAGAAGGGTCCCTGAGCAAAGGAGGGCCATCACACACCGGCATAGCCATGTTCGCGGCATCTCTCGCACGTCATCCGGGTGGACACAGCAAGGGACCGCAGCACCCTTGCGAGGAGGTGGCTGCGGCCCCCTTGCGGTGCAGGGAGGCGTGGGGGTCAGTCCTTGAAGACGTCCTTGACGTGCTCGCCGGCCTGCTTGAGGTCACCCTTTGCCTGCTCGGCCTTGTCCTTGCCGCTCATCGCGCCCTCCCTCGAAGCATCAGCCCGCATGGTTACCTGACCTCGGGTGCCCCGCAGCCTGCCGCTGATGCACGTCCTGTCCCCCGTGCAGCGGGGCAAGCAGGTCATGTGCCGCGACGGACACCGTTGACGAATTCGGCGGTGGTCGCCCAATGACCGGGCGCCGCCGCGGACGGCGAGCACCACACCGGCGATCTCCACCAGGTGCTGCGGCAGCGGGCTGCGGCCCTGGTCGCGCACCGACGTCAGGCGCGGCTCTCGACCACGCTCAGGCTGGGGATGCCCGCGTTGGGCAGGCGGAGGACGGTGCCGTTGAGGCGCATCAAGGGCTGGACCAGAAGGTCGACCACGACGAGGAAGCAGACCGTACCGATGCCGACAGGTCCGCCGAGCAGCCAGCCGCTGACCAGGAGGACGAGTTCGGTGCTGGACTTGGCGGCCCAGAACGGCAGTCGCCAGTGTTCGACCATGCTGATGGCGATCAGGTCCATGGCCCGGATACCGATGCCGCTGATGATGATCAGGGAGGAGCCGTACGCGCACAGCAGGCTGCCGACGAACATGAGGACGGCGTTCGGTACGGGCAGTTCGGCGAGGTCGGCGGCGCGGGCGATGTCGATGAGGCTGCCGCAGAAGAAGAAGGTCACGAACGGCGATATGACCGGACGGCGGTGATTCCACGCCGCCCAGATCGCGATGCACAGGGCCGCGAAGAGTGCCTGCGCGATACCGATCGTCAGAGGCAGGTGGTCGAGCAGGCCGAGCGCGAAGACGTCGAGCGGGTCGGTGCCCAGGTCTGCCGCGATGAAGCAGGAGGCGCCGTACGAGAAGATCACGCAACCGGCCAGATACGCCGCGTACTGCGGACGGTCGAAGCGGCGCAGGTGGGTCAGGATCCCGGAGATCACCGGCCTTGCCATGGACACGTACCTCCACACTGTCGGACGAACGGCAGGGGGCAGCACTGCAAGCACGGGGCCGGGCGAGATGCCCGGCCCCGGCAGGGTCTTGTCCGCGAGTTCGCGGTGGCGACAGGAGCGGCGCGTGTCAGCTGTTGATGTCGCGCCTGGAGAAGGACCGCATCCCGACGGCCAGTACGACCGCGGTCGCGGCGAGCAGGACGACCACACCGCCGAGGGAGAAGCCGTCGCGCAGGGGGTGGGTGCTCTGCGCCCAGTAGAAGGGGGTGAGGCGCTGCAGGAAGTGCAGGCCGTCGATCTGCGAGGCGATCGCGTTGAGCACGTACGTTCCGACGGCCACGGCGCTCGTCGCGCCGAGGGTGACGGGCCTGCTGCCGGTGACGCCTCCGACGCACAGGGCGAGTGCGCCGAAGAACAGGGCCAGCAGGCCGAGTTGGACCGCACCGGCGACGATGTTGCCGGCCGGCACGTTCATGTCCTGCGAGGACGCCAGACCGGTCACCTCAAGGGCGATCAGCAGGGTGAGGGCGGAAAGTGCCGTGAAGAGCGCGCCGAACCGTTCGAGGCCGAGGCGCCGGCGGGTGATGGGGTAGGCGAGGTACAGGTCGAGCACCCCGGACTGCTCTGGGGCGGCGATGGCCCGGGTGCCGGTGGAAATGGCGAAGATGAGCAGGAGCAGCGGTCCGAGCAGGCCGAAGACCGTGCCTTCGAGGAAGCCGGCGCCGCTGGTGAGGTCGTCGAAGTTCATGGCGCCCGCCATGCCCGAGGGGATCGAGTCCAGGGCGTCGCCCTGATCCTTCACCTGCGCGTAGGACGAGGTGTAGATGGCCATCACGACCGCGATGCCCAGGGCCCACAGCAGCAGTCCGCGCCGCTGGTCTCGGATCGCCTTGCCGAAAACGGGGAGGTCAGTGGACAACGGAGGCGCCTTCCTTGACGTACTCGTCCATGAAGATGGCTTCCAGGTCCGGCTTGTGGCAGAACAGTGCGTCCACGCGGTAGCGAGCCGCCTGCTTGATCAGGGCGTCGACGCTGCCGTCGACACTGCAGTGCAGTGTGTGCCCCTCGACGCGGACTCCGGCGACATGTGCCAGTCCGGTGAAGTCCTCGGTGCTGAAGGGCTCGCCGAAGCGGATCTCCACCTGGCTGACGGCCTGGCGCTGGAGCGACTCCACGGTGCCCGCGGTCACCAGGTGCCCGTCCTTGATGATGGCCACCCGGTCGGCGACCTCCTGGACCTCGCTGAGGATGTGCGAGGACATGAAGACCGTCTGTCCGTCCGCCTTGGCCTCGGTGACGAGGTTCAAGAAGACCTGCTGCATCAGGGGGTCGAGGCCGCTGGTCGGTTCGTCGAGCACGAGCAGAGCGGGCCGGTGCATGAAGGCCTGGACGATGCCGACCTTCTGTTTGTTGCCCTTGGACAGATTCTTCACCTTGCGGGTGCGGTCCAGTTCCAGGCGTTCACTGAGCTCCGTCACCCAGGCGGGGTCCACGTGGCCCTGTAACCGTGCGAAGAACCCGAGCAGTTCGCCCACGTTCTCCGCGCCCTCCAGGACGAGTTCGCCGGGCAGGTAGCCGATCTGCGCACGTAACTCCGCGCCCTGGGTCACGGGGTCGAGGCCCAGGACGCGGATCGTGCCGGAGGTGGGGCGGATCAGGTCGAGGATCATTTTCATGGTCGTCGTCTTCCCGGCCCCGTTGGGGCCGAGGAAACCGAAGATCTCCCCGCGCCGGACCTCGAGATCGAGGTCGGCGACGCCGCGGCCCCCGGGATACCGTTTGGTGAGACCGGTCGTCTCGATCGCCGCTAAGGTCACTTCTCTCCTCCATCGTGAAGCCGTTGCTCGCGGTGGCGGGCGAGCAACGGCGGCAGTTCGCTTTGCATCCAGCGGTACAGGTCGGCCACGTTCTCCAACCGGGCCCGGCGGGCCGGGGATTCGTGCGCCAGGAGTGCGCTGCCCTTGTCCAGCACCTTGAGGATGTTGGTGACGGCGGCGAGACGCTCGAAGACCGAGGTGACCCACCCCTCGTCGTTGATCCGGTAGTACGTGCGCCGGTCTCCGGGGACGGACACCTTCTCCACCAGACCCGCCTGCATCAACTGGCGGGTGGAGGTGGAGATGGATGCTTTGCTCGCGCCCAGGGTGTCGACCAGTTGCCCCGCCGTCTGCTCCGGCGGATCGCAGATCAGCAGCCACCCGATGACGCGGCCGGTGATCCTGGGAAGACCGGCGTCCTGCTCGAAGTACAGGGCCACGTCCTCGGCGAAGCGCAGGGCCTCGTCGTGTGTGAGTGCCATGGCGTTCAGCGTATTCCGAACGTACTGCACTGACAAGACAAGCGGAACCTCAGCCACCCGCGCGAGTGAACAGGTCAGGGCACCACGGTGCGCGCGAGGTCCTGTGCCAGCAGGCCCAGCAGGGCGGCCCGGTGCTCCTGGAGGAAGAAGTGCCCGCCTCGATAGGTGTGCTGGGTGAAGCCGCCGGCACCGTGGTGGCGCCAGCCGCGCATGTCCTCCTCGCGCGCTTCCTGGTCGTCGCTGCCCGAGAGCGCGGTGATCGCACATCGCAGCGGCCGCTCGGCGCGGTAGCGGTACGTCTCCAGCATGGCGATGTCACCGCGCAGCACCGGCAGATAGAGAGCCCGCATCTCCGGGTCCCGGCGGATCTGCGGCGGCACCGCACGAAAGCGGCGGTCCAGCGCGTCGAGGAACTCCTCGTCGGACAGCAGGTGGGACATCCGCTGCGCCTGCGGGATCTCCGGGGTGCCGCGCGCCGACACGGTCAGATGGGACACCTCCAGGCCGTGACCGCGGCGCAGTTCCCTGGCCACTTCGAAGCCGACGAGCGCACCGAGGCTGTGCCCGAACACCGCGAACGGACCATCGAGAGCCGGCGCCAGAGCGTCCGCGGCCTCGCGTGCCAGGCGGATCAGGTCGGTGCGGGGTTCCTCCCGGAGCCGTACCTCGCGCCCTGGCAGCCGCAGCAGCCACACGTCGATCCAGTCGGGCAGTCCGGCCGCCCAGCCGTGGAAGACCGTGGTGCCGCCACCCGCGTACGGCACGCACAGCAGTCGCACCGCGGCGCCGTCCCGTGGCTCCGGGCGGAGCACCCACTGGGGGTCGATTGCCGGGCGGGTGGTCGGAGCAGGCGTCTGCATGGTGAACTCCCCCTTGTCTGCGTGTGCGAGACGGACCCGCCCCAGGGCCCGGTCAGGAAGCGGCGGCGGACTTCTCGTAGCGGTGCCAGAGAGCCGGCATCTCGGTGGCGAGGTGGCCGAAGAGCTTCTCCATGTTCCGCAGCCGGGCCAGCCGCTCCGCGGAAGCTCCCTCGGCCTCCAGGGCCTTGAGGCCTTCGGCCATGGTCTCGTGGAAGTTCGGCCAGCTCAGGAAGGTGTGCTGGATGACCCGGGGCCAGGTGGCGTCCTGCAGCGTGAGGTAGTAGTCGCCGTCCTCGGCCTCCTCACGGATGAGGAACTCGGCCGGAACCAGTTGGTCGGACATTTTGTCGACCGCGTCCCGGGGGATGCCGAGCTTGGCGCTGATCTCGCTGGCCAGCTGCCGTGCCGGTTCGGAGATCAGCAGATATCCGATCACCTCGCCGCGGTCGGCGGCCATGCCGTCCTTCTCGTAGTAGGCGCCGATCCGGGTGACGATCTCACGCTCGGCGGCGGGGATGGCGTTCGCTGTGGTCACGGAATGCCCTTCGTGGGTGGTGGGTTGCGGGTGTGTCAGTTCTCGGGCGCCGCGGCGCCGGCCGCGCGCAGGTGCGCCGCATAGCGGGTCGGCGTCGAGTGGTCCAGGAAGGCGGCCAGGCCGGTGGCCGCTCCCCAGCCCTCGCGGATGCGGCCGACGATCTCCATGGCGGCCAGGGACTGCCCTCCGATCTCGCTGAACTCGTCGTGGGCGCCGATGCCCTGACGGCCCAGGACCTCCTCCCACACCCGGATGACCGCCGACACCAGTACGTCGTCCGGTGCGGTGGCCTCGGCGGCGAGTGCCGCGGTGTCCTCGGGGAAGGGCAGCGCGGAGCGGTCCGCCTTGCCGTTCGGCAGCAGTGGGATGCCGGACAGGAAGAAGAACCGGCCGGGTATGGAGTGGGCCGGTACCGTCCGGGCCAGGTGCTCGCGGCACTGGGCGGCGGTGAGCAGCCGACCGGGCTCCGGTACGACGTAACCGACCAGGAACCCCTCGCCGACGCGGTCCTGGCGGGCCACGACGGCCGCCTCGCGGATATCGGGGTGCTGTTCCAGGGCGGTCTCCAGCTCCCCCGTCTCCACCCGTACGCCGCGGATCTTCACCTGGCCGTCCAGCCGGCCGAAGAACTCGATGCCGCCGTCCGGCCGGACGGCCGCGAGGTCACCGGTGCGGTACATGGTCGCGTCCGGCGACTCGGCGAACGGGTCGGGCACGAAGCGTTCCTCGGTCAACTCCGGGCGCCGCCAGTAGCCCTGCCCGACGCCGGCCCCACCGATGTACAACTCGCCGCGCTCGCCGCGCGCGACCGGACGGCCGTCCGCGCCAAGGACGTGGGCGGTGTGGCCCGGCAGGGTGTGCCCCCAGGGGATCGCATCCCGTTCGGCGTCCTCCTTGCGCACCGGGTAGACGGTGCTGCAGCAGGACACCTCGGTCATGCCGGCCACGTTGAACGCCCGTACCGACGGACCCAGTTCACCGAGAGTGGCGGCCATGACGGGCGGGAAGCGGTCACCGGCCAGCACCACCGTGCGCAGCGCCTCGGGCAGGGTCCCGGTGCGTCGCCGGGCGGTGTCGGTGAGGGGGCGCAGCAGGGCCGGCGCCGAGGACCACACGGTCACCGACTCCGCGGTCAGCAGATCGAGGAGCGCGCCGGGGTCGGTGCGCTCCGCCGCGAGCGGGACGACCACGGTGGCGCCGGACGCGAAGGTCGCGAAGATCTCGATGACGGACAGGTCGAAGTTGAGCGACGACACCTGCAGCACCCGGTCACTGTGGTCCAGGCCGATGGCTTCGGCGAGGCCGCGCATGGTCAGGGTGACACCGGCATGCCGGTTCATGGCGCCCTTGGGACGTCCGGTGGAGCCGGAGGTGTAGATGAGGTACGGCAGTTGGGAGGGATCCACCTCGGGCAGCGGGAGTGGCTCACGCGGCTCGGCCGGCCGGTCCGCACGCAGTTCCTCCAGCCCCAGGAGGCCGGGCACCCAGGCGGACGCCTCGTCCACCAGGACCGTCCGGGCTCCGCTGTCGGCCAGGATGAACCGGATGCGTTCCTCGGGATAGGCAGGGTCCACCGCGACGTAGGCCGCTCCGGCCCGCAACACGGCGAGCACGGCGACCACCATGTGGTCGCTGGGCGCCATGGACACCCCGACCAGTTCGCCGGCGCCGAGGCCACGGTCGAGGAGCAGTCGGGCCAGCGCCGCGCTGCGGTCGTCGAGTTCCCGGTAGGTGGTGGCGCGCCCGGCATGGCGGACGGCGACGGCCTGCGGCCGCTGCCGGGCCTGGGTCAGCGCCAGTCCGTGCAGTGTTGACGGGGCGCTCAGGTCCGCGTCGACGTCACCGCTGAGAGCGCGCATGAAGCAATTCCTCCTCAGGCCGCAGGAAAAGGGCCGCACAGGGCTTCGTGAATCCCGGTCGCATCCCGACACTAGCCATGCCAGGGCCTCCGATCAATACCGCAGAATAGTCTTGCCAAAATTCCTGCACCCTCCCCGGCGCCGCGACGCCCGCAGCCCCAGATATTCTCGGACTCTTGACCTACACCCACCTGAACTGCTCTATCATTTCGCTGCATGACTTCCATTCGGCTGGATCCCGACCGTTGGTTTCTGCGGGCCGGGCGCAGAAGCAATCCCCGGCTGACCGTCCTCGCCGTGCCCTGGGCCGGCAGCGGCACCGCCGCCTACCACGGCCTCGCGGATCTGCTGCCGGCCGACGTCGACCTGTGGATGCTGCGCCTCCCGGGCCGTGAAGTGCGCCGTCAAGAACCCCTCGTCACGACGATGAGCGAGCTCGCCGGTCCCGCTGCCGCCGCCTGCGCACAGGCTCTGACCGGCGATTTCGTCCTCTTCGGGCACAGTTCAGGCGCGCTGACGGCGTTCGACGTGGCCCGTCGGCTGCGCCGCGAACACGGTCGGCTGCCCGCCCTGCTCGCCGTCAGCGCACAGCCCGCACCCCACCTCCCGCCGCGCTACGCGCCCATCCACGGCCTGCCCGTCGAGCGCTTCCTCAACGCGCTGGACGAGCGCTGCCACAGCGTTCCGCCGGCGTTGCGGGCCGATGCGGAAATGCAGGAGGTGTACGTGCCCGCCATGCGTGCCGACGTGGCCGTCGAGGAAACCTACGAATACCTTCCGGAAACTCCGCTCGAATGCCCGGTATCAGCTTTCGGCGGAGAATCCGACACGGAATGCAGAATTACCGACCTGGAGGCATGGCAGGTCCACACGTCGGGGAAATTCACCCTCAACGTGCTACCGGGCGACCATTTCTTCTTCCAGACCTCCCGTGAATCTGTAGTGAAACTCCTCGTCGAACAGGCCGGCTGATTCCCCGTCCGGTGCCCCCGCCCGTCGGGGCGGGGGCACCGTCGTGTCCGGACGACGGATCACTGGTCGTAGTAGCCGCCCAGCCGACGCGCCGTCGACGTCGGCCGGGTGCGCCCGGCGGCAGGGCCGCAGGCACGGCGCAGGGCGTCCAGCCGGGGCAGGCCGGCCAGCACCTCGGCGAACGGCAGCCCGAAGTCGACCAGACAGGCGACCTCGTCCACGCCGATGCCGGCGAGCCGCTCGACCACCTCGGCGCACTTGCCCGGAGTGCCGAGCAGGGAGCGCCGGTCGTAGAAGTCCCGGGCCACCAGCGTGGCCAGCTGCTCCTGCTCCGCGTCCGACATGGCGGCGGAGCTGTCGTCGCTCCGTTTCTGGGTGAGGAAGGTGGACAGATAGCGGCGTACCGGATCTCGGACGACGCCCCACACCTGGTCCTCGTCGTCCCCGAGGTAGGTGTGCATGCCCACCGTGACCGTGCCGCCCGCCGGGTCGAGTCCGGCGGCCGCCCGCTCCTTGCGATAGGCGGCGATGTTGTCCGCGAGCCGTTCCCAGCTGTCCAGCAGGGTCAGCACACCGAGGTCGCGCCGGCCTGCCTCCAACCAGGTGGCGGGGTTGGACGTGTGCACCAGCCACATGGGCAGCTCCGGCTGGTGCGGCCGGGGGAAGGTGCGCACGGAGAGCGTGCTGTCCTCCGGCCCGGGGAAGGGGACCTCCTCCCCTCGCCACAGCGCACGCAGGGTGTCGACGGTGTCGAGGGTGTACTCGCGCCGGTCAGCGAAGTGGCCGGGCTGGAACACGAAGTCCCCGCGGTGCCAGCCGGTCGCCAGGCACAGCCCCACCCGGCCGGCGGAGAGCTGGTCGACCAGCGACCACTCCTCGACGATCCGCACCGGGTGGTGATGCGGCACGACCACGCTGCCGGCCCTCAGCTCGACGCGCTCGGTGACGGCGGCGATGGCCGCGGCCAGCACCGAGGGATTGGGGAAGCTCCCGCCGAACTCCTGAAAGTGACGCTCAGGCACCCAGATCGCCCGGAAGCCGCGGGTGTCGATGAAGCGGGCCACGTCGAGGATGAACCGGTACCGGTCACGCGGAGACTGGCGGTCGTCCGCGGCGAAGAAGTAGACGCTGAACTCCATCGGTCACTCCCCGTCCAGTGAGGGCCGCAGCAGGCCCGCGATCCGCTGGAGGTTCTCCTCCAGCACGATGGTGAAGTGGTCGGCGTCCATGACATGGACGGTCAGATCACGCTCCCGCACCAACCCGGCGAGCCCGTTGCTGGTGTCCCCGTCGGTACGGGGGATCGCCGGCATACCGAACGGGTTGCCCTCCGCGGAGAAGCCGCGCCGCGCGTGGAAGACGGTGACGTCCACCGGGGCCCGCAACGGGACCGCCTGGTAGCCGTCCAGGAGCTTGCCGTTCAGTTCCAGCACGTCCCACTTGCTGCGCATCAGCTTCAGCACATGGTCGTGGGCCAGCGTGGCGGGCGAGTTGGCGACGACGTGCTCGGCCATCGTGGCGAACTGCTCGTCCAGTGTGAGGCCGTGCAGTTTCTCCACGCCGATCTGCTCGTCCACCCGCCACAACTGGCAGGCGGAGTTGCCGATCAGCATCAGGGCCAGGTTCTCCCCCTCGCTCTCCTCGATCCCGCTGGCGTCCACCCCGTCCCACGCGCCGGTGCCCGGCATCAGCGGGTCCACCAGGTACAGGTGCGACACCTCCTCCCCCGCGGCCAGCAGTTGCTGGGTCATCTCGTAGGCGACCACACCGCCGAAGGAGCAACCGCCGATCCGGTACGGGCCGTGCGGCCGGCGCTCCCGCAGCGCGGCCAGATAGGCGGAGCTCATCTGCTGGATGTCGTCGAAGGAGCGGAAGGTGAGCTGGTAGTCGACTTGCTCCAGGGCGAAGACCGGGTAGTCGGGGCCCAGGTGGCGCGAGAGGTAGACGCAGTAGCTGACGTCGCCGAAGAGGTGATGGGTCCAGAAGGTGGCAGGGCGCCGACCGCCGCCGTTGACGGCGACCAGGTGGGCGCCCTCGTCCTCGTCCTCGTTCTCGTCGGCGGTGTCGAACTCGACGGGCTCCTTCTGCGTGGCGTCCGGCTCGGACACGCCGTCCGGAACCGGTCCGGACCCGGTCACCGCGCCCCGATCGGCGTCGCGGAGCTGGGTGACGACGGCGTCATCGCTCAACAGGCGCGCGTCGGCAGGAAGTTCGAGCGCGAGGGGCGGTGGCACGATCAGGCGCTGCCAGTCGGACGGCTCGGCGTGAGCGGTGGTCACGATCAGTGTGCGGGCCGCGTCGGTGAGGGGCGCCGGCACGTACGTGGCCGCGGCCCGGGCGAGCGCGGCGTGCCACGCGCCCGCGGCCGCCAGCCAGGCGGTCAGCTTCTCTCCACCCATGGGCGGTTCGGCCAGTTCCACCAGGAGGCGGGCGGCCTCGGCCGCGGTGCGGGCCGGCGCAAGCCGCCTCGCCAAGGAGTCAGGGGCTCCCCAGGCCTCGCCGAGGACCAGGGCGGCGGCCCGCACGTGGTCGGACTCCGATCCCGTCTCGTCCCGGCCCGGGGCTGCGGGGTCGATCAGAGTGAGCCGCTCGATCTCGTGCCCCTGCCGAGCCAGCGCACGGGCCGTCTCGATCGCGACGAGTGCTCCCGCGGCGTGCCCGGCCAGCCGGAACGGCCCGGCCGACCGCGTCTGCAGAATGGCCGCGGCGCACTCGCCGCCGAGCGTGCCGATCGACAGGCCGGGCTCCGGCGCCCCGGTCGCGAACCCGGGCGCCTGGACACCGAGGACGGCTCCCCCGTCGGCGAGGCCGTCGACCAGGCCAGTCAGCCAACTCAGCTCACCGGTGCCGCCGTGGACGGCGAAGACGGGGATCGCGTCCGGGTCTACCGCGTCGGCGAGTGCGAAGACCTTGGGAGCGGCCGGGGGCTCGGGGGACGGATGCGGTGGGCGGGCACTCCCCGTCCGGCTGCCGGAGTCATCGGCCGACGCCGCAGCTGCGAGCGGCTGTTCCGCACCACCCGGCACAGCGACCGGTGTCTGATCAGGGGAAGCAGCCAGTGCCGCCGGGGCTTCCCCGGTCGGTGCCGACTGCGGCTGCGCCGCCGATGCGAGGCCGTCCTCGGCCAGGTGTGCGGCGAGCTTGCGGACAGTGGAGTACTCGAAGATGGCGGCCATGGGGACGTCGTCGCCGAAGTGCGCCTGGACGCGCTGCATGATGCGGAGCGCCGCGATGGAGTCGATGCCGTACGAGGCGAAGTCCCGATCGACGTCGAGGCTCTCGGCGGGCATGCCGACGCCCTCGGCGATGATGGCACGCAGATCCTGTACGGGGTCGGCGGGCGATTCGGTCGCTGGTGTCCGTGGCGTCGTCACGGGCTCCGGGGCCGGTGGTGCGACCGCCGGCGGCGGCGCTGTCTCCGGCGCGACGCGGACGGCAACTGCCGTACGTGCCGGGGCAGCAGGCGCGGGCAGCGGGGCCGGGGGCTCGACCGGCGGCGGCGCTGTCTCCGGCGCGACGCGGACGGGAGCTGCCGTGCGCGCAGGCGCAGCAGGTGTGGGCAGCGGGGCCGTCACCGCACTCTCCGCGTCCGTCTCGGGCTGCCAGTGGTGCTGGGGGGCGAAGGGATAGCCGGGCAGGTGAAGGCGGACGGGCCGGCGGCCACCGTCGTGCAGCACGGGCCACTCGAAGTGGGCGCCGCGAACCCACAGCGCGCCGATACGCCGTAGGCCCTCCTCCGTGCCGGCGGCGAGCAGGCGGGCCGGGTCCGGGTCGGCCAGGGCCAGGTCGTCGGCCGAGGCATCGGCACAGCCGCGGGACAGGTTGTCGAGAGGTGTGCCGTCGGCCACGGCCTCCAGCGCCGCGGCCAGGTCGGGCAGAGAGGACACCACCAGCGCCAGCCGGCTGGGCAGTTCGGAGCGTCCCGTCTGCAGGGTCCAGGCCAGGTCGGCCAGTGCGGCGTCCCCGTCGGTGCCCCGCATCAGTACGCGTCGGGTGTGGTCCAGGAGACGGGCCGCGTAGGCGCCGAGCCGCTCCTCGTCCAGGGCGCTCAGCACGATCAGCTGCGGTCCGCTCGCGGCGGGGGCGGACCGCCGCCCGGAGTGCTCCTCCAGGACCACATGGGCGTTGGCGCCCCCGAAGCCGAAGGAGCTGACTCCGGCACGGCGCGGCAGTTCGTGGCCCTCGATGGAGTGCCGGTCCCACGGCATCGCCGCGTCCACCAGGTGGAAGGGGCTGCGCTCGAGTTCCAGCAGCGGGTTGGGACGTTCCAGGTGCAGCAGCGGCGGCAGGATGCGGTGCCGCATCGCCAGTACGGTCTTGATCAGACCCGCGATGCCGGCTGCGGTCTCCAGGTGCCCGACGCTGGTCTTCACCGTGCCCAGGGCACAGCGCCGTCCCGAGCCGTCCCAGCCGTGGTCGCGGAACGCCCGGGTGAGGCCCTCCACTTCGATGGGGTCGCCGAGCGGCGTGCCCGTGCCGTGCGCCTCGACGTATCCGATGGTGTCGGCCCCGACACCGGCCCGCCGGAGTGCGGAGCCGATCACGGCCGCCTGCGCCGCCGGGTTGGGCGCGGTCAAGGAGGTGGCCCGACCGCCGTGGTTGACCGCGCTGCCCAGGATCACGGCGTGCACACTGTCGCCGTCGGCCTCCGCCCGGCTGAGCGGCTTGAGGAACAGCACGCCGACGCCCTCGCCGCGCGCGTAGCCGTCGGCCCGATGGTCGAAGGTCTTGCAGCGTCCGTCACCGGCGAGCATCCCCGAACTGCCGAACGCCTCGAAGCCGTTGGTGTTGAGGATCAGGTTGACGCCGCCGACCAGGGCCGCCGAGCAGTCACCGTCCTGGATGGCCCGCACGGCCCGGTGGACGGCCACCAGACTGCTGGAGCACGCGGTGTCCACCGGCTCGCTGGGGCCGTGCAGGTCCAGCAGGAACGACAGACGGCCCGCGAGCATGCTGTGCTCGTTGCCGGTCGCCATCTGCCCGTCCACCGGCACACCTCGCGACAGCAGCAACTGGGAGTACTCCGAGGACGCGACACCTGCGAAAACTCCGGTGTCGCTGCCGGCGAGCCGGCGCGGGTCGTGCCCCGCGTCCTCGATGGCGTGCCAGGCCGCCTGGAGGAAGAGGCGGTGCTGGGGGTCCATCAGCCGTGCCTCACGCGGGGAGATGCGGAAGAACTCGGCGTCGAAGTGGTCGATGTCGCTGAGGAATCCGCCGGTCGTACCCGGCGTGCTCGCCTGCGGGCGCCCGCTCGGGACGGTGCCCACGAGATCCCGGCCCGCCACGAGGTTGCCCCAGAAGGACTCCAGGTCAGGGCTGCCGGGGAACGCGCCGGCCATGCCGACGATCGCCACGGGCTCCGGTCCGGTGCGCACCTTCCCCGCTTCCGCGCCGGTCGCGGGGCGAAGCCGGGCGATGGGCTCGTCGACCAGGGGCCCCGGCGCGGCCTGCGGCGCCACCGGCGAGGACGCCGACGGCACGGCGAGCAGGTCGACCAGCCCCGCGAGATCCGGTGCCGCGTACAGGGCCGTGGGGCTGACCGGGACGCCGAGATCGGCCTCCAGCCGCGCGGCCAGGGTCATCACGCTCACCGAGTCGAACCCGTAGTCGCTGAGCCGGTCGGCGAAGTCGAGGTCCCGGGCCGAGACCCCGAGCACCTCGCCGATCGCGGCCACGACGGCGGTGCGTACCCGCTCGGTGGACGGCGCGTCCGCGAGCGCTGCGGGCGCGAGGACAAGGGCCGGGTCTCGGTCGGGTGGTTCGACGGCGTAAGCGGCCCGTGTGTCGGGCGTGGGCCGCGGTAGCGCGGCGGGGGCGATGTCCGAAGTCGGGTGCGGTGCCGGTATGTCGGGCATCCAGTGACGCTCCTCGGCGAAGGGGTAGTGGGGCAGCGAAACGACCGCGCGTGTCCGGTCGCGGTCCTGCTCGGTCCAGTCGACGTCCCCGCCCAGGACCCAGGCGGCGGCGAGCGCCGCGGCATCGTCGGTCCGGTGCACGGGGTACGAGGTGCGGGCCGCGCGGCCGGTGACCACACCGTGTTGCCTCCCGCGGCCCTCGAGGTGGGCGGTCAGTGCCGCCACGGCCGTGGCGTTGTCCTCGGCGACGAGGGCGAGTCGGTACGGCAGCGCGGCGCGGCCCAGTTGGAGGGTGCGGGCCACGTCCGGCAGCGGCAGCGAGGGACCGGCGGCCACCAGCCGGTCGCGGAGCCGTCGCGCGGCGACCAGGAGACGTTCCTCCCGGTGCGCCGAGAGCACGATCACCTGTGGGCGTGCGGGGCCGTCGACCTCGCGCGGTGGCGCGGGCGGCGCCTCCTCGACGATGAGGTGCGCGTTGGCGCCCCCGGCACCGAAGGCGCTGATCGCGGCCCGTCGCGGGCCACCCGCCGGCCGGGCCCACTCGGTCTCCTCGCGGACCAGACGCAGTCCCGGCCCCTCGACTCCCGCACGCACCGGATCGCAGTCCAGGGTCGGCGCCAGGCGTCCGTGCCGCATCTGGAGCACCACCTTGGTCAGCTGCGCCATGCCGGACGCGGCTTCCAGGTGGCCGATGGCGGGCTTGACGGAACCCACGTGCAGGCCGTGCCTGCCGGCCCCGTACACGTCGGCGAGGGCGGCCGCCTCGAGCGGATCGGACAGCGGGGATCCGGACGCGGCCGCCTCCACGTACTGGATGTCATGCGCGTCCAGTCCGGCCCGGTCGAGCACGGTGCGCAGGAGACGGGACTGAGCGGCCCCGTCGGGGGACGCGTAGGCCCCTTCGGGCCCGTTGGCGTTGGCTGCGGAGGCGAGTAGGACGGCGTGCACCCGGTCGCCGTCGCGTACGGCGGCACGCAGGGGCTTGAGGATCACCGCGCCGACACCCTCGCCCGTGGTGAATCCGTCGGCCTCGGCGCTGAAGGCGCGACTGCGCCCGTCGGAGGACAGCATGGTCGCCGCGGAGAGGGCCAGATGGTGGGACGCGTGCAGGATCAGGCTGACCCCGCCCACCACGGCCGCCTCGCAGTCACCGTCCCGCAGGGCCTGGCACGCCAGGTGCAGGGCGGTCAGCGACGACGAGCAGGCGGTGTCCACGGCCAGACTGGGCCCGCCGAACCCGAACACGTGCGAGACCCGGTTCGCCACCGACCAGGGCCCTGAGGGGGGCGCCTCCCGGTGCCCTCGGCCCCAGCGTTCGAGGGCGAGCTGTTGGTAAGGCGACCCGGACACGCCGACGAACACGCCGACGCCCGCGGGGCCGGCCTGGGCGGCCAGCCGCGGTGCGGTGCTGCCGGCGTCCTCCAGTGCCTCCCATACGCAGCGCAGGAACAGCCGCTCCTGCGGATCCGTCCGTTCCGCCTCGCGGGGCGACATGCGGAACAACAGCGGGTCGAACAGGTCCACGCCGTCCAGGAAGCCGCCCCAGCGGTGCGGGGTACGGCCTGGGGCGTCCTGATGCTCGGCGGGCGTCCAGCGTTCCGTCGGCACGTCGCCGATCATGCGGCGGCCGCTGCGGAGGTTCTCCCAGAAGGCATCCAGGTCGTCGGCGCCGGGGTAGCGGCCCGCAAGGCCGACGATGGCCATGGGCTCCGGCCGGTGCACGGCATCGGACGGATCCGTCTCCACGGAGGCACCCAGGCCGGCGGCGGGGGGCCGGCCGTTGGTGGTGAAAGGACTGCTCCTGGGTGCCGGGGAGGCGACGGCCGGTCGCACTGCGCCGGGCCCGGCGGCCACGGTCGGCTCCGCCACCCCGACAGGCTCGTCCAGGGCGGCCGAATCCCGTGCCGGGGCGGGCTCCGTGGCGTTCCCGGCTGCCGCGTGCGTGAACTTCCCGGACGCGACCAGGGCCTCCGCGACGGAGCCGATCGTCCCTCCGATGAACGGCAACGGGCCGGTGACCGTGCCCAGTTCTCGTTCGACCCGGTCAGCGATCTCCATGGTGATCAGCGAGTCGGCGCCGTAGACCTCCAGCGGCGCACCGGGGTCCAGGTCCGCAGGCTGCATGCGCAGGCTCTCGGCGAAGGCCTCGGTGAGCCAGCCGACCGCTCTGCGGTGGACATCGTCCGTCCCTGCGCCTGCCGGACGGGCTGTCACCCGCGTGTCGGCCCGCGCCCGCGAGGGTGCCGGGACCGGGACCGCCTTCACCCGGCCGACATCCGCCCAGGCGTCCCGTTCGGCGATCACGATGTGCTGGCCCGACTCCGCGCCCGGCACGCCGGGCACACCGTACGCCTGAATGTCACGGAAGCCTGCCGCGGCCAGCACCGCCCGCCAGGCACCGGGGCTGAGCAACGGTGAGTGCGGCAGCCGCAGTTCGCCGTCCCGGTAGGCCCACCAGCCGTCGGTCAGCCCGAAGACGACGTTGACGGAGTCGAGCACGCGGGTGGCCTCGTTCAGCACCAGCACGCCGCCCGGCCGCAGCAGCCGGCGGGCGTGGGTGAGGGTGCGCCGCAGGTCGGGGGTGGCGTGCAGGACGTTCGCGGCGAGCACCACGTCCCAGCCGCCCTCGGAGAAGCCCTGCGACTCCGGATCGGCGGCGATGTCCAGCACGCGGAAGCGGGCGAACGGGTGGTCGGCGCCGAGGCGTTGTTCCGCGCGGCGCACCAGGCCGGTGGCGAGGTCCGTGTAGTCGTAGCCGATCCGGTTCGCGTACGGCGACAGCGCACGCAGTACCGGTCGGCTGGTGCCGCCGGTGCCGGCCCCGATCTCCAGGACCGACACCCGGGCGGCGGGGTCGGCGTCCAGCATCCGGGTCACGGCCGCCCGTACCGCGCCCGCGCAGGCGGCGTTGAAGTAGGCGGACCTCGGGTCGTCGCTGTACAGCGGCGCCAGGCGGTGGTCGGAGCCGCCGGGGAACAGCAGCTCCAGTCCGCTGCGGCGGCCGGCGAGCACGTCGGGCAGCGCCGCCGCGCAGTCGCCGATCAGCTCCAGGGCCCCCACGTTGTGCGGGTACACGGCGGCCAGCTCGGCTCGCAGCGCACCGGCGTCCTCACCGGTGTCCGTGACGGCGCCCTCGGCGGTGACGTGGCCGCCATGGCGCAGTGCGGTCAACGCGGCTTCGAACAGGCGACGTTGACCGGGAACGACTCCCAGCCGTTCGGCGAGCCGGTCCGGCTCGGTCCGCTCCCCCGCCCGCAGTCCGGCAGGGCCGCGCAGTGCGTCCATGATCTGCCGGCGGGCCAGTCGCTCGACACGGTCGAAGTAGTCGGCGCCCGGCAGCGGCTCCGCGTCCGCGCCGGCCAGGGTGTCCGCCACGCCACGGCCCACCGCACGGGCCAGGTCCGCACCGGATACCGGGGCGAGCCGCCGTACGTCCCCGGCGGGCGGCGTGGTGAGTCGGATCGGCGCGACCTGGGTGGCCGGGGCGGCCATGACCCGGCGGAACGCGGCCAGGCCCTGCTCGTCGGTGAGCGGTTCGACTCCGGAGCGGCTGATCCGCGTCCGGTAGGCATCGGTGGCCACCGAGCCGCTCTCGCCCCAGAATCCCCAGTTGAACAGGCGGACGCGACGGCCCAGCCGGGCGGCCAGGTAGCGGCCGAAGGCGTCCTGGAAGGTGGATCCGGCGGCGTAGTTGGCCTGGCCGGGGTTGGCCGTGTGGGAGATGGCGGAGGAGAACAGGGCGATGAAGTCCAGCTCCCGGTCGGCCAGGACCTGCTCCAGTACGGCCGTTCCCCGCACCTTGGGGTCGAGGACGGCGCGGAACGTGGGCTCGTCCATCCGCTCCAGGGTGCGGTCCGCGAGGACGAACGCCGAGTGGATGACACCGTCGACGCCACCGAAACGGCTGTCCGCCACCCGGATGACCCGGCGCATGGCCTCGGGATCGGACACGTCGGCCCTCTCGTAGTGCACGTCGCCGCCGGCCCGACGCGGCCCGGCGAGGTATCCCTCGGGCAGGGCGTCGGCGGGCCTGCGTCCGACGAGCAAAAGACGTGCGTCGTACCGCTCGGCGAGGTGACGGGCGATCACCGAGCCGAGCCCGCCCGCTCCGCCGAGCACGAGATAGCGGCCGCCCTTGCGCAGCGGCAGGGACTCTTCGCGGACGGCCGGCAGCTCCATGGCGGTCAGTTCGCACTCCAGCAGGACCCCGCCCCGCAGGGCACGCTCGGCCACGGGGCCCTCAGCGGCGGCCGAGGTGACCGCGTCGAGGAGCGCGTCCGCGGCACCGCCGCCCACCTCACCGCGCGGTACGGCTAGTTCGTCCGGATCGAGGTCGAGAAGCCCGGTCCTGAGGAACGGCAGTTCCCGGTCCAGAGACCGGGTGAGCCCGATCAGCGAGGCGGCGAACGGGTTGCGCGCCGGGTGGGCCGGGTCGATCTGCTGGACTCCGCTGGTGACCACGGTCAGCCGGGCTCCGTGCGGGCGGGCCGTGGCGAGGGCGCGCGCCAGATGGAACAGGGCGATCGCCCCGTGCTGCTGGCTGCGCTCCAGGTACGTCAGGTCCTCGTGGCTGTAGTGGGTGGCGTCGACGCCGCCGAGGAAGTACACATCGGGCTCGGGTCCCGCCTCGTCGAGCAGACGCGGCAGGTCGGTGGCGGGGTCGAGCCGGGTCAGGTCGGCGCTCAGCGCGCCCGGGAACCGCTCGGCGAGCTGTGCGCCCAGTCCGAAGTCGTCGGGGGTGGTGAGCACCAGGGCACGGCCGTGCGTCCCCGCCACGCGGGGCGGCGTCTCGATCGCGCTCCAGCGGGGGCTGAGATAGCTGACCGGGTCCCCGGCGGGCCGGGCGGCGACGGTGAAGTCGTCGAAGACCAGCACCGGTCGGCCGCTGACGTCGGCGACGACCACCTGGCAGCGGGCGCTGGTGTCGTCCGCGCGCAGCAGCCGGGCGTGGGCGTGCCGGGCGGTCGTGGGGTCGCCGAGCAGCCGGACGGCCCCGGCAGTCGCCGGGACGGGGGCGCGTGCGGCGAGTGTCTCGGGCAGGATGCCCTGGACGGCGTGCAGAGCACTGTCGATCAGCCCGGCGGGCACCGTGCCCGAAGCGCCGCCGACACCGGCCGGCTCCAGCTCGACCAGCGCCTCGCCGTCGCCGCGCGACAGGATGCGGACCCCGCGGTACGAGGGCCCGTAGCCGAGACCCGCCGCGGCTGCCCGCGCGTACAACTCGTGGCCGGGAACGCTGGCGCGGCAGCGCGCCCGAAGGGCGTCCAACGGCAGGACGTCGGCGGGCTCCTGGTCCCCGGTGACCACCGTGCCCGTGCTGTGCACGGTCCGCGCGACGCCGTCGCCGGTGGTGATCTCGTACGCCGTCCCTCGCGGGCCCCCGGTCAGGACGACCGTTACGTCCGTGCCGTCCTCGGCGACCTCCAGCGGCACCCGCCACCGCACGTCCGTCAGGGCCGCGGGCGCATCGGCCCCCGCGGCGGCGCGGGCGAGCTCCAGTTGGAGGACGCCCGCGACGATCCGGCGTCCGTCGACGAGATGGTCGGCGACGAGCGAGTCGGAGGGATCCAGACGGACCGTGACCGTGCCGGGCGCGTCCGGCCCGGTGGCCGCGGCCACCGGCTCCGGTCCGGCGGCGGCAGCGGTCGTACGGATCCAGTGGCGTCCACCCGCGAACGGGTAGGTGGGCAGTGCGACACGCCGCACACCCGGCCGGTCTGCCTGCTCCCAGGGGATGTCGGCGCCGGCCGTGTAGGCGCGGGCGAGGCTGTCGGGCGAGCCGTCGCGGGCCAACTGCCGCAGCCGGTCGGGGTTTTCCTCGCCCGGCGCGGCCAGATCGGCGCGCCCGGTGAGCAGGCCGGGGACCTCGCGCCCCGCGAGGTGGTCGCGCAAGGCGGGGGCGATCTCGGCGACGCTGTGCGCGACGAGGGCGAGCCGGTGGGCCAGGTGCTCGCGGCCCTGTTGCAGGGTCACGGCGACAGAGGCGAGCGGGGGTGCGTCTGCGCCGGGCCGGGCCAACCGGTCGGCCAGGCGCCCGGCCGCAATCCGCAACTGCTCCTCGGTGTCGGCGGACAGGACGATCAGCTCGGGCCCGTCCGGCAGGGCTGTTGCGGGGGCCGGGGCAGGCACGTACTCCTCCACCACCGCATGGCCGTTGGCGCCGCCCGCGCCGAACGAGCTGAGCGCGGCCAGCCGTGTCCGGCCCTCGGCCGGCTGCCAGGGCCGGGCGGTGCGGGGCAGCACGAACGGGGTGCGGGAGAGGTCCAGGGCCGGATTCTCCTCGGCGCAGTGCAGTGTGGGCGCGAGGGTGCCGTGCTCCATCTGCAACAGGATCTTGGTGAGTCCGGCGATGCCCGCCGCGGACTCCGTGTGCCCGATGTTGGACTTCACCGAGCCGAGGGCGCAGAAGCCGGTGGCCTCGGTGTACTCGCCGAAGGCCCGGCGCAGTCCCTCCACCTCGATCGGGTCGCCGAGGGCGGTGCCGGTGCCATGGGCCTCGACGTAGCCGAGGTCGCGGGCGTCGACGCCGGCGGCGCGCAGGGCGTCGGCGACCACCCAGCCCTGTGCCTTCGGGCTGGGCACGGTGTAGCCGTTGGTGCGGCCGCCATGGTTGACGGCGGTGCCGCGGATCACGCCGCGGATCGGGTCCCCGTCCGCGATCGCGGCGGACAGCGGCTTGAGGACCACGGCCCCCACACCCTCGCCGGGCACGAATCCATCGCCGCCCGCGCCGAAGGCACGGCAGCGTCCGCCGGGTGCGAGCATCCGCAGTTCGGAGAGGACGACCCACTTGCTGGGGTGGACGTTGACGCAGACACCACCGGCGACGGCGATCCGGCTCTCCCCCGACCTGAGGCTCTCGCAGGCCAGGTGCAGCGCGGTGAGCGAGGCGGAGCAGGCGGTGTCCACGACCATGCTCGGCCCGTGCGCGTCGAGCCAGTACGACAGCCGGTTGGCCGCCGAGAAGTCCATCGCGGGAGCGATCACACGGTTGCCTCGGCCCCACTCCTCCGCGCCCAGCAACCCGTACGAGGAGCCGGTGACGCCGACGAACACCCCGATGGCGTGCCGGCCGCGGGCATCCCGGGTGCGCGCCTGGATCAGGCTCCGGGAGTACCCGGCGTCCTGCAGGGCGCTCGCGGCGACTTCCAGGAACAGCCGTTCCTTGGGGTCGCTGCGTTCGGCCTCACGCGGGGAGATGCTGAAGTAGGCGGCGTCGAAGCGGGCCACGTCACGCAGGAAGCCACCGTCGGAACCGTACGCCAGGCCCGGACGACGGCCTCCCGGTGAGTGGTAGGTCGCGTGGTCCCAGCGGTCCTCGGGGATCGGGCCGACGCAGTCACGGCCCTCGGACAGGGATCGCCAGAACTCCTCCAGGTCCTCACCGCCGGGATAGCGCCCCGCCAGGCCGATCACGGCGATGGCGTCCGACGCCGGCGCACGCTCGGGCGCCGCAGCGACGGGAGCCGGAGTCGGAGTCTTCTCGTCCGGCACGGGCGTGGTGAGCCGACGGGCCAGCTCGGCTCGATGCGTGCGGACCAACTGGGCTGCCAGTTCGGCCACGTTGCGGTACTCGAAGAAGAGGGTGACGGGCTGCGGGCCCAGTTCGTCCTCGAGGACGGTGGTGAGCTTGCGGATCAGGATGGAGTCCACGCCGATGGTGGCGAACTCCTGGTCGCGGCGCAGCCGTCCGGCGGGCAGCCGGACCGTGTCCGACACCAGCCCGAGCAGCCACTGCTCGACGGCGGTGGTCAAGTCGGCCGTGCTGTAGGGCTGTTCGACCGCAACGCTGGTGTCATCGGTCCGGTCCGCCATGCGCCCCGCGATGAAGTCCGCGGCACGCCGCCCGTCGCCGTAGACGACGAGCCACTCAGGTCCTTCGCCCCGCAGGGCCGCCTCCAGCGCGGTCAGGCCCTCGGCCGCGGGCATGGCGACCATGCCCTGCAGTTCCCGCAGGACCCGCTTGTCGCTCGCCTCCAGATCCATGCCGCCGCCGCTCCACAGCGGCCAGCACACGGACACGGTTCGTCCGCTGCGGCCGCCCCGCGCCACCAGCGCCTCGCGGGTCTCGGCGAACCCGCCCAGGCCCCGGTTGGCGGCGGCGTAGTCGCTCTGCCCGGCCATGCACAGATAAGCGGCCGTGGAGGAGAACAGCGCGAAGAAGTCCAGTGGCAGGTCGGCGGTGGCCAGGTCGAGGTTGCGGGCGCCGGAGAGTTTGGGGCCGGTCACGGCGACGACGTCACGGGGGTCCTTGTTGACCACGTACGTGTCGTTGTTGATGCCCGCCGAGTGCAGCACACCGTGCAAGCCGCCGAACTCCCGCACGGCCAGGTGGACGGCGGCCTCGACATCGGCGGGTGTGCGGACGTCGCCGCTGATGTAGCGGGCCTGTCCGCCGAGTTCGGCGATGCGCTCGCAGGCGGCGCGCTGCCGCTCGCCGAACTCGGAGCGGCCCATCAGCACGAAGCGGGCGCCGTGGCGGGAGGCGAGCAGTTCGGCCAGGCGCAACGCGATACCGCCCGCGCCACCGGTGATCAGATAGCTGCCGCCACGCCGGAACACCGGCCGGTCGGCCCGCGGTGCGTCGACGGGTTCGATGTCGCGCAGGCCGCTTCCCGTCCGGTCGCGGCGCAGCTGCGCGGATCCCGGCCGGGCCAGGGCGAGTTCGTCGAGTGCGAGGCGGACGGCGTCCTCGGCCCCGGCCCAGCCCGCGGGAAGGTCCGGGGCCTCGATGGCGACGGCGCGAACGCGCCGGTCCTCGAAGCCCGCGATCTGACAGAACCCGCCCAGGGCCGCGGCCACCGCTTCGCGGCCGGGCCCGGCGACCACGCAGGCGAGGTCCAGCGGTCCGCCCTGCCGGTCGGCGATCCACGCCCGCACGGCCGCGAAGAGCGGGTCCAGCGCGTACTCCGCCTCCTCGGCGGCCACGTCGACCAGGAACACGACCTGGCGTACGGGGTCGCCCGAGGTCCGGCGCCGCGCCCACAGCGCCGCCCACGCCGAGGTGTCGGCCCGGTCGGCCAGGTGTACGGCGTCCTCGGGGAGCTCGTCCACCGGGCCGAGAGCGATACGGAGCGCTCCGGCCGGTGCGGCGGCGAGGGACCGCGTGTCGGTCGCCACCACCGCCAGCCCCCGGGGCGACACGGGCCGTGATGCCGCAGGCGCGGGCCTGGGCGACCACCGGGAGCGGAACAGGGCGAGGCGGTGTCCGTCGGTCTTGAGCAGTTCGACGGCTTCGGCGGGCGTGAGGTCGCCCGTGTCGACCCGGGCGAGGATGCTCCGGCGCAGGGAACCTCCCTGCGGGGATGCGGAGTCGGGGCTCATGCGTGGGATCCGTTCTCACTCGTGGCCATCAGCCGGTCGACCTCGTCGACCGTCAACTCGCCGCGCTGCAGGGCCTCCAGGACGTCCTGCAGCCGTGTGTCGGCCGCCGCGGGCTCGTGGCTCACGGTGGGCCCGGTGCTCGGGGAACCGCCGGGCTCAGGGTCCGCCCAGTGGCGTTCCGGTGCGAAGGGGTAGGCGGGAAGGGAGATCCGGCGGGGGGTGATGCCGGGCGCCCGCAACACGGACCAGGTGATGTCGGCGCCGGCCGTCCAGGCCCGGCCCCACTCCAGCAGGTCCGTCGGCACGGGCCCCGCCGGCGCCGTACCGCCGGTGCCGGCCGTGCCGGTGACGTACCGGCCGGGCCTGCCGTAGAGGTAGGCGTCGAGCTGCTCGCGCAGTCCGTCCTGATCGGCGGCGACCAGAGCCAGCCGGACCGTCATCGCGTCACGGCCCTCCTGGAGGGTGAACGCCAAGTCGTCCAGCGGGACTTGGTGGCCGTCCAGGTGCTCGAACAGACGCCGGGCCGCCGCCCGCAGCCGGTCCTCGTCACGTGCGGAGAGCACGATGAGCCGCGGGCCGTGCGCAGTACTGGAGTCGGGCTCGCGCGGGGGCGGTTCCTCCAGCAGGACGTGGGCGTTGCCGCCGCCGAAGCCCATCGAGCTGATGCCCGCCCGGCGCGGGACGTCCCGGCCGGAGGCGTCCTTGAGCCGGTCCCAGGGCCCGGTGGCGCCCACGATGCGGAAGGGGCTGCCCTCCAGCTCCAGCAGGGGGTTGGGCCGTTGGTAGTGGATGCTGGCGGGCAGGACGCCGTGCCGCATCGCCAGGACGACCTTCACCAGACCCGCGATGCCGGCCGCCGCCTCCAGGTGGCCCATGTTGGACTTGATGGTGCCCAGGCCGCACCAGGGTTCGCTCACCTCGCCGTGCTCACCGGTGAGTTCGGCGAAGGCCAGCCGCAGTCCCCGTACCTCGATCGGGTCGCCGACCACGGTGCCGGTGCCGTGCGCCTCCACGTAGCTGACCGTGCGGGGGTCGACGCCGGCGCCGCGCAGCACGGAGGAGATCAGACCGGCCTGGGCGGCCGGGTTGGGCACGGTGAGGGACTGCACATGACCGCCGTGTCCGGTGCCGCTGCCCCGGACGACCGCGTGCACGGTGTCGCCGTCGGCGAGGGCCCGGCTCAGCGGCTTGAGCAGCACGGCGGCCACGCCCTCGCCGCGCACGAATCCGTCGGCGGACTCGTCGAAGGTGCGGCAGCGGCCGGTGGGCGACAGCATGCCGGTCTGGCCGAGCGCGACGTAGAGCGGCTCGGTGAGCAGCAGGTGCACGCCGCCCGCGATGGCCTGGTCGCAGTCGCCGCCGCGGATGGCCTGGACGGCGGCGTGGAACGCGAACAGGGAGCTGGAGCAGGCGGTGTCGACGGACTGGCTCGGCCCGCGCAGATCCATGAGGTACGAGACGCGGTTGGCGATGATGCAGTGGGCGAGGCCGCTGCTGGAGTGCGCCTCGCGGTCGCGGCCGAGTGCGGTGAGATGGCCGTCGTAGTCGTGCGAGGTGGCCCCGACGAACACGCCGGTGCGGGTGCCGCGCAGCGTCGCGGGACTGTGCCCGGCGTCCTCCACCGCCGCCCAGGCCGCCTGCAGGAACAGCCGCTGCTGCGGGTCCATCAGGTCGGCCTCGAGCGGGGAGATGCCGAAGAACCCGGCGTCGAACTCGGCGACGCCGTCGATGAAGGCGCCCCATTTGCTGTTGGTGCGGCCGGGGGTGCGCACCGGGTCGCCGTAGATACGCCGCCAGTCGAACCGTTCGGCGGGGATCTCGGTGACCAGGTCGGCGCCGTCGTGGAGATTGCGCCACAGCGTGTCCAGGTCGGGTGAGCCGGGAAAGCGGGCGGACAGGCCGACGATGACCACCGGGTCGTCGGTGACCGCCGCTTCCTCGTCCCGCTGCTGCGGCTGCGGTGCGGGGGTGTCCGGCACGGCGACCGTGAAGCGGGCACAGGCGTCGGGGGCGTGCTCGCCCAGGTAGCGGGCTACGGCGTCGAGCGTGGTGCATTCGTAGAGCAGCACCTTGGGCAGCGGGCCGAAGTCCTGCTCCAGCCTGCGCACGAGCTGGATCGCGCCGAGGGAGTCCAGTCCGTAGCGGTCGAAGGTCGCGGCGGGGTCCATGTCGGCGAGGGGTACGCGCAGGAATTCGGCGAAGACGCCCGCGAGATGGTCGGGCAGGCCGTCCGAGGATGCCGCGCCGTGGGCGGACCCGGACACGGACACCGTCGCGGCGGTCATGGGCTCGCTCGCCGAAGTCGCCGAGGTCGGTGCGGCGGCCGCCGCCCCGTCCGTGGCCGGGGTGGGTAGCGGCCCGGTGGCCGCCGCCAGCAGCACGGACTGGTCGAGTTCGTCCTCCGGCAGCCCGGCGGCGCCGAGCGCACGCACGCCCGCGAATCCCGCCGTGTGCAGTGCCGTGCGCCAGCGAGGGACGTCGAGGAGCGGTGCGCCGGGCAGGCGTTCGGCCGGCTCCTCGAAGGCCCACCAGCCCGGGATCATCCCGAACATCAGGGCCAGGTAGTCGAGATTGCAGGTGACCTCGTTGAGCACCAGCGCTCCGCCGTCGGCCAATAGGCCGCGCAGTCGGCCCAGGCTGCGGGAGACGCGCCGGGTGGCGTGCACGACGTTGGCGGCGAGGACCAGGTCCGCACAGCCGGGTGCGAAGCCCTGCGCCGCAGGATCGGCCTCCAGGTCCAGCACGTCGAAGCGGAGCGGCACCCCGCGGCCGCCGAACTCGCGCTCGGCGGCGCGGAAGAAGGAAGCCGAGATGTCGGTGTAGCGGTAGTCGACGCGCGCGGCGTCCGGGCCGAGGGTCGCCAGGAGCTGAAGGACACGGTCGGTGGTGCCTCCGGTCCCCGCGCCCGCCTCGACGATCCGCACCGGCCGGCCGGGGTGGGCGGCCAGCCGTGCGGCGGCGAAGCCGTGGACGGCGCGGGCGACGAGTTCGTTGTAATGGTCGGCGATGGCGTTGCCCCGGTAGATGTCCGCCAGGACGTCCGGATGATCGCCGGAGAAATACAGCTCCAGAGGGTCGACCCTGCCCGCCAGCACATCCGGCAGCGCGGGCAGGCACTCGGCCACCAGGCGTACGTGGGCGGAGAGTTCGGGGTGCCGGACGAGGAGGGCGTCCAACTCCCCCGCCGCGAACGGGCTCGGATCCGCGGCCCTGCTGCGACGCAGCACGCCCTCGATCACGCGGGTCAGCCGCTCGTACGACGGGTCCGCGGCCAGCGAGTCCAGTGCCCCGGGCGCCAGCGGGTCACGACCCAGCCGGGCTCGCAGGTCGGCGTCGAGCATCCGGCCGGCGGTGACCCCGAGCCCCCGCAGGGCCGCGGCGATCTGCCGGCCGTCGTAGGCGGCGTCGCGCAGCCAGGCGTCGGCGGCCCGTTCCGCCGCGGCGGCGGGTGAGTCCGCCCCGAGGGCGGTGCCGGGCGTGGCGGCCCGCGTTGGGAGCGGCACGGGCTCGGACGTGGTGTCGGGCGTGCCGCGCCCCGCAGGCACGGTGGTGACGGCACGCCCGGAGCCCGGTGCAGTGCTCGTGACCGGTCCGGCGCCCGGAGCGGGTGTGCGTTCGGGCGTGGCCGGTGGCGCGGTCAGTCCATGGCGTTCGCGGGCGAACGGGTACGTGGGCAGGGACACGCGTCGGGCTTCCGCCTCCGGCAGTTGCGGCCAGGCGTCGGTGGTGCCGTCCGTCCAGCGGCGCGCGGCCCCCGCGGCGGCGGACGCCGCCTCGGCGCCCACGAGCCGGACCCGGTCACCCGTCAGTGCCGCAGCGAGCAGTTCGTCCAGGCCGCGCAGGAGTGCGCGCCGGTCGGCGGCGACCACGGCGGCCCGGGCCGGGAGCGGGAAGCGGCCGTGCTGGAGTGTCGCGGCGATCGAGTCGAGCGGTGCGTCCGAGTCGGCGACGAAGCCGCGCTGACGGGCTATCACCTCCCGCAGCCGGTCGTCGTCCGCGGCGGAGTACGGGAACACCATCGGGCCTTCGGTCGCCAGTCGGCGCTCCGGTGCCTGCGGGGCCTGCTCCAGCACGACGTGGGCGTAGGCCCCGCCGAAGCCGAAGGAGCTGACTCCGGCCCGGCGCGGCGTTCCGGCGGCCGTTTCCCACGGCTCGGTGGCCCGGTTGACGCGCAGCGGCCCGCCGTCGAGCGTGCAGTAGGCGTTGGGGCGCGCGTAGTCGGGCATGGCGGGCAGGACGCCGTGCCGGACGGTGAGTGCCGCCTTGACGAGCCCGGTCAGGCCGGCGGCCGCCTCGGTGTGGCCGAGGTGCGCCTTGGCGGTGCCCAGGACGCAGAAGCCGGTACGGGAGGTGTGTTCGGCGAAGGCGGCGGTGAGGCCGTCGACCTCCACGGGGTCGCCGAGCTTGGTCCCGGTGCCGTGGGCCTCGAGGTATCCGAGGGTGTCGGGGCTGATGCCCGCGTCGGCCCAGGCGGCGCGCAACAGGGCCGTCTGGCGGGCCGGGTTGGGTGCGGTGACGGAGCCGGCCCGGCCGCCGTGGTTGACGGCACTGCCCCGGATCACGGCGTGCACCGGATCCCCGTCGCGGAGGGCGTCCGCGAGCGGTTTGAGCAGGACGGCGGCGACCGCCTCGGCGGGCGCGTAGCCGTCGGCGCGCTCGTCGAAGGCGTGGCAGGCGCCGCTCGGCGACAGGGCGCCGATCGCGGACAGCTGGGTGTAGTGGCGGGGCGTGAGGATGAGGTTGGTTCCGGCGGCGAGGGCCATCCTGCACTCACCGCGCCGCAGCGCGTTCACCGCGAGGTGGACGGCGTACAGCGAGCCGGAGCACGCGGTGTCGACGGTCAGGCTCGGGCCGGTGAGGTCGAAGAAGTGCGAGGGCCGGTTGGCGGACATGGAGACCGCCGTGCCGATCGGCGCGTACGGGCCCTCGGCGTGGCCGGCGCGGATCATCTCCTCCTCGTAGTCGCGGAAGGAACGGCCGACGAACACACCGGTGTCGGAGCCGCGCAGCCGGCCGGCGACCGCCGCGTCCTCGGCGGTCTCCCACAGCACCTCCAGCAGCAGCCGGGTCTGCGGGTCCATGGTCTGCGCCTCGTCACGGGACATGCCGAACAGCGCGGCGTCGAAGCTGTCGGCGTCGGCGACGAATCCGCCGCGCGGGCAGTCGGTACGACCGTCCCCGCCCTGCGGGTCGTACACCGTCCGGTGGTCCCAGCGGTCCGCCGGTACATCGGTGACGAGATCGTCGCCGTTCAGCAGACGCTGCCAGAGCGTGGCGGTGTCATGGGCGCCGGGGAAACGCCCGGCCATGCCGATGACGGCGATGGCTCCCTCGGACGGACGGTCGACGGGCCGCGCCGGGCTCGCCTGTGCCGCGGTTGACGCTTGCACCGGTAGCGCGACCACCGGTTCTGGCGCCTGCCGGTGCGGGGCGGCCTGGGCGAGGCGGGCGGTCTGCTCGGGGAACTCCGCGCGCAGGTGGGCGGCCAGCCGTGGCACGTCGGGGTGGCGGAAGAAGACGGTCGGTACGAGCGAGCAGCCGAGGTCGCTCTCGATACGGTCGTTGAGGGCCATCAGGTCGGCCGAGGTGAGCCCGAGGTCGAGAAAGCCGGCCCGGTCGGGCGGGACCGGGGTGCCCAGTCGTTCGCGGACGAGCTCGTCGAGGTGGTCGGTGACGGCGTCGAGCACGGGATCGCCCGTAGTCATGGGGGTGGCCTCCGCGGCCGTGGCGGTGTCCGGGTCGATGCGTGCCGCAGGCGGTTCGCCGTACGAGCGAGGGCCGCTGGCCGGCGGCAGGTCGCTGCCGGGGCTGCCCGCGCCGGCGGTGATCCACCGGCGCCTGCGGTCGAAGCGGGTGAGCGCGAGCGGGGTGCGGCGCGGGGTGTGCCCTTCTGGGGCCTGTTCCAGCACCACGTGGCAGTTGGTGCCGCCGAACCCGAACGAGGAGACCGCCGCGCGACGCGGGCTCCCGGTCGCCTCCGGCCAGGGGCGACCGGAGGTGACGGGGTAGAAGGGGGTGCGTTCGAAGCCGAGCCGGGGGTGCGGCTCGGCGCAGTGCAGGGTCGCGGGCAGATAGCCGTGCTGGACCGCGAGCACCGTCTTCACCAGGGAGGCGATGCCGCCGGCGTGCAGCAGCGCGCCCAGATTGGATTTCACCGAGCCGACGGCGCAGTGCTGGCTGTCGCTGCCGAGCGCGCGGTAGACCTCGGCGGCAGCGTGGATCTCGATCGGGTCGCCGAACCGGCTGGCCGAACCGTTGACCTCCAGGTATCCGATCGCGGGCGCGTCGATGCGGGCCGCCCGCAGTGCGGTGCGCAGCAGTTCCGTCTGTGCCTCGTGGCTGGGCGCGGTCAGGCCGAGGGTGCGGCCGTCGTTGTTCGCGGCGGAGGCGACCAGGGTGGCGAGCACCTGGTCACCGTCGCGCAGGGCCTGCTCCTCGGTCTTCAGGAGCACCATCCCGAGCCCCTCCCCCGGCACCGTGCCGGTCGCCTCCCGGTCGAACACCCGGCTGTGGCCGTCCCGCGAGAGCACCCCCGCACGGCCGAGGCCGAGGTAGACGAAGGGATCGAGCAGCAGTTCGCAGCCGCCGGCGACGGCGTGGTCGCACTCACCGGCGAGCAGGCTCTGTACCGCCTGGTGGACGGCGACCAGCGAGGACGAGCAGGCCGTGTCCACGGCCAGCGACGGGCCACGGAAGTCGAACACGTGGCTGATCTGGGTCGCCACCATATTGGGCAGGGCGCTGACCAGCAGTTGCGGAGTGGTGGGCGGGCCACCGATGCAGTTGCGGCGGACGTAGTCGTTGGCACCGACGCCGAGGAAGACACCGACACGTTCCCCGGCGAGCTCCTTGCGCGCGTATCCGGCCCGGTCGAGCAGTTCCTGCGCCAGTTCCAGGGAGAGCCGCTGCTGCGGGTCCATCCAGGCCGCGTCCTGCTCGCTGATGCCGAAGAACTCCGCGTCGAACCGGTCGATCCCCTCGATGAACCCACCCCACCGGGCAGCCTCGACGACGTCCGGATCGGCCCTGTCGAACCAGTCCGGCGACCACCGGTCGGCCGGCGTACGGGAGACGGAGTGGATACCCCGCACGAGGTTCTGCCAGAACTCCTCGACGGAGGCGGCACCCGGCACGCGAACCGCCGCGGCCACGACCGCGATCCGCCCGGACGCGGCCCGCCGCCCGCCGACGTCCCCGGGCCCTACGGGCGCCGGCGCGGGACGGGGCGTCGCAGCCGGTTCCGGAGCCGGGCTGGGCGTGTCCGGTTCCGTGACCGGGTCGCCTGCCGTCGCCGGGAGTTCACCGGCCAAGTGATCGGCCAGCGCGCGCAGGGTGCGGCGCCGGGCCACCACGGAGGGGACGACGGCGGTGCCGTAGCGCTGTTCGACGACGTCGAGGACGCGCATGGCGGCGATCGAGTCCACCCCGTAGTCGCTGAGGTCCTCCTCCGGGTCCAGGTCCTCGACCGGGACCTTCAGCACCTCCGCGAAGATGTCCGCCAGCTCACGGCAGAGCGCGTCGGCGTCCACAGCGGGGCGCGCGGCGGACGGGGCCTCGGGGTGGAGGGTGAGCCGATGCTCCAGGCGCTGTACGTCCCCGCGGAACACGGCGAGTTGGGCGGCGGGATGTCCGAGGGCGAACTCCAGCGCCGCCAGACCGTCGGTCGTGCTGAGCGGTTCGAGGCCGTTGACCTCCAGCACCGGCTGCTCCACGGCGGGGTTGATCCGCATGCCGCCGTCCGCCCACAGGGGCCAGTTGACGGACAGCGTGCGGCCGTACCGTTCGCCGCGGCCCCGCAGGTCCTGACGATGATGGGCGAAGGCGTCCAGGTAACGGTTTCCGGTGGTGTAGTCGGTGGTGCCGATGGTGCCCAGCACCGAGGTGGTGGAGGAGAACAGCAGGAAGTAGTCGAGGCGGGCCTCCCGGGTGGCCTCGTCCAGCAGGCGGGTGCCGAGGATCTTGGGCGCGGTGACCCGGCGGATGCCCGTGATGTCCTTGCGGAGCAGCAGCCCGTCCTCGACCACTCCGGCGGCGTGCAGGACGCCGGTGAGCGGGCCCAGGTCGGCGACGACGGCCGACACGGTGTCCGCCACGGCGGCACGGTCGGTCACGTCGCAGGGGTAGTAGCGGGCTTGGGCGCCCAGCGCGGAGAGTTCGGCGACGGCCGCGGACTGCTCCGCACCGTGCCCGGACCGGCCGACAAGGGCGATCCGTACGCGTGCCCGCTCGGCCAGTCGGCGGGCCACCAGCCGGCCCAGGCCGCCGGCGCCTCCGGTGATCAGATAGGTGCCGCCGTCGCGGGCCAGCGGGACATCCGCCGAGGCCGCGGTCGTCACCCGCCGGAAGCCGAGCACTTCGCGTCCTGTCCGACGGACCCGTACCTCGATGTCCTGCCAGGCCGCGGCCTCGGCGAGCACGGCCCGGCACTGCTCCTTGACGTCGAGGGCCGTCTCCAGGCACACCGTCTTCAGCGCCAGCTTGGGTTGTTCGCGCCGCACACCACGTGCCAGGCCGCCGACGGCCGCGTGGTCGGGGTTCACGGCGTCCGAGGCGTAGGCGTAGACCACCGGGACGGTCGCCGTGCACGAGGTCAGCCAGGCGCGCGCCAGGGCGAAGGCGCTGTCGCGCGCCGCCGCCGGGCCGAGCACCGCGGCCAGGGGCCACAGGTTCAGGACCGCCGCCGGATCGACGCCCTCGGCGCGCAGCGCGTGGGCGACCGCTCGGTGGTCCTGCTCGGCGGCCGGATCGACGGTGAACTCGTCGGCGCCCGTGCGGGTGAACGCCGTCCCCGAGCGCACCGCGACGACCCGGCCCGCTACCCGGCGGCGCAGTTCGGCCACCCGTCGGGCGTCATCGTCCAGCACCAGCACAACGCCGTCGGGCAGCGTGCCGCCCTCGAGGTCCCGCGGCGCCCATACCGGTTCGTAGACGAGCAGGCCGTCCGGTACGGCGGTGGGAGCGGAGCGGGGTGCGGCAGGAGCCGCGGCCATCACCGCCGTAACAGGCACCTCGGTGCGAACGTTCGGCTCCCCGCCGACCAGGCCGCCGTCGCTGTCCGCCGACGGGTCGGACGAGATGACCATCGGGCCCGGCGCGTCCGCCACGGCCCGGGCCCCGCCGGACGCCGGGCCCGAGGCAGCGGCGTCGGTCATCGGGATCCAGCACCGCTTGCGCTCGAAGGGATAGGTCGGCAGCGGCACACGGCGTCCGCTGCGCGTCGCCCAGTCGGTCTCCGCGCCGCGAACCCAGGCCGCGGCGGTGCGGGCCTGGTCGGTGCCGTCCGCGCGGCCACCGCCGTCACGTCCGGCGCGGCCCGTGAACACCCGTGCCGGATCCGCCTGTCCGGCACCGTATGCGGTGAGCAGGTCCACCAGCTCCGCGCTGTCGTGGGCCACCACGGCGAGCCGGTGCTCCAGGGCGCGGCGGCCGGTGCGCAGCGTGTGGGCGACATCGGCGAAGGGCAGGTCCGGATCCTCGCTCAGGAACCGGCGCAGCCGGTCCGCCTGGACCCGCAGCGCGTCAGGGGTACGGGCGGACAGGGGGACGACCTGGGGTCCGGTCGTGCTGTCGGACCGCACGCCGCCGCCGTCCTGGTACTCCTCCAGCACCATGTGGACATTGGCCCCGCCGAAGCCGAAGGCACTGATCCCGGCGCGGCGCGGCGCCGTCTGTCCGGTGCGCGGGTCGACGACCCGGGGCCAGTCACGCCGTTCCCGTGCCACGTAGAACGGGCTGTCGTCGAAGGGGATCTCCTGGTTGAGCCGCTCGGTGTGCAGGGTGGGCACGATGGTGCCGTGCCGCATCGACAGCAGCACCTTGGTGAGGGCCGCGATGCCCGCGGCGGCTTCCAGGTGGCCGACGTTGGACTTGAGCGAGCCGACCGCGCAGAAGCCGCGCCGGTCGGTGGAGCGGCGGTAGGCCTTGGTGAGCGAGGCGATTTCGATCTGGTCGCCGAGCGTGGTGCCGGCGCCGTGCGCCTCGATGCTGGTGATGGTCTCCACGTCGACGTCGGCGCGGCGCAGCGCCTCCAGCACCACCCGGCCCTGCGCGTCCGGGCTGGGCACGGCGAAGCCGCTGGTACGGCCGGAGTGCTGGACGGCCGAGCCACGGATGACGCCGTAGATGTGGTCGCCGGCCGCCTGGGCCTCGGACAGCGGGCGCAGCAGCACGGCGCCGACCCCCTCGCCGGGCACGTAGCCGTCGGCGCCCTCGCCGAACACACGGCAACGGCCGTCGGTGGAGAGCAGGTTGTTCTCCGCCAGTCGCAGGTACTTGAAGGGGTGCAGGGAGAGGTTGACTCCGCCGGCGAGGGCCGCCTGGCACTCGCCGCGCCGGATCGCCTCGCAGGCCAGGTGGATGGTGGTCAGCGAGGACGAGCAGGCGGTGTCCAGGGAGACACTGGGGCCGCGGAAGTCGAAGGCGTAGGAGACCCGGCTGGTGATCAGCGAGAAGGTGGAGGCGACGATCTGCGGGTTGTCGCGGGCGAGTTGCTCCAGGGCGTGCAGCTGATAGTCGTTCCACATGACGCCCGCGAAGACACCGACCGCGCCGCCGGTCTGCCCGACCAGTTGCTCGGGGGTGTATCCGGCGTCCTCGACGGTCTGCCAGGCGGTCTCCAGGAAGAGCCGTTCGTGCGGGTCCATCAACTCGGCCTGGCGCGGGGAGATGTTGAAGAAGAGCGGGTCGAAGTCCTCGACGCCGTCGAGGAATCCGCCCCACTTGCCGTGGGTCTTGCCGCTGATGTGCCGGCCGGGGGCGAACCAGGGGGTGTGGTCCCAGCGTGCGGGCGGTACCTCGGTCACACAGTCGCGGCCGTCCTGCAGCACCTGCCAGAACTCCCGGATGTCGGCGGCTCCCGGGTAGCGTCCGGCGAGGCCCACCACGGCGATCGGCTCGTCGTGGGCGTGCGGCGCCGGTTCCGGCCGGTGTGCCCCCTGGGCCTCGGCCCGCGGGGCGGTGCTCTGCGCGGCGACCGGTTCCTGGGGGGCGGGCGTGCCGCCGGGCAGCGTGTGTCCCTGGCCCCGCAGGTGGGCGGCGAGGCTGTTCACGGTGGGGTACTCGAACAGCAGGGTCGGGTACAGCTCGGTGCCGAGCAGCTTCTCCAGCGATACGGCGATCGTGAGCAGGTTCACCGAGTCCAGACCGAGGTCGTAGAAGCCCCGGTCCTGGTCCATCGGTGCGTCCCCGCTGCCCAGCGCCTCGGCCACGAGGTCGCTGATGGCCGTCTCCAAGGTGCGCTGTCCTTCGGCGACCGGCGGTTCGGCCGGCCTCGGCGGGCGCGGCGCGGGCGGGATCTGCACGGGGGCCGCGGCGCCTTCGGCGAGCCGGGTGATGAGGTCGGCGCTGCGCACGCGCTTGGCGCGGAACCCGGCGATGCGGGCGACGACGCTGCCGTCCGGGTGGCAGATGTGCAGGTCCGCGGTGACGGTCTCGGCATCCAGCTCGCGCTGTTCCACGCGCGGCACGTACACCTGCGCCGCGGCGCCGAGCGGGGCGTAGGCGCGGAAGGACTCGATGTAGATCGGGATGAAGGGGCGCGCGGCCTGTTCGCGCTGCGTGGGCTCGAACTGGAGGAAGGGCACCAGGGTGGAGAAGTCCAGGGTGACCGGGTGGATGTGGAAGTGGTCCAGGTACTCCTGGGCGTCGGGGCCGAGCCTGACGTCCCCGAGGGAGTAGCCGTCGCCGCGGTAGACGGTGCCGTCCACCTTCATGAAGTCCCGGTGGTGGATGTCCACTTGGCGAGCGAAGGCGTACAGCGCGTCGGCGTCGTAGGTCTGGTCGGCCGCGGCCTTGAGCCGCTCGGTGTCGACGTGCCCGGCTGGCTCGGGTGCGGAAAGACGGATCTCCGCCTGGAAGTTGGTCTCCCATGCCTCGTCGAGGACGACTCCCGCGCTCACGGGCCTGCTGCGCACGGTCACCGGCAGCACACCCTGCGGGGACGGGGAGTCCACGGCTATCTGCAGTTGCCGGTCCCGGTCCCCGGCGGCCACCACGGGTGCGATGAACAGGCAGCGTCGCAGTTCGGCCGCGGCCGGGTCCACGCCTGCGTGCCGCAGGAGCCTCAGGACCAGGTCGAGGAAGAAGACGCCCGGCAGGACGGGCGTGCCGTGCACGAGGTGGCCGCGCACGATCTCGTCCTGGGCGGTGACGCTGGTGACCAGGTGACGGCCGGCCAGCCGGTGCTGATCGGCCTCGAAGCGAGGATCAACCACGGTCGACATGATCAGGTCAGCTCCTCGTGGAGTTCGAGCATGGGTCGGCGAACCGCACCGGCAGGCCGGGGACGGGATGCGGGGACGGACGGGCCGGTGTACGCGGGTACGTCAGCCGTGTCCGGTGTTCGGTGTGGCCGCACGGGCACGGCGGCCCCGTCCGGATCGGCCTGTTGCGGGGCGGACGGCAACGGCGGGCCGGCTGCCACGGGCAGACCGGGTTCCGGTTCCAGCGCGAGCAGCGTCCGGGCCGCCGGACGTGACGCCGGCGGCGCCTCTCGGTCGAGCCAGTGCCGGGTTCGGCGGTAGGGGGCGGGCGGCAGCGGTGTGCGGCGGGGGTGATAGCGCTCCCGCTCCTCGGGGAGGAGTTCGCGCAGCACCACGTGGGCGTTGGTACCGCCGAATCCGAAGGCGCTGAGCCCCGCGCGCCGCACGCCGCACTCCGGTGTCCAGGGCTCCGTGGTGAGCGCCGGCCGGAACGGCGAGGTGTCGAAGGCGAAGCGCGGATTGGGCTGCTCGCAGTGCAGGGTGGGCGCAATGGTGCCGTGGACGAGCGAGAGGATCACCTTGTGCAGCCCGGCCATACCGGCGGCCATCAGCAGATGGCCCATGTTGGACTTCACGCTGCCGACCGCACAGTGGCCGACCGCGTCCGTCGTGCGACGGAAGGCACGGGTGAGCGCCTGCAGTTCCATCGGGTCGCCGATCATGGTGCCGGTGCCGTGCGCCTCCACGTATGTCACCGTGTCCGCGCCGACTCCGGCCGCGGCCAGGGTGTCGGCGACCAGTTCCTCCTGAGCCTGGGGGTTCGGCGTGGTCAGGCCCATCGTGCGGCCGTCGTTGTTGAGCAGGCAGGCCTCGATCACGGCGTGGATCCGGTCACCGTCGGCGAGCGCCCGGTCGAGCGGTTTCAGCAGGACCGCCCCGACTCCCTCACCCAGCACGATGCCGTTGGCGGCGGCGTCGAAGACATGGCAGGCGCCGTCCGGCGAGAGCGCCCCGGAGGCGCTGAGCTTCACGAAGGGTGTCTCGTCCAGCAGCAGATCGCCGCCGCCGACCAGCGCCGCCTCGCAGTCACCGGCGGCCAGTGCGCGCAGGGCGAGCTGGAGCGCGGTCAGCGACGAGGAGCAGGCGCTGTCCACGGTCACGTGAGGTCCCCGCAGGTCGAAGACGTGGGCGGCGTGGGCGGCGATGAAGTTCTGGTTGAGGCCGGTGACGGTGTTGCGGTGCGGGACGGCCACCCGGCTGCCATAGGTGCTGGTGCCGGATCCCATGAAGAACGAGATCCGCCGCCCGGCCACGTCATCGCGGGAGTAGCCCGCGTCGCGCAGTGTCTGCTCCACCGTCTCCAGCGACAGCCGCACCAACGGATCCACATGGCTCGCGTCGGCCGGGTCGATTCCGAAGAACTCCGGGTCGAACTCCTCGATGCCGTCCAGGAAACCGCCCCACTTGCTGGTGCTGCGGCCCGGTGTCTGCTGCGGTGCCCACAGCCTCCTGTGATCCCAGCGGGAGGCGGGCACCTCGGTGATGCCGCTGCGGCCCTCCCGCAGCAGATCCCAGAAACGCTCCAAGTCGGGCGCGCCGGGGTAGCGGCCCGCGGCACCGATGACAGCGACCAGGTCGGGCCGGGTCTCGCGGGCGGGTCCGGCAGCGGCGGAGACCGCGCCGGCGCCTGCCTGCGTGGCAACGGTCGTCCGCGCCTGCTCAGCCCCGGATTCCTCGCGCATCCAGCGGGCCGTGCCCCGGGGATGCGCGTCGCACAGATGCGCGGCGAGCTGGGCGCAGGTCGGGTACTCCAGGACGAGCGAGGGTGACAGCGACTCCCCCACGCGGTCTTCGAGCTGGGCCACGATGGCGGCCACCAGGATGGAATCGACGCCGAGCCGGGTGAAGTGCGTGTCGGGGCCGATCCGCTCGGCGGGCATCAGCAGGGCGCGGGCCAGCAGGCGGGCGACGGCCTCGGCGACGGCCGGCTGCGCGGCGCCCTCGGTGTCCGGTTCGGGCATGGGTGCTTCCTCGGGTCCATGGTCGGGATCGGACAGGGGCCATACGCCCGGGTCGACGGCGGCTGCCACGCAGTGGGTCAGGCCTGATGCCAGGGCGGCTTCCAGGAGGTCCAGGCCCTGTTCGACGGTGTGCGGGGCGAAGCCGTGCTCCGCGTACCGGGGGCTGCGCACCTCGCCCATGCCGGCACCGGACCAGCTGCCCCAGGCCATGGAGAGGATCCGGGGGGAGCCGGGGTTCCGTTCGGCGACGGCGTCCAGTACGGCGTTGCCGGCGGCGTAGTCGGCGAGTCCCACGGCCAGTTCCGGCAGGGCGGCGGACAGCGAGGAGTACAGGACGATCCAGTCCGGTGTGTCCTCGCGCAGCTCGGTCAGCAGCGTCAGCGTCCCCTCCCCCTTGGGCCGCCAGGTGGCCCGTACGGAGTCCAGGTCCTTGTGGACGAAGGCGGGCGTCCCGCGGTCGACGGCCCCGGCGCAGTGCAGCACTCCGCCGACGGGCCCGAGTTCCTCCCGGACCCGGCCGAGGAACGCCCGCAGCCCGGCCGTATCCGTCAACTGACCTGCATGCAGCTGGAGTTGTACGCCCATGCGCTCCAGCTCCAGCAGCCCGGCCACGCGTGGGTCTGAACTGTCCGTGGTCCAGGCGGAGCGCGGCGGCAGCGGGCGCAGGCCGAGCAGGGCCAGCCGCCGCGCACCACGTTCGGCCAGCCGCCGGGCGGCGGCCATGCCGAGCCCGCCCGTGCCCCCGGTGATCACATAGCTCCGGGACGGATCGACCCGTACCGGCGCCGGCTCTGGCCGCGGGACCCGGACCAGCCGGGGCACCAGCCGCCGGCCCTCGCTCAGCCGCACCTCGGGCTCGCTCGCGTCCAGGGCCAGTTCGGCCTCCACCAGGCGCAGCAGGGCCTCACCGTCGCCCGCGGGGGTGTCGCAGGTGACCGTGGTGGCCGATACGTGGGAGTACTCGGCACCGAGGGAGCGGACCAGTGCGGCCATGCGGGCCGCGGCCCAGGGCGAGCCGGCCGCACCGGAGGTGAGGTGCAGCAATCTCAGCGCACGGCCCTCGGTTGGCGCCACGAGGGCTTGCAGCATTCCCACGCGCCCGAGTTGGCCGGCCAGGTCCTGCGGTCCGGCAAGGTCGCTCAGGTCCGCCACCGCGTCGAGGCGGGGGTGTACCGAGCGCAGCCGCTCGCCCAGAGCCCGGCCCGAGGCGCCGTCCTCCGGCTCGAGTTCGTGTTCGTCGCGGCCCAGCCGGGGCAGCGCGGAACGCTCCCGTACGACGATCCACTCGACCGCGTCCGTGCCCGGCAGGGCGGCGGTCACCGGCAGCGTGGTGTGGCGGCCCAGCAGCAGGACACACACCGGACGCGAGCCGCCCGGCGTGGCGGGCACCGGCTCCACTGTCTGCCAGGAACGGCTCAACAGGGCGGGCTCGTGCCGGACCGCGGCCGGGGCGCTGCGCGGGTCGCTCACGTCCGGTCGGCGGACGTCATCCGGCTGGTGAGGGCTGATGGTCCGGTGCGGGTACCCCGCCATCGCGTCACCGTCGTCGCCGGGCCGATCGGCGCGGCGGGGGGCGTCGTGGGCGTGGTCGGCCGTCTTCGCGCCGTCGGTGCCCGCGGCGTTTGGCGGGCCGTACCGCCGGCTGGTGGTGAACGGATACAGCGGGAACCGGACGCGCCGCCCGCCCTGCGGGAACAGCACCGCCCAGTCCACGCTGCCGCCCGCCGTCCACTCGCGCACCGCGTCGGCCAGGGGGCCCGGAAGCGAGGGCCGCACGGCGTCCTCGCGGCCCGTGAGGAAGTCCGCCAGGAGCGCGCGCAGTTCGGCTGTGTCGTGGCAGATCAGCGCCAGCCGCCTCGACAGCTCGGTGCGCCCGGTGCGGGAGGTGTGGGCGAGGTCGGCCAGCGGGGTGTCGTTGTCCGCGAGGAAGTCGTACAGGCGTGCCGCGTAGGCACGCAGCCGTTCGTCGTCGGTGGCCGAGAGCGTGACGATCTGCGGGCCGTGATCGGTGGATGGCGTGGCCGCAACGCCCGGCGGTGCCTCCTCCACAACGGCGTGGGCGTTGGTGCCGCCGAAGCCGAACGAGCTGACGCCTGCCCGCCGGGGCTGCCGCGGTTCGCGCCGCTCCCAGGGTTCCGGGCGGGTGGCGAGCCGCAGCGTGCCGTCCGACAGGTCGATGTGCGGGTTGACCTCCTTCAGCCGGGGCGTACCGGGCAGTGTGCGATGGCGCATGGCCTGCACGACAGCGATCAGTCCGGCCATGCCGGAGGCCGACTCCAGGTGGCCGATGGCGGCCTTGACCGCGCCCAGCACGCAGCCGGCCGGCTGCGTGCCGGTGTTGCCGAGGGCCGTGCGCAGCCCCTCGATCTCGATCGGGTCGCCCAGCGCGGTGCCGGTGCCGTGCGTCTCGACGTACGCGAGCGAATGCCCCGGCACACCTGCGTCCCGCAGTGCGGCGGTGATCACGTCGGCCTGGGAGGACGGGCGGGGCGCGGTCAGGGAGTGCGCCCGGCCGCCATGACCGACGGCGATGCCGCGCAGTACGGCGTGCACGGGGTCACCGTCGGCGAGGGCCCGGGCCAGCGGCTTGAGCAGCACCGCTGCCACGCCCTCGCCCCGGACGTAACCGTCGGCGGCCCGGTCGAACGTGTGGCAGTGCCCGGTCGCCGAGAGCATCCCCGCTTTCGTCAGCGACGCGAAGTACGTGGGCGACAACAGCACGTTGACGCCCCCGGCCAGGGCCAGGTCGCAGTCGCCGGAGCGCAGCGCGGTGACGGCGTGCTGGAGGGCCACCAGCGAGCTGGAGCAGGCGGTGTCGACGGCCTCGCTCGGGCCCCGCAGGTCGAGCTGGTGGGAGACCCGGTTGGCGATGACGCTGTGCACGTTGCCGGTGGCGAGGTGGGGATGCGCGGTGTCGCCGCTGCGGGCGAGCAGTTCGGTGTAGTCGCTGAGGGTCGCGCCGGCATAGACACCCGTACGGGAACCGGCGAGGGTACGCGGATCGCGGCCGGAGTCCTCGATGGCATGCCAGCTCGCCTGAAGGAACAGCCGTTGCTGGGGGTCCATCAGGGCGGCCTCGCGCGGCGAGATGCCGAAGAACTCGGCGTCGAAGGCGTCCACGTCGGAGAGGAAGCCGCCCTTCGGGCCGCTCCCGTCCGCCCAGGCCCGCACCCGGCCGCCGACCCGCTCACCGGGCGTGTCCCCGGCGCCGGAAGTGACGCAGTCCCGTCCGGCGAGGAGGTTCGCCCAGAACGCGTCCACGTCGTCCGCCGCGGGGAAGCGCCCGGCCATACCGATGACGGCGATGGGCTCCGCGCCGGTGGCGGCGGGAACGTGCGGCGTGCCACGTGCCGGGAGTTGCCGTGTGCCACTGGGGACTGGAGACGCTGTCGAGGAGGGCGCCGGCTCGGCGACGGCCCCGTGAGCCTCCCTCAGGTGCCGGCTCAACTCCCCCACCGTGGGGTGGTCGTAGACCGCCACCGGAGTCAGGGCCAGTCCGTAGACCTCGTTGAGCCGGTTGACCAGCCGGACCGTCTGCACCGAGTCCATGCCGACGTCCCCGAACCGGTCGTCCGTGCGCAGCACATGGGCGGGCAGCTTGAGCAGGGCGCACACCTCGGCGGCGACCTGCTCGTGGACGGCTTCACCGGTCGCCCCCTCCCGCGCCACCGGCGCGCTCACGGCGGCACCGCCGAGCGCGGCGCTGATACGGGCCTGGTCACCATGACCGACCAGATACGCGCCGGACTCGACCGTGAGCAGCTCGTCCAGGGCACGCAGCGCCTGTGCCGTGGTGATGGGCCGAAGACCGGTGGTGGACGCGGTGAGCTCGATGACGTCCTGCGGCATGTGCATGCCTCCGTCCTGCCACAGCGGCCAGGCGGCGGAGACTGTGCGTCCGTGGCGCAGGCCGCGTCGGCGGAGCTGCTCGCGCTGTTCGGCGAAGGCGTCGAGGAAGCGGTTGGCCGCCGCGTAGTCGCACTGGCCGGCGTTGCCCGTCCAGCCGACGAAGGAAGAGGTCAGCAGCAGGAAGTCCAGGTCGTCGGAGCCGGTGAGGCGGTCCAGGAGCAGGGTGCCGTCCGTCTTCGGCGCCAGGACCCGCCGCAGGGACAGGGCCGTCTTGCCGGCCAGCGGGGCGTCTTCCAGTACCCCCGCCGCGTGGACGATCCCCCTCAGTCCTCCGCCCAGTTCGCGGGCACGGTCGAGGGCGGCGCGCAGGGAGTCCTCGTCGGTGATGTCGGCCCGCGCGTACTCGGCGCGGGTCCCGTGCCGTGCGAGGCCGGCCAGGAGCCGCTCGGTGTCGGCGGAAGCGGGCGAGCGGCCGAGCAGGACGAGGGCACCGACGCGGTGCCGCTCGGCCAGATGCCGGGCGATGAGCCGTCCCAGGCCGCCGGCTCCGCCCGTGATCACCACGGCGCCCCCGGCCCCGGTGCCCTGGCGGGACGGTTCCGCGGCGGCCCGCCGCACCGGCTCGGGCCGCGGTGTCCAGCGTCGTTCCCCGTCCAGCCGGACCTCGCGGTCCGCGCCCAGTGCCTCGGCCAGCAGGCGGGACAGCGGCGGGAGTTCGGCGTCGGCGACCTCGATCCGGCCGAGCCGCAACCGCACCCCTTCCAGGGCCAGGGACCGGCCCAGCGCGTCCAGCGCGACCCCGGCCGGTTCCCCCGGCCGGCACACGACGGCGCAGTCGACCGGGCGCCCGCCCTGCGCCGACCAGCGTGCGAGAGCGAGCGGCAGTTCCGCCGCCGCCTCCAGGGACAGCGGCGGACCGTTGAACTGACGCATGTCCAGGACGACGATCCGGTCGGCGCCGGACTCCAGGAGCCTCGGTACCGCGTCCACGTCCGGCGCGCGCAGCACCCGTACACCGGTCGGCAACACGTCGGGAGCGGATCCCGCAGGCTCGCCGCCGACCGTCACCACCAGCAGTCCGGCGTCGACGGTCAGGGCGGGCGCTTCACCGGCGAAAGCCCACGTCGATCGGTAGAGCACCGTCTCGTACCGGGGCCCGCCGTCCGTCTCCGCCGCACCGGGCCCGGCCGTCTCGCCGCCGGGAGGCGGCGCCGTTTCGGTTCGTCCCTCGTCGTTCGCGCTCAGCCCGCCCGGCAGCAGCGACGCCGTGAGGCGGTCCGGCAACCAGTGCCGTACGGGTGCGAAGCGCGTCGGTGGCAGCGGGACACGGCGGCGACCGGGCTCGGCAAGCTCTGCCCAGGGCAGTTCCGCGCCGTGTACCCACAGGCGGGCGGCCTGTGTCAGATCCCCCGCGCGCATCCGGTCCCGCAGGAAGGCCGTACCTTGCGGGCCGGAGCCGAACAGGTCGCCGAGGCCCGGCTGTCCACCGAGCCGCCCGCTCACCAGTCCGGGCACGTCCTCGGGGTGCCCGGCGGCGATGAGGTCGAGGGCGGCGTGCAGGTGGGGCCGGTCTGCCACGGGGAAGGCGATCCGTGCGTCCCGCGCCGGCCGGCCGGCCTGGAGGGTGAAGGCGATGTCGGCGAGCCGGTGGTCCGGGGCGTTCAGAAGAGCCGTCCGCAGCCGGCCCGCGTAGTCCCGTAGATCCGCCTCGTCGCGGCCGGAGAGCACGATGAGGCAGGGCCCGGCGGTGTGATCCCCGCTGCCGGCACTCGACGTCGGGGCCTCCTCCAGCACCAGGTGGACGTTGACGCCTCCGGCGCCGAACGAGCTGAGTCCGGCCCGCAGCAGGCCACCGCGGGCCTGCCACGGCTCGGCGGCGCGCTGGATGTGGAAGGGGGTGCGGGCGAGGTCGAGGCGCGGGTTGACCGGGTCCGCGTGCAGCGTCGGTGCCAGCGTGCGGTGGCGCAGCTGGAGCAGCACCTTGGTGAGGCCGGCCACGGCCGCGGCGGACTCCAGATGGCCGATGTTGCTCTTGATGCTGCCGATGCCGCACCGGGCGTCGGGGTCCGCCTGCGCGCCGAACGCCTCGGTCAGGGCGCGTAGTTCGATGGGGTCGCCGAGCGCGGTGCCGGAGCCATGGGCCTCGACGTAGCCGATGGAACCGGGCTCGACGCCCGCGGCACGGTGTGCACGGCGCACCAACTCGGCCTGGGCGGTGGGGCTGGGCACGGTGAAGCCGTTGGTCCGGCCGTCGGAGCCCGCGACCGCCGCGCGGATCACGCCGTGCACGTGATCGCCGTCGGCAAGCGCCCGGTCGAGCCGCTTGAGCACCACGGCGCCGACGCCCTCGCCGAGCACGAAGCCGTCCGCCCCCGCGCCGAAGGCACGGCAGCGGCCGGTGCGCGAGAGCATGCCCATCTGCGCGTACTGCACGTGCCGCGCCGGGTGCAGTACCAGGTTGACGCCACCGGCCACGGCCGCGCCGACCTCGCCGCGCCGTACCGCTCCGCAGGCCAGTTCCAGAGCGGTGCCGGAGGCGGAGCAGGCGGTGTCCACGGTGAGACTCGGGCCGGTGAAGTCGAAGAGGTAGCTGACCCGGTTGGCGATCTGGTAGCCCTCCGCCCACGGATAGGGGCTTTCGCCCGTGAGCGCGCCCAGGGCGCTGAACAGGCCGTAGTCGTTGGCCATCGCACCCACGTACACACCGGTGTCGCGGCCGATGTTCGCGGGTGTGTAGCCCGCGTGTTGGAGGGCCTGGTGGGCGGTTTCCAGGAACAACCGCTGACGGGGGTCCATCAGTTCGGCCTCGGCGGGAGAGATGCCGAAGAAGAGGGAGTCGAACTCGTCGACGCCGTCGATGAGCGCCGCCCAGCGCGAGTAGGTACGGCCGGGGCCGCCGTCCGGGTCGTGCAGGGCGTCGTGGTCCCAGCGCTCGCGTGGGATCTCGCCGACGCAGTCCCGTCCGGCGAGCAGGCTGTCCCACAGCTCGTCGATGTCGCGGGCGCCGGGATAGCGTCCGGCCAGGCCGATGACGGCGACGGCGTCCTGGGCGTCGCGCGGTTGCTCCGTACGCGCCGCGGCGGGCGTGGTCCGCGGGGCATCGGCGCGGGGGGCGGGAGCGGGCTGTTCCCGGGCGGCCAGGGTGTCGGCCAGGGCGGCGAGGGTGCGGTGCTCGTACAGCAGCGTGGCCGGCAGTTCGCCGTACCACTGCTCCAGCGCGACCGTCGCGTCCACCGCGGCCAGGGAGGAGGGCCGCAGTAGCTCGACCGTGGTGTCGCCGTCCAGGGTCGCGGCCGGCACGCCCAGGGTGCGCGAGAGCACCTCCACGATCCGCGCGAGCGCCGTGCCGTGTCCGCCCGCGCCGGACCGGACCGGTGCGTCCGCAGACGGGTGCGGTGCGTCCGCGTCGGAGGCCGACGGCTGCTCGGCGATCTCCACGAGCACGGCGTGCCCGGGACGCGCCGACTGCCTTACGGGGGCCGCCTGTTGCTCCTCCTGCGGTTCCTCCAAGAACGTCTCGGGCCTGAACGCCACGGCGGCGGCCGCCTCGACCGGCAGCTCGTACACCACCGATCCATCGGCCGCCTCGCGCACCGGGTCGCCGGCCACCGAGTCCAGGAACCGCCGTGCGGGGGCGTTGCGCTCGGTCGGCCGGTGCGTGATCCGCACAACCGCGCACTCATCGCGGACCTCCTCGGCCAGCCGGGCCAGGAAGGCGTGCTCGACGCCCTTGCCGAGCACACGGCAGCTCATCAGGAACGTCTCCAGAACGGCCACCTCCCCGGCGGTGCGCAGCAGGGCAGCGCCGACCACGCCGTAGTCGCCGAACCGGTCGGCGACCTTGACGGTGCGGCAGCGCAGGGACGGGTCGTCCGCGAGCAGGGCGCGCAGCTCGGACACCTGTCGCCGTACCGGCGCGATGTTGAACTGGTTGGTGCGCTGGGTGAGTTGGGCGACCCGCGTGAGCGCGTCGCCCGCTGGCTCACGGACCTCGATGCGAAGGTCCAGGTCGCGGATGAAGTCGGTGAACGTGGCGGAGGACGCGCGTAGCTCACGGCGTTGCCCGGCCGTCTCGTAGAAGGAGGCGCGGGTACGGTCCTCGGCGGTGACCTGGAGCCGGTCGAAGGCCCAGACGCGGTCGAGGAACGCGGGCAGGTCGGTGGGGTCGGCCGGGCAGGTGAGGGCGAGCAGCTGCGGGCAGGCGGCGCGCAGGGCGGCGATCTCGACGGGATTGTCGTCGATCACCACGAACGATTCGAGACCGAGATCGAGTTCGCGGGCGAGGCTCACCAGATTGGCGGGCTTGGGTTCCCAGTCGACGCGGCGCGCCGTCAGGTGCTCCTCGCCCAGGGGCATGTCCTCGCGCAGCCGCAGCACCTCGGCGACGTCCCGCGCCTCGTTCTTGCTGGCGAGGCAGAGCAGGACCCCGCGAGAACGCAGCTGCAGGGCCCACTCGTGCAGTCGGCGGTGTCCGGGCTCGACCGTGACGCCGTGCGGGCCGTCCTCGGCCAGCACACCGCGCCACAGGGTGTTGTCGCAGTCCAGCACCAGCACCTTGGCGGCGGGGACGAGCGCGGCGCGCGTGACACGGGCGGCGGCGGTGGCGAGGGCGGCGTATCCGGCGGCGGTGTAGGGAATGTGCGCCATGCGCAGCCGTCCGGCGTCGTGCAGTCCGGCAAGGGCGGGGCCGTCGCCGCGCCACTCCTCGACGTCGAGCAGATGCGCTCCCGCGACCGGCGCGAGGGCCTCGACGAGCCGCGTGCGCAGCGGGTCCGTAGCCGCGGCATCCGACTGCGGGGCATCGGGGCACAAAAGGACCAACAGTGGTACGGCGGACCGCGCGCACAGCCCGGCCGCGGCGCGGGCGAACTCGTCGACGGTATCCGCGGCTTTGCTGCCGAGCCAGTCCTCGACACGGAGCAGGATCAGGTTGCAGCCGACCCGGTTACGGCCCATGTCGCTGGCCGGGTCGAGGAGTTGCTGGAAGACCTGTCCGTAGTCGGCGAACATGGGCTCCAGGCCGAGGTCCAGGCGGGCTGTCCAGGAGCGCAGGCCCTCGTGCAGCGGGTCGGTCGTGAAGGTGGCGGCCACCACCAGGCGCCCGGTGCGCTCCTGGGGCTCCTCCTCGCCACCGGGGGTCTCGAAGCGGTCCACGACGGCGACCTGTCCACGTTCGGACGCGGTGCCGAGCCGGGCGACCACCGTCGCCGCGACCGTTTCGGTGGCCAGGGCGGGCTCGCTGTCCAGCACGGAGTCGGAGAATGCGGTGGGCATCCGTCCCGGGCGTAGGACGGTGCAGGCCAGCTCGGGATGATCCGCGGCCGCGGCCCTCACCAGGCCCTCCAGCGCCAGCTTGGCGGTCACGTAGTGCGACCAGCCGGGCGGCGGCGAGTCCACCCACGCGGTGGAGACGGCCACCAGGTGCCCGGCGCTCTCGGCGAGCGCGGGCAGGAGCGCCGCGAGGGGGACCCTGGCCAGTTGCAGGGCATCGCGCAGATAGCCGGCGGCGCGCTCGTCGGTCTCCGGTTCCAGGGCAAGAGCGGTGACCGGCGGGAAAGCGTTCAGGATCAGCACGTCCAGGCGCTCGTGTGCGCCGAGAATACGGTCGCGGGCGGCCTCGGCCCAAGCGGGGTCGGAGGCGTCGCCGGGCAGCAGACGCACGCGGTCGGCATGGTCGGCGAGGCCGGAACGGACCTGTGCGGCCTCGTCGGCACTGCGCCGGTGCCCGAGGTAGACGGTGTATCCGGCCAGGGCGAGGGCCTGGGTGAGGCTCGCGCCGAGACCCCGGCTGCCGCCGACCACCAGCGCCGTGCGGCCGGCTCCGGGCTCGCCCGCCGGGACCAGCTCGCGCAGCCGGCCCACATCGGACAGTGGGGCCGCACGCCGCGCCAGGGCCCGCACCTCGACGCGGCCGAGACCACCCAGCGTGCCGGTCAGGTCGATCAGTCCGTAGCGGGAGTCGGCCGAGGCCACCTCCCACTCCCCACCGTCCCCACCCTCGCCGCTGTCCCCGCCGTCGTAGTGGACGGTCAGGCCGGACACCAGGGCGTCCCGGCCGGGCAGTTCCATGCCCGCCAGATAGCTGGCCCACCCCAGCGGCAGAGCCTGGCGGACGGAGATTCCGGCGGCGTGGGCGCCGATGTCCTGGAGCAGTTCGCGCCACTGGTCGGCGGCGACCGGGCAGCCGGCACGACGCCGGCGACCGGGCCGTGCCCGGTCGGCGGTCACGGTCGCGGCAGTCGTCCGCCGGGGGCCGGGGACGTCCGCCGGGACGTCGGCCGCGGTCCGGCCGGCCACGGCGGTGACGATGAGGTCGAGCAGCAGCCTGGTGCCGTCCATGACCCGTACGCGAAAGCCGTCCTCGGTGCGTTCGACGGTGCGGCGGTAGGGCTGGTCCGGGTAGGCGGGCGCGTGGAAACGAGCGGCGATCCCGGTCAGGCGACGGGTTGTGCGCCGGGCGGGCAGGGCCGCGAGGGCATGCAGGGTCACCAGCGCGCCGTGCGCGATGGGGCGGCCGAAGGAGGTGCGGGCGGCGTAGTCGGCGTCCGTGTGCAGGGGGTTGGTGTCACCGCTCGCGGCGGCGAAGCGCTGGATGTCCTCTTCAGTGATGCGGAACTCGCTCGAAGACACCTCGGTCACCTCTCCGCGCCGGCCGGCGCCGCGTCACGGATCTTGTCGATCAGCCCGGTGAGCACCTGGCCGGGACCCACCTCGCGCAGGTGCGGTGCCGGCAGCCGCAGCAGGTAGCGCACCGACTCGGTCCACCGCACCGGTGAGGTGAGCTGCCGCTTGAGTTCGCTCGCCAGCCGGTCGTCGGTGTGCGGCCGGGCGGTGGTGTTGGCGACGACCGGAATACGCAGCGGGGCCAGGCGATGCCGGCTCAGGACCCGGCCGAACTCCTCGGCGGCCGCAGCCATGTGGCGAGAGTGGAACGCCCCGCTGACCCTGAGCGGGATCACGGCTTCCGCATGGGTGCCGAGCGTGCGGCCGGCGTCCCGGACCGCGTCCTCGGCACCGGAGACGACGATCTGGGTGGGGGCGTTGAGGTTGGCGATGTCGACCTCCGGGTGCGCGGCGAGCACGTCGCGGACGTCCTCCTCGGACAGTCCGATCACGGCCGCCATCGCGCCCGGTCCGGCCTTGGCCATGGCCTCGGCACGGTGCCGCACCACTTCCAGGCCGGTCAGAAAGTCGTAGGCGCCGGCTGCGAACAGGGCGACGAACTCGCCCAGGCTGTGTCCGGCCACGTAGTCGGGCACCTCGCCGCTCTCGCGCACCAGATCCAGATAGCCCAGTGCGCCGACGACGTAGAGCGAGCACTGGGTGTAGCGGGTGTCGGCCAGTTTGTCCGCCGGTGCCTCCAGGCAGAGTTCCTCGATCGAGTAGCCGAGCAGCGCGTCCGCGCGCCTCACCAGGTGGGGGTAGCGAGGGAAGAGCTCGCGTCCCATGCCCTGCCGGTGGGCGCCCTGGCCGGGGAAGAGGTGGACAAGGGTCATGACGGGTCCTCCGAGAAGAGGTAGGCGCGGGTGGGGCGCGCGAGGCCGGACGGACGGCGCGCGCGGCCGGCTGCTTCAGGCGCGGACCAGTGCTGCCAGCCGGGTCCGCAGCAGTCGGGCGGCCTCGGTCATCAGCAGGTCGGCGAGCGTGTCGGGATGGCGGGCGCGCCAGTTCTCCAACTCGGTGCCGGCGAGATAGCCGTTGAGGGCGCCCATGGCAGGTCCGCAGGCAACCTGGTAGTCGACCCGGCGGTCACTGCTGCCGGACATGGCCAGCCGGGTGGACTGCACGAAGTACCACTTGAAGACGAGCGCCATGCGGTGCTTGGGGTCGGCGTCCGCACGCGCGAGTTCGGCCGGGTCGCGCGTGGCGTAGTAACTGGCCGTCTCCTGCCAGATCTCCTCGAAGCGCCGCTGGAAGAAGCGTTCTTGCAGCTGGCGGCGGGTGGGCGCGTCGATGGCCTCAAGGGAGTCGTAGCGACGGTAGAGGTCGTAGAGCTTGTTGGCGCGGGCAGGAAAGAACAGACCCTTGCCGAGCACCTGGGCGCGGGCGCCGATCTCCAGCATGTCGCCTGCCGGGACCATCATGGTGTCCTGGACGCCGGCCGACTGGAGCAGATCCTTGACGTCGTCGGCGGTGCCGGCCTCCGGCGTGCATTGGTTGATGCTGCCCGTCAGCACGAAGTCGGCACCGAGCAGAAAGGCCGCAGCGATCGCCTCGGGAGTACCGAGGCCGCCCGCCGCGCCGACGCACACGGAATGCCCGACGCCTGCGGCCGTGTCGCGCAGCCGCACGATCTCCGGGAGCACGGTGATCAGTTGCCGCTGGTCGGTGTGCCCGCCGGAATCCGCCTCGACGCACAGGTCGTCCGCCATCGGCAGATACGGCGCCAGCGCGGCCTCCTCCGCGCTCAGCGCACCGCTGTGCAGGAGGGCCGAGACCAGGTGGGCCGGGGCAGGTGAGAGGAAGGCGCGGGCGGACTCCGGCCGGGAGACCTTGCCGAGCAGACTGTTCGGCACGGCCACGGAGCCGTCGCTGCGCCGATGCACGCCCGTGAGCCGGTAGCGGACCAGCGCGGCGCTGGGCTGCAGGAAAGCCGCGGCTTCCACGCACCGGACATCACGGGCCAGGAAGAGGTCGACCGTCTGCTCCTCCCGGCGCGGATGGTCCGGATGGGCCAGCAGGTTCATGCCGAACGGGCCCTCCGGGCCGACCTCGGCACGGATGCGGGTGATGGCCTCGTCGATCTGTTCGGGGCGCAGACCGCCGGTGCCGAAGTAGCCGAGCAGCCCCGACCGGCCCATCCTGGCGACCAGCGCGGCGGAGGCGATCCCCTTGTACATCGAGCCGCTGACATAGGCGAGGCGTACACCGTGACGACGGCGGAACGCGGCGCTGCCGAGCGCCTCGCCGTCGGCCTGCCGTACGCCGGCGGGTGCGAACCCGTCCAGGGTGGTCATCTGGTGCGTACTCCTCGGATAGGTGCGGCCGCGGGGGCGCGGCCCGCGTACGCAGAGCGCGGCACGCAGCCCCACGGGGGCGTCAAGGCGGTGGCACGTCCACAGTTCGGGCGCCACCACGGAGGCGGTAGGGCGCAGCACGGGACGCCCGTCCTGCCAGGTGAAGTCCACGTCGCCGAACGGCAGACGCAGTCCGATACCCATGGCTTTGGCGAGGGCTTCCTTCAACGTCCACAGCTGGACGAAGGCGGGATATCGATCGCGGTCCGGCAGCGCGGACAGCGTTGTCCGTTCGGCGGGAGTCAGGCAGCTGCGCAGCGGGGGCGGATCGTCGTCCGCGAGCCGTTCGATGTCCACCCCGACCGGTCTGCCCGTGGAGATCGCGACGAGAGCGACACCCGCCGAATGGGACAGGCTGAACTCCCGCCTGTCGCCGAAGCGTTCGGCGATGCGAGGCTTGTCGTACCGGTCCCGGGTGAAGTCCCAGTCCTCGGGCGGCACGGACGTCCCCTCGGACAGTGCGTGCCGCAGCAGCCAGTGGGCGCGGATGTACTCGTCGCGGTCGGCGGACCGCAGGAAGCCTTCGGCGCGCCGTCGCTCCTGGGAGGCGAGCAACCGCAGGCGGTTCTGGCGGATGTCCTCCCCCTCGCCCGGTACGGGCCGGGCGAGGCGCAGGACGATGTCCGGTTCGGGTGAGGTCGGCCGATGGATGGACCGGTTGCGGGCGCCACGGCCCGCGATCACCCGCCCAGGGAGGCGGTCTTCTCGCGTTCCGCGTAGGTCGTCAGCACGTTGGGGATCTCCCGGGCGATGAAGCCGAAGAGATGCTGGGTGCGGTCGAGCCGCTGCCGGCGCTCCGGGGCCTCGTCCTTGAGCGTCTCCTGCGCGTCGCGCAGGATGCCGTCGAACTCCGGGATGTTCGCGAAGACCTCGAGAACGGCGTTGGGCCAGGACTCGTCGTTCATGTGCAGCGCGTACTCGTCGGTGCCCGGGATGTCCCTGCGCAGGACCACTCGGGCCGGGACGAGCTGGTCGGCGACGCGGTCGATGGCCGCGCGCGTGGTGCCGAGGCGGGCGATGAGTTCCGCGGTGGTCTGCTCGACCGGGTCGCTGATCATGAGCCAGCCGATGACGTGGCCGCGTTCGTGCGGCATGCCGTCGTTGCGCCAGTAGTAGTCGGCGACTCCCTCGACGATGATGCGCTCAGCCGCGGTGAGACCGTCCAGTTCGGTGCCGGCTTCGTTCGCATCGGTTCCCATAGGTATCCCCCATCCCGTCGGGCAATGGCCCGCGTCAGCCCGCACTGGTTTCCAGTGAGTGGGCACATCATGTCCGGCCGGTCTGGAATCAACCTGACACAAATCTGCAATGGCTGATCACATGCGTTGCACACCCGGCAGGGGCCAGGGCCTCCTACCGTGACGTCTCGGTCACGTGTTCTGATGTGCGCGGTGATGCAGTCCCCCACAACTGACGAAGGAACGGCTGTGTCCGCTGACTTCAACTTTCGCCTGCTAGGAGCCATGACCGCACGTCAGGGCTATCGCCACATCAGACTCGGCCCCGCGAAACAGCAGTGCGTGCTGGCCGCCCTCCTCATAGACGCCAACCGCGTCATCCCCGTCGACGCGCTCCTCGACCGCGTCTGGCACGACGCACCTCCGGCCACCGGCCGCGCAGTCCTCTACAGCTACGTGGCAAGGATCCGCCGACTACTGCCCCGCATCGCGGCGGAGCCCGAAGGGCCTGCCATCGTCCACTCGGCGGGCGGCTACATGGCCCGGGTTCCCCCGTCCCGTGTCGACCTGCACCGCTTCCGTGGACTGGTCGCCTCCGCCCGCGCGGTCGCCTCGTCCGAACCGGCGCTCGCCGCCGAGCGCTACCGTGCCGCGCTGGGCCTGTGGCAGGGCGAACCCCTGCTCGGCCTCACCGGCCCCTGGGTGGAGACGGTGCGCGAGGCTCTCACCGTCGAGCGGACCTCCGCACTGACGGAATGCCACGCGTCCGAGCTGCGGGCCGGACGACACCTCACGCTCTTACCGGAACTGGAAGCCATCGCCACCGAGCGCCCCTACGACGAGGCCTCGCTGCGCCACCTGATGACGGCCTTGCACCGTTGCGGCCGCGGCGCAGAAGCCGTCGCACGCTACAACCACACCCGCCGACTCCTCGCCGACGAACTCGGCCTCGACCCCAGCCCAGCCTCGCAGGAGCTGTACCAGGAACTGCTCCGGGCAACCGCCATGGCAGGCACCGCCCCGGAACCCCCGGCCCCGCTCACCGAATCCGGCCCGGGAATCCCGGCGCCGGCTCGACCGGCCCAGCTGCCCCCGGCCTGCCCCACGTTCACCGGTCGCGCCCAGGAACTGCGCTTACTCGATGAAGCGTTGACGAACGGATCCAGCCAGAGACGGACCGTGGTCGTGGAAGGGCTGGCAGGCATCGGCAAGTCCACGCTCGCCCTGCACTGGTCCCACCGATCCCGAGCGGATTTCCCCGACGGCGAGTTGTACCTCGACCTGCACGGCAGCGGTCCCCAGCCCCCGCTCGACCCTGCGACCGCCCTCGCCCGCTGCCTGCGCCAGCTCGGCATCTCCGTCACCCCGAACCCAGGTGACTGGGACGAATTGTCCGCGCTGTGGCGGTCGGTCGTCGCGGAACGGCGCCTCCTCCTGCTCCTGGACGACGCCGCCGACGCCGAGCAGGTGGAACCCCTGCTGCCCGGCGGACACGGTTGCGCCACCCTGATCACCAGCCGCAGACGCCTGGACCGCCTCGTGGTCCACCACCACGCCCAACGGCTGACCATGCCCGCCCTCACCGCCCCGGAGTCCACCGAACTACTCAAGCTGCTCGTCGGTCCGTGCCGGACTCAAGCCGAGCCGGAGGCAGCCGCCCGGCTGACGGAGGCCTGCGGGGGGCTGCCGTACGCCATCCAGGTACTCTCCGCCCGACTGCAACTGCGCCCGGAAGCCTCCCTGGCCACCGCCGCCCGGCAACTAGACGCATGCTCACCGCTCAACGTGCTGCGCACCGACTCGTCCGACATCATCTCCGTGCGCACACTGCTGGACACATCCTTCGCGTCCCTGCCCCGCCAGGCCCAGTCACTCTTCCCGTATCTGGGCTGTGTCCCCTCCACCTCGTTCAGCGCGGAGCACTTCGCCACGCAAGCCCGGTGCACACCGGCGGAGGCGGAGCGGGTACTGGGCGCCCTCGTCCGGGAGCATCTGCTGGCCGAGGACGGGCCACAGGAGTACGTCGTCCATCACCTGGTCCGCTGCTACGCCGCGGAGCACCGCACCAGCACGAGCCGCCCCTCCCCGCTGCACACCACAGCCCCCTCCCCACCGATGCCGGACGACCAGGTGGACTGCTGGAACGTTGCGCGACACCGCCAGCACCTTGACCGAACAGCGACACTCAACCCACCGGGATGACCACGCTCACAGTCCGCCGGACATACAGATGCGCCCTCGGTGGAGCCGTTGCTGTACGTGAACCGGGAGGGCGGCGTTGGCCTGGGCGATCCATTGTGAGAGCGCATCGGCATTGTCGGCGTGAGGTGCAAGGAGCGGGGCGAATTCCCCAGCAACTGCCGGCAGAAACGGGGGGCGTCAATGGAAGCAACCACAACCCGCAGCGTGGCGCGTGCACACATGAGACCGGGCCTGGTGGCCTGCTGTCCGTGATCGCCGGACCGTCCTGCTACCGGCACTGTGCGAGGAGCGAGCCCCGTTCCGGCACTCGTCGTCGCACCTGGCTGCGCACACCTTGACCGGCGAACGGTCCGTCGACCTCGACAGGATCACCACCGTCCGGCTGCTGAGGCCTTCTCGTACGGCAGCACGTCCCGGACCCGGTTGGTGCGCGACCTTGCCCCAGGGCGGGGGCTCGTACTCCACACGGTTCTCGCCTTCCTTCTCCCAGCCGTGTCCTTAAACCGGACGTGGTTGCCGTACTCCGACTCGGCGGGCAGTAACGCCCTTCCCTGTAATGGCACGATCCACGGCTTGGAGTACCAGGAGCGCAGAAAGCCCCGTCGGGGCAGGGTGACCAAATGGCTCTCCCGCCCCGACGGAGTTCGGTCCGCCGGGCGACAGTTACCGGCGCCCGGCAGAGACCGGTGCCGCGTGGGGCGCTTCCCGGCTCAGCCGAAGTTCACGTCGCTGCACCACATGTAGGCCTGGTCGAGGTGCGAGGCCTGCCAGATCACGAACAGGATGTGGTGTCCGGTGTAGCCGGAAGTCTGGACGGGGAACGTGATGTCCTGCGCCGGGGCGAAGCGGCCGGTCTGAGTGATGAAGTCGAGGTTGCTCCAGCCCAGTGTCTGGGTCTGGGGGTTGAAGCCCTGCTTGCTCACGTAGACCTTGAGGTAGTCGGCACCGTGGGACGCCTGGTCGTACAGGTGGACCGAGAAGTTGTTGCCGATGGTGGTGGTCTTCCACGGCCCGGGCTTGTCCAGGCTGGCGTTCCTCGAGAGGTTGTTGCTGCAGAGCGTGCCGTCGGGGGTCCGCTCCTGGAACTGGCCACCGAGGCCGTCGCGGAGCGCGCTCATCCAGTTCCACATGGTGTCGGAGTTGGCCTGGAAAGCCTGCCAGCACATGGGGTCTTCGGTCTGCATGGCCGGGTCGGTGTGGTGGCTGCCCCACGTCTTCCAGCACTGGTACGCGCGGGAGGCGGGGTCGACGATGGTGCCGTGAGCCTGGGCGGGGGCCGACCAGGTGAGCGCGCCGACAACCACGGCGAACAGCATGACGAGCGCCTGGAGAGGCCGGCGGAGCGACGACCGCGAACGCCTGGTTAACGGAATCTTTTTGCGCATGTGGGGGGACTCCTTCCAGTTGCAAGGCTGTTATGGGAGCGCTCCCAACGCTAGGACTTCTGAGAGAGATGTCAATGAAGCAAACAGAGTCGATTACAGGGGTGGGCGGCGACCAGGGAATCTGCCGTGAGTCAGGAGTCAGAACCGTTTCCGGGCCCGCAGTCGCCGCGGCGACTGTCCGTTGTCGCCGTCTCCGGCAGCGGACAGGCCAGATGACCGAGCACGGAACGGTAACAAAGCGCTGATCATGCGTAGTTGAATGATTGCGCACCGTAGCATCTCTGCCCCGGGTCGTCGCATTTGGAGGCCCGGTGGGGGGCAGGGGGCGTTGTGACATTCCTTTCTGGGACGGGTGTGCGGTGCGCCCGCACCGTGGTGGCGGCCGGTGTGTGCGCGGGGCTGCTCGGTGTGCTGCTGACCGGCTGCTCGGCTGACGGATCGTCCGACGCGGCGGAGCCGCAGGGTTCATCCGCGTCCGCGGCGGACAGCACCCCACCCTCGCCCGCCACCACCGAACCCACCTCCGTGCCCACGGATTCCCCTGTGGCCGTGACCGCGGCTCCGCCCCCGGCGCCCTCCACGGCCGACACTCTGCCGAGTGAGCCGACCGGCACTTCCGCACTGTGGGGACAGCGGTACAGCGGGACGGCACAGGTCACCGTCGATGTGTACGACTACTGCAGCGCCGACGGTTCACGGCGGTTCGCGGACACCAAGACGTACTCCATGAACGCCACGCTGGACCTCGACCGCCCCCGCACCGGCGAGGACGGGACCGAAAGCAACCCGTTCTCCCTGCAGCTCGCCGTGGGGCAGCCCTCCGAGGCGGGCGCGATGTCGTTCTGGTCGTCGGCCGTCAGTACCGTTTCGAGCCAGGATCTGGCGGGGAACCCGCGTGACCCGAACCTGCTGCTCACCTACTGGGAGCTGGCGTGGGACGACGGGGACCTGAGCGGACGGCTCACCGACCCCCACACCGAGCAGGCCGTCGCCCTCAACCTGCTCAACTGGCCCAGTCTCCTCGTCCCCTGCCGCTCCGACCTCGGCGAACTGCCGGGCGGATACCCGCACGCCGTAGCCGAGGGCACGACGCTCGACGGTGACATCGAGGGCGGCAACGCGAACCTGACAGCGCAAGGCAGCACCGGCGACGGCCAGTTGGAGTTCCGTTTCGACTTCGTCGGGGCCTCGACGTGATCCGCGCGAGGGGACGCACGGCAAAGGCGCCGACAGCGGGGGACGGAGGGTCTTGTGGCTGGTGAGGACCTCGACCAGTGGGGGGTGCAGATAGCGCGATGGGCGGCACCTGACGAAACCGTTCTCGCCGCGCAGATCACCCGCGCCTACGCCGCCGGAGGGAAGGGACGCCGGGAGCTGTTCCGGACCGGAGGGCTCGCGCCCGGCGGGTTCGGCGGCGGGATCGCCACCCTGCTGCCCGACCTGCTGGACGCGCTGGCCTACGCTGCCGACGCGGTGAAGGCAGCCCTGGGCAGCCCGCAGTTCGCCAATGGCGTCACCGCAGCCGCCCTGCTGGTCAGTCTGCGGGCGCAGCGCACCGGGCAGGAGCAGGGCCCGCGGACTGGTCCCGTTGGCGCGGATTCCGCCGACGGGCTGACGCAAGGGAGCGGCACAGGGGCCACGTATGTCCGCACCGACGAGGAGAACGCGGACAGCCGGACTCCGGGCGCGCCGCAGCAGCCCTCCGGCGAGGCCGTACTGGCTGCGCTGCGCATGTGCGGGCGGCTGCGCGCCCGTGGTGTCGACACCGCCACGGCCGAGGAACTGGTGGCCCAGCTGACCGCCCAGCTACTGGCCGCGGAGGACCGCGGTGGCGTCGCGGCCTTCCTCGACGCCCTGGTGGCGAACGAGCCGCCCGCACCGGCCGTACACACATCCCGGCGCTTGCTCACCCCTGTGCGCCGTCTGACCGGTGCCCTCTTCAGCCCGCTGCGTCGCCGCACGGTGCCCGGAGCCGACCCCATGCCGGGAAGGCCTCCCACGACGCCAGAGGAGACGGGCGGCGCATGAGCCCGGCGGACCCCGGTCGCTGCCCAGCCCCACCGGCAAGCGCGCCCGGCAGCCGGCCCGCACGGCTGTGGGGTCCGCCGCCCTGGCTGTGGCTGACCCTGGGACTGTTCGCTGTACAGGTCCCGTTGCTGGTCGACTGGCTGGTGTGGGCGGCGTCCAGGAGCGGTACCCAGCACGGCCGCAGCCCCGCCATGCTCACGGTTGTGGCGCTGACCCTCATGCGGCTGCTCCCCATGGTCTTCCTGCTGGCAGGTGCGCTCTCCGTGGTCCCGCCCCAACCACGCACATGGTGGGTCGAGCGGCGCTTCCAGCTGAAGCCGCCGGCCCACGAGCCGGACGGCACACCGCACGTCTACGACCAGATGCGGCGCCTCCTCACCGACCGGGCACCGGGCACCGAACTGCGGGTCAGCGTGCGCCGGGACCTGCTCGCCCGCGTCTATCCCGGTGGCTGGCGCACCACACGGGTCGGCGTCTTCAGCCCGCTGGTCAGCCTGTGGCAGAGGGACCGGGAAGCGGCCGAAGCGGTCCTGCTGCACGAGATCGGCCACCTCCGGTACGGCGAACAGCATGTCGCCGGGCTCGGCAGCCCGTTCACCGGTTTGGTCAGGGCCTGGCCGTACGTCTTCGCGGTGTTCGGCCTGCTGCCTGTGGCCCTGCTGTTCGCCGCCGGGAACGCCACCGCTCCCCTGATGTCCGCTCAGATCGTCCTGGTGGTCCTGAGTGTGCCCAAGACCTTGTTGATCGTGGTCAGCGCCCTTTGGTCGGCGGAACTGACCGCGGACCGGTACGCAGCCGGAACAGCCGTACGGACAGCGCAGCAGCGGGCACTCAACGCTCTCACACAGTCCCCCCGGGACACTCTGGCCCGGCTCTACCACCCGCCCGTCCGCCTGCGCCTGTGGTTCATCGCCCGTACCGAACAGCCGGTGGCCCAGCTCCTGCTGGTCCTCCTGTGGCCCGCGGCGGTGCTCGCCGAGAACCTGCTGGACCTGTTCGGTGCCGCGCTGGCCTACCGCCTGCTCGGCGACTCGCCGGCCGGCGACGCCACCACGAAGGCCGTGTCACTCGCCCGTGAACAGCTCACTTCGGGTCCCACATGGTGGGCGATGCTGGTCGCTCTGGCCGTCTGGCCCTTGCTTGCCGGCCTGTGGCCACGGCTGTGGGGGTGGCGTGGGCGAGCGGTCGGCACCCTCTCACCCGCCGTGTACGCGACCTCCGCCCTGCTCCCCGTGCTGATCCTGATCCTCGGACTACTCCCGGCCGTCCCGAAACCCGGCGAGCCCTCCCAGGCCGACTCCCGCGTCCCGGATGCCACGGCCGCCCCTGCGGCAGGCGGCAGCAAGGCCGCAGAACCTACCCTGCCAACACCCTGCCCCAGTCCTTCGAAGCCCGCGGCTCCCGCCCGACCCGAAGGACTCCCGTCCCTCGACACCCCGCTGAGGCCGGACACCACGGGCTCCGCCGCACCCACCGACACCCCGAAGCGCTCCTTCCGCACACTCCGTGTCGCCTCGGTCGAACCACTGTCCGGGTCACTCACGCAGGCTCAAGACATCGCGGACCGACTCGCCCATGCCCACTGGACACTGAGCCCCGACGGGACACTCACCACCCTGGACGCCGACCTCCCCGAACTGCGCACCACCGCGGTGCACGACGGCACACGCCTCCTGCACGGCGAACGCACCCGGACCACGGACGTCAGCACCACCACCACCTGGGTGGACGCCCGGCTGCACCCGCAGGCGGGCCCTACCGCACGACTCGACCTGATCCGCGCGGCGACCGGCATCACACACGCCGTGGTCTCCTGCCGGGAATTCGACTCCACCGTCACCGCCGCCGCCCGGCTGACCCTCCAACTCGAAGAGCTATGAGTGGAATCAGCCGGTCTCCGCTGTCAGCCGTAGCGGTCCCGGCTCTCGGATCCGGACTCCAGACACGTCAGCCAGGCGGGTGCGCTCCCGCTGCCCTGAGGACTTCGGCAGTGTCGGGGTGGTGACCATGGTCCGCCCAGTCCAGCGGGGACCAGCCTGCGCCGCGGTCTTCACGGAGGAGGGGATCGGCGCCGTGCGCCAACAGTTCCCGCGCCGTCGCGGTGTGTCCCCAGCACGCGGCTGCGCACAGCGGCGTGCCCTCCGAGCCGGGGCCGCGGCTTTCAGCGTCAGGGGAAGCCCCGGCCTCCATGAGCAAGCGGGCCACCTCGGCCTCCCCCTGCACCGATGCCAGGTACAGAGGAGTGGTGCCGTCAGCGTTCCTCCTCTCCGGACTCGCTCCACTGCGCAGCAGTGTCCTCACGCTCTTGGCGTCACCCGACAGGATTGCCCTGAAGAGGCGATGGGAGAGCTTCTTCTGCTGCCGCTGCTTCATAGCGGGTGAGGTTAGCTTGATGCTCCTGCTTGCCCCCGGTGACCCGTCGTTCCGGACGATGCTTCCACGGGGCCGGCACCGCAAGGGGCGGCAAAGGATGCCGCGGTGGCCAGACGGTCGGGGTTTCGCCACGATCGTTCCGTTTACAGAACGTTCTGTTTGTGGAACGCTGGTCGTGTCACCGGCGCGGTAGGGGCGGAAAGCTATGGAACTGGCCCAGGAGGTGGGCGAGCGGCTGCGCCGTCTGCGCCAGGACCGTGACCTGTCGCTGTCGGAACTGGCCCGCCGCTCCGGCGTCGGCAAGGGCACGCTCTCGGAACTGGAGACCGGCCGGCGCAATCCGACCCTGGAGACGCTGTACGCGCTGACCACGGCCCTCGAGGCGCCGCTGAGCATGGTCGTCGGCCCCGCCCCGGTGCAGGGCGCGGCGGTGCACGCGGTGCTGACGGACCGCGTGCAGGACGCGGCTGCGGTGTCGGAGGTGTATCGCATCCGCATTCAGAGCGGCGCGGTGCAGCGCTCGGCCGCTCATGTGCCGGGCACGGAGGAGCACTTGCTGGTCTTCAGCGGCACGGCGCGGGTCGGTCCCGCCTCCGCCCCGCTCGAGGTGGGCCCGGGCGGCCACGCCCGGTGGGCGGCGGATGTACCGCATCAGTACGAGGCGGTAGGGACAGATGTGGAGGGGGTGCTGGTGGTGCGCTACCCGGTGGAATGAGACGCCTACGCCGCACCGCCCCGCGCCAGGCCACGGCCACCGCCGATCGGCCGTGGGATCCACCGCTGCGGCGGGGGCGACAGTGTCCAGTCCCAGGCCCGCCGGTGCCACTGGGCGGCGATTTCGTGCAAAGCCAGCTACGCCATCGAGAGACAGGATGCTTCCAGCAGATGCCCATACGTATCGCGCGCCCAGACGAACTACCTGCCCTCGTCCAGCACTCCGCCCAGCCCGAGCGCAACGCCGGAACGGCCGCCTACCTCACCGACCTGCTCGCCAAGAAGTGCACCCGGCCGGAGTGGTGCCTGGTCGCGGAGGACGAGGCCGGTCGGCTCACCGCCGCCACCGCGCTGTGGACCCTCCCCGGGAACGACGTCCCGATGGCCCTGGTGCTCCTTGAGGCACCGTGGGACGAACCCGGCCTGGCCACCGGCCAGGCGCTGCTGGCCGAGGCCGTCGCCCTGGCCGGCTCGCTCGGAGCCAGTGAGCTGGAGCACGTCATTGACTCGCCGACGCAGCCGCCGCAGTTCCAGGCGGAGCCGGAACGGCGCGCCGAGCTTCTCCGTCTGGCGGGCTTCGAGCGGGCCCGTGACGGTCGCCGCTACCGCCGCCGCTCCGGGGGAGAACTCCCCTCGCATGACAACCGATTGACCTGGCACTCCCTGCCCAGTCTGGGCCGCGAGCCGTTCATCGCTCTCCTCGCCGAGGCATTGCCGACCAGCGCCGACGCCCAACTCGCCGCCAAGGTCGCCCGGGATGGCGCCCGGCGTGCCGCGGAGAGCCTCTTCGCGGACATGGAGGAGTTGTCGTACGAGCCCTCGTGGTGGGAACTCGGCTACGCTCCGGACGGCACGCCGGCCGCCCTCAGCCTCCCCGCCCGAAACCCCTCGGCCGCCGTGATCGGCCTGGTGGCTGTGTCCCCCGCCTGCCGCGGCAACGGCTACGCGACGGCGGTGGTGACCCGCGGCACGCGGCTGCTGGTCGAAGCGGGCGCCGAGGAGATCCGCGGCGACTGCGACGCGGCCAACACCGCCATGATCATGGCTTTCGAACGGGCAGGCTACGAGAACTTCGCCGACCGCCAGGAGTTCACGCGCCGGTTGTGAGCGGGGGCCGCTCCCGCACCGTGACGAATGCTGTCCAGCCCCTCCTCACAAGACCGACGACGAGCCGACGGGACCACAACGGCTGGACAGGCCCTCGGTGTTGACCGGCTCCGAGCTCGTGTACCTGATCCTCTCCCGCCCGCGCGAAGCCCCTCGTACGGCCGACACCGAGGGCGCTCGCAGCGACACGTCCCGACGGTCATCTGACCGCAGGCCGCCGGTATGGAAGACGGCCTGCGGCGACGGTCAGCTGTGCAGGGCGCGCAGCGCCTTGTAGAAGGCGGCTTTGCTCTCGAAGCCGATGCCGGGGGTGCCGGTCAGGCCGACGCGGCTCTTCTCGACGACGGTGTCGTCGGCGAAGCCGCCGGTGGGCTGGAACTCGCCCGGGTTGGACTCGTTGCCGCCGAGCTTGAGGGCGGCTGCGATGTGCAGGGAGAACTGGCGCCCGCCGTGCGGGATGCAGCGCCTCGATGACCAGCCGTACTGACGGAGCATGTCCTGGATGCGCAGGTGCTCCACCAGGCCGTAGGAGAGCGCGGGGACCTTCGTCCCCATTGACTGAGGGGGTCGTTGACGCCTGGTCGAGTGTGGGCCTCCCCAGCGACCAGCTGCACTCAAGGCCCACCGCCCGGTAGCAAGCCTGGACGGCCAAGGACCCGCCCTTCGCGTTTCAGGGCGGGCCGCGGCCGGTTCGGACAAGGGCGCTGCTGTTCAGGCCGGACAACTGTCCGGTGTCGATGAGGTGTTGGTGCCGCCAGATGCAGGTCGTCACACCCTGCGCGGTGGGCGCTCGTCCTGCATCTGGCCCTCCTCTGACAGGTCGTAGAGGTTGCCGCGCGGGACCACGCACAGCGCCCAGATGATGAAGGCCGAGATGGCGATCATCACGACCGACCACACCGGGTAGTACGGAAGGGAGAGGAAGTTGGCGATGATGACGAGTCCGGCGATGGCCACGCCGAGAACGCGCGCCCAGGTCGAGGTCCGGAGCAGCCCGATGCTGACGATCACGGCCACCACGCCCAGGGCGAGGTGGATCCAGCCCCAGCCGGTCAGGTCGAACTCGAACACGTAGTTGCGCGTGGTGACGAAGATGTCGTCCTCGGCGATGGCCATGATGCCCCGGAAGAGGTCGAGCAGGCCGACGAGGAAGAGCATCACGGCCGCGAAGGCTGTCAGGCCGGTTGCCCATTCCTGCTTCGCCGTGTGTGCCGGCCGGGAGTGTGTGGCGGTCATCTTGAGCCTCGTTTCGTGTGGTCCGGATGCTCAGTGAGGGGCGGTCCGGGAGGTGGAGCCCGTGGGTTCCGTCGGGCCGTGGCCGGCGAGGACCAGTTCCTTCGCCCTGCGGAACTCCTCGTCCGTGATGTCGCCGTGGGAGCGGATCTCGGACAGCCTGGCGAGTTCGTCTACGCTGCTGGTCCCGCCGGCCGCGGTCTGCCTGATGTAGCTGTTGAACTCCTCCTGCTGCGCACGCGCTTGCGCCATCTCCCGGCGGCCCATGTTCTTGCCGCGGGCGATCACGTAGATGAAGACGCCCAGGAAGGGCAGCAGGATGGTGAGCACCATCCATCCGGCCTTCGCCCAGCCGCTCATGGCGTCGTCACGGAAGATGTCGGTGATGATCCGGAAGAGCAGGACGAACCACATGATCCACAGGAAGAACAGGAGCATGCTCCAGAAGACGCTCAGCAGGGGGTAGTCGTACGCCAGGTACGTCTGCGCGCTCATTTCTCTCCTCCGTCCCGGGCGTCAAGCCCGGCCGCCGTTGCTGTGTTCAGCGTGCGCAGGACAAGGACCGCTCCGCCTCACCCGACGCGGGTGAGCCTGCGGCAGCCTCGTGACCCCGGTTGACGCGCTCCGGCGGCCTGGTCAGGGGGCGATGTGCCCACCACCGCGGGGTGCGGAGGCCGACCGATACCAGGTGGTGGAGGAGACGTACTCGCCGAGGGCCAGGCCCGAGACGGCCACGAGGAAGACGGCGATCAGCCAGGAAAGGAACGTGAAGACGGGGCCCAGGGGGCCGAACTCGTCCAGGCTGCGCTCCATCGCCGTGGGCAACAGAACGCGGGCGCCCCGGCTCAGCAGGACCGTACCGGTGCCGGCCAGCAGCGCTCCCGGCAACAGGCTCCACCAGCCGATCCGGCCGCCCAGCAGGAAATGCTGGGACCACCACCACAGCAGTGTCGCCGAGAGCAGGGACAGCACGATGCCGGTCACTCCACCGGCGCCGAACCCGCTGCGCAGCGGCGCCTGGAGCAGGAGGAAGCCCAGCCAGACGACCAGCCAGAGCAGCCAGCGCCACAGCGCGGCCCGCACCGGTGTGCGCGGCAGGTGCCAGCACCGCTCGCACACCGCCTGAAGTGCCCGGCTGAACGCCGTGGCCGACACAAGCGTCACGATGACACCCGCGCCTCCGGCGGTCTTCCCTGTCGTGCCAGTCGCGGAGAAGACCTTCCGCAGTTCGTCGAGGGTGTCGCCACGCACTCCCAGAACGGCCCTGAGAGAGTCGGCCAGCAGGTCCTGCAGCCAGCCGGGAGCGAACGCCGCGACGGTCATCAGCAGCGGCAGCGCGGTGAGGAATGCCTGCGCGGCGAGCCGGACGGAGCCCTCCACGACATTGAGTGCCGACAGGCGGGTCAGCAGCCGGGCCGCGGCCCCGGACTGCAGGGCTGCCGCGGCCCGCGCGACCGTGCGGCTGCGGGATGTGTGCCCCGGGCCGGGTTTCCCGATCATGGCTCACGGGGCCGCCCGTTCCGTCGCCCGGTCCCCCGCATGGCCGGCCGGTCCGGCGGCCGCCGCGAGGATCGCCAGGATGAGCACGACCACCAGGGCGATGCCGAGAACCAGCACCACTCCCCCGACCGTGGGGTGGTTCCAGAGCACCAGGACGAGGGCTCCGGCAGCGATGACACCGCCGGTAGTCCATGCCCGGTTGTCTGTCAGCCAGCGGCCGGTGGCCCCGGTGCGCAGTCCGGCGTGGCTCAGCCGCTGGCCGGCGGCAGTCGTTCCCCGACCTGTCACCGCGCGGAGGGCGCGCGCGGGGCGTCCGGGACCGTACAGGTAGGCGACCAGCGCAATGATCACTGCCAGGACCAGCAGGGTGCGCGTGCTGTCGCGCAGGAAGCGGACGAACGTGTCGTAGATCGCCGCGGCCGCGTCGGTGGGCAGTGCCGTGGGCGGGACCGAGTCCAGGTAGACCCTTCTGGCGACGGCGAGCGCGATGAGCAGCACCCCCATCATCACGGCCACGCCGAGCGCAGTGATCATCACCATCACTCGGTGTGCCGGATTGGTCCAGACGGCGAGCGCGGCGAGCGCGATGGTCAGGACGGGCAGCCAGGTACCGAGGATGTCCAGCAGCCGCATCATGTCCTGTGCCTTGCCCAGTTCCTCGGTCTGGAACAGCGTGATGGTCCGGTCCGTGTCCGGGATGGCGGCTGCCTTGTCGAAGCCCGCGGCGACGAGCCGCTCCCGTACTTCGTTGATGACCTCTCCGACGTCCAGCTGGACCGTGTCGCCCTCGGCGCGCACGGCACCTTCGCGTTGGCCGGTGAGCATGTTCACCACCGCGGCGTGCGAGCGCCGGTTGGCGCCCTCCCACGCCTGCTGGAAGGCGTCGCCGGTGATCACACGGGTGATGGTGCGGTCGACGACGCTTCTGACCGCGCTGCGCAGCGGTCCTTCGAGGGACTCTGCCCCCGCCACGACGCGCGGTGGCGCTCCGGACTCCTGGAGCGCCTTGCTGAGCGAGTCCGTCACCGCCGCGACGTCCACGTTGGCGACGACGCGGTTCGTGAGCCGGTTGATCACGACGTCCTGCACGGCCGGCTCGGACGCCAGCGGAGCGACGGTATCGACGTACCGGTCGGTGTCGGAGACCGTGTCCTGGACCCAGGCCGCGGCTACGGCCAGGGGCGCGAGCAGCAGGGCCAGCAGAAGCAGGACCGAGGAGCCGACCTGGCGCAGCCGCCGGTGGCGTGTCGCAGCGTGACGGCGCAGTCGCTCGTATTCCGCTCGTTCCTCGGCGGTCATGACATGTTCCTGGTGGGAGGCTCCGCCGGGGTCCGGCGGGTCCGGGGTGGCGGCCGGGTTCATGGATGCTCCCTTTCCGTGGGTGCGCCGCCCCGGCCGCGACGGTCGCCGCTCGGGATGACGCAGTGGGAGGAGACCGTGCGGGGCCGGTGGGTGCGTCTGTCAGGCCCGCCGGAGCGGCGGGCAGGGCATCAGGCGCTCCCGGCGGGGGCGCGCGGTCCTGCCGTGGACGTCTTCGCGAGCGCGGCCCGCCACGCCAGGGCGACCAGTGCCTCGCCGAGGCCGAGCAGGACGAGCCACAGGCCGAGCAGCCGTGTCAGGGCGCGGGCCGACTCGGTAGGCAGGGCGAGCACCACGATCCCCGCGACGATCCCGAGCACCGCGACGAGCATGACGACGCCGCGGTGCGGCAGGTCCCGGACGGCGACGGCCGTGTAGAGGGTGAGGATGCCGGACACGAGCCAGACACCTCCGGTGATCAATGACAGCGCGGCGATCGTCTGCAGCGGGTTCCGCAGGCACAGCACCCCGGCAAGGACGTACAGCACGGCCAGGAGCAGTCCCGGCACCCGTTCGTCCGCCGCCCGCGCGAAGACGCCCACGAACCGGAACGCCCCGGTCAACAACAGGTACAGGCCGATGAGGACCGCCAGGACGTGCAGGGTCGCGTCCGGCCAGACGAGTATCAGGAGGCCCGGCACCAAGGTCGCCAGGGCCGCGCCCAACATCCAGGTCCAGGAACGGCCGAGCCGCCCGAGTACGTCCGCGGAGTCGCCCATCGGATCGGGGGCCGCACTGTCGGGCCTTTGTTCCTGTCGGGTGTGTGATGCCGGATCATGCGGCATGGACATGGCTCCTCCTCACGTGATCAGCCGTCGCCTCCGCAAGCTGACGAGGCGGGGGGAGGGCAGTGTGCGAACGCCTGACCGCTTCAGGGTCAGGCCGCTGCCCGGTGACCGGCTCACCCACCACGGGTGAGCCCTCGACGCCGCCACGGCGGCGAGGCGGAGGCCGTTTTCCTCGCGGTCGGCCTGGTCACCGCCTGCTACCCGCTGTCTCCGGACGAGCACCGTACGGCTGGCCCGTCGGCGCTGCCCCTGGGCGGCCTGCTGAGGCCGGGCTGCGCCAGCAGCTCCGCGAGCCGTCGGCCGAGGCGCCTTCCGGGGCTGACGCCGCAACGCCCGACAAGGAGGCGCGACCATGGCCGTTCCAAGCACTTTCACTACGTCCGTGTCTCTGGCCGAACGGGCGACATACGGCAGGAAAGAGCGAGACGGGCACCGCGTTCGTCGCACGGTTGGTACGAGACCGCACACCAGCGACTGAGCCCCGTCGAGGTGGTGGAGCGTCAGTCAGCCGAGCCGGTAACGGAGTTGGCGCCGATCCGGTACGGCCGCATGCTCGAGTCGGCGTTCGCTTCGATCGTGGCGCGGACGCGATCATGGCGGCGGACCTGGCCCGTCACTCCGGCAGGGGGCGCATCTCCAACACCCGCAGTCCCAGTGACTGGCAGCGGGCCAGCAGTCCGTACAGGTGCGCTTCGTCCACGACGGGTCCGAACAGGATGGTCTGGCCGGACATCACCACATGACCAAGCTCCGGAAACGCCTTGGCCATCGTTTCCGACAGGTGTCCCTCGACTCGGATCTCGTAGCGCACGAACGGTCCTTCCTGGACTGCCTCGAACAGGCGGACGGCGCCCCTTCCCTACGATCGTCGGCCTTTGTGCTCCTTGGGGCCTCACCCGGTAGAGGTGACCGTCGCCCGGCGACCGGGCGGCGGTGCTCAATGCTTCAGAAAGATCTTGAAGGAAACGATCAGCAGGCCGAGCAACAGGTTGACCGATGCGGTGACGACCATGAGCCGTGGCGAAGCACCGGCGCGGCGTGCCGCAGCCACGGACCAGCCCACCTGGCCCGCCACGGCGACACAGAGAGCCAGCCAGAGGGAACCTCGCACGTCCAGACCGAAGAGCGGACCGGCAAGCACCGCGGCGGCCGGCGGGATGGCCGCCTTGACGATCGGCCACTCCTCACGGCACACGTTCCATACGACCCGGCGGTCCGGAGCCTGTTGCGCCAGGCGCGCCCCGAAGAGCTGGGCATGCACGTGGCCGATCCAGAACACCACACCGGTGAGCAACAGCAGCACCACCAACTCGGCGCGGGGGAACGAGCCCAGGGAGCCGGCGCCGACCACCACGGAAGCCGCGAGCATGGAACCGTAGACGCCGCCCGTGTAGTCCGCGCGGGCTCGGCGCTCGGCACGGTGCTCCCTCCGGGCCGGGTCGGTCGTGACTCTCATCCTGGACACCGGTGGCTCCCTCCGCACTCAGCGCGTCTCTCCGACCGCACCGGCCGGAACATCGGTATCCGGCCGCCGCTGACGGCTTCCCTTGGCGGTCGGCAGGTTCGGCGTGACCAGGAAGCTGGCGAGAGCGATGCCACCAGTCGCCAGGACCGCCGCCTTCAGGCCGTCCAGCTGCGCGGAGGCGTAGGAGTCCGCGACGGCGTCGACCTGGGCCGGCGGCAGACCCGCACTCTCGGCCGCCGAGCGCACCTGATCGGTGGGGACGAAGGTGACCCCGGCCTCAAGAGCGACACCGACCTCGTCACGGGTCTGTTCGGACAGCCGCGGGTCGTCCGTCACCTGCGAGGTGAAGGCGTGGGCCAGCGCACCGATCAGGATCGACCCGATGAGCGCGGTGCCCAGCGCGGAGCCCAGATTCTGTGCCGTGAACTGGAGTCCTCCCGCCTCACTGCGTTCGTCCTCGCCGACGCCGGACTGGACGACGTTGCCCAGTTGTGAGGCGAGCAGGCCCACGCCCACGCCCAGCAGGGCCATCGCTCCGGCGAACTGCCCGTCGTCGATGACCGGGTCGATGGTGGCCAGCAGCCACACGATGGCCGCCGTCAGGGTCGCCAGGGCCAGCCGGACCACCCGGCGCGCCCCCCACACCCGGCCCAGCGAGGACGCGGACAGGGAGGTCACCAGCATGGTGGCGGACACCGGGAGCAGACGCAGCCCCGTCTCGAAGGCGTCGAAGCCCTGCACCACCTGCAAGTACAGCGGAATCGTGAAGAACAGCCCCAGCAGGATGAGGTTCTGGCTCAGCAGCGTCATCAGCCCGGACCGCAGCACGGGCTTGCCCAGCAGGGAGAGATGCACGAGGGGGTCGGCCCCATGCAGCTCCCGCCGCCGCTCCCACCACCGGAAGAGGGCCAGGACGGCCACCCCGAGGCCGACGACGAACAGGGTCGGGGCGAAACCGAGGACGGTGAAGGGCGGGTTGCGCGGCTGCACCCATCCCCAGGTGCTGCTCTGCAGGACCCCGAGCACACCCAGCCCCAGCCCGGTCGCGGAGAGCACCGCCCCGACCCAGTCCAGCCGGGGGCGTGGGCCGGTCGGGGCGGACGTCGCGATCACCCGGCGGCACAGCAGGACGGCCACGACGACCACGACCTCGCCGGCGAAAACCAGCCGCCAGGTGAGATACGTCGTCACCCAGCCGCCCAGGAGCGGACCGACCGCGATTCCGGCGCCGGCGAGCCCGCCGATGACCGCGTAGGCGATGGCCCGGTCCCGCCCGCGGTACGACTCCGCGACGAGAGCGGCCATGGCCGGCAGCACCATGGCCGCCCCGAGTCCCTCGATGACCGACCAGCCCAGCGTGAGGACCCACAGCGTGGGCGCCACCGCTGTCAGGGCCGATCCCACACCGTAGACGGACAGCCCCACAAGGAACATGCGGCGGCGCCCCAGGATGTCCCCGAACCTGCCACCGATGATCATGAACGCGGCCATGACCAGCGCGTACAGGGTGATGACGGCCTGGATGGCGGTGACCTCTGTGTCGAAGTCCTCGACCAGCTGACTGATGGACACGTTCATGACGGAGGTGTCCAGAACCATCAGGAACTGGGCCGTACCGAGGACGATCAGAGCCCGCCAGTGCTTCACGCTGTCCACCTCGCCGAGTAGGCCCGGAGTGCCGGCGCAGTCGCCGCGCACCAGGCGGGGCAGGTGCTGCCGCCCATCCATCGCACCCGATGTCACCCGCCTCGCGCCTCACCCGGGAAGGGGGAAGGGCCTGATTTCCGCAGGGGCTCGGACGGGTGGTGTCCGGCCCGCACACCCGTCCCAGGTGATGCTTCAGCGAGCGGCGTCCATCTGCTCGTCGAGGGAGAGCGCGGCCGTGATCAGCGCGAGGTGGGTGAAAGCCTGCGGGAAGTTGCCGAGTTGCTCTCCCGTGGGACCTATTTCCTCCGCGAACAGACCGCCGTGATTGGCGTACGTGAGCATCTTGTCGAAGGCATACCGGGCCTGTCCGAGCCGTCCCGCCCGCGCGAGCGCGTCCACGTGGAGGAAGCTGCACAGCGAGAACGTGCCCTCGCTGCCGCGCAGGCCGTCCGGGGACGCCTCGGGGTCGTAGCGGTAGACGAGGCTGTCGGAGACGAGTTCCTGGTCCATCGCGTCCAACGTGGACAGCCAGCGCGGATCGTCCGGCGCGATGAATCCGACGGAGGGCATGAGCAGCAGGGACGCGTCGAGGGTGACGTCGTCGTAGTGCTGGACGAAGGCCTGGCGCCCAGGGCTCCAGCCCCGTTCCATCACCTGGCGCAGGATGTCGTCCCGTGCCGCGCTCCACCCCGCGATGTCGGCGGGACGGGCGAAGTCGCGGGCCATGCGGATGCCTCGGTCGAAGGCCGCCCAGCACATCAGCCGGCTGTAGGTGAAGTCCTTCTGCCCGCCCCGCGTCTCCCAGATTCCCTCGTCGGGCCGGTCCCACGCTGTGACCAGCCAGTCGAGCACACCGGCAAGGGACTGCCAGCCGTCGTACGGCGGGACGTGGGCGGTGTCCTCGGCCGCCTGGGACAGGGCGAGGGCCGCCTCTCCGTAGATATCGAGCTGGAGCTGGCCCGCCGCCTCGTTGCCCACGCGTACCGGTGCGGATCCCCGGTAGCCCTCCAGGTGGTCGAGGACCTCTTCCGGCAGGTGCGGGTCGCCGTCGATCCGGTACATGATCTGCAGGGGTTCACCGCTGACCGTACGGTTCGCCTTGAGCCGGTCGCCCAGCCAGCTGCGGAAGGCGTGCGCTTCCTCGAGATAGCCGAGCCCCAGCAGCGCGCCGACCGACATCGAGCCGTCCCGGACCCACGTGTAGCGGTAGTCCCAGTTGCGTCCTCCGCCGATCTGCTCCGGCAGCCCCATCGTGGGGGCCGCGACGGGCGCTCCGGTGGGCGCGTACGTGAGCAGCTTGAGCGTGATGGCCGCTCGGTTCACCATGTCCTGCCAGCGTCCCCGGTACCGGCTGCGGCGGACCCAGGTGTGCCAGAAGTCTCGGGTCTGCTCGAACAGCGTCACCACGTCCGCCCGGCTCAGCGGTGGCTGCGGGGCATCGGGCGAATCCTCGATCGTCAGGACGACGGCGGCGAAGTCGTCCGGCCCCAGGAACACTTCGCCCCGGGCGTCATCTCCCTCCCCGGTCCATATCACCGGGCCGACGGTCTGCAGCGTGGCCCGGACGGCGGGCCCGTCGAAACGGACGGCGTCCTCGGCGAGATCGAGCCGGTGGCCGGCACGGCCGTAGTCGAAGCGGGGGCGGCACTGAAGGGTGAAGCGGAGCCGGCCGCGCGTCACCCGCAGGATGCGGACCAGCCGATGCCGCCCCGCCGCTCGCTCCGGGTTCTCCACCGGCATGAAGTCGACCACCTCACCGACGCCTTCCTCCGCGAGGAAGCGGGTCACCAGCACAGCGGTGTCCTGGAGGTACAGCTGGATCGGGGGCCGTGGAGTGTCAGCCCAGATGCTGAAGTGGCCGCCGCGGTCGTGGTCGAGCAGCGAGGCGAACACGCTGGGCGAGTCGAACCTGGGCGCGCACAGCCAGTCGACCGTGCCGTCGGAGGAGATCAGTGCGGCGGTCTGCAAGTCGCCGACCATCCCGTGATCGGCGATCGGCGGATAGCGTCGCATGATCGGTGCTCCTTCCGGCGGCACGTGCCGGTCGCCTTGGAGCGCCCGGTGTATGCCCACCATGGCCACAACGGACCGTGCCGGCCTCCCCCGCTGCGGGTGAGTCCTCCCGAGGGCTGCGGCTCTCCGCCCACGGCTCGCGCCCGCGGATGCAGCGGCCCGGTGTGCGGAGGACGCTGGAAGGACGTGCGGGTGCTCGGCGGCGGTGCGCCGGAGGGTATCGGGAGGCGATTCATGGCACACGACGCTGCCGGCCGGGTGGCGGGCGAGACAGCCCTTGCGATGCTGGACGCGTTGTTCGAGCAGTCACCGATCGGGCTTCATCTGCTGGACACCGCGTTGCGGGTGGTACGGGTCAACACCGCGACTCCAGCCATGCAAGATCTGGCCGCGGACGAGCTCACGGGTCGTCCGGCCCGCCAGGTCTACGGCATGGTCGACGCCGATGTCGAGGCACTTCTGCACGAGGTCCTGGACACCGGCGTGCCGGTGCGGGGACGCATCGTCCGTGCCCGCGTCGAGGGGGAACCGCGGGACTACGAGGTGACCGCGCTGCGCCTGCAGAGCCCGGACGGACGGGTGCTCGGCGTGGCGGTCGCCGTGGTCGACGTCACCGAACGCGAGCGGGCCCGGGCTCGTGCCGACGTGCTCGACGCCGTACGAAGGGGCGTGGGTCTCACACTGGATCCCACGGTGACCGGGGAGGAGTTCGTGACCGCCGTGGTCCCCGCTTTCGCTGATGTCGCGGTCGTGGAGGTGGTGGACGCGGTGATCCGCGGCAACGACCCGCCACTGGCCCCACTGCCGCCGGGCACACCCGTGATGCGCACCGCGTTCCGCAGCAGCCTGCCGCACCCGCCCCAGGCCCCTGCGGTGGGGGACGTTTGCGGTCTGCCCGTCCCCACGCCCTTCACCCAGGCCCTCGCCGACCTGCGTCCCCGCATGGTCCCCCTGGAGGCCGCCACCCCGTGGCTGTCCGTCGATCCCGCGCGGGCGGAGACGATCCGCTCGACGCAGGCCCACTCCCTCCTCGTCGTCCCCCTGACGCTGCGCGACGCGGCCCTCGGCCTGGTCAGTCTGTATCGCGCCGGGCAGTCTCCCGCCTTCGACGCCGGCGACCAGGAACTGGCGGTCGAACTGGCCGCCCACACGGCCCTCTGCATCGACAACGCGCGCCGCTACTCGCGCGAGCACACCGTCGCGGCAACGGTGCAGCGCCAGTTGCTGCCCCGCCGCCCGGAAACCCACGCCTGGCTCGAGGCCGCCTACCTCTCCCTCACAGGCGCCAACCCCGGCGCCTGGTACGACACGATCGCCCTCTCCAGCGCCCGCACCGCCCTGGTCGTCGGCAACGTGTCCGGACGCGGCCTCAACGCGGCCGCGTCCATGGGCCAGTTGCGCACCGCCGTGCGCTCGTTGGCGGCGTTCGACCTGCCTCCCGAGGAGCTCTTGGCGCGGATGCACGGCACCGCCGGTCAGCTGGCCGCCGAACGCGCCGGCCTCCCCCTTGTGGATCCGCTGCGCCGCGAAGCACTCACCGTCGACTGTGTGTACGCGGTCCACGATCCCCTCACCGGCACCTGCACCCTCGCTACGGCCGGCGGTCTCACCCCGCTCGTCGTGCGCCCCGACGCCACCGTGGCCGTCCCCGCCACGATGGCCGGGCCTCGCCTGGGCACGGCGCAGGACGCGCTCTTCGCGGCCAGCGAGGTGGAAGTGCCGGACGGCAGCGTGCTGGTCTTCACCAGTGATCCGGTGCTCACGTCGTACCTGGCAGAAGTCTCAGGGCCGCTGACCTTGGCACCCCACTTCCGCGATCGCACGCTCCAGGACCTGTGCGACGCACTCGTGTACGCGCTTCCGGCGGACTTGGGCATCGGCGACGCGGCCGTGCTCGTCGCGCGCACCCGGTCGTTTCCACCCGAGCGATGTGCTTCGTGGCAGCTCGACCCGGATCCCGCGGCCGTCGCCGACGCGCGACGCCGTACCCGCGAACGGCTCGCCGCGTGGGACGTGGACGACGAGACGGCGGACGACACCCTGCTCATCATCAGCGAACTCGTCACCAATGCCGTGCGGTACGGAAGCCCTCCCATCGAGCTCCGCCTGATCCTTGACCGCAGTCTGACGTGCGAGGTGCGGGACGCCGGGTCGGCCTCCCCCCACCTGCGGCACGCCGGCGCGGCGGAGGAGGGTGGACGCGGGCTGTTCATCGCTGCCCAGCTCGCCCAGGCGTGGGGCACGCGGTACGCGGTTCCGGGCAAGACGATCTGGACCGAGCAGACGCTGCCGCCCGTCCCCTGAACGGTCTTCCGCGCCGGACGAGCGTCCTGCCGACCCGCGGTCCGGCAAGCGATCACAGGAGGCGCAGCTCGCGTGCGCGGCGCACCGCGTCGCCTCGCCGGTTCACCGCAAGCTTCCGGAACACGCTCTTGAGGTGGGTCTTCACCGTGTTCACCGACACGTAGAGATCCGCGGCGATCTCCTCCGTCGACATCATCCCGGCCAGCCGCTCCAGGACGTCACGCTCGCGTCCGCTCAGCTCCACCGCGACGAGCGGCGCAGGCGGCGCTTCCGCGCCGGAGCGCCCGCTCCTTCGCGCGGGGGCCGGACCGGGCGTGAGCCAGCCCGCCGCCAGTTCGTGCAGTGAGGCCGTCGCCAGGAGGGGCCGGATCCACGCTCCGGCGTCGAGGAACGGACGCCTCAGCCGCTCGCGCCGGGCGTCGAGGAGCGCCTGGGCCAGGAGTCTGCGGGCGGTGGCGGTGTCTCCCGCCCACTCCGCGGCCTGGGCCCTCACCAGTGCTGCCCTCACCGTCACCGCAGGACCTGTCCCGCCCTGGGTGCGGATGCTGTCGAGCAGGTTGACGGCCGCCTCGGAACGCCCTGCGGCGAGCTGGAGCCCCGCGGCCTCCACGGCGCACGCCGGCTGGTCGCCGGACACGTGCTGGAGTGCCTCGGTGGCTTCGTCCGGCCGTCCTTCGGCCAGGTGGGCGGCGGAGACGATGAGTGCTTCATGGCCTGCCGCCCAAGGTGATGCCACGGCGGTGGAGACGGCCGGGTTCGCCGCCTCGACGGCGGCTCGTACCTTGCCTCTGGCCAGCAGCAGACGAGCGGTGGCGAGGGCTTGTCCCGCCGTCAGTACTGGATCATGCGCTCCCGGGGGGAGGTCCACTTCGTCGAGGAGGGCTTGGGCCCGGTCCAGTTCATGGCGGTCGACGGCCACGGCGGCCAGGACCAGCCGTTCGATGCCGGAGCCGGACGGCTGGGGCAGACCGACTCGCTCCGCCTCGGACATCGCCGCCAGGGCCTTGCGTTCCGCCCGGCCGAGCCAGCCGTTCAGGTAGTCCAGCAGGGCCAGGTGCCCCATCGACTCTTCCCGGGGCAGCACGGTGCAGGCGCCGTCGTCAGAACCGGCCACGACGGTCAGGGCAGCGCGCGCGTCATCGAAATGCCCGGCCCACAGGCGCACCGAGCCCAGATGGGTCAGCAGCAGAGCGTGGAGTTCGGGATGCTTGTCCAGGAGGTGCCCAGGGACTTCCCGCCGCAGCTCGTCGGCGGCTGCGGCGGCCTTCTCGGCCTGCGGAGGACACCCGGCGAACCGGGCTGCCAAAGCTTCCAGCAGTGCGCAGCTCAGCCGGGCAGCCGCGAGGCTGTCCGGGTCGTCGGCCAGGTGCTCCTCAGCGTGGCGCAGGCGAGTCAGACCGCGGTCGAGGTCACGCCGGGACAGGTCGTGCGCCGCGCGGACCAGGTCTGTCGCAGGACTCCTGGCCTCGGGCCCCATGAGGGAGAACAACTGGGTCAGGTCATCCGAGCGCAGGCCGGTGAAGAGCTGTCCGATCGCCAGGTCGTCGATGAGCGCACCGGCGGCCAGATCCCAGTCCCCCGCGGCGGCGCCATGCGCGAGTGTCTCCGTCAGGAAGCCGTGCCGGCGCAGCCATCGCGCGCCCCGCCGGTGCAGTTCCGGCTCCACCCCGGGCAGGCGCACCCGCAGGTGGGCCCGGAGGATCTCCCCGAACAGCGGGTGGAGCTGGTACCACGCGTGCCCGAGGTGCTCGACGAAAGCGTTGTCGCGATGCAGCCCGGCGAGGATGGGCTCGGCATCGGCACGGAGGGTCAGCGCGTTGGCCAGGTCCGGGCAGAAACGCTCCAGGACACTCACCCGCATCAGAAGGTCCTGTGTCTCGTCCGGCTGTCTCTTGAGAACTTCGGCCAGCAGGAAATCCGCGACCGTACTGTGGTCCGCTTCGAACTCCTTCAGGTAGAGCTCCGGGTCGGCGCTCTCTCGAGCGGCCAGGGCGGACAGGCGTAGGCCGGCGGCCCAGCCCCGGAGGCGGTCCACCAGGGCACCCGCGGCGTGGACCGGAAGGCTCAGACCGTGCAGCTCCAGCAGTGCGACGGCCTCCTCGGCGGTGAAGGCCAGCTCAGCGCCGCGGATCTCCGTCAGCTCGCCGGCCGCGCGGTAACGGTGCAGCGGAAGCAGCGGTTCGGTGCGGGTGACCAGGACGAGGTGCAGTCCGCCCCCCGCGTGGTGCAGGACGAACTCCAGCTGCTCCGCGACCTCCGGGGCCGTCACACGGTCGTATTCGTCGAGGACGAGGACCACGGGCCGGTTGCGGTCGTTCAGCTCGGCGGCGAGGGCCGCCAGCAGCTTCTGGTCCACCCCGGCCGCGTCCGCAGGGGTCCCGACCGCGTCGGATACCGGTGCACCGCAGGCGCGCAGTGCCTGAAGGACGTATGCCCAGAAGACTCCGGGACGCCGGTCCCCCACTTCGACGGTGAGCCAGGCGACCGGCGGCCGCAGCCCGGCAGCCCAGTCGGCGGCCAGCAGGGTTTTACCGGCCCCGGCCGCCCCGTTGACCAGTGTCAGCGGAGTCCGCAGAGCCTGGTCGAGGTGCTGGACCAGCCGCTGGCGCCGAAGGAAGGTTGCGGACCTGGCGGGGAGGGCGAACCGGGTGCGCAGGAGCGGGTTTCCCAGGGGATCGGCGCACTGAACGGCCGGAACAATCGGTCCTTGGATGTTGTCGTGGGTCTCGGCCATGGGGCTCACCACCCTTCCGCCAGGGGCACCTCACGGGCAGCACTCACTCCCAGCCTCCCAGCCCTGCCGCCCCGGCGCGCGGCGCCCCGGGCCGATGGCCCCCTCCACCGCATCGCTGGCCGGCTTCAGGCCGATGCGCCTTGCGGGGAGGGCCGGAAAGCATGGAGCGCGTCCCCACCCGGCTGAATGATGCCGAAACTGCTCTCCGGCACCTCGTTCCAGGCGCCGGACAGGGCGCCCAGCGGTTCGGAGACGACCAGGCGGGTGTCGTCGGAGATGTCCCGCAGGAACGCGGCATCAGGGTGGAGCGCACGCAGGGCGTCCACCTTGGTGCTGAAGTACAACGACCGCGAGCGGCCCTCGCTGGAGTAGCGGAAGGCCCAGACACGTTCCCCGTCGGCCATCGCGAGGGTCATCTGCAGCGGGTGGCGGATGCCGTGCGCGTGCCCCACCTTCTCGACCAGGGCGGCCATACGCGCCACGGCATCGGGAGGATTCTCCGCCAGGCCGAATGTGAGGGCCAGGAAGAACATCAGCTCGGAGTCGGTGGAACCCTCGATGTCGGGATACAGGGCCGGATCGACGGCCAGGGTGAGGTCACGCCGGAGCCGGTCGAACCCGCTGATCGCCCCGTTGTGCATCCACATCCAGCGACCGTGCCGGAAGGGGTGGCAGTTGGTCTGCTGCACGGCAGTCCCGGTCGAGGCCCTGACGTGTGCGAAGAACAGACCCGAGCGAACGTGGTGGGCGACCTCCGACAGATTGCGGTTGCTCCAAGCCGGACCGACATCCCGCAGCACCGCCGGAGTGTCCGTGTCCCGCGCGTACCAGCCGATGCCGAAACCATCGCCGTTGGTCGTCTCCACCCCCATGCGGGAGTGCAGGCTCTGGTCGATCAAGGAGTGTTCCGGCTCGAACAGGACTTGGCTGAGAAGGACGGGCGTCCCCGAGTAGGCGATCCAGCGGCACATGTGGCTCCCCCGTTTCTTGTATCGGAGGTATCGAGTGATGGTGCATGCGGTCCGCTTACGGTCATGCGGTCGCCGTGCTCAGCTGCCGGTACCCGTCGTGCCACGAGGACGGGTACCGGCCCGAGCCAGATCGAGAGAGCAGGTCAGGGCCTGCTCCGGGTCTGGGCTTCCGTCTCGGCCATTGCCTCGGCCTCGGCCTCGGCCAGCGCGATGGTGATGCCGAGCGCTTCGGTGATGTGAGTTGCGGCCGACATGACGCGTGCGGTGCCGACGACGGGCGCGATGGCAACGAGAACGTCCTGCAGTTCCTCGGGGGTCAGGTCTGCCTTGATGGCGGGGTCGACATGCGCGAGGTAGGAGATGGCCGGGGCGTCCATGGCCGCGAGCGCGGCCAGGCGGGTGAGAAGGAACGTCTTCTCGTCCAGGCCGCAGCGCTCGATCGAATCGACCGTCATAGCGACGAGCGTGTCGAGAACGGGAGTGTCTGACTGCATGGCCATGCCAAGGCCGCCTTCCGGTGGTGTTCGGAGCCGACACACGCCACATCCGTTAGGCCACGGGCCCCTCCCGCGCCAGCCGCTTACGCATCCACGGTAGGAGCGGCGAGAGCCAACCGCATGTTGGGCTGATCAGGCGATCGCAATGCCGGTCGGACACGGGCTCGCCGCTGCCACCGGCCGCTCGGGTCTTCCTGATGTCCTACGGCCTGGTCCGCCGTCACGGTGGAGCAGCGAGCAGCCGAGCCGTGCTCTGCGTCATGCCACGTGGGTCAGCTCTCCATCGACGCCGAGAGGGATCGGGGACGCAGGTCGGTCCAGTGGGCTTCGACGTATTCCAGGCAAGCCTCTCGGGTGTTCTCCTCGAAGGCGACCGTCCACCCACCGGGCACCTCGGCGAAGGCCGGCCAGAGGGAGTGCTGACCCTCGTCGTTCACCAGGACGCGGAAACGGCCTTCGTTGTCGTCGAAGGGGTTGGTGCTCATGCTCGGCGCCTCCTCGGAAACGGCAACATTAGGTTAGCCTGACCTAATTGACAGCAGCTTAGCCGTCGCCGTTTCCCTCTCACAAGGAGACGTTCATGCGCCCGGTCACCGCCGACACGGAGCACGCCTTCGCCGCATTCGGACTGCCTGGCACACCCGGCACCGACGAGTTCTGGGCGGCGGCAGGAACACCTGCGTCGGCTCCTGCCGAGGACGGCGGTTGGACCACCCTGTTCCTGTGGCGAGGCTCCGAAGCGGCGAGCATCGAGTTCGAGATCTGGTCGGCGCCGGTTCCCCTGCGCCGTTGGGGCGACACGGACTGCTGGTACGCCGAGGTGCGCATGCCCGCGAGGCTGCGGGTGACCTATCGGTTCCTGGCGGGCGGCGCGGCGTACGCCGACCCGTTCAACCCGGTGGGCGCGGGCGGTGACCGGTCCATCGCCGCCACCCCGGACACTCCGGACCAGCCGCACTGGCCCGACGTCGGCGCCTCCGATGTCCTGCCCCTGCCCCGTGCCCGGATCCGCTGGGCCAGTGAACGGCTCGGTGGGCGGCGTACCGTACGCATCCATCCGGCGGGCGGCGGCGGACCGGTGGTCCTGCTGCTGGACGGAGACGACTGGCTGTATCTGCACCCGGCCATGACCGCGTTCGACTCGGCCGTCGCCAGTGGCCAGGTCGCCCCGGTCACGCTCGTCTTCCTGCCGGCCAAGGACAGGGCGGCCGAGTTCGCGTGCCGGCCGACTCTGTGGGAGGCGATCCGGGACGAACTGCTGCCGCTGGTCGCGGAGTCCGGAGTACCCGCCGACCCGGACCGGCTGGTGGTCGCCGGGCAGAGCCTCGGCGGGCTCAGCGCGCTGTACGCGGCGCTGGAGTTCCCGGAGCTGGTGTCCCGAGTCGCCTGCCAGTCGGGGTCGTTCTGGTGGACGCCCGACGCCATGGACCTGCCGGACCCGATGAGCGGCCCGGTCGGCGGCACCATCGCCGCGCGTCTGCGGGAGCATCCCGGACTGTCCGGTCTGCGGATCGCGTTCGACGTCGGGGAGCACGAGACGGGGATGCTGCCCCACTGCGAACTCACCGAGTCCCTGACCGAGCAGGCCGGTGCGACCGTGCGCGTCTCCCGGTCGGCCTCGGGTCATGACCGGGCGGGCTGGCGGCATGCCCTGCTCAGGGATGTCGCCTGGGCCCTCGGTTAGCGGGTCGGGTCAGCGGGCTACGGCCAGGCAGTAACCCTCGTCGGTGGCCAGGAGGTTGCGATGCGTGTCCTCCGCGGTGATGACGCCGTCGTCCAGGACGAGGACGCGGTCGGCGGCGTCCAGGAGAGCCGGACTGCTCGTGAGCACGATCGTGGTGCGGCCCCTGCGAAGCTTCGCGACGTTGCGCGCGATGAGCTGTTCGGTGACGGCGTCGACGGCTGTCGTCGGATCGTGCAGCACGAGGATGTCGGTGTCGGCGGCCAACGCCCTGGCCAGGGAGAGCCTTTGGCGCTGTCCCCCGGAGAGGTTCGCGCCACGGTCGCGGACCGGGTGGTCGAGGCCCTCGCGGTGCAGGGCGACGACGTCGGTCAGCAGGGACGCCTCGACCGCCTCGCCAACCGTCCGGCTGGTGCCCGAGGGGTCGATGTTCGTGCGGAGGGTGCCCGCGAAGATCTCCCCGTCATAGGGGTTCACCAGCAGATGCTCGCGTACCGCCTCGATCGACAGATCCGCGAGGTCCTGGCCGCTGACCCTGACGACACCCTCGTACGCGTCGGGCGGGACGTTCACGGCCAGGATGGAGGCGAGGTCTGCCGCCGCACGCGGCTGGTAGGCGGCGATCGCCACGAACTCCCCTGCGGCCACCTGGAACTTCAGCTTGCGCAGAGTTCCGTGCCGGACGCCGTCGATCTCCAAGTCCCCGCCTGCGGCCGGGCGTTGGGGCCCAGTGGCCGCGACCGGCGGCGCGGTCAGCACCAGCGCCATCCGCTCGGCCGACGCGCGCGCGATCATCACGTACTTCGGCATCTCGGAGAACAGCCTGAGCGGTTCCATGATGAACTGCGCCAGCCCCACGGCCATGACGAGTTCCCCGATGGTGATCTGACCGTCGAAGGCCAGCCAGCCCGCCGTCAGGGTCACGGCGCCGGCGAGGACCGCGTTGAGGGCCAGAGACGTGCCCGCGTACACACCGTTGACCCTGGCGACGGCGATGGCCTGATGCCTCGCCTCCGTACTGACCTTGCGGTAGGAACGGAACGCCGCGTGGTTGCCGCCGAAGCCGTGCAGCGGGCGCAGGCCGGTGATCAGGTCGGCGACCTTCGCGCCCGCCCGCGCCACCCGGGCCTGCTGCTCCTGGGTGCTGGAGCCGATCCGCTTGGACAGCACACTCAGGATCGACATGATCGCGGCGGTTCCCACGATCACCAGCAGGCCGAGCCGGAGGTCGGCCAGGCCCAGCGCGACGGCCGCGACGGCCACCGCCACCAGCGAGCTGATGAGCAGGGGCACCACCTCGATGATGTCGGCGGTCTGGTCGGCGTCCTCGGTGGCGATGGTCAGCACCTCGCCGGACTTCAGTTCGGTGTCCCTGGCAACCGGCTGGAGGCCGCAGGCCGCGACCTCCACCCGCCAACGGTGCGCCTCGGTCGTGTTGGCCTTCTGCAGGACGCGCATCCCGAACCGCCACGACAGCGACACCGTCGTGATGATCACGGCCAGCACAGCGATCGACAGACCCAGTGAGCCGGGGCTCCGGTCTCTCAACGTGTGCTCGACGATCAGGCCGAGTGCGATGGGGAAGGCCGTCTCGCCCGCCTGGTACAGGCCCATGAGCACGGTGCCCCAGACCATGGCGCTGCGGTTGCGCCGCAGGGCGGTGCGGAGGATGTCGGACCCCGGGCGGGGCCGCTGCTTGTCAGGAGTGGTCATCGAGGTGGCGGGCAATCGCTTCCGGGGTGCGCAGGGTGAACAGGTCTCGGATCGTGAGTACGGGACCGTACTCACGCCGGAGCAGCCCGGTCAGCCGCACCGCCAGCATGGAATGCCCTCCCAGGGCCATGAAGTCGCTCACCGCGCTCACCTCGTCGTCGTCCAGGTCCAGTGCCTCGGCGAAGTACTCGCACACCACGGTCTCGGTCTCGGTCTCCGGCGCCCGCTCCCCCGCCGTGGTCAACGCGCCGAGCGGCTTGGCCTCCGGCAACGCCTTCGTGTCAGCCTTCCCGTTCACCGTCAACGGGATGCTGTCGACCTGGGCGTAGTGCGTCGGGCGCAGGAAGTCCGGCAGCCCGGCGCCCACTTGTGCGGCGACCGTCGCCAACTCCGCTCCCTCCAGCACCAGATAGGCGGCCAGCCGGTAGGCACCGTCCACCTGCGGGTCGGGCTGGGCCACGGCGGCGACGAAGCGCACCGCCTGGTGCGCCGCGAAGGCGGCCTCGACCTCGCCGAGTTCGACCCGGTGGCCCCGGATCTTGACCTGCTGATCGGTGCGTCCCAGGTACATCAGGTTGCCGTCGGGCCGACGGACCACCAGGTCGCCGGTGCGGTACATGCGCTCGCCGGGTGCGCCGAAGGGGCATGCGACGAAGCGGTGCGCGGTCTGGGCGGACTGCCCGAGGTAGCCGCGCGCGATGCCGATTCCCGACACATACAGCTCCCCGGGGACTCCGTCCGGCAGCGGCCGCAGCCACGGATCCAGCACGTAGACGTCCGTGTTGTCGATCGCCACGCCCACCACCGGGTCCTGGCACTCGAAGGTGCCGACGCCGAGGGTGTTGATCGTGTACTCGGTGGGTCCGTACAGGTTGTAGCCGACGGTCCCCTGGGTCTCGGCGAGCCGCCGCCACAGCGTCGGGGTGACCGCCTCACCGCCGAGGAGCACCAGTGGCGGCCGTCGCTCCGGGTCGTCCAACAGGCCCTCGGCGACCAGCTGTTGCGCATAGGTCGGCGTCACGTTGATGACGTCGATGCCGTGCTCCAGGCAGTACTCGACCAGCCGGGGTGCGTCACGGCGCAGCTCCTCGTCACAGATGTGCACTTCATGCCCGTCGGCGAGCCACAGCAGTTCCTCCCAGGACATGTCGAACGCGAACGACACGGTGTGTGCGATCCGGAAGACCCGGTGCCCGTGCTCCGCCAGCACCGGTTCGAAGATCCGGCGCTGGTGGTTGATCAGCATGTTGGTGAGCCCGGCGTACTCGGTCACCACGCCCTTGGGCTTCCCGGTCGATCCCGAGGTGTAGATCGTGTACGCGGGGTGCCGCAGCCGGTCGGGGTCGTCGGGCGTGAAGGTCACGAACGGCTCACCCTCGGGCAGGGGGCGGTCCAGCTCGATCAGGTCGCCGGTGAGCGGGATCAGCCGGGGCGACACGGAGCTCACGGTGAGGATCACATCCGGCCGGGCGTCCTCGACGATCACGGCGATCCGCTCGTCCGGGTGATCCAACTCCAGCGGCACATACGCGGCGCCGACACGCAGCACGGCGAACAGTGCCACGATCGAGTCGAGGGAGCGCGGGATCGCGAGACCCACGGTCGTCTCGGGACCGATGCCCCGCCGGGCGAGCACCCCGGCCACCGCACGGCTGCGGTCCCGGAGCTCTGCGAAGGTCATGGTGGAGCCGTGGGCGACGAGAGCGGTCCGCTCCGGGTCGCGATCCGCCGCCTGGTCGAACCGGTCGACGACGGTGTCCGTGCCGACGTCCGTCCGCTCCCCCCGCGAGGGCTCCGGCCCCAGCCCCCGCAGCGCGCCCACCGGTCCGGTCGCCCGCGCCAGGTCCTCGAGTACGCGCAGGTAGTCGTCGAGGAGACGCCGGGCGTTGTCGGTGTCCCCGGCGCGGTACTCCAGCTTGACCGTGAGCCGGTCGCCGGGCGTGACGACCCAGGTGAACGGATAGTGGGTGGAGTCGTCGGCCTTCACCGAGGTGATGCCGTGCCTGGCGTTCATCTCGGCGAAGGCGTCCATGTCCAGGAAGTTCTGGAGTACGAACAGGTTGTCGAACAAGGTGTCGTGCCCGCTGGCCCGCTGGATCTCGCCGAGCCCCAGGTGCTCGTGCTCCATCGCCTCGACCCGGCCCGCCTGGACGGCCGCCAGATACGCCCGGACCGTGCTGTCCGGCCGGGCCCGCGTCCACATCGGCACGGTGTTGAGCAGCACGCCCACGATGCCGTCCAGCCCTTCGCCCTCCCGGCCTGAGACGGTCACACCGAACACGGCGTCACTGCGGCCCGTGAGAGCACCCAGCAAAAGACCGAACCCGCCGGTCAGCACCGAGTTCAGCGTGACGCCGTGCGCCCTGGCAGCTTCCCGCAGCAGGTCCGACTGCTCGGCGGAGAGCGAGTGGACCAGGGCGCGCGGCAGGTCGTCCGAGAGGGCGGGTGCCGGACCCGCGAGCAGCGTCGGGCCGGGGACGCCCGCCAGGTGCGCTGCCCAGAAGCGTTCCGATACGGCGGCGTCCTTGGCGTCGAGCGCCCGGGCGTGCTCCTCGAAGCTCGGCGTGGCCGGGGTCGGGTCGGACAACTCGCCCGTCAGGACGGCCTGATAGGCGTCGAACAGGTCCCTCAGCACGATCTCGCGGGACCAGCCGTCCCACAGCAGCAGGTGGTAGCTGAGCAGCAGGCCGTCGCGGTCGTCGGGAAGGCGCACCACGGTCATCCGGATCAGCGGTGGCTCACCGGGGTCGAACCCGGTGTCACGGTCCCGGGCGCGCAGAACTTCGACCTCCGCGTCCGTGGACAGCGCGAGGGTACGCACAGCGATGCGACGCCCGGCCTTGAGGACCTGGACCGGGTTTCCGTCGTCGTCGGTGGTGAAGCCGGCGCCCACGACCGGGTGCCGTGCGATCACGTGCGCCATCGCCTCGGCCAGCGCGTCGGTGTCCAGGCGCCGGTCGAAGGTGAACCAGCTCTGCGCGACGTAGTGTCCGGCCGTGCCCGCCATCTGTGCCTGGAAGTACAGGCCGCGCTGGAGCGGGGTGACCGGTGCCGTGCGCTCGGCCGTCGCGGAGGCGTCCGCGACGGTGTGCAGTGCGCTGAGCCAGTGCTCGGTGATCTCGTCGCCGATGCCCTCGGCGAGGGTGAAGGCCGCGTGCAGGCATCCGGTGGCCTCGTCCAGCCACGCGTTGACCTCCACGCCGTACGGGCTGCTCTGTTCGCCGCCGGTGATGTGCAGTGCCTGCGACTCGCTGCCGCGGCCGAGGTAGTTGAACAGCACCTGCGGGCGGGCGTGCAGCAGCGGGGCCGTCTGCGGGTTGAGGTACCTGAGCCGGCCGTAGGCGACGTGCCCGCGCTCGTCCGGCTGGCGTGCGGCGATCTCGCGGGCGGCCACGACGGGATCGGTGTGCGCAGTGAGCCGTACGGGCGCGATGGAGGTGAACCAGCCGACCGTACGCGTGTAGTCGTGGTGTTCGAGAACGGGGACCCGGCCGTGTCGCTCCAGGTCGATCGCGAGGTCGGTGGGCGTCGGCTGGATCCGTGTCAGCGCGGTGCGCAGGGCCCCGCACAGCAGCTCGGTGAGGCCGACGCCGAGGGCGGCGGGTGCGGTGCGGGTCACGCGGTCGCTCACTTCGGGTGGCAGTACGACCGTGGTCTCGCGCAGGCCGTCGACCGTGGGCAGCAGCGCCGGAGCCCGGAGGGTGGTGATCCAGTGCCCGAGGTCGTCGGTGGCGTGGGCGGACTGGAGCGTCAGTGCTTCGGCGTATTCGGCATAGGACGTGGTCGGCGGCGCCAAGGGCTCCCCGCGCAGGGCGGTGGTCAGGTCGTCGAGGAGGACCAGCCAGGACACCGAGTCGACGGCGAGGTGGTGGACGGTGACGACCAGGGTCCGGCTCGTCTCCAGCCACGAGAACGCGATGACGTCCCCCGCCTCGGGATCCAGACGCCCTGCGGCCTCGTTCGCCGCCGTCGTCGCGTCGGTCGTGTCCGGTCGTACGACGGTGACCGCACGGGCCGGTTCGGTGCGCAGGGCCCAGACGCCGTGGTCGACGCGCAGCCGCAGCCGCAGCACCGGGTGCGCGGCCACGATGGCGTTCGCGGCGCGTTCCACGTCGGTGAAGCCGGCGCCCTCGGGAGCGACCAGCGTCCTGGCCTGGGCGAACAGGGCGAGCGATCCGTCCAGCTCGCGCTGGCGCAGGATGATCGGCGTCGGCGTCAGCGGTCCGTCCTCGCGACGGACCGGGGCGGGCGCGGCGGTGTGCGGTGTACGCGTGGCCAGGTTCTGGGCCAGCGCGCGCGGCGTCCGGCTCAGAAAGACATCCCGGGGCACGATCGGCAGGCCGAGGGCCCTGGCCCGGTTCACGACGGTGATGGCGACGATGCTGTCGCCTCCGGCTCGGAAGAAGTCGGTGTCGCCGTCCACAGCGGAACCGGGCAGTGTCTCGGCGAAGATGCCGACGATCGCGGCGAGCGCGGAATCACTCCCGGCCACCGGGGTGTCGTCCTGTGCGGCCTGCCGGATGAGGGCCTTGCGGTCCAGCTTGCCGTTGACCGTCAGCGGCAGCGCGTCCACCGACAGCACCCGGCCCGGCACCATGTGCGCGGGCAGCTTGTGGGACAGCAGCTCGGTGAAGGCATCGGGAACGCTGCCCACGACATGCGCGACCAGATGATCGCCGCCGTCCGCCACGGTGACGGCCGTGTCCACCACGCCGTCGAGGTCCCTGATCGCCGACTCCACCTCGCCCAACTCGATGCGGAACCCCTTGAGTTGGACTTGGTCATCCGCACGCCCGACGAACTCCAGCTCGCCGTCGAGCGTACGGCGGGCCAGATCGCCCGTGTGGTACATACGGGAGCCGTCGCCCGCGAACGGGTCCGCCACGAAGCGGCCCGCGGTGAGCCCCGGCCTGCCCAGGTAGCCGAGCGACACCTGGTCGCCGGCGACGTAGATGGCACCCACCCGGCCCGGCGGCACCGGACGGAGCCGGTCGTCGAGCAGGTGCGTGACCAGGCCGGGGATCGGGCCGCCGATCGGGCTGACGTCGTCGCCGAGTGCGAAGTCGCCGTCGGTCAGCACCCGGTGGGTGACGTGGACCGTGGTCTCGGTGATGCCGTACATGTTGACCAGCTCGGGCGAACCGGTGCCGTATCGCTCGGCCCAGCCGCGCAGCCGCCCGAGGTCCAGCGCCTCGCCGCCGAAGATGATCCGGCGCAGTGCGGTCAGGGGCTCGTCGGCCTGCCGATCGGCCTCGATGAACTGGTAGAACGCCGACGGGGTCTGGTTCAGCACGGTCACCCCGCGCTCGCGGACCAGCCGGTGGAAGTCGACCGGGGAGCGGGTCAGCCCGTACTCCGGCACCAGCAGCTCACCGCCGTACGCCAGGGCGCCCCACAGCTCCCAGACCGCGAAGTCGAAGGAGAAGGAGTGGAACTGGACCCACACGTCGTGCGGTCCGAAGTCCATGTCGGGCTGGGTGTTGGCGAGCAGCGTCACCACGCTGGAGTGCGGGACGACGACGCCCTTGGGTTTCCCGGTCGACCCGGACGTGTAGATCACGTACGCGGCGTCGTGCCAGCTCACGTCGGGCGCGGCGGTCTCCGCCGTCGGCGACTCGTCTCCCTGCACGAGCACCCGGGCCGGCACACCCGCCCTGGCCAGCAGCTCGGTGAAGCGGTCGCGTTGGTCACGGTCGACGAGGACGACCTGCGGATCGGCGTCCGCGAGGATGTATTCCAGCCGTTCGTCCGGGTACGCCAGATCCAGCGGTACGTACGCGCCGCCCGCGCTGACGATCGCGACCAGGGCGACGACCTGCTCGACGGAGCGCGGGACGGCGACGGCGACCCGTTTGCCCGGCGCGACACCGGCCGCGCGCAGGGCCGAGGCCAACTCGTTCTTCGTGTCGGCCAGTTCGCCGTAGGTGAGTGAGCGGGTACCACCGTCCAGGCCGCACTGCGTGACGGCGGTGGCCGCCGGGTCACGCTGGGCGGCGGCGTCGAACAGTGCGCCCAGGGTCGTCGGAGTGATCCGCTCGGGAGGCCGGGCATCCTTGGTCACGAGGTTGTCGACCAGGACGTCCGGCCGGGTGAGAAGGCCGGTGAGGGTCCGCGTGAAGGTGTGCAGGACCGCCTGGGCCGTGGTCACTGGCAGCAGCTCGCCGTCATAGATCAGGTTGAAGCGAGGACGGCCGTCGAGCGCGCGTTCCACCACCAGCGTCAACGGGTAGTGCGGAGCACCCTCGTTCACGACGTCGGTGATGACCAGCGTGTCGCCGGGCCGCCGCAGGGCGTCCACGTCGGTCGCCACGTCGAACACCACCAGGGTGTCGAACAGCGAGCCGGAGCCGGCCAGGCGACCGGTCCTCGCCAGCGAGACATGCTGATGCGGCAGCACGGCACTGTGGTGTTCGCGCACCGAGGCGAGCAGGTCGCGCGCGGTGGTGCCGGCGGCCCAACGCGCGCGCACCGGGATCGTGTTGATGAACAGGCCCACCATGTTCTCGATGCCGGGCACCTCGGCGTCCCGCCCGGAGACCGTGGAGCCGAACACCACATCCCTGCCGTGCAGGAGGGAGCCCAGCGTGAGTGCCCAGGCACTGTGCACGGCCACGCTCAGCGGCACGTCGGCTCTGCGGGCGGCCGCGTCGATGTCGCCCTCCGGTTCGACTGCCGTGTCGGCGAATCGCTCGGACGGTATGTGCCCCTCGGCGACCAGCGAGGGGCCGGGCAGATCGGCGAGTTGCACGCGCCATACGCGGTCGCTCTCGTCGTCGTCGCGTCCGGCGAGCCAGCGCACATAGTCGGGGAAGCCCCCGACCGGGTACACGGTCCCCGGCGCGTGGTACTCGGCCAGCAGCGCGCGGAGCATCGGCGGCACGGACCAGCCGTCGGCGAGGATGTGGTGCACGGTCTGCACCAGGACGCTGCGGCCGGAGCCGGCGCGGATGAGCGTGTACCGCATCAGGGGGCCCGTGGCCAGGTCGAACCCGGCGCATCGGTCCCGCTCGGCGAGGTCGCGGATCTCGGTGTCGGTGATGCCGGGCCGGTCCAGCGTGGTGAAGAGCGCCTCCACGCCGCTCTCCAGTACGGAGACGACGCGACCGTCGCCGAGGGACACGAACCGCGCGGCCAGGTTCGGGTACAGCGTGAGCAGACGGGTGGTCGCCGCCGCGAGCCGGTCCGCGTCCACCTCGCCTTCCAGGGTGAGGAGTTGCTGCTCGACGTAGGCGCCCGCCGAGTCGTCGTCGAAGACGGAGTGGAAGTACAGACCCTCCTGCAACGGGGTCAGCGGCAGGATGTTCCGCAGGTGCGGGCCGTCCAGGTCGTCGACGTCGGCCTGGGTGAGCGGCACCAGGGAGAAGTCGCTGGGCGAGTGGCCGCCCCGCTCGAGCGCGGCCAGTCCGGCCAGGGCCATCCGGTAGTAGTCGCCGAGGGTCGCGATGTCCTGGTCGGTGAACATGCCGTCGGGCCAGGAGATGTTGGTGACGAGTTCGTACCCGCCGGTGGCGGCGGGCTCGGCGATGGCGTTGAACTCCAGGGGACGCGGCAGACGCATCGCCGGGTCGCGCCGCTCGCCCAGCTGGCCTGTGCTGCCCGCGAGTTGCCACTCCCCGGCGGCGCCCGCGTCATAGCGGCCCAGGTAGTTGAAGAGCACCTGCGGTGCGGGCGCGGCGAACTCGCAGTGGGTGAGGTAGCGCAGGGCGCCGTAGGAGACGCCGTTGTCCGGCACCTGGGCGAGGTTCTCCTTGACCGCCTTGAGCGCGGCGGTCAGATAGTCGGGCGCCGTGAAGTCGGCTGCGGCCCCGGGATCCACGACCACCGGGAACAGGGTGGTGAACCAGCCCACGGTCCGTGACAGTTCCGGCTCGAAGCCGACGGAGCCCGCCACGAACCGTGCCTCGCGGCCGTGGCCCTCGAGCTCGATGTGCGCGAACGTCTGGTCCTGCCCCAGGTCACGGCGCCACCGAGCGAGGGCGACGGCGAGCGCGGTCAGGAGTACGTCGTTGACGCCCGCGTGGAACTTCGCGGGGATCTCGCCCAACAGCGCGCCCGTGACCTCCGGGGCGACCGTGATGGTCCGTATCCGCTCCCGCGCGACGGTGTCGGCCGCGGCCAGCGCGCGCCTGCCCACCGGTTGGTCCACTCCCGGCAGCTCACGCCGGTAGTAGGAGCTGTCCGCGTCGAACGCGGCGCGCTCCAGCAGCCGTGTCCATCGGCGGAACGACGTACCGACCGGGGGCAGCTCTATCGGCGTGCCCGAGGTCGACTGGCGCCAGGCGGTGGCCAGGTCCTCCATCAGGACCCGCCAGGACACACCGTCGATCACCACGTGATGGGCGACCAGGACCAGTTGCCGTGCCTCGCGGCGCCAGACGGCCCGCAGCATCACACCGTCCGCCGGGTCCAGCGCCTCGGTGGCGAGCGCGACGCACTCGTCGAGCGGCCGGTCGCTCTCCCGCCAGGCCACGGTGGCCCCTCCGGCCTCGGGTATGTCGAAGCTCCAGTGGTCGCCGCGCACCAGTTTGGCGCGCAGCATGTCGTGGTGCCGGACCAGGGCGGTGAGGATCTCGTCGAGGGCGTCGGCGGTCAGGTCGGCCGGGGTGTTCAGCACGACCGACTGGACGAAGCCGTCGATCGCGTCCGTCGTCTCGCCGAGCCAGCGCACGATGGGTGATCCGATGACGGGACCGGTCGCGACATCGCGGGGGTCCGCCGCGGCGGCCTCCTGGCGGCTCGCCACCGCCGCCAGTGTGCCCACGGTGCTGTGGGCGAAGATCTGCTGTGTCGTGACATGGAGCCCCGCGTCGCGGAGCGCGCCGAGCAGCGAGATCGCCAGGATGCTGTCCCCGCCGAGTCGGAAGAAGTCCTGGTCGACACCGACCTCGTCCAGCCGCAGCACCGCCGCGACCGCCACGCACACCGCGCGCTCGTTCTCGGTGGTGGGCCGGACGATCGAGCCCGTGGTCAGCTCGGGTTCCGGCAGCGCGTTGCGGTCGAGCTTGCCGTTCGCGGTGAGCGGGAACTCCGTCATCACCACGATGTGGGCGGGCACCATGTACTCCACCATGTGCGCGGTGGCCCACGTCTTGACCTCGTCCGCCCGCAGTTCCTGGGCTCCGGCGGCCGGGATCACGTACCCCACCAGGTAGGTGCCGCCCGCCGCGTTCTTCTTCGCGACGACGCAGGTGTGGCGGACGCCGGGATGCTCCGCGAGACCGACCTCGACGTCCTCGATCTCCAGCCGCATACCGCGGATCTTGATCTGGTTGTCGGCGCGGCCGAGGAAGTCCAGCGACCCGTCCGGAGCGAACCGCGCGAGGTCACCGGTCCGGTACAGCCGGGACCCGTCGTTCGCGAACGGGTTCGCGACGAACCGGGAAGCCGTGAGGCCGGGCGCGTTCACGTACCCGCGTCCCAGGAGGAATCCGCCCACGTAGAGTTCGCCGCCGACGCCGACCGGGACGGGGCGCAACTCGTCATCGAGCACATACAGCTGGGTGTTGGGGTTGGCCTTGCCGATCGACGTCGACAGGCGTTCGGCCGCGCCCCGGTAGATGACGTGCGAGACGCCGATGGTCGTCTCGGCGGGGCCGTAGCCGTGGTACATGGGGATGTCGAGCTGGGTGCGGTACCGCTCGTACAGCTCCGGCGTCAGCACCTCGCCGCCGCACCACACATGGCGCAGGCTGGCCAGCTTTCCGGAGTCGCCCGCGATGTCCAGCAGCACGTCCAGCATGGACGACACCAGGTAGGTGAAGGTGACGCGCTGCTCGGCGATGACGCCGAGCAGGTGGTGCGGGTCGCGTTCGCCACCGGGCCGCAGGACGACCAGGCGGGCGCCGGACACCAGCGGCAGGAAGATCTCGTTGATGGAGATGTCGAAGGACAACGGCGCCTTGAAGAGCGACGCGTCCTCGTGGCCGAAGCCGAGGATCTCGTTGACCTGCCACAGCAGCCGCTCGCTGATCGCCTCGTGCCGGATCATCGCGCCCTTGGGCCGCCCGGTGGAACCGGACGTGAAGATGACGTAGGCCAGGGCGTCGCCGCGGAGGGTGGCCTCGGGCCCCTCGGTGGGATGGGAGCCGAACGTCCAGTCGTCCAAGTCGACGGCCACGGCTTCCGGTTCGTCCGGGGTGTGCTCGCCCGAGTCGTTGAGCTGCACCACGACCCGGGCGTCCTCGATGACGACGGCACGGCGTGCGGCCGGCCACTGCGGATCGAGCGGCACGAACGCGCCGCCGGACTGGAGCACGGCGAGCAGCCCGATCACCATGTCGGCGGAGCGCCCCAGCGAGATGCCCACGACCTGCTCTGCGGTGAGTCCGCGCTCGACCAGATGGTGGGCCAACTGAGCGGAGAGTGCGGCGGTCTGGCGATACGTCAGTGAGCGGCGCTCGTCGACGATGGCGACCGCGTCCGGCCTGGTGCGCACCTGCTCACGGAACATCTCCACGATGGTCGGCCGCGCCCGGTCGGCCCGGGTGTCGTTCCACTCGGCCAGGGCTTCCAGGCGCGCTGCCACAGTGGACGGGCCGATGGTCCCGACGGGCCGGTCCGGGAAGTCGGCCAGATCGTCCAGCGCGAGCTGCGCGTCGGCGGCCGGGACACCGTCCGGGACGGCGATGCTCCGGCCGTCCGCTCCGACCTCCCAGCCCCCGGGCCCGTCACCGCCGTTGTCGACCCAGCCGAGAACTTCGGTGAACAAGGTGCCGGGGGTGAGATCGATTCCGTCGGGGCCGAGCCCCGTCGCCCAGTACGCCAGTCCGATGGCGCACGCCTCGGTGATGGTCCGGTCGCCATGGTCGCCGGTTCGGCGGCGTACGTCGGCCAGTTGCTCGGGGGACAGCAGTACGTGACGAGCGCTCGGTTCGGTCATCGAAGACTCCGCGTTCCTTTCACCGTACGAAGGTCGGCCCAACTCACATCCGGGGGTGCTCAACTGCCCTCTCGCCAGGCCCGCCACAGCCGTGCGTACCGGCCGTCCAGGGCCACCAGATCCTCGTGTGTCCCCTGTTCCACGACGCGGCCCGCGTCCAGTACCGCGATCCGGTCCGCGGCCATCGCCTGGGTGAGCCGGTGGGCCACGAGCAGCGTGGTACGGCCGGAGCAGGCGGCCACCACCGCGCGCTCCAGTTCGGCGGCGCCCGCGCTGCCTGCCTCGGCGGTGGACTCGTCGAGCACCACCACCGGCGTCTTCGCCAACACCAGCCGGGCCAGGGCGATGTGGGCGACCTTGGTGACGTCGAGGCGCTCGCCGCCCTCCCCCACCAGGGTCTTCAGCCCGTCGGGCAGGGCGTCGACCCATGCGTCGGCGCCGACCGTGCGCAGCGCGTCCCTCAGTTCGGCGTCGGTGGCCTCGGGGGCGGCCAGTCTCAGGTCGTCGGCGATCGGGCCGGAGAACACATGCGTCTCCTGGGTCAGAATGCTCACCATGGCCCGTGCCCCGGCCTCGTCCAGAGCGGCGAGGTCGGTCGACCCGATGCGCACCGATCCGGCCTGCGGGGTCCCGATGCCGGCGATCAGCGCGGCGAGCGTGGTCTTGCCGGCGCCGGTCGCTCCCACCAAAGCGAGCGAACTCCCGGCGGGGATCACGAGATTGACGTCCTTGAGAACCGGCTCCTCGGTGTCGGGGTAGCTGAAGGTCAGGCTCTCCACCGTCACCGGACAGGAGCCGGTTTCCGCTGCCGACACGGCCGTGTCGCCCACCAGCCGCTCCTCCGCCGCCTCCCCCAGCACCCCGACCAGCCGGGTCAGGCTCGCACCCGATTTCTGTGCCTCGTCGAAGGTGAACATGATGGCGCCCAGCGGTACGAACAGCCGGTGGAAGAGCAGCGGGGCGGCGGACACCTCGCCGAGGGTCGCCGCATCGGCCTCCAGGAGGGCGTATCCGACGACGAGGAGGAGGACGAGGCCGATGAACTCGGCGCGGTTCTCCCGGCCGACGAACCGGCCGAAGAAGCGGAAGACGTCGATGCCGAGATTGCGCACCCGCCACGACTCGGCGGTGACCTTCTCGCGGAAGGCTTCCTCCAGGCGGTAGGCCCGGACCGTGTCGATCCCGTCCAGTCCGCCGATCAGCGCCTGGGCGCGGTCGGACTGGGCCGCCCGCTGCTGCTGGTAGAGCGGGGCGGACCTGGGGAGGTACCAGCGCAGGGCGAGCGCGTACGCGGGCAGCGCACCGGCCCCGGCCAGGCCGAGCCGCCAGTCCAGCCCGAACATGCCGACCGTGGCGATGACCACCAGCACGCCCGCCGAGAACACCGTCGGGACGGCCATCCGGATGCCCTTGGAGATGACGGCCACATCGTCACCGACCCGGGAGAGCACGTCCCCGCGCCCGACCTGCTCGATGCGAGCGCTCGGCATCCCGAGCACCGCGCGGACGGCGCCTTCGCGCAGCTGCGCGAGCAGGTCGGCGCCGAGCCGTCCGATCAGGTAGGTGGACACCGCGGCGGCCGCCGCGCCCAGCAGGGCGGCGGCCACCATCAATGCCCCGATCGTGACCAGTACCGCGCGCGATTCCCCCTCGACGACGCCGTCGACCACCTGGCCGAGCAGGAGCAGGGGGAGCACCTGGAGTGCCGCGCCCGCCACCGTGGTGAGCACGGTGGCGACCGTCAGCCAGGGCACTTCACGGCAGTGCGCCGTGACCCATCGAGTGGCCTCGCGTCCGGTCGCCGTGTGCAGCTTCGCCGGGGCGACGCGCGTGTCGGTGCCGCTCACACCTACTCGGCCGCCGACTTCACGAGCTCGTCGATGGCGTAGGGCATGGAGAGCAGGGTGCCCTGCGAGATGGCCGCGCCGACCGCCGGGCCCTCACTGTCCAGCAGGTAGGACACGTTCCCCTTCTTCACGGCGTCCAGGTTGGCGAACAGCTTGAACTTCTTCAGAGCCTCCGTGTCCGCCTTGTCGTTGATGACGAAGATGTGGTCGACGTCGACCAGGTCGATGCGCTCCGGGGAGAGCTTGGTGTAGAAGCTGCCGTCCGCGACCTTGTCGATCTCGGTCTGGTACGGGAAGCCGATGCCCGACACCAGCCGGCCTCGCACGTCGGTCGAGGTGAACGGCGCCACCGAGTCCTCGTACCAGGACAGCGCGACGGCCTTCTGGTCGGCGAACTCGGGGTGCGCCTTCTTGGCCGCGTCCAGCTGCCCCTGGATGTCCGCGATCATCTTCTCGCCCTCCTCGACCTTGCCGAGGGCCGTGGCGATCTGCAGGGCGTTGTCCTGCCAGGGCGCGCTGAAGGGCTCCTTCTCGGCCTTGGTACGGCCCACCGTCGGAGCGATCTTGGAGAGCTTGTCGTAGGCGGTCTGATCGACCTCGGAGTAGACCGCGATGATCAGGTCCGGCCGCAGAGCGGCGATCTTCTCGAAGTTGGGGCCGGAGTCGCCGTTCTTCATGATGACGTCGGGCTTGGTGTCGCCCCACTTGTCCTTGGTCCAGGGCCACTGGGTGTTGATGTCGGGGCTCTGGCCGGTCGGGTTGGGGTACTGGTCGGTCATACCGACGGGCTTGATGCCGAAGGCCAGGACGGTCTGGTCATCGGTATAGCCGACGGTGACGACCCGCTCGGGGGTCTTGGTGACCGTCGTGGATCCGAACGCGTGCTCCACGGTGACCGGGAACGCACCGGCTGCGGTGGTCGCGGTGTCGTCGCTCGCCTTGTCCGCCGAGTCGGACGAGTCGTCGCCGCAGCCCGCGAGAAGGCCGGCGCCGAGGGCCGCGGCGGACAGTACAGCCGCCAACCGTCGCCAGGACTTCGTACGCGTCGTTCTGTGGAGGAGCATCCGCAATCCCCTTGCTTTCGCACTGTCCGCTACACCCCTGTGTAAGGGCAGGCAAACCTTAGCGTGAGCGGATGAGGTAAGCCTAGCCTAACTTCTCCAACTTTGTAGTGATCTAGGGGAGTTGAATGTTGACGCGCCCGATCGGCACGATGACCGGCCGGTCGCCCACCGGGTCGTCGATCACCCGGGCACGCAGTCCGAACGCCTCGTGCAGCAGCTCGGCGGTGATCACGTCACGCGGGTGCCCCTGGGCGAGGATCGCCCCCTCCCTCATCACGATGAGGTTGTCGCTGTAGCGCGCGGCCAGGTTGAGGTCATGCAGCACCATGACGACGGTGCACCCCGACGTGTGCAGATCGTTCACCAGGTCGAGTACGTCGATGGCGTGCGCCAGGTCCAGATAGGTGGTCGGCTCGTCCAGGAGCAGCAGGTCCGTGCCCTGGGCGAGGGTCATGGAGATCCAGACGCGCTGGCGCTGGCCGCCGGACAGCTCGTCCACCGGGCGGTCGGCCAGGTCGGCCACACCGGTCATGGCCAGGGCGCGTTCCACGACGTCGGCGTCGTCCGAGGACCACTGCCGCAGCCAACTCTGGTGCGGATGACGGCCCCTGGCGACGAGGTCGGCGACCGTCAGCCCGTCCGGCGCGACGGGCGCCTGCGGCAGCAGGCCGAGCTTCTTCGCCACGTCCCTGGTCCTGAGCCTGGCGATGTCGTCGCCGTCGAGGACGACTGTCCCCTCGGCGGGCTTGAGCAGGCGCGACAGGGTGCGCAACAAGGTCGATTTCCCACAGCCGTTGGGGCCGATGATCGTGGTGACCAAGCCTGACGGGATCGCCACATCGAGATCGTCGATGACCGTCCTGTCGCCGTACCCGACCGTGACGCCTCTGGCCTCCAGCCGTGAGGTGCCGACGACATCGGACTTGATCTCGGTGATGTCCTGAGCGACCACAATGCCCCTTCCGCTTACGCTTCCTGACCTCTGCACCGGCTATCTGAGGTTTGCCCGCACCAGCAGATAGACAAGGAAGGGGCCGCCGATCGCGGCCGTGACCACGCCGACCGGCAGGCTGACCGGCAGCACCGCCCGTGCGACCAGATCCGAGCCGATCAGCAGCAACGCGCCCACCAGGCCGGAGGCCACCATGGGCGGCGTCGGATACCTCGCCAGCCGCATCACCACCTGCGGCGCCACCAGCGCGACGAACGGCACCGGGCCGGCCGCGCTCACCGCCGCGCCGGCCAGCAGGACCGCACACAGCAGCATGACCGCCCTGACAGCCGAGAAGCGCACGCCCAGCCCAGCCGCGACCTCGTCGCCCAGATGCAGGGGCTTGAACTGGAACGCGACGCAGGACACGACGACCAGCAGCGCCAGCGTGCACCACGACGCCACCCGGACCTCGCCCCAGGACCGGTTGTCCAGCGAGCCGATCAGCCACGCCTGGGACCGGGCCACGTCCCTGATGTCGGCCGTGGCCAACAGCCAGGTCGTGATCGCCTGGGTCACGGCGGTGACCGAGATGCCGATGAGGATGAGCCGGAAGCCGTCGATGCCCCGCCGCCACGCCAGCAGGTACACCAGCAGCCCTGTGCCCAGACCACCGATGAGCGCCGCCGCGGACAATCCCACGGAGTTGGTGATCGCGGCAGCGGTCCCGCCCGACACGGTCACCAGGAAGACCGCGACCACACTGGCGCCCCCGGTGATCCCCAGGACGTCCGGGCTGGCCAGCGGATTGCGCGCGATGGACTGCGTGATGGCCCCGGAGACACCGAGCGCGATGCCCACGACAAGCCCGGCCAGGGCCCGCGGCATCCGCAGATCCATGATCACGAACTCGTCGACCCGCTCCCCCCGCCCCACAATCGTGGCCATCACCCGGGACAGACCGATGGGGAAGTCCCCCACGCCGATGGACAAGCAGAACAACAGGAAGGTCGCCACCGCCAGCAGGAGCGTCACGAGGACCAGCCAGGGCCGCCAGACGAACGACACTCCCCTGAACCGCACGCCCGGCAGCGCAGACGGTTTCGTGTCCGCCCCGACCGGCTTCACACCTGCCCCGCTCATGCGTTCTTCAGCTTTCCGCGCCAGACCAGAGCCGCGAAGAACGGCGCTCCCAGGAGGGAGACGACCACGCCCGCGTCCAACTCCCCCGGCCGCACCACCAGTCGGCCCACGATGTCGCAGACCAGCAGGACGATGGCGCCGAGCAGGCCCGCGTAAGGCACCAGCCAGCGATAGTCCGGCCCCGTCAGATACCGGGCCACATGGGCCACCATGAGCCCGAGGAACGCGATGGGACCGCACGCGGCCGTCGCCGCCCCCGCCAGCAGCGTGATCGCGGCGATGCCGACGGTCCGGCTCAGCGCGATGTTCACGCCCAGGCCCCGGGCCACGTCGTCACCCAGGTTGAGCAGATTGATGGCGGGCAGAGTGATCAGCGCCAGCACCAGCCCCACCGCGATGAACGCGGTCACCGGCCAGATGACATCGAACCCGACACCGGCCAACGAGCCCGCGTTCCAGTACCGCAGCGCGTTCAACGCCGCCTGGTCCGACAGCGAGATCGCTGTCGTCATCGCCGCCAGGAACACCGCGATCCCTTGTCCGGCCAGGGCGAGCGTCAGCGGATTGCCGGCTCCCCGGCCGATGCTGGCCAGCCCGAACACGACCACCCCGGAGACCGCCGCCCCCAGGAAGGCGAACCAGACGTACTGGAACGGGTCGGTGAACCCGAACAAGGCGATCACCGACACCACGGCGAACGAGGCGCCGGCGTTCACCCCCAACAGGCCCGTGTCCGCGATCGGATTGCGCGTGTATCCCTGGATCAGCGCACCGCCGACACCCAGGGCGAGGCCCGCCACGATCGCGAGCACCGTCCGGGGCACCCTGACGGTCTCCACGATGAGCCTGATCTCGGTCAGCCGCCGGTCGGACTCCGGCGCCGCGAAGAGACCGTGCCACACCTCGGCAGGGCTCAACGCGCGCGCCCCGACGGCCAACGACACCACGCCTGCGATCACCAGGACCGTCACAAGCATGCCCAGGCCCACAACCCGCCGCCGACGGACGGGAGTTGTGCCTGGTGTGCCCCTGGACGCGGGGCGCTCGACTGCAGTCGTGCCCATGTCGACGTACGTTATCCCCTGCTCGATGACTAGCGGGCGGCGCTGCCGGTTCCGTCGGCGACCGTACGGACCTCGTCCGAAGCGGACTTGAGCCCTCGGTCCAGAAGCGAGTCCAGGATGTCGCCGACCCGGATGGCCGTGTTGGACAACAGGGACGAGGTGATGCCGTGGACGTGCTCCGTGCCGCCCTGCAGATAGATGCCGCAGCGCAGTTCGGGGTCCGTGGCAATGCGGTAGTCACGCTCCACGCGGATGCGCCCCTCGTCGTCGCGGAGGCAGCGGTCGGCGACCTCTCCGAGAAGGCCGAGGGGGTCGGTGGGGAGATAGCCCGTGGCGAATACCACCAGATCCGCGTCCAGGAGGGTCTCCTCGCCGCTGACGAGGGACGTGACCGTGGCCCGAACCTTCTCCGGTGTCTCCTTGAGGTCGCTGAGCCGGGACACATTGAGGAAGCGGAGCCGCTCGGCCCCAAGGACCTTCTCCTGGTACATCCGCCGATAGAGGTCGTCGATCAGATCGATGTCCACCACGGAGTAGTTGGTGTTGCCGTGGTAGTCGATCAGTTGACGTTTGACGTGCTCGGGCGCGGCGAAGTACTCGTCGACCGCCTCGGGGTCGAAGATCCGGTTGGCGAAGCTGCTGTCGTCAGCGGGGCTGTAGCCGTAGCGGGAGAAGACCGCGCAGACCTCGGCCTCGGGGAAACGGCGGTGCAGATAGGCGACGTTCTCGGCGGCACTCTGACCGGCGCCGACGACGACGAACCGAGTGGGCGAGGTGGATGCGTCCAACTCATCCACCCTGCTCAGCAGTTCGGAGTTGTGCCACACCCGGTCGCCTCGGTCCACACCCTCCGGCATGCGGGGACGCAGCCCGGTGCCGATGACGAGGTTGCGAGCGCGGTGCACCACGAGCCCCTCCCCCGAGCGGACCGTCACTTCCAGGTACTCCACGGCTCCGTCACGGATCACGGGCGCGACGCCGACGACCTCGTGACCGTAGGAGACCATGTCCTCGACCTGGGCCGCGGCCCACTCGAAGTAGTCGTGGAACTCGACCCGCAGCGGGAAGAGGTTCTTGTGGTTGATGAAGTCGATCAGCCGCCCTTTGCTCTTCAAGTAGCAGAGGAAGCTGAATTCGCTGGTCGGATTCCGAAGCGTCACCAGGTCCTTGAGGAAGGACACCTGCATGGTCGCGTCGTCGAGGAGCATGCCGCGGTGCCACCCGAAGCACGGCTGCTGCTCGAAGAAGTGAGCGGTGATCGACTCCTGCCTGCCGGCACCTGCGTTGTGCTCGCTGAGCGCAATCGCCATGGCCACATTGGAAGGTCCGAAGCCGATGCCGATGACGTCGTGAACCGGTGTTGCGTCACCAGGAAGAACCCGTGACATGTCTCTCCCATCGTGCGGGGGCAGTCGCCTGTCAGGCGTGAGGAAGGACGGAAAAGCAGGCACGCTGACGGAGCGCCAAACCGGGAACTTAGGTGAGCCTAAGCTAAACCTGTGAGGCTGTCGATAGACCCGAGCGGGCAACGAAGCGTCAAAAGCCGCTCAACTGTCCGATCAGGCCTACCCGTTGTGCACTAAGGCAAGCCTTGCTTTACTTCTCTCGGTCAGTCCCTGCTCCGAGGAGGAACCCCATGCGGGTCGTCATGTTCGGCTACCAGACCTGGGGGCACCGGACCCTGCAAGCCCTCCTGGACTCCGAACACGACGTGGTCCTGGTCGTGACGCACCCCAAGAGCGAGCACGCGTACGAGAAGATCTGGAGCGACTCCGTCGCCGACCTTGCCGAAGAGCACGGCGTCCCGGTGGTGATCCGCAACCGCCCTGACGACGAGTTGTTCGAGCGCCTCAAGGAAGCCGACCCGGACGTCATCGTGGCCAACAACTGGCGGACCTGGATCCCTCCGCACATTTTCGGCCTCCCACGCCACGGCACCCTGAACGTGCACGACTCGCTGCTGCCGAAGTACGCCGGCTTCTCCCCGCTGATCTGGGCCCTGATCAACGGCGAGCCCGAAGTGGGCGTCACCGCGCACATGATGGACGCCGAACTCGACGCGGGCGACATCGTCCGCCAGGAGTCGGTGCCGGTCGAACCGACGGACACCGCGACCGACCTCTTCCACAAGACCGTCGCCCTCATCGCACCGGTCACCATCGGCGCACTCGACCTCATCGCCGCCGGTCAGACGGAGTTCACCCCGCAGGACCGTTCCCAGGCCAGCTTCTTCCACAAGAGGTCCATCGAGGACAGCCGCATCGACTGGACCTGGCCGGCCGAGGACCTCCAGCGTCTGATCCGCGCCCAGTCCGAGCCGTACCCCAGCACCTTCACCTTCCACAAGGGCAAACGACTCGAGGTCCTTGCCGCCGTGGTCTCCGAGGGCCTCTACGGCGGCACCCCCGGCCGCATCTTCTATCGCGAGGGCGACGGCGTGGTGATCGTCGCCGGCGCCGACGCCCGGACCGGCCGCAACCACGGCCTGGCCATCACACGCGTACGCACGGAAGACGGGAGGGAGTTGGGCGCGACCGAGTACTTCACCTCTATGGGCGGATACCTCACCAGCCACCCCTGAGCCACCGCGGACCGGCCACCCGCTCTACTTCCGGGCCCTCGTCAACGCCGACCTGACATCGACACACTGACGGCGGAAAGCATCACGCTCGTCCTGGCCGATCAGTGTCCCCTCATCGTCCCCACGGCTTCGAGGGTCCGTACCGCCGCGCCCTTCAGAATGGGGTGCTCACGCACGAGCCGGTGGGCGGCTCGCACGGGTTCGCGGCGGAGCCAGTGCAGGGCGGCACCTGGGCCGGCGACACGCATCGCTCCTTCGTGGACCAGGAGGTCCCCCGTCTTGAAAGCGTCCTTGTACGCGGCGGCGCCTCTGCCGAAGTCGAACACGTGGATGCCGGATGCCGCAGCGGCTTCGATCATGCGCAGATAGAGGATGCGACCGGGCGAGAAGGTGGCGACGGTCCGGTCGTAGGAGGGGAACCAACAGGAGAAGACGGTGCGGGAGCGCAGGCCGAAGTGGGCGGCCACGGGTCGATCGGCCGCGTAGAGCACGGAGAGAACGCCTGAACAGGCCGGCTCGGTGGCATCGGCGAGCTGGAGAACGAGTTGGGTGATCCACGGCCGGGTGAAGGGATCACGGCGGCCCGTACGGCGATAGTGGGCGGACTTCCAGGCGATGAGGGCGTGCAGGGCCGCGGGGTCTTTCTCGTCGTACACGAAACGAAGTGGGCCGATGTCCCGGCTCATACGGCGTTCTTGGGCCCACGCCGTTTTCAGGAATCGGCGCGACTGTCCGCGCAGATGGCTCTCGTACGACTCGAAGCCGGCTCTCAGGTCGATGAAGGGTGAGGCGAACTGGCCTGTCGCGTAAGGCAGGAAGGCCTTCTGGCTGCTTTCGAGGTGGTTGAACTCCCACGCGCTCAGGGAGCAGGCACGCATGAGGTGGTGAGGGTCCAGCTCCACGCCGGGACGCAGCACCGCACCCTGACAGTCGGAAACACCGAAGCCGACAGCCCGGCCGTGACCCCACCGACCGCGCTGGTAGGGGAAGTAGCCGACGGGCTCCTTCCCGTCTCGCACGATCGCCACCCGGGTGTCGGACCGAACACGGCCGATGGACCGGGTGAACTGTGCGCTCATGAAGGGGTTGGCCACGGGGGCGGCCCGGGCGTGGAGTTCGTTCCAGAGACAGAGGTCGCCGGTTGTCAGATCGCGAGGGTGCACGATGTCGATACGTGGTGTGGTCATCTGGTTTCCCGAGTGCGCGGAGAGTAAGGGGAAGCAAACGGCACTGCTTCGGCGTACCCGGCAGCACGCGGTGAGGAGTCCGGCGGGCCGACCGGGTGGGCGCCGGGCGGCTCAGGGAGGACCGCGACGCCCGACCGCACCGGCCGGCAGTACTTCGGAGACGGCTTCCTCGTCTCCGCTGCGTCGGGCGCCGGTACACCCACTGACGTAGGCAGCCGGCGCCGCCGCGGTCTGCGCGGAGATCAGCACGCGCAGAAGGTACGCGAAGGCACTCAGCCCCTTCTGCACCACGGTGGACATGCAGAATCGGGGGACTCCGGCGGCGCGCAGAGCGCCCACGGCGACCATCGTCGCCATGAGGTGGACAGCACCCCCCACCTCACCGTGAAATGCCGCGCGCACAAGATTGAGGTCGGTGCTGTGGCACGCGAACCAGCAGCACGTGGACACCTGCGCGAGAGCTATGGCACCGACGTCGAAGAGCAGAGACCTGGGTCGCCTCACACAGAGAAGGCGCCCGGCGAAGAGACCGACCACCGCGGCCAGACATGCGGTGCCAGAGGCCGCCTCCGCAAAGGCCAGGTGATAGCCCAGGGCCGCGAGCGCCGTGGTGAGCAGCGCGAAGGACACGGCCGAAAACACTCCTGCTCCGACCGCGCCGTCGGCCAACAGGCGGCCGGGCCGCACGAGAAGGAGTGGATTCAGGCTCAGGCTCATGTCTCGTCCATGATCTGCGAGAACCGCGGTCGGCATCCCTGAACCGGAGATCTGCCCCACGTGAACATACGGCCGAAGACTCGCGTCTGCGAGTGAACAGACCCTCTGCATGGCCGGATCACGGGGCATTCCGAGCGCGGCCTCGGAACTCCTCCCGCGCGGCGCAGCCGGTCAGGAACGAGGCCCACTACCGCTTCCGAAGACAGCGCCCTCGCGCAGGACCTCGGACTACGTCGGAACCCCGATACGGAGCCCAGCACGGGGTGCCGCTCAGTTCGCTGGATGGCCCGGAGCGATGTCACGGGTGTCGTTCAACGTCAGAACGGGGGTGCGGCTGCCCGTGAGCCTGCCCGCCGCCTCGGGGGCGAGCAGAAAGCCGATGTGGTCGCCGCCGTCGATCCGGTTCTCCACGCGACCGACAAACCAGGCGGGAGCCTCGTCCAGGACCGGTAGACCGCCCGGTCCCGCGTGCCAGGCGACCTCGGTGAACTTGTCGGTGTGGTCGCCCGTCTCACCGCCGAAGAGCCGGGCCAGCCGGTCCTGGTCGCGGCGCAGAAGATGGACCGCGAGTCGGTCGGCGCGCTCGGCCACCCGGTAGGTCCGGTTGGCTCTGGACAGCCAGACCATGAACCGGGCGGGCTGAATCGAGCACTGCGAGGCGAATCCGACCAGGCATCCGGCCTTTTCCCCGTAGGCCTGCGCGGTCACGACGTACATCGGATAGTTGAGCAGATCGGTGAAAGGATCGAGATCGGTCACGGTATTCGGCTCCCGCCTCAAGAATTCGGATACAGGCCAAGCATTCACCAGGACCGTGCCCCGCACCCCCGCGGTGTGCCGGGGCACCACCGATCTCCTCAGCCACCTCAATGCCTGTGTCTTCCCCGTCCAAGAGTCATGCGTAGCCTGCGCGCGCGGGCGTGCGCCGGCCGGGCCGGGGGTGTCGGTGAGGTGGATGTCCACCCATGGGCAGGGCGAGCTGGCTCTCGAAGACCAACTGCGTGGCTTGCAGAGGGATTTGGCTGGCCCGGTGGATGGATTGGGTGGGATGTAGCCGCACGTTGCGCCACGGTCACGCCGAGGGAAAACTTCGACACTCCGCAGACCGTGGCCGCCTCATGCGAAGTCTGCTGCGGTGATGCTGTCGGGATGTCCGGACGGCCACGCCACCAACTCGATCCGGTATCCGTCCGGGTCCGTGAGCCACGTCGTCTTCGGGCCGTGAGGGCTCAGAGGGGGGCAGGAGTCATGCCCCGCGGATCAATTCGTTCAGGCCGCATGGTTCTAGGATCAACCCTGCGACAGGCTGGCGCGCCGGCCGCTCGAAGCGGGCTCCGGCACGGACCGGGCGACGGGTGGGGTCCGTGCACGGCCCGCCACCACTGCTGGGCGGACTCAACGAGCTTGCCGGCCATGTCCAGGGCGGCAGCTGCGCCGCCAACGCCCCCGGGCGACCTGGTCCGCAGCCGGAAAGTGGCTAAAGCCGACGCATCAGCATCGCGGTGCGCAAGCGGATCCAGTGCTCGGCGGGGAAGCCGTGGAAGGCAAGCAGCAGGTCCACGCCGTCGGTGATCCTCTTGACGGCCTTGGGGAGCTTCGCGCCGTAGGTCATGTCTCGTGCAGGACCTTCTTCACGCCGGGCCGTGCGGACCTCGGCAGGGCGTCGCAACATTGGCGATCTTATGAACTCAGCACCGTTGACGGCGGGTTTCGGGGAACACCTGGCTTCGGGAGTCACCCACCGCTCTCAGCGGTTGTCGGCACCGCACGCCTGTTGTGTCTTACGGAGGACCGGGGCCGGGAAGCGTCAAGCCCCCCGTTGCTCGGGACCTTCACGTACCCGAGTTGGCCGCCTACTGGTAGCAGCCGCCGGTGCACAGCACGGTGACCGTGCCGCTCTCGCCGGTAACTGTGGAGTTGGTGTCGGTGGTCGTGGCCGCGGGAGTCCTGCTGGTCTCCCAGGGCATGTGGACGGCCACGGCCTGGGGGGCGATGGCGGTGAAGGCTGCGGTGGTCACGAACACGGCGGCAACCGCACGCTTGCGCAGACGCATCTGGACTCCTCGATCGACGATCGGCCAGTGAGATGTCAGCGGCCCCGCATGCTGCTCGGACAGGCCGCCACGGCCGGCTGCCAGTTTCACAGTGCGCGAAGCCCCAAGCCAGCCTCGTCGGTCGGGTCCGGCGCCTCTCCATACGATCACCGCGAATGGCGCACTGCGTTCCGGACGGAACCGGCAACGGATGCGGTGACGCCCAGACTTGGCTCTGGCACAGATCTTGGGTAGCGGTTGCGGACGGCTACCTCGGCAAACGGCACGAGTTCTGGGCCAGCCCTCAGGGTCACGGGGAAATCCGCCGACGCTCATATTTACGGGCATTCTTGCGAGTAGTGCTGGCATGGTATGCGCCATGCCAGCGATAGAAGACACGCCCGAGCCTGACAGCCCTGCACACGGCGTGCCTCTCTTTCTGGAAGAGGCAGCCTGGCTCTATCAGACGGATCAGACGTGCCCGGAAGACCTGCCGATGATCGCCGCCCAGGCGCTCGCGGTGGGGGTGGATACTCCTGCCCTGTGCGAGCTTGCCGGTCTGCCCCGCCACGCGGACCCCCGGGACATCCGCGACACATTCGAGCACGCTCTCTCAGAACTGGGGATCGCGTTGCCCGACTCCAGCCTGGCCCAACGGTACGCGCTGCGCAGGCTGGCCACGAGATTCACCGTCGGTCAGACAACTCTCGCCGAGCTGGCGTCGGACGAGTGGTCGGATATAGAGGTCGAGACCGCTGAGGAGCAGGCATTCCTGGCGCTCCTCCCACCCTGCGCGTGTTGCACTGCGTACACGTTGGGGCTCGAGGAGACGGCGTGGGAAGCGCAGCTGCGGATCGCAGCCCGCGTCTTGGCCTCGCATCCCACTGTCGGGCCAGGCGTCTGACGAGTGACAGCAGAAGGCGGTTCTGGCACCACGCCGTGGGACGTAGTCGCGGAGGGTCGCTGAAGCAGGATCGCCTTGCGCAGGAGTGCGAATCCGGCGCGTCCGTAGAGCTGCTTTTTTGATCCTCTTGATGCGGTTCACGGCGCCTTCTGTGCCGCCGGAGCTCCAACGCGGAGTGAAGCCGGCGCCTTGTGCCCACACTCACCTCGCGTACCGGCCGGTCGCTCCGGAAAACGGCTCAGCCGACGGCGTCGTGCAGCAGATCCCGCAGTTTCAGTGCCGCCGGTATCGGGACGGCAGGCAGCGCCACATGTACGGTCCGGCGCAGGGCTGGATCGGTGAGGCTGCGCAGGACGAGTTCGTCGGGGACCGCCCAGGCGGCCAGCGAGGGGACCAGCGCCACCCCCAGCCCGGCGGCCACGTAGCCGAACTTCCCTGACCACTCCGCGATCCGGATGATCTTCCTGGGGGTGAAGGCCGCTCTGGCGAAGGCGTCGGCGAGCATCGTGGGACGGTCACCGTACGCGTTCTGGAGCCAGGCTTCATCGCGCAGTTCACGCAGGTCGATCGTCCCGGCTTCGGCCAGGCGGTGCCCCCGTGGGAGAGCGACGAACAACTCGTCCTCGCACAACGCGGTCGTCGTGACGCCGTCGGCCGACGGCAGACCGGACGGGTAGTCGCTGACGATGGCGAGGTCCAGCACCCCGTCCGCGAGGCGCGCCATCAGCGTGTCGGTCGGGCCCTCGACCGCGACGACCTCGACATCCGGCCTGGCGTCCTGGAGTGTCCGCAAGGCGGTGGGCACCAGCGAGATGTTGGCGGTGGCGAACGCGCCGATGTGCAGCAGCCCGCCGTGGCCCGCGTGCAGCACGGCCAGTTCCCGCTCCGCCCGCGACAGCCGGTCGAGCACCTCCATGGCGTGCCGGTGCAGGGTACGGCCTGCGGGATTCAGCCGTACGCCCCGGGGGAGCCGTTCCAACAGCGGTCCACCCGCCCGCTGTTCCAGCGCGGCGATCCGCCGGGACACCGCGGACTGCGTGTAGTTGAGCCGGGCCGCCGCTTTCGTGAACGATCCGGTCTCGGCCACGGTCACGAGCAGCCGCAGCGCGTCGATGTCGAACACGTTCCCCCTCCTCCGAGGTCCTCTCCTGCGGCCCTCACCAGCTTGCGCCGATGCATTCCTCAGATGCATGGATCCTATGCAATCCAGTCGCTGGTGGAATGCCATACCTCGCCCTAACGTCGTTCACGCGGCGGTGCCTTGAGGGGGGCGAGCGCCGGCGCTCTCCAGTGGCCCACGAAATCCGAGGGAGAAGTGTGTTGATGCGAAGGGGAGTTGAGATGGGGCGGGACCGATGACCCGCGGGGCCGCGCTCGCGTTGCCGGCGATGCTGGCCGATCTGGAGGACCTCGTACTCTGCGAGTCCTTCTCCGCGGACCACGCGGCACTGGCGCGCAGCGCCGAGGTGGTCAGCGCCCTGGGGACCAGGCTGTTGGGGGCCGGGCCGGAGGTGATCGTGGTCGACGGTGTGACCCATCTGCGGTGGAGCTTCGGCACTCCGCGGGTCCTGCTGGTGGGACACCACGACACGGTGTGGCCCATGGGCTCGCTTCAGAACCACCCCTGGTCGGTGGCCGACGGGATCGCCCGCGGCCCCGGGGTCCTGGACATGAAGGCGGGCCTGGTGCAGATGTTCCACGCGCTGGCCTCCCTGCCCTCCCCGGAGGGGGTGTGTGTTGTGGTCAACGGGGACGAGGAGGTCGGCTCCGCGACCTCCCGACAGCTGATCGAGGAATCCGTGCGGGGGTGCGCGGCCGCCTTGGTGCTGGAGGCGTCCGCGGACGAGGAAGGCGCGCTCAAGACCGCCCGCAAGGGCACTTCGCGGTACGAGGTCGTAGTGCACGGCCGTGCCGCACACGCGGGCTTGGAACCGCACAACGGGGTCAACGCCGCTATCGAGGCCGCTCACCAGGTCCTGGCCGTCGCCGAGATCGCAGGCTCAATGGGCACCACCGGAGCCTCCTGCCCCACCCTGGGTGCACCGACCATCACGCCCACCCTGCTGACGGCCGGCACCACTCTCAACACCGTGCCCGGGCTGGCGAAGGTGTCGGTGGATGTGCGCGTGCCGACCCTGGCGGCGCAGGACCGGATAGACGAGTTCATGCGGGGGCTCGTCGCCCGGCTGCCCGGAGCCCGACTGGAGGTACTGGGCGGCAGGAGAAGGCCGCCGATGGAACCGGAGTCCTCCGCCGAACTGTTCGCCCTCGCCTCCCGGCTCGCCGCGGAATTGGGCCAGGAACCACTGCGGGGGATCGCCGTCGGAGGCGCCTCGGACGGCAACTACACCGCGGCGGCGGGCTGTCCGACGCTGGACGGCCTGGGCGCCGTGGGCGGTGGCGCGCACGCGGACACCGAGTACGTCGAAATCGCCCGGATGATCCCCCGCACTCGTCTGCTCGCTCGACTCATTGACCACGTGACCAGCTGAAGCGGCCTTGACGAGTGTCGCTCCGAAACGAAACAGAGGCTCCTGTATGAGCGTGCCGGGTTCCCCGTCCCCTCAAGTCGCCCAACTGGCTTCCCGTAGAGGCTTCGGCCGACTCGAGCACACCTTCCTGCCGAGGAAGGAGGTCAACGTGCAGGAGAAGTACCGAGGACTGTTCTTCGCCGCTTCCCTGACCGGCATCGCCGGCCTGGCGACCGGAGGCATCCTGTTGTGGGTCCACATAAGCTGGTGGGTGGGTTGGTATCCCCTGTTCTTCTCCGCGCTTGGCATAGGTGCCCTGTTCAACAGCCCCAACTTCCGGAAGAGACTCGGCAGTCAACGCCTGCACCTCTTCGAGAGGGGTCTGCTCGTGGACAGGGGCGCCGGGCAGTTGTTCGCGGTTCGCTGGGACCAGGCGGTCCATTACCAGGAGACCGTCCAGGAAGTGATCATCTACAAGGGCACGAAGACCCCTGTCAACACCACACACACCTCCACCCTGGTAGCGCCCAACGGCACCAGAGCGCAGATCTCGTCCCGCTTCGCCGACTTCGGGACCTGGCTGCCCCTGATCTCCGAGGCCATCGCCCGCGCCCAGACCCAGAAGGTGTGGGAGGCGGTCCGTACGGGTCACGAGGTGAGCCACGGCCCGTTCAGCGTGGACGCCACCGGTATCTCCACCGAACGCGAAGGGGTCCTGCCCTGGTCGGCCGTCGCGACGATCGATGTCGGCGGGGGCTTCGTGGCCGTCCGGCAGCACGGGCAGCCCAAGGCCTGGGCGCTCGCCAAGGTCGAGACCGTGCCGAACCTCCTCGTCTTCCTGACCGTCACCTCGAACCTCTACGGGTGACGCGCACCCTCGCGCAGGAACGGCTGGCGAGGGCCGTCGTAACCTCCTGGCCGAAGTCGACGCAGAGCAGGCGCGGCGGCTCAAGCCGTGATTCGTAGACGGCACGTTCGCGCATCATGGAGGGCCAGTACGTGCCCGAGTAGTGCTTCTGGCCGCGCCGTCGGCGGAACGTACGCCGCTGCACAGATCGCGACCGGGATCAGCACTACGACGAGTGAACGATCAGACGGCGTTCGTCTCGTCGCGCCGTCCAGCTCGACTCCGAGACTGGCGAGAAGCACCAGCATCTCTTCCGCTCAAGGTACGGCGCAGCTCCCCCCGGACAAGAGGTGACCAGCGTCACGGCCTCCTGCCGCAGCGGCCTCTCAGAGGTGGTCGTCCAGGAACTTCCGTACCTCGGCGGTGGTCATAGGCCCCGTGGTGTGTGCCACCGCCTCTCCCTCCTTCAGCAGGACGCAGGACGGGGCTCCGGTGATCCCGTATCGCTCGGTTGCGGCCGGACAACGCGTGATGTCGGTGCGGACTGCCGTCAGGCGGCCCGTGTATTCGTCGGCGACGCCGCCCACGACGAGGTCCATCACCCGGCAGGGCTCGATTGCCTTGGGCCATGTCCCGGTGAAATACGCGAGGACCGGGACTTTGCTCATCCCGAGGATGAAATCGAACTCCGCGTCCTCACGGGGTCGGTGGACCCGCTGCGCCATGCAAGCTCCTGACCTCACGTTCCGTCATTGCATCCCCATCATCCCTCGCGCGACGTGCCAGGCCGACCTCCGGTCGGTCGTCCGACTGACCTGTCGCAAGGAGGGCCGGGGCCGTCACAGAACCACGCTGGTCCCCGTCGCGAGCGGCCCGCCGCATCCAGTCGAGCCGTATCCGCCACAGCGTTCCTCTCCCCCGGGACGCGCGGGCAGTTGTCGGCACCGGGAAACGCGGCGCGATTCGTGGACCGCTCGCGGTCGCCTGGTCATGGACGGCCGACGTTCGCGTCAGCTGACCCCCAGGCCGACCGCAAGCGTCAGTTCAAGGACCCGGTGTGGCGATGCGAGATCCGGAAACAGCTCCCGCACCTGCGACATCCGGTACCGGACCGTCTGGGGATGGACGAACAACGCCGCCGCCACCTCCTCCCGCCTGCCCTGGTGCAGCAGCCACGCCCGCAACGTCTCCTCCAGCCGCCGTGCGGTCGCGGCCGGCAAGGGGTGCAACGGTGCGAGGGCTCGGGCGCGCAGGTCCGCGAACGCGTCCGCGTCGGCGCTCAGCACCAGCTCGGGCAGGTGGTCCTCGGTGTCGCGAATATCGGAGGAGAGCACGCGCGCGCGTACGGCGCGTGCGTAGGAGGCGGACGCACGAGTCCATGGCCGAGGTGGGCCGACCACGGCGGTGCGGTCGGTCAGCTGCCGTAGGAGATGTGATCGATCGGCATCGGGGACGAGCAGCACACCGGTGGCGTCCGGCAGATCGTCCAGGACGAGGGTGTTCGGGTCGAGCGCGCGGTAGGCAGGCCGGGCCTGGGCGGCGGGCAGCAGGACCGCGGTCAGCGAAACCGGAGGCTGCCATCCGGCCCGTTGGACAGAGGCCAGCAGCACGTCCGGGCTCGCGCCGGCGAGGAGATCGCGGGCCAGGTGTTCCAGGTAACGCTCCTGGTCCCTGCCCCGGGCGGCCAGTTCGTCGGCATGGCCCGCGGCGCTCGCGGCGGAGAGCTCGTCGATGTAGGCGAAGGTCAGCTCGGCGAACTTGGCGACCTCGGCAGCGGGCAGGCCCGCGGGTACGGCACCCGCTGCCAGGCAACGCCAGGCCACACGGGCGCCGACGCGGTAGGCGCTGAGCAGGGCGTCCATCGAACGGCCGTCGCGCACCTCGCCGCGGCCCAGCTCGTAGGCCGCGTCACCGGCGTCGCCGCCGGTGGCGTTCCCGCTCGCGAGGTCCAGGTAGTGCCCCAGGGCGGTGCGGACGGCTCGGCGGATGGTGGCGCCCATGTGGCCCGCAAGGGCGTTGGCGTAGGGAGGGACCTCGTCGATGATCGCCTGGACGACCTCGTCGGCGGTGCTCTTCAGCGCGGCCCGAAGCGCGGTGACCGTCGTCTCGTCCAAGGCCAGCTCGCTGGCCCTCTGGGTTGCATGGCTCACGTTTCTATTCCCTGCGAACAATTCAGCCAGCCAGATTTACGTCCTACGGTCAGGACTTTACGCCTTGAGGCGCAGCAAGCTGGAGTCATGACGAGTACAGCCCTCCGCAGCAGGGCGTGGAAACTGCTGGAGATGGTCACGACGCCGCTGCTGCCGTCGGACTACCTCGACCTGGTCAGCCCGCTGCGTGCGGGCGCAGACCTGCGTGGGCGCATCGAGGCCGTGCACCCCGAGACGGGTGACGCCGCGACGATCGTGATCAGGCCGGGACGGGGCTGGCGCGGCCACACGGCCGGTCAGTACGTACGGATCGGGGTCGACGTCGACGGGGTGCGCCTGTGGCGTGCCTACTCCCTCACCTCGCCGACCAACCGCCCGGACGGCCGCGTCACGATCACCGTGAAGGCGATCCCGGACGGCAAGGTCAGCAACCACCTGGTCCGCAGAGCGAAACCGGGCACGCTGATCCACCTCGACCACCCGACCGGTGACTTCGTGCTGCCGCGGACCAAGCCCGCCAAGGTGCTCTACCTGACGGCCGGCAGCGGCATCACGCCCGTGATGGGCATGCTGCGCGACACCGAGTTCGACGACGTGGTCATGGTCCACTGCGCGCCACAGCCGCACGACGTGATCTTCCGCAACGAACTGCACGACCTGGTCGCGGACAAGAAGCTGCGGCTCACCGAGGTGCACACCGACACCGACGGCATCCTCGACATCACCCGTCTCGACGAACTCGTGCCCGACTGGGCCGAGCGCGAGACCTGGGCCTGCGGGCCCGCGGGCCTGCTCGACGCCGCCGAGAAGCACTGGAGCGATCACGGCGTCCACGAGCGCCTGCACACCGAACGTTTCCGCCCCAGCATCGTCGTCACCGGCGACGGCGGCGAGGTCACGTTCAGCACCACCGGCAAGACCGTCGACGCGGACGGCGCCACGCCGTTGCTGGACGTCGGCGAGGGGGCCGGCGTGCTCATGCCCTCCGGGTGCCGCATGGGCATCTGCTTCGGCTGCGTCACACCGCTCAAGGCAGGCGCCGTCCGCGACCTGCGCACCGGCGAGATCACCGAGGCCGAGCCGGGCGTCCTCATCCAGACCTGCGTGTCCGCCGCGGCGGGCCCCTGCGACATCGAACGGTAGGAGCACCGTGACCGCCATCGACCCCACCGCCCACCTGACCGCGGAGCAGATCGAAGAGCTCGGCCGCGAGCTGGACGCCATCCGCGACGAGGTGATCGCGGACCGCGGCGAGAAAGACGCCGCCTACATCCGTAAGGTCATCTCGGCGCAGCGCACGCTCGAGCTGGTCAGCCGGGGCGTGCTGCTGTTCTCGATCTTCCCGCCCGCGTGGGTGCTCGGCACCGCCGGCCTGTCCGTGGCGAAGATCATGGACAACATGGAGATCGGCCACAACATCCTGCACGGCCAGTGGGACTGGATGCGGGACCCGAAGATCCACTCCACCACCTGGGAATGGGATCACGTCTCGCCGGCCGACCAGTGGAAGCACTCGCACAACGAGCTGCACCACACGTACACCAACGTGATCGGCAAGGACAACGACCTCGGCTACGGCATCATGCGCGTCGACGAGGACCAGAAGTGGCACCCCTTCCACCTCGGCCAGCCGCTGTGGAACTTCCTCAACGCCTGTTTCTTCGAGTACGGCATCGCCGCCTACGACCTGGAACTCGGCAAGAACCTGCACAAGCGCCGCCGCAACAACCCGGAGTTCCGCGCGCGGGCCAAGGCCGTCGGCCGCAAGATCCGCAAGCAGGTCCTCAAGGACTACGTGATCCACCCGCTGCTGTCGGGCCCGTCGTTCCTGCCCACGCTCGCCGCCACGTTCACCGCGAACCTGGTCCGCAACGTCTGGTCCCACTCGGTGATCATGTGCGGGCACTTCCCCGAGGGCGTGCAGGTCTTCGAGCGCCGCTCGATCAAGGGCGAGACGCGCGGCCAGTGGTACCTGCGCCAGATGATGGGCTCGGCGAACATCAGCGGCAGCAAGGCCATGCACTTCATGACCGGCAACCTGTCGCACCAGATCGAGCACCACCTGTTCCCGGACCTGCCCAGCAACCGGTACGCCGAGGTCGCGGTGAAGGTACGCGCGCTGTTCGAGAAGTACGAGCTGGAATACGTCACCGGCCCGCTGCCCAAGCAGGTGTTCTCCGCGTGGCACAAGGTCGTCCGGCTCTCCCTGCCGAACAAGCCGAACAAGCCGAACGAGAAGCCCACGGTCAAAACACTGGACCGCGAGCCGGAACTCGTCGCCGTCTGATTCCCGGAATCGGCCCAGACCTCTCAGCCGTCCCGGCGCCACCGCCGGGGCGGTGAGGTGCGTTGCGGACGGTGAGCGACCGCGGCATCAGAACGCACGACAACACAGCCCCTGGCTACTGCGCTGAACAACCATGGTCAGCGCAGTAGCCGGGGGCGCACGCGCACTCGGATTGCCGACCGCACTGCTGCCAGGGTGAGCAGGTGCGCCGACCGTGAGTGCAGCACTACTGGGCCCGCGTCGACGCAGACCAGGGCCCGCCGCCCATCCCCTTTTGCGGGGCACGAGCATGGCGGCTTCGCTCCCGGAGACCGCATCCGGGAACAGCCGGCTGCCCGGCTCGACGGCACCGGACGGCGAGCTCATCGTGCGGGAGGCGGGCCGTCTCGCGTTCGAGCGTCCCAGCCGCGCCTGCCGCCGCAGTGCAGCCTGCGCTGCCGTCGCGCTCCCGCCCACCTGATCGCACGGCCCGGCGGCGCCCTGGTCACTGTGCCCGACCCACCACCGACCCGGAACAGGCGGCCGCGCGGCTCGCCGACCACACCGCCGACGGCATCGAAGGCCGAGCTCGACACCGTTTGTGAGGACAACGGTCAGGGTGACGTGTGCGGAATTTCCCGGTTGGGCGCGGCTGCGGGCGCGGTCATGTCGAGCAGCGTCATGGCGTCGTGGTCGGGTGTGCCGGGTTCGGCGGTGTAGGCGCCGATGCGCTGGCCGGGGGTGCCTTCCAGGTGCATGGACTGGGAGGTGAGGGTGACCGTGCCGACGCGGGGATGCTGGAAGGTCTTCTGCGCGGGCTTGCGGCCGGTGACCTCGTAACGCTCCCACAGCCGGGCGAAGTCGGGGCTCTTGAGAAGGAGCTCGCCGACGAGGTTGGTCAGGTCGGGAGCGTCGGGGGCGGTGCCGGCGACGGCGCGCAGCCTGGCGACGCAGCCCGTGATCTGGCGGTCCCAGTCGCCGAAGAGATCCCGCGCGGCCGGGTGGAGGAAGAGATAGCGGGCCAGGTTGCGATGCTTGGCCGGCCAGTCCTCCAGGCCCGCGTACAGGGCGAGGCCGCCCGGGTTCCAGGCCAGCATCTCCATGCTGCGGCTGATGACGTAGGCCGGGTTCGGCCGCAGCGACTCCAGCAGCAGCTTCAGGTGGGGGCGCACGGTGCGGCTCGGGGCCGGTGGCGGCTCAGGGGCGTAGCGGGCCGCACGGGTGGCGAGTTCACGCAGGTGCTGGTGCTCCTGGTCGTCCATCTGCAGAGCGCGGGCGAGCGAGTCGAGGACTGCGGGACTGGGACGGGTCTCCTTGCCGCGTTCCAGGCGCACGTAGTAGTCGATGCTGATCCCGGCGAGGGTCGCCAGCTCCTCGCGGCGCAGGCCGGGGGTGCGGCGAATGCCGGCGCCGACGGTGAGGCCGACGTGTTCGGGATTGGTCTGGGTGCGGCGGGCGCGTAGGAAGCGGCCCAGCTCGGCGCCCTCGCTGTGCGCGCTCGTCGATGCCATGGCTCCAGTCTCACCCGCCGGGCACTCGCTTCGCGGGCGGGAGGGGGGCCCTGTCGTTACCCCCGAAGAGCCCGCCCTGCCACACCGGAGCATTCCGGGCGAAGGTGAGTGAGGAAGACGCCGGACCCCTTGGCTGCCGCCCGGGCTTCAACCGACACGACCTGCCGGACCGGGCGAGCGCGAGAGGCCAGGCGACACCATGATCGGAAGAGGGCAAGATGCGGTACATCAAACTGCGTGACCTGGAAGTTTCCCGGATCGGGCTGGGCGCCATGGGGATGTCCCACGGCTACACCGGCTCCGGCACCGACGACGCGGAGTCGATCAGGACCGTGCACCGGGCGCTGGAGCTGGGCGTCACGCTCATCGACACCGCCGAGATCTACGGCCCCTACACCAACGAGGAACTGCTCGGGCGGGCGCTGAAGGGCCGCCGCGACAAGGTGGTGCTGGCCACCAAGTTCGGCCTGGTCTCGCACACCGGTGAGGGCGCGTGGAACCTGGACTCCAGCCCGGCCAACATCCGCACCGCGGTCGAAGGCTCCCTGAAGCGGCTGGGCACCGACCACATCGACCTGTACTACCAGCACCGGGTGGATCCGAACACGCCGATCGAGGAGACCGCCGGCGCCGTGGGCGAGCTGATCGCCGAGGGCAAGGTCCGCGCCTTCGGCCTCTCCGAGGCGGGCCCGGACACGATCCGCCGCGCCCACGCGGTGCAGCCGGTCACCGCGGTGCAGTCCGAGTACTCCCTGTTCACCCGCGGCATCGAGGACCGTGTCCTGCCCGTACTGCGGGAGCTGAACATCGGTCTCGTGCCGTTCTCCCCGCTCGGCCGCGGCTTCCTGACCGGCGCCGTCCGCTCCACCGACCAGTTCGACGAAGACGACTTCCGCCGCGACAACCCGCGCTTCACCGGCGAGAACTTCCGGCACAACCTGGCGCTCGCTGACGAGGTCAAGGCCCTGGCCGACGAGGCCGGTGCCACGCCCGGTCAGGTGGCGCTGGCCTGGCTGCTCGCTCAGGGCGACGACATCGCCCCCATCCCCGGCACCAAGCGCGTCAGCCGGGTCGAGGAGAACGCCGCCGCCGATGCCGTCACGCTGACCGCCGAGCAGCTCGACACGCTCTCCAGCCTGCCGCCCGCCGCCGGCGACACCCACACCGAGGCCCAGGCGCGGATGCTCGAACGCTGACCCCGCACCGGCACGCCGCGCTACGCGTGGCCCCCCGCCCCTCGTTTGGAGTAACACCTTTCATGCGTGCAGCAGTGATGTACGGAGCCGCAGACGTCCGCGTCGAGGACCGGCCCGACCCGAAAATCCTCCAGCCGACCGACGCGGTGGTGCGCACGCTGGCCGCGTGCGTGTGCGGCAGCGACCTGTGGCCCTACCAGTCGATGCCCGCCACCGACACCGGCCGCCCCATGGGCCATGAGTTCCTAGGCCTCGTGGAGGAGACCGGCGCGGACGTGACCGGCCTCAAGGCCGGTGATCTGGTCGTCGCCCCGTTCACCTACAGCGACAACACCTGCGACTACTGCGCCAAGGGCCTGCACATCTCGTGCCGCAACGGCGGCCGGTACGGCTTCGACGGCGTGGACGGCGGGCAGGGCGAAGCCGTCCGCGTCCCGTACGCGGACGGCACCCTGGTGAAGCTGCCGGTGGCCGCCGACTCCGCGCTGCTGCCGTCGCTGCTGGCACTCTCCGACGTGATGACCACCGGCCATCACGGCGCCGTCACCGCAGGGATCGGCCGCGGCGACGCGGTGCTGGTCGTCGGGGACGGCGCGGTCGGCCTGTGCGCGGTGATCGCCGCCAAGCGGCTCGGCGCCGGGCGGATCGTGCTCGCCGGCCGCCACGAAGCCCGCACCAGCCTGGGCCGCGAGTTCGGCGCCACCGACGTGGTCGCCGAGCGCGGCGAGGAGGGCATCGCCCGCATCCGCGAGCTGACCGGCGGCGTGGCCAAGGTGATCGAGGCCGTCGGCACCCGCCAGGCCCTCGACACCGCGCTCGGGGCGGTCCTCGACGGCGGCACCATCAGCCGCCTGGGCGTCCCCCAGTACGAGCAGGGACCGATCGGCCCGGCCGAGTTCATGCGCAACATCACCCTCACCGGCGGCGCCAGCCCCGCCCGCGCCTACATCGAGCAGCTGCTGCCCGACGTCCTGGACGGCACCATCACCCCCGGCCGCGTCTTCGACCAGGACTTCACCCTCGACCGGACACCGGACGCCTACCGGGCCATGGCCGACCGCCAGGTCCTCAAGGCCCTCATCCGCCCCTGACCACCGGCCCCGCTCTCCAGAAGGACTTTGCCCTCATGCAGACCGTCACCCTCAACAACGGCCTCGAGATGCCGATCCTCGGCTTCGGCGTCTACCAGATCCCCGCCGAGGACACCGAGCGCGCCGTCTCCGAGGCACTGGCCGCCGGCTACCGCCTGCTGGACACCGCCGCCGCCTACGGCAACGAGGAAGCCGTCGGCCGCGCCATCAAGTCCAGCGGCATCCCGCGCGAGGAACTGTTCGTCACCACCAAGCTGTGGGTCCAGGACGCCCCCGCCGAGGACAACACCCGCCGCGCGTTCGAGACGTCCCTCAACAAGCTGGGCCTGGACCATCTCGACCTGTACCTGATGCACCAGCCCTTCGGCGACGTCTACGGCCAGTGGCGCGCCATGGAGGCCCTCAGCCACGAAGGCCTGACGAAGGCGATCGGGGTCGCCAACTTCTACCCCGACCGGCTGATCGACCTGATCATCAACAACGAGATCACCCCGCAGGTCAACCAGATCGAGACCCACCCCTTCTTCCAGCGCGCCGACTACCACGCCCTCATGCGCGAGCACGGGGTGCAGATCCAGTCCTGGGGCGGCTTCGCCGAAGGCAAGAACGACCTGTTCACCAACCCGCTGCTCACCGAGATCGGGAAGGCATACGACAAGTCCGTCGCCCAGGTCGTCCTGCGCTGGCTCACCCAGCGCGGCGTTGTCGCCATCCCCAAGTCCGTACGTGCCGAGCGCATGGCCGAGAACATCGACGTCTTCGACTTCGAACTCACCGACGAGCAGATGGCCCAGATCGCCACCCTCGACACCGGCAGCTCCCTGTTCTTCGACCACCACGACCCCGAGATGGTCACCTGGCTCGCAGGGCGCCGCCTGGACAACTGAACGCCTCACCCACTGCCCCTCGCCGGCCGCGGGTGCCCTCAAGCGAATGCCCGGGGCACCCGCCCGGCTTCCACGGTTCACCGGGAGCCGCCCACCATGACTACGCCGCAGCACCACGGCGCCCTGGCTGGCTGCTCACCGTCCTCACCGCGGTCCGGCATCCCCACGCCTCCCACTCCCCCGCGACGACCGGAAGCAACGGGAAACGAGTCCTGCTGGCCTACTTCTCCCGCCCGGGCGAGAACTACCACTACGCCGGCCGTACCAACCTGGCCGTCGGCAACACCGAGGTGCTCGCCGAAAAGATCGCCGGCCGCATCGTCTGCGACACCCACCGCGTCCAAGCCGCCGACCCCTACCCGCACAACTACGACGCGACTTCCAGCGCAACGTCCGCGAGCAGGCCGCTGACGCCCGCCCGGCCATCGAAGGCCGCCCGCCCTCCCTCGAAAGCTACGACATCATCCTCCTGGCCAGCCCCATGTGGAACGTTCGCGCACCCATGATCATGGCGACGTTCACCGAAGCCCTCGACTTCCGCGGCAAGACCCTCAACCCGGTCACCACCCACGCCATGAGCGGCCTGGGAACCACCGAACGCGACTACGCCGCCTCCTGCCCCGGCGCGAACATCGCCCAGGGCCTCGCGGTACGCGGCGAAGAGGTCAACGGACAGGTGCGGCTGAACGACCGCACCACTCCGCAGGTTCTTGCCAAAAGCAGGGCAGGGCAGGGGCCGTGCGGCCGGCTCAGCTGTAGAAGTTCTTCTGCCAGCGGTGCCTGGCCAGCAGCGCGAGTTGCTCGGGGGACAGCGGCGGTTCCACGGCGACCGCCGCGTTGCGTTCCACGTTCGTCAGCGACCGCATCCCGACGATCACGGTGGAGACCGCCGGCCCGGCGAGCGCGAACCGCAGAGCGAGGGACGGGAGTTCCTCGACGGCGATTCCCAGGTCGGCAAGGAGGGCGTCCACCCGCTTCTCGACCTGGGCGGGCCGGTCCTCCCGGAAGTACCAGTTGCGCCAGTCCCCCTCGGGGAAGGTGACCCCGGAGCGGACCGAGCCCGTCAGAGCGCCCTCGTCGAGGACGACCCGCCCGATCACGCCCACGCCGTGCTCTTCGCAGGCCGGCAACAGAGCCTGGGAGGGGGCCTGTTCGAAGATGTTGTAGATGACCTGAACGGTGTCCAGCACCCCGGTGCGCAGCACGTCGAGCACGTTGTCGGGCTGGTGGTCCTTGACCGAGATCCCGAAGAACCTGATCTTGCCCTCCTGCTTGAGGGCGTCAACGGTCTCCAGGAGGTCGCCGCGGCCGGTCCACTCGTCCTCCCAGGTGTGCAACTGGAGCAAGTCGACGTGGTCCCGGCCCAGTTCGCGCAGACTGGTCTCCACGCTCTCGCGCAGGTGCCAGCCGGGGAACGTCTCCGTGACGTCGAGTCCGCTGGACTCCAGCGGGACCGGGACACGGGGCCCGGCCTTCGTCGCGACGTACACACCGTCGCCGCCGCCCGGGAGCTCCTTGAGCGCACGGCCGACCACGCGTTCGCTGCGGTCGTACCCTCTGGCGGTGTCGATGAAGTTGACGCCCAGCTCGAGGGCTCGGTGCAGGGCACGGACGCCGGAGTCGTCGTCGGCGCCGACCCACGCCCCCTGGCCCAACCCCCAGGCACCGTAACCGATCTCGGACACGGTCAGTCCGGTACGGCCGAGTTCGCGATAACGCATATGTCGTTCAGGTTCCTTTGCTGTCGGTGGCGACGGTCGGGGACGTTGCACCGACTGTCCGGGATCAGGGTGCAGCTCGAGCCGTACGGGCTCGTCGCGGCGCAGTGCAGCCTGCCGTCGACGACCCTGGCGACGGCGCCCTGGAGGGAGGAGCGGCGGGTGGCGTAGGTTCCGTCGTCGTCGGTGACCGGGCCACGCGGCCCGGGTGCGTGAAGTGGAAAACGTAGGCCGTCTCGCCCTGGACGACAACGTCGGCATAGAAGCCGATGCTGCCCTCGTCGGGACGGCTGCCGACCCTGTCGATCTCACTTTCGTTCAGGTGAGTTGATCGCGACAAGTTCGACTTCGAAGCCGTCGTCGTTCTCCAGATAGGCGGCATAGTGCTGTCCGCCGCCCGCATAGGGATGCCGCTCGGGAAACATCAGGTGCCAGCCGTGCTGGGCGGCGTCGGCCACCAGCTTCTCGACCGTGGCGGCATCGTCGACGTGGAAGGCCAGGTGGTTCAGCCCTGGGCGGCAGCGATCATGGTCTTCGGCGGTGAGGGCCGGCGACTGCTCGATGACCAGGTAGGTCGCCCCGAGCCGCCAGCTGCGTCCGCCTTCCCAGCTCTGGAAGTGGGCGTACCCCAGCGCTTCCAGCAGCCAGCCGAGAGAGGCGAGCGCGCGATGAAGGTCTGGCACCCACAGCTCGAGGTGATGCAGCATGCCGTGCGACGGTCGGCTCATGCAGCGACCGCCTCAGGACGTTCGACCAGCTGGCCGCGTTCGAAGCGGGCTCCGGCGCGGCCGATGGCGACGAAGTGGGGTGCGTTCACGGGCCGCCACCACCGCTGAACGGACTGGACAAGCCTGAAGACCATCGCCAGGGCGGCGGTGGGGACTTGCGGCACCACGGCGGCAGGATCGCCGGGGAGAACCGCTTGCGCTCGCCGGTGGCCTCGTCGACCCGCTTGTGGTTCACCCTAGGGGCCTTCACTTCCACTACCTCGGCCGCGGTGGTGACCTTCCTGGGCCGGCGGTAGCCGTTGCGGACCACAAGCCGCCGACCGTACGTGTCGCGCTGGTCGGCCAACTCGGCTATGCAGGCGTTGGCTTCGTCTTCCAGCGCGGCGGTCGCGGCCGTTCTCGCCCCTTCCCGGACTGTCTCGTGGATCAGGGAAGAACCGTTGGCGGTGGTGCCGTCGTCGCTGACTACCCTGGGCATGGGGCGTGCCTTCCCGACCGGTCCTGCGAACGCGAGCGTCGCAACACGTGATCACTGCAGTCTTGCCACGAGCATAGTGAAGCGCGCTCAGCCGGTGAGAGGTCGACCGCATAGCGGCCAGGACAATAGATCGGCGTGGGCATCCTGGTCGACCGCACCAGCCGCTATGTCAAGCTCCTGCACCTGCCCGACGGTCGGGGAGCCGAGTGCGTCCGCGACGCCCTCCCGCCTTCGCCGAACTCCTCGGCGAGCTCGTCAGCCCGGTTCCCTGCCTTTCCAGGTCAAGGAGCGGGCGCCCTCCATATCCGGCAATCTGGCGGCCCGCGACTTCAGCCGGGCGCTGGTTGATCAGGGTGCCCGAGTCGATGAAGCGAGCCGCTCGCCCAGCAACACGGCGACGACGGCGATGCGGCAGGTAGATCGCCTGGTAGATGGTCTCGTGCGCCTGATGGCGGTCAGACCCGTCCGGGAAGGCAGCGCGCAGGACCTGGCTAATCCGCTCCGGGCTCCAACGGCGGTCCAGGTGCTGCTGAATGAACTCCTTCAGCTCTGGATCGCACCGTACCTACCCCTCCTTCGAGCCAGCCCGAAGGGACTGCTTGGCCCGGAACAGGTCGGTGATGACGGTCCGCTCATTTTCGGACAGATAGCGCGGCGCGACACCTCAACGGTGCCCCATCGTTCGGCGATCGGCGCACAGACGCGTTCACAGCCTGCCCGGTCAACGACCTTCCGTCCGAGCCTCCACCGGGTCCTGGTCCTGGTCCTACGGTTGATACCAACCTCACGCCACGCGGCCGAGTTACGCGCCATGCGCACCTGGCAGAAGTGCCGGGCAACGCCGATGCCTGCCAGGACGCACTTCAGCGCATCGCCGAAATCGCCGCCCTCACCGAGCCGTCCTCCTCGACGAGTCTCACCGCGCCCGAGTGGACGATCATCGACACTCGAACCCGTCGACGCAGGGGCTGCCGCCCCCCGGACCGCGGAGTCAGGACCGAGACCTACGCTGGGCTTCTTCCGCCCCGTCCGAGGAGCAGCGTGCCGCCCGTCTTCGTCCACCGAATCACCAAATACGACCCCGCCGACCGCAACGAGCACGGTCACTACACCGGCGCCGAGGACACGACCAGCGACCACGGACCCGTCGAAGCGGCTTACCTCGCGGCGATGGCCGCCTTCGCGGAAAGCTCGGGCATCGACCGGCTGGAGATCCGCGATCCTTACGTCACCGGCTCCGTCCACTTCGGCGTGGAGCCCTCAGTTGCGGGGCACGGCCTCAGCGGGCTGTTCCCACCCGACCTCACCGGCTACCACGACGGGGCCCAGGTCTCCCTTCCGGTCGCTCTGGAGCTGGTTCGTGTGATGCTCCGCGACCAGGGAGCCTGGTGTCGGCTGGAGGTCGGCGACGTTTTCACCGTGCACGTCGGGTGGGATCAATACATGTACGTGGGCAGCGACCGGCCCTGCGCGGAAGCCGTGGCACGTACCCGCGAACTCGGCCTCTTCATTGAGCCACTGCCGTCCTCCCCCTACGCGGCCGAGTTCGACGAAGCGGAAGTGACGGAGCCCGCCGACGAGCACTTCTGGATACGCGTGCACGCCGCGCTGGCCTCGCGCCATGCGCTGCTCCTCGAGGAAAGCCACGTCCGCGGCGCCTCACGCTGGCACCGAATCACGCCGAAGAACCTCAACACGGTGCGCGCGGGTCTCCGCCCGCGCGCCTTGCTGACCGTCTGGCCCGACCTGACCCCGAACGTTGGCGCCGTCCTCGCCGCACTGCCCCAGGAGGAGGCCGTCGAGTTCGTCTGGGAGGCGCAGGACGGGACGATCAGCCACGCGATAGTCGACGACACCGACTACCAAGAACTCAGCGTCCACGTGGCCGATGCCCGAGCCGCCTGCGCCCTGCCTTTGTCTCTGGCCGCACACCGCCCACTGCTCTGTGCTGCCCTCCCAGACAGCGACGGTGTACTGCGCGCCCGGTGGTAACCCGGTTCGCGCGCCACGACCGACCCAGCAGGTCCTGTGCAGCAAATGGGTTTGTCACGAGGTCGGACGTCGACAATGATCACCTCATGACGACCAGAAAGGGCCATGCCGTCTAGGCGCCCCGCTCCCCTCTCCACTGCTCGCGCGCCGCCGGCTGCCACTCACCCGCCCAATGGCCGTGACCGCAACCCAGGAGAGCCGCCCGTGCAGAAGACCGCCCTCATTCCCTACGCCGACCTCCCCCGAGCGCACCACAACCGCCACGTCCTGACCAGTACGGTCGACGTCTTCGGCGCCGCCCACTGGCTGCTTGCCGAACGCGCTCCGCAGCCCGGCGTCGATGTCCTGCCCTTCGACGCCCTGGTCGTCTCCGTCGATCCGGGCGGCAACGTCGAACTCACCGAACTGAGCGCTGTGCGGGCCCGCTGGCCGCGCCTGGACCGCCTGCCCGACGGCGGGTTCGTCGTGGCCGCGTCTCGCGCGAGTCGGCACGAGGACGCGAACCAGGTCCAAGTCTTCGACGTGCTCGGCCGCGAGACCTCGTCCTTCTCCGTCGGGGACGCCATCGAGCACCTGCTCGTGGACGAGGCCGGCCATATCTGGGTCGGGCACTTCGACGAGAATCCGGCCGGAATCCGCCGCTGGAGCACCACAGGCCAGCTCGCCTGGACGTCAGACAGCGCCCGCATCCCCGGTCTCTTCGACTGCTACGCCCTGAATGTGTCGGGCACCACCGCTTGGGCGTGCCCCTACACGGATTTCCCGCTCGTCGAGATACGCCCCGACCGCCCCGTAGCAGTGTGGGCGAACCACGTACGAGGCGCCCGTGCGCTGGCCGTCCACGGCGATCGGGTCGCCTTCTACGGCGGCTACGGCGAGGAGCGGGACCGACTCACCCACGGCGAGATCACCGAAACATCCGTCGAGCCAACGGACGTCGGCCTGCTCACCCTGCCCCACGGCCCTGCCCCCGGCCGCCAACGCGTCGTCAGCCGGGGAAGCAAGATCTACGTCCAGGCCGAGCCGTTCACCGCGTGGGGCGTGTTCGACCTCAGCAGCTGATCCCCAGCAGGGGAAAGACCATTTCCACCCGGTCGCCGACCATCCCGCGAGGAGCGTGCCACGGCACATGCCCGCCAGGGTCAGACGGCCTTCGACCAGTGGTCGGATTCTTCGACGAGCAGGTGCCCGGCACGCCCCTGCTCGCAATGGGCGGACCCGGGAACGAAGCGATCAGCCGCACCCCCGTGCTCCGTCTGACCGGTGCCCCGAAGTCGTCCGCCGATACGGGCGCCGACCCGGCCCGTGAGCGCGAGGCCGGCCGAGATGTGCGTCCATCGCAGCCGTGCCGTCTGCCGGACGAACCGGCGCCCCCTCGACGCCACCACGACAGACTTGCCGGAACTGACACCGCTCGGCGGCCAGGTTGATGTCTTTCCTCTGCTATTCGGTGATGCTGGAGTTGCTGCGCAGGATGTCCTCGGTGGTCTGCCAGAGCCGGGGCAGGAACCGGGTCACCTCTTCGGCCCGGTGGATGAGGTCGTGGGTGGAGCTGATACCGAGGTCGGCGACGGCTGCCCGGAAGGCTGGGGCGAGGGCTTCGTGCAAGTGGGGGGCATCGGCCGCCAGGATGGTGTGGCAGCGGGCGAAGGTCGCGATGATCCAGAAGACAGCCTCGTGGTGGTCGCCTGAGTCGATGAGCCGCTGGCTTCCGCCAATCGCGATCGGCCGTGCGGTGGACGTGATGTCGCTGCTGAAAAAGAACGGGGTCTTCGCCACTTCGACGGTGGCGTCGAACGTCGCGGCGAGTTCACGCAGATGGTGCTGGACCCGCGGCGCGGGCAGGTGTGAGCAACCGAGAAGGTTCAAAAGTTCCGGGTAGAGGCTGAGGTGGCCGTATTCGGTGAGGACCTCGCGAGCAGCCACGTAGCGCAGGCGGATGGTGGGGTTGCGCAGGGCGGCGACAAGGAGGACGTGGCAGGTCACGCCAGTGGGGAACAGCCAAGCGAGCACCTGCTCGTGGCACGGCGCCGAGGTGTCGATCGCAGCGAGGCGGGTTTCGATCCGACGGCGGGCATCCTGGCACCTGCGGCGGACCCAAGTCCGAGCGGCGAAGTGGCGCGAGATGTGTGCGTGCAGTTTGTGCAGTTCGCCCGTGGGGTCATCGATGATCGCGCCGGTGCGGAAACTGCCGGCCAGGTGGTAGGACGCCAGGACGTCGTCGGCGGAGGCGAGTTCGGTCCAGGGCAGGTAGCTGACTTCCAGCAGAGCGTCCTGGAAGCGAAGTTTCCCTGGCTTGGCCGGTGGATTCTCCTGGGCGGTGACGACGAAGATGTCGACGTCGGAGGAGGGTGACAGCTCCGCGTCGTCCGGCAGCCCGACGGTCGAGCCGCTGAAGTACGCCCCTCGGAAGCCAGCATCGGGTTGGGCGTATTGCGCAACCCATTGGATCGCAGCGGAACGTGCCAGTCCGACCTTCACAGCCGAATCTCCCCGGTGACGTGTGCAAGATCTTTCATTGTTCCAGCTGCTGAGGTCGAGGTGATGAGTTCTGACCGTCGCATCAACGCGGCCACCGAGCCGAACCGAGCCTTCTTCGACAGCCGTACGGAGCCGTCACGGCAGCAATCTGGCCCGGCGTGTTCCCGGAGATCGAGGAGGCCTTCCGTCGACCGCCCGCCAATACGCTCAACGTTCTATTGCGCGGAACCGTACTTGAGAACGTCTCCAACCTGTCGACGCCGATGATTCCCGGCCCGTCGGCCCGTGCGGAAGTCTGTGCTTTCGACAGCAATGGCGACCAGCTGGAGGCGGTGGCCGTCGGCACGCAGGACGCCGGTGACGGCACCCCGATGGCGAGGGACTCCATCTTCCGGGTCGCCTCGATCACCAAGTCCGTCACCGCCGCCGCACTGCTGATCCTCGTGGAGGAGGGCAGGGTCGCGCTGGACGAGCCGATCGGCAAGTGGCGGCCGGAGCTGGCGAAGCCGATGGTCGTGCGCACTCCGGCGAGCCCGGTGGGCGACGTTGTGCCGGCCGACCGGCCCATCACCGTGTTCGACGCGCTGGCCTCCTCGGCCGGGTACGGATTCCCCTCCGACTTCACCCTGCCGGCGATGCAGGAGTTGTTCACGGTCCAAAAGGACGGCCGGGTGCCGAGCAACTTCCCACCGGCCGACGAGTGGATGGCGGCGCTCGGCCGCCTCCCGCTCCTGTACCAGCCGGGCGCTGCCTGGCTGTACGACACCTGCTCCGTACTGCAGGGAGTGCTGATTTCGCGGGCCTCAGGACAGCCGCTGCCCACGTTCCTGGCGGAGCGGATCTTCGGGCCACTGGGCATGCTGGACACCGGTTTCGAGGTGCCCGCCGCCAAACGGGACCGGTTCACCAGCTTCTACCGGCCAAGCGACGGCGGCAGCCTGGAGCTCGCCGACGGCCCGGACGGCGAATGGAGCAGCCCACCCGCGCTGCCGCTCGGCAACGGCGGGCTGGCCTCGACCGCAGACGACTGGCTGGCCTTCTGCCGGATGCTGCTGGCCGGTGGGGTGGCGGCCGACGGCCGCCGGGTGCTGTCAACCGACTCCGTACGCATGCTGACCAGCGACCATACGAATCCGGCACAGCGCGACATCGGCCAACTGTTCCTGGAGGGCCAAGGCTGGGGCTTCGGCGGTTCGGTCGACATCGAGCGGACCAACCCGTGTAATGTCCCTGGCTGTTACGGCTGGATCGGCGGCACGGGCACAGCGGCGCACATCATCCCGGCCCCGGGTACGGTCACCATCCTGCTGACTCAGGTTGCACGATGGGTCCGACGCCGGCACCGGTAATCACGGAGTTCTGGCGGTACGCGGCGGACTCCTGACACGCATCTCAGAAATCGGAGCGGCCGCGCCCTACCAGCACACCTCAACAAGATGGCCGCGAGGCTCAGTGGAGCCGGGCCCGCCGTCTGGGCAAGGCTCCACCGTGTCGTCCTCGACGAACTCGGCGCCTGCGGTGAGCTCGACTGGTCGCGGTGCACAATCGACTCTGTCAGCCTCCGGGCGGCAAAAGGGGCCACTGACCGGACCGAATCCGACCGCCCGCGGCAAGCTGGGATCGAAAAGCAACCTGACCAAGGACCGGAACGGACTCCCCCTGTCGCTGAGTATCTCGGCTGCCAACATGCACTCGTGCGTGGCATCCGCCACCGCATAGCCCGCAAAGGGATCGAGTCCTCGCAGCGGATCGGCCGCCACCGATGGGTTGTTGCGAGGACCACGTCCTGGCTCGCCGGCTGGCGCCGACTCCACCGCCGCTACGAAGGCAAGGCAGAACATTTCCTTGCCTTCGCCGACATAGCCGCAGCCCTCATCTGCCACCACCGACTCGTTGTCCGCGTGGACGGGCATCACAAGTCAGCGTGAGACTCCGACACTGCTGACCCAGACGCTGAAGGGTTTGATCTCCGGCTCGGTATCGGTCTGCTCTGCGAGGCTCTGCACGTCATCCAGGTCCGACCAGGCGACGAAGCCTGGCTCGCTGTCGGCCAGAAATCCTTCGACGACGGGACCAAGATCGCCGCAAGCCACATAGGTGCCTCCGAACGGCAACGCATCCGGGGCCACAGAACCGGTCGAGCACCGGAGTTGTCCTGCCTGTTCGTCGTGCCATACATAGAACGTCGCCACCCCCGAGAAGCCCATGGCGCCGACGCGTTCCCGCATGGCAGCAGCAGTCCGCTCGAAGGCAGCCACCACCTCGCCGACGGACAACGAACGTCTGTCCTCGTCAGCCGCACCCAGCAACCACGTGTTGGTTTCCAACTCCACTCGCCGGTCAGCCGGCTCCAGGACCAGAGGCTCGTCCGCCAGTTCAGCGATCCACGTCAACAACACCACAGCAGTATCCCTGGAAGTAGGGCGCCATGCCCGAAGACCCCGCCCGAAGAGCCTGGGCCTTCGCCATACACCGGTGACAAAGAAATAGAGACGGGTCTTCGGCAACAAAGACCTCGCCATCGCCGCCACCCCGGCACAGATGGAATCCCCACAGCGGGGTGGTCGTGCGGAGCACGATGGCAGCTCCAAGTGGTGTGGTCCCAGAGCCTGCCCCGAGGTGTCAGTGGCGAGAGTTAGGTTCTGCTCATGAGGGCTGCCATCTCGGCGGACCACCATGCAGGGAGGGTGACTTGATGGACGGCAGACACGAACAGAACGGGCTGCGCTGGATAGCCGATGCCTACCCCATCAGCTTCACGCTCACCCTCAGCGAGGGTCTCGCGGCGCAAGAGCTTCTGGGCAGCCTTGGCGCCGACGCAGAGCACGTTGTCCCGTTGACCCGCTCCGCGGCGCTCGAGTTACTGACCAGGGACGAGGAGGACCACATCAGCGACCTCCAGTTCCTGGACTGGGAAGACGAAGCGGCTGTTGCCCGGCTGACGAGTGGGGGCTTTCTGCCGACCCCGCCGGACACGATCGTCAGGGCGGGCGCGGTGGCGGGTTGGGCGTATGCGCTGGAGGAATTCCACTGTCGTACGGGAACTTATCTCGCGGCGCTGTCCCAGCGAGGGCGGGCGTGGTCTATCCACCGCAATGCCAAGGGTTTCAGCCGTATCGACTATGCCCTCCAAGGCAAGCCGGTGACATCCTTCGAGCCCGGCCTGCCGCACCTCACCCACGGGACATCAGCCGAAGCGGCGCTCGGCTTCGTCCACAGCGGACACGAGCCCGGCGACGTAGCCTTCCTGCGGTTCCTGGAGGACGCACTGGGCCTCTGGCTTCCCTGGGAAGAGACGGAAGCAGAATTGCCCGCAGCCGCATTCAAATGACGCCCACCATCAGATGGCCCCTTCCCTCCACGAAGAGGCACCGCAGGCCAGCCGCCTACGCCACACGAAAGGCCGGCTCCCCCGCTTCCTCGGTCGCCATCACTTCACGACGCGCCACCATCTCGGGACGGCAGCGTGAGCTTGCCGGGCTCGTCCTTGGTCAACTAGCGAGTTCCACCGGCCTCTTCATTTTCGACCGCAGCCCGTATGGCCCGCATCTGACGGCCGGCATCAGCGATCACCTCAATGAGGTCCTGACAGGCGGTCGGCAGCACCATGGTGTCCAGACTCGGACGGCAGGACCGCACCGTCAGCACTCCCATGGTTTCATCAAGGATCGCGGTGACCGTTTCCCGGGCGATCTCCAATCGCGACAACCGCTGCTGAGCCGACGTGTACAGCGCAGTCAACTCGGCCATATGCCCTCAGAGTTCCGCTCACCGTCCTGCCGAAGCGCTACTGGTCTGCCCGGAGACTAGAGATACCCGGGTTCTCCCGTGGCGACGAACCGGGCCAAGGACCGCTCCAACAACTCCAGGAAGTGGCGCAGATCGTCCGCCACTTTGTCGAGTTCAGGGTCATCCAGCGAGGCTGCCCGCATCCGGTGGACCGAGCCTTCAGGGCCCAGGACGTAGGACAGGCCGCCTCCGTCCGAGCCGATCACCACCCCGCACGGCTCCTGGCGTTCGCCCATCCGGACGGCTCCGTAAACCGCGAAGTGCTCAAGGACGTCACGCGCAGGATGGATGAAGTAGCCGTTGCCGACGTCCTCCCAGGAGACATCGCCGATGTTTCCGTAGAAGGTGACCAGGTCTGCGGACGCCCGAGTGTCGCTGCCCAGAACACGCACCACCTCTTGATCGCCGTGGTCGGCCAGGCGGATCTGGTTGGTTCCGGGTGGGAAACCGTGCTTGCTCTCGAACTCCTCCGTCATCTCGGCCAGTACGCCCGAGACCGCACTCGCCCACGAAGAGAGCCAGGCTGACGACAACGAACGCTCGCTCACGAGACCAGATCCTGCCAGGAGCTCCAGACGTCCGTCGGCCCAGAAGAGCTGGACCCGGGCACGAGGGCGCCCGGCCCCGGCGTCTGCCCGCTGCGTAACACCGTCACGTGACTGCGAGGAGGATGGCGGTGTAGTGGGCGGTGAAGGCGGCGATGGTCAGGGTGTGGAAGACCTCGTGGAAGCCGAACCAGGCCGGTGAGGGATCCGGGCGCTTGAGGCCGTAGACGACGGCGCCCGCGGTGTAGAGCAGACCGCCGACGGTGACGAGTACGACGACCGCGGTGCCGCCGGCGCGTGCGAAGTCGGGGAGGTTGAAGACGGCCACCCAGCCCAGAGCGATGTAGCACGGGGTGTACAGCCACCGGGGAGCCCCGATCCACAGGATGCGGAAGGCGATGCCGGCCAGGGCGCCCGCCCACACCACGGTCAACAGCACCAGCCGCCGGCGCCCGGACAGCAGCTGTACCGCCAGCGGGGTGTAGGTGCCGGCGATGATCAGGAAGATGTTCGCGTGGTCCAGCCGTCGCAGAACCGCTTCCCCGCGCGGACCCCACGTGCCGCGGTGGTAGACCGCGCTGGTCCCGAACAGCAGACAGGCCGACAGCGCGTACACCGAACAGGCCGCCACGGACGCGCCGGTGCGCGAAACGGCGATCAGGACGATGCCACCGGCCAACGCCAGGGGGAACACGCCGGCGTGCAGCCAACCGCGCATCCTAGGCTTCAGCGCAGCGGCCGCCCGCTCCACTCCGGCTTCCAGCTTGCCGGCGCTCTGCCCGGCAGTCGGGTGGTCGGTCGCGCGAGCAGGCGCAGCGGTCTCAGGGGTGGGCAGGGTGTCGGGCGGGGTGCCGGGACGGGACTCGAAGTCCCGTCCGTGGACCGGCGGCCGGGCATCGTCGGCGATCATGCGCTCATATTCTTCATTTGGACGGGAGAGTACGGTCCGGCGCTGTCGCCGTGGAGGCGGGTCAGGCGTCGGCCCGGTGCCGGGGTGTGGTGCGGCGGTATTCGGCGTTGATGCGCTGGGCTTCTTCAAGTTGGTCTTCGAGGATGATGATGCGGCAGGCGGCCTCGATGGGGGTCCCCTGGTCGACAAGTTCCCGGGCGCGTGCGGCGATGCGCAGCTGGTAGCGGGAGTAGCGGCGGTGTCCGCCCGGGGAGCGCAGCGGGGTGATGAGGCGGGCGTCGCCGATGGCGCGGAGGAAGCCCTGGGTGGTGCCGAGCATGTCGGCCGCCCGGCCCATGGTGTAGGCGGGGTAGTCGTCATCGTCGAGACGGCGGTACGAGTCGTCTGCTGTCATCTGACCTCTCTGGACCACGTGGAGGGCCCTGGCGCCGTACGGCGCCAGGGCCCGAAGGAACTGCTACACCATCTGCCGGCCCTGTTGCTGCGCCGGTCGTCAGTCCCGTCACCGTCCTGCAAAAACCCTGGCTCCGGAACTCCACCACCGAACCGTCCTGCGCATTGCAACTACGTACTGCTGCCTGGCAGTTCGTGTCTGCCGGGCCCTGCTGTCTCTCTGGGCTACGAGAGAAACCATAGCCAGATCCACCACCGAATGTCTACTCCAGCCAGAACAGATTTTTTCGAGCTCTACGGCGAGAAAAACGACCGGGCGCGGCGGCGAGAACCAGATCTTGTAGCGCTCCTTCAGGTACCGGTCTGCTGCCTGGCTCGAACCCTGGACGCGGCTTCGTCCTCAGCGCGGTGGCGCAGGGTGACCATGTGGCGTTCGGCGAGCTGATTCGCAGTGACGCAGGTGGGGGCAGGTGCGGCAGTCGGCCGCAAATTGGTCTCGTGCCATGGCGGCGACGCCGCCGCGTACGCCGACATCCGATCAGATGGCGTTGATACATCAATCCAGATTGATGTATTTTCGACATATGGGATCCCAATCCTCGGATGCGGCCGCAGCGCCGCCGGAGTTCGTCCGGCTGGCTGCGCATCCGCTGCGCTGGCGGCTGCTGACAGAACTCGGCGACGGGGACTTGCGGGTCCGTGAACTGGTGGAACGCGTCGGGGAGCCGCAGAACCTGGTCTCGTATCACCTGCGGCTGCTACGCGGCGGCGGTCTGGTCACGGCCAGGCGCAGCAGCTTCGACGGCCGGGACAGCTACTACCGCCTGGACCTGGAGCGTTGCGCCGAGTCACTGACGGCCAGCGGTGCCGCCCTGCACCCGGCGCTGCGCCAAACCCCCTCCCCGCCGGGCCGTCCGGTCGTCTACTCGCGAACCCGACGTGTTGCAGTGCTCTTCGTGTGCACCGGCAACAGTGCCCGCTCGCCGATCGCCGCAGCCCTCCTGCACCACCACACCGCCGGCCGCGTCACTGCGGCCAGCGCCGGCACCAGTCCCAAGCCGCAGGTGCACCCACACGCTGTCCGGGTGCTGCGCGAGTCGTTCGGCATCGACCTGTCCGGTCGCCGCACCCAGCACGTGGACGATCTGGTCGGCCGCCGCTTCGACCACGTGATCACCTTGTGCGACAAAGCCCGTGAAGTCTGCCCGGGGTTCGGCTCGCGACAGGTCCACTGGAGCATGGCCGACCCGGGCGCCGGGGACACCGGCCAGGCCGGCTATGCGGCCTTTCAGCACACGGCGGCAGACATCGACACCCGCATCAGGTACCTGATGCCGGTCCTGAACACCCCCGAGACCGTTGCGAGGTCCGAGCCATGACCACTCACGACGAATACGTCAGCGTCCGCTACCTCGTCGATGACGTGCAGGCCGCCATCGACTTCTACACCGCCCATCTCGGTTTCACCCTGCACTCCAGCGCCGTCCCCGCCTTCGCCGACGTGGTCCGTGGCCGGCTGCGGCTGCTGCTGTCGGGCGCGGCGAGTTCGGGCGCCCGGGTCACCCCGAAGGAACTTGCCGTCGCGGGCGGCAATCGCATCCACCTCACCTACGACGACCTCGATGCCGAGATCACTCGGCTGCGCAGCGCCGGTCTCTCCTTCAGCAGCGAGGTGCTCGCCGGTCCCGGCGGACGCCAGATTCTGCTGGCCGACCCGGCGGGCAACCTCATCGAGCTGTTCCAGCCCGCCGACCGGCCCACCTCGCCGGCCAGCCCTGACCAGACGCCACGCTGACCGCTCCCGTACCTCCAGCACCGCGGCGGGCTGCGGACCGGCCTTGCTCGCGGTGCTCGTGGCTCGTCGTGCACCGGCACGGCCTGTCCATGGCGACAGACGCGGACTGGACGCACTTGCACATCGCGCTGCTGCCTGTCTTTCCGCTGCTTGCCCTCGGCCTCCTCGTCCCTTTGTGGCACCGCCCCCGACCAGACCTCGCGCGGGCTTCGCCACGGCGGTGGCCTGGACGAGTGCGTTCGCATACGTGGCCTTCTACACCGGTCTCGACGCGGTGGCCGGTATCGCGGCGGGGACCGCGGTCGAGCATGCTCCCGAAACACGGCGCGCGAGTCATTCCCGGAGCGATGGTCCTCCTGGTAGCCGGCTGGTTCTTCACGGACAGCCATATCTTCTGGCCCGCAGCGTATGGACAATGCCCGGTTTCGCACTGGGCTTCGCCCTGCTCGCCGCTGGGGTCGCAAGGACCGAATCCGTGCCGCGCCGCGCCGCGCCGCGCCTGAGCGGACAGGACGGACCGAGCGCCAGGGTCGGTCACGCGAATCGCGGCCGCGCGGAGACCATCACCTGGAGGGGCGGTTCTGATCGCGCCAGCCCCGATGCGAAATCCCTTGCTGAAGAGGGCCGCCCGCGCTGCTGCTCAGAGCACCCTGGACCGCAGATCTGGGACGGCAGCAGCCACGATCCGCACGGTCGAGCGGTTGGATCACTCGATCGTGAGTTCTTCCGCCGGCGCCCCCGGTCGGCCGCGATGCTCGGAAGGGCGGTGTGCGCCCAGGGCTGCCGGGATGGACGACGGGTGAGGGAGATGGCGTGACGCAAGAAGCGGGACGGCGCGCGGGCTTGGACGGGCAGGCGCTGTTACTGGCTGCCGGACTGGCCGATCTGGCGGTGAGCACGGTGGGTTCGGTCCTGGGGACGGTGCGCGGGCTGCTGCACCGCTCGGACGCCGCGGAGTTGGCTGCGGACGCCGAGAACGAGCTCGCGACGCGGGGACGTTTGGTACTGGACCGGTACGCGGCCGCGCCCCCGGCCCACTTGGAGATCCTCGCCCGGCGCGCCCTGGCCCGGAAGGCCGCCGGTGGGGTCTGAGCGGTGGGAATGGTCCGCCTTCAAGGCCCGAGTGGACGAGGTACTGCGGCAGTTCGTCGCCCGGGAGGCCGACGAGTTCGCGGCGATCGATCCGGTGCTCGGCACGGTCGCCGAGGGGCTGGAGGCGGCGGTCGCGGACGGCAAGCGGCTACGGGCGGCGTTCTGCTATTGGGGCTGGCGTGCGGTGGGACAACCGGACAGCGACGCCCTGGTGCGGGCGGCGGCCTCCATGGAGTTGGTGCATGCCGCGGCGGTTGTGCACGACGACCTCATCGACGACAGTCCGCTGCGACACGGGCGACCCACCACCCATGTCGCCCTGCGCGGGGCCGTAGCGGCGCGTCCGGACGCGGACACCGCCGCGCGGTCGTTGGCGATGCTGGTGGGCGACCTGCTGATGGCGCTGGCCGGGCAGTTGTTCGCCGCCAGCGGTCTGCCCGCAGCGTATCTGGCCCGAGCCCGCCCGTTGTGGGCGGTGATGGCCCGCGAGCTGATCGCGGGCGAGTGTCTGGAGATCCTGCGCACCGGATCCGGCCCGGACACCCAGGCGTCGCTGAAGGTGATCCGGTACAAGACCGCCAAGTACACCGTCGAACAGCCCCTGTTGATCGGTGGTGCGCTGGCCGGGGCGGGCACCCGGCTGCGCGAGGGCTACTCCGCATACGGGCTGCCGCTGGGCGAGGCGTTCCAGCTCCGGGACGATCTGCTGGGGCTGTTCGGAGACCCCGCGCACACCGGCAAGGCCAACGGCGACGATGTGCGCGGTCGTCGGCCCACGGCCCTGCTGGCGGAGACCTGGCGCCTCGCCGACGGCTCGGAGCGCGACCTGTTGAACTCCCTGCTGGGCCGGGGCGACCTGGACGGGGACGGGCTGGACGCGGTGCGCGAGGTGATGCGCAGACTGAGGGCGCCCGACCGCGTCGAGGACATGATCAGGACACGGGTCGAGGAGGCTCTCGGCGCCCTCCACGAACTGGATCTACCGGCGCACGCCGCCACCGGACTGACCGCGCTGGCGCATTCCGCGGCAGTACGCCTGTCCTGACCCCCGCAACCAGGTGAGGCAAGCCCGCGGCGCCCCGTCCCGGGCTGCCGACCCTTCCGCCCGTCGCGGGCGATCCCGACGAAGACGAGGAACCCCGCCATGACGTACACCGACGCATCGCTGGACACCCTGCGCCAGGCCGGAGACGAACTCGCCGACAGAACCGTCGCCGAGCTCTTCGAACGCGGGGAGGTGGGCAAGTTCAACACCCTGATGCGCTACGTCTCCACCGCCGGCGCGCCCCTGCCGGACGGACTGCCCGACGTCGCGCGCGAGTACCTGGAAGCCACCCGCACCCCACCGGCCTGGGTGGACTGGGCGGAGATGGAGAAGGCACGGCTGTTCTTCATCGACAACAACGTGCACATCTCCACCGCGTTGTCCTTCGCCTCCATGCCCGCCTGCTACCTCGTCCCGCACGTGGCGAAGCTGCTGTCGGCCACCCACGGCCTGAAGTACCCGTCCAAACGGATGGCGGAGACGGGTCAGTTCACCGTCCATCTGATGCAGCCCGACGCTTTCGAGGCCGGCAGCCGCTTCATCCCGGCCGCCCAGAAGGTCCGCCTCCTGCACGCCTCCATCCGCCACCACCTCACCCGCGAGAACCGGTGGGACACCGCGGCCCACGGAACGCCGATCTGCCAGGAGGACATGATCGGCGGGCAGATGTTCTTCTCCCTGCTCGTTCTGGACAGCCTGCACCGCCTGGGCATCCACATGTCGACCGAGGGCGCGCAGGCCTACTACTACGCGTGGCGCGTCGTCGGCGCCATGCTCGGCGTGGACCAGGATGCCGTCCCCCAGACCCTCGACGAGGCCCGCCAGTTCCTGGACCTGTACATGCTCCGGCACATGGGCCCCTCCGAGGAGGGCACCCATCTGACCCGGCAGCTGATCGACCTCTACGAGGAGGTGGTACCCGGCACCTTCTTCGACCCGATCGTCTCCGCCCTCATCCGCCACCTCGTCGGCGACACCTGCGCCGACTGGCTCCACGTCCCGCGCACGTCATGGGACACCCTCGTCAAGGCCGTACCCCATCTCCTCGGCGTCCTGGAGACCATCGAGGACCGCTCCCCGCTCGGCGCCTGGGCACTGGACCGCCTCGGCCACCTCACCACAGTCCTTGAGCTGTCCTCCCTCACCCGGGGACGCGTCATGCACTACGCGATCCCCGAAACACTCAAGGAGGACTACGGCATCACCAGCGCCGTACCCCGTACCCACCGGTGGGTCCCGCCGGCCGCCACCGTATGACGACGCGCGCGGGAACGTCGGCACGTCCTGTGCGGAGACGAGTGCGGGCGAGGGACGGTTGCCGTGGGCGCGTGGTCGCCCGGGCCGCCGTAGCGGATGGAGCCCAGCCCCAGGGGTGACCTCCAATGGGCTCGGGCCGCCCTCCCTCGCCTCCTCCTCATCCGCGAATGCGCCGGGCGATCCCGGTCGCCCGGCCCATCAGCCACTCGAGCGGCCCCCGCTGGAAGAAGCGGGACCAGATGGCGACGATGTGGTAGACGTACGCCGTCAGAGACATCGAGCCGACAGCGATGACGGGCCTGGCCAGGCGGCGCAGCCGGGGGAATGCCTCCATGGCGGCCAGGTACGAGGTGATCACCACGATCGCCACACCCGTGGCGGCCACGATGGACAGGGTCGCCTCGCTGTGCGGGGCGGAGGCCAGCATCCCGGCGGGGGTGTCGCCGAAGATGCCGATGCTGTCGGGCGATACGGATGACACGGACGACATGCCCGGCCCCCCTTCGGCTTTCCGAACGGCTTCGGCGGCACTGGGGACGAGGCGCAGTGCCAGCCAGGAGCCGCCGTAGCCGGTGGCGGCCAGGTCGCAGCGGGCGACCGCCATACCGGCGATGACGAACGGGACCCAGGTCAGGGCCGGATATCCGCCGGTGAAGAACAGCGAGACGGGGCCGTCGGCCTGGCCGTAGGAGAGGAATACGCGGCCGCCCACCACTGGCTTCAGCGCGTACAACAGCTGCGGGCCCACCAGCGCCCAGGCCACCGCGATCAGCGCCAACGGCTTGGCCGCCAGCCGGTACAGCGGGAGCACGAGCAGGAAGAACAGTCCGTAGAAGGCGAGGATCGGCACGACCGGAGTGCCGGTCAGACTCAGGGCGGTGCCCAGGGCCATCAGGATCACGGCCCGGATGATCACCTTGGCGACGGCCTGGCGGCCGGCCAACCCGCTCTTCGGTGTGCGGCGCCCGGTGATGAGGGCGACCGAGAAGCCGGCCAGGACGGCGAACAGGGCGGAGGAACGGCCCTGCGCCAGCTCCATCAGGTAACCGAAAACACCGTTCTGGCCCGGGGCGGGGCCGACGTGGACCGCGTGCATGCCGAAGACGGCCAGGCCCCGGGCCAGGTCCAGCCCGACCAGCCGGCCCAGGGCCGGCGGCGCGCCTGGCGTGGGCTCACCGCGTTCCTGTTCAGAGGATGCCGACCGCCCGAACGCGTCCGGCGTCCATGACGACGATCCGGTCGGCGCCGGTCACCGTCGACAGGCGGTGGGCGACCACCAGCACGGTGGTCTGCCGGGCCAGCTCCGCGATGACGTCCCGAAGCGCCAGCTCGTTGACGGAGCAGGACGCTCCCGTGCGGGCCGGCACTGATCACGGGGAGGCGTCACGTTCGGTGACCTGGAACCCACGCTCGAGAAACGACCGGCACTGACGGGCGGGTCTCTCAACGGAAGATGTCGACGTTCTCCGCGGCCCACTGCTGGAACGGTCGCGCCGGAAACCCGGTGACCCGTGCAACCGTGTCGCGCACCATCAGCAGCTCGTCATTGACGTCGCCGCCCGTGACGTCGAGCACCGCCTCCGCCGCCTCGGCCCCGAAGACCGCGGCCATCTGGGCGTGAGCCTCCTGCCGGCTGATCTCCTTGAAGGGCACGTCCCGACCGAGTGCTGCGGCGATGGCCTCGACCTGCTGGCGGGCCGTCACCGGCTCCGGGCCGGTCAGGGCATACGTCCGTCCCTGGTGACCGGGCTCGGTCAGCGCCACCCGCGCCACCGAGGCGACGTCCGCGGGGTGGATCGTGGGCAGCCCGGTATCCGCGTACGGCGCACGCACCCCCGCGCCGGCGCGGATCGACGTCGCCCACATCGAAGCGTTCGAGGCGAACTGCGTCGGCCGCAGAATCGTCCAGGCCATACCGCTGTCCTGCAGCAGCCGCTCCACCGCCAGGTTCTCGCCTGCCGGCCCCAGGCGCGGGTGGGTCTGGACCGTGATGGACGACACCAGCACCACATGCTTCACAGCCGCCAGCTTGGCGGCGTCCAGGATGTCGGCATCGGAGCCCAGACGCGATACGAGGAACAGCGAGCGCACCCCGCCCAGAGCGGACTTCAATGACTCCTGGTCCGCGAAGTCACCCTCGACGGCCTCGACCCCCTCGGGGAACGCGGCCCGTGCGGCGTCGCGGGTGAATCCTCTCAGCGGCCCCGCGCCGCCTTCACCCAACTCCCTCAGCAGCGCAGTGCCTATGTTCCCGGTGGCACCGGTCACGAGGATCATCAGCGCGTCCTCCTGTCGTCAGACGATCAACTCGAGGACACGCTAGAAACTCAACCGCACTTCAGGTCAAGGAAACTCCCCGGCCCTCCCGCACCGCCAGCAACGCCCCCGAACACCCCGGCGCTTCACGCCGGAGACCGCTCACCACGCTTTCCCACCGCTCGGGTGTCGGCTGCCCTCGCTGCTCCGGCGTATCTACACCGAAATCGGTGACAGGGGGTTCGGGCCCGAAGGCGGCCTTGTCTCGCTGATAGCGGTCGATCACCCGGTCTTGCTCTGGGACGCCGACGACTGGGAGCCGGACCGGGGCCAGAATCCTCACGACGGACTGCGGTACGCGGCGCCGTCGTTGCGTCAGTGGCTGTGGACCTGGGCGAACGGAGGCAATGTGTGGGACGGGGTGCCGGCACAACCCGAGCAGCCGCTGAGCATCTGAGCTGTGCAAGAAACGCCGTCGCCGAACGACCAGTCGCACACCTTCACCCATCCGGGCAATAACCCGACAGACAGGTGAACGCCCCCGCATGAACATACGCTCCGCCGGAGATCGCGGTCTCCATGGTGCTGCGATGTGGAAAGCCCCGAACCCGCCCTCGCTGCCTCGGATCTGCACGTGGTGATGTGCTGTGCGATGTGCACTGTTACCTGTACGCGGTGCTGAGCTGCACTGTTTATTGGGGAGTCGAACCCCCGCGTTGCTCTTCACGCGCCAGGAGTGGACTGGAAACCGCCAGCCCTCGGTGTGTGCACGCCTCCGAAGCAGCTACCTGCTCCACATCATTCCAGCTTGCTGGACTGCTCAGTCCAGCAAGTCGACCTCCCAGTTCGTACGCTGGATCCGCACATCGACCTCGCGGATCTCCCGGGCGACGGCATCCGCCTGACCGCGCAGTTCCGCGACCGGAAGCGCCGAAAGCATCATCAACTCGGACCGGAGCTGTCGGCCGTATCCCCGCTCGCCCGTACCGGCCGCCGCGTCTGCCGCCGCGGTGAGCACAGAGTGACGCAACCGCAGGACATCCCGCCGCGCGAGGGCATCGGTGAGCGTGCCGTCCGGCCCCATCTGCACAGCGGCATTGGTCCGATTGATCCGCCGGATCAACGTTTCCAGAGCCTCCAGCACCTCACCGGCCTCAGCCAACAGCTGAGCTGCATCCTCGGCGGGCGTCTCCCCTTCCTGGTACCGCGCACTGCTGACGACGCGCGATCGCAGCTGTTCCACACGGCGCGTCGCCTCCGCGCGCTCTGCCAGTGCCTCAGCAAGCTTCACCGTCTTCACCTCCCCCTCCATGAGCCCGCACGAGTATACGAGTGCGAACCGGCTCATACACACCTGGTTTCCGATCCGCCACGGCCCTGACCAGCCACGGGAGTGCGAGCGGACAGCCACTCAGAGCGCCACGGGCAGGAATCCGACTGCGTGAACGAGAACGTTTGGAGACGGCCGTGGTCCGCCCCGCTGCGACCGCAAGCACCTCCGCGGCTTCAGCGTCGTGGCTGTCGAACAGCCATCCACGGCCAGGCGACTTTCCCGCCGAGCTCACCGCGCGATCGGCCCGGACTGGCCCTACTCAGAACGGAGTTGAGTACGTCTGCTCATACCCCAAGCCCGCCGCGCGGCCAGTATTGGTGCAACGGCGCAGCCCAGAGCGCCGGTCTACCGCACCGGATCTCGAATAGGGGAACTTCTCATGTCTCGACGTGTCGTTCTGTCCGTAGCCGCAGGTGTCGCCGTCCTCGGAGGGGCCGGAGCCTACGCCCTCGCCTACGCCGGCGAGCAGCCCCCCGCCATTGCGCACAGCGCCGCCCGATACACCACTCCCGACGAAGACCGCAGCGGCTCGTTGACCTTCACCACCGACGTCACGGCCTCCTCCGGCGTCAAGGACGTGAAGGTCCTGGCCTGGCCCGCGAACTCGTCCTTCGCCAAGCAGGGGCTGACCGCCAAGGACATGGCCGCCGTCGAGTCGGCCCACTGCAAGCCTTCCGGTGGGGACACCGTGCGCTGCACGTACAAGGTCGCCGTCACCCGCGACGAAGCCGACACCTCCCCGCGTGGTCTGTGGCACATCGCCGTCCTGGCCACCGCCAAGGACGGTGACACGACGCTGGACACCAAGGCCGCCGACATCACCGTCGACTGATCCAAACGCGGATGTCTCGGCTTTTCGCTGCCTCTCGCTGACACGCCCTCAGCCCCCGTGGCAGGGTGCGGTGATCGGATTCGGCAGACGAAGGGGCTTCCGTGGAAGCACAGATGTGGGAAGCGCTGGTCAAGGTGGCGAAGAGCGCCTACGCCACCGGCCTGGGCGAGGGCGCGGTGCCGCGCCCGCTCATCATGCCGCTCGTAGGCGGCGAGCTGGTCGGGATGATCTGGGCCCGCCCTCTCAAGGTCGGCGAAGACGCACTCACCGGGATCGCCCAGCTGTCGAACATTGCCGCGGCGGCCCGCGCGGACGAGGTCGTCCTCACATGGGAGACCCACGACGTCGCCACGGTCTGCGAGCTGCCCATCGTCGGCCCGGCCCCGTGCCTGAACATGGTCCTCGCCACCCCCGACCAGCATGTGCTGCACCAGTTCCCCTACACCGAACAGCTTCTGTCCCGCAGCCCCGAAGGCAGGGCGTCGGTCACCCCCGACTGGCTGCCGACCCCTGCGCCACAGCCCGGCGCCGAGCTCGTGCCACCGATTCAAGCCGCAGTGAACTACGCCTTCATTCCGATCGAGCTGAACCACCCCGACCCGTTCGGCGTCACCGTCGTACTGATGGAAGAGGACGGCTACCGGGTACGCCTGACCGAAGCGTTCACCCACTGATCTCCGGCGTGGCATCACGAGGCATCGACGATGACGCGCCTCATCGGCTCCAGGGTGCGTACGAGCACGCCGTCAAGAACCTGGGCAAGCCAGACGATGAAGCTGACGGCTCTCCGCCCGCTCCCAATGTCACCGGCACTGCCTTGGAGCAGATGATCAATTTCGACACCGATGCCTTCAACCCCGCCGCACTGCCACGTCACTGGGACGGCCTGTTGCCCCTCTCGGCCGCACTCTGACCAAGGGCTGAGGCTGCGGCCCAGAGATCAAGCCCGAAGTACACGTCTCCGGAGTGCGCACATCGATCCAGGTCGGTGTGGAGCACTCCAACGCCCGTGAACCACCGTCACGGCCACCTTAATTCGGTGGCCGTATCCGTCTGGCCTTGGACAATGCATCCATGCATATCCGAGCCGTGCACCTGGACGAACTCACCGTCCTCCAGGACATCGAGAGGGCCGCCGGGCAGTGCTTCCGGGATATCGGCATGCCGGAGATCGCCGACGACGAGCCACTCACGCTCGGTGAGCTCGCCCGTTACCACCACGCCGGGATGGCCTGGGTCGCGGCCGACGACACCGACACCCCGATCGCCTATCTGATCGCCGACCGCGTCGACGGGAACCTTCACGTCGAGCAGGTATCGGTGCACCCGGGCAGCGCGCGCCGTGGCATCGGCCGACTGCTGCTGGACCATCTGGCAGCCCAGGCCACGAGCCAGGGAGTGCCCGCACTGACCCTCACCACGTTCACCGAGGTCTCGTGGAACGCCCCCTACTACGCGCGCTTGGGATTCCGGATCCTGGACGACAGCAGCCACACTCCTGGTCTGCGGGAGATCCGTCGGCGCGAAGCGGCGCACGGCCTGGACCGGTGGCCGCGGGCCTGCATGCGCCGGGAGCTGTGACACATCGGTGCCGCCACGGTGCGCGGTTGTTCTCCTCCATCAAATAGCCGACCGCAGTTGCGCCCAGCACAGCGCGGGCAGAGAGGGGACTGGGGTGGCCGGCGCGATCGTGGTGCTTGCGTCAGGCGCTCCAGCCGCAGGCACAGTGCGAAGAACAGCGTCAGCCCAGTACCCAACGAGGCCGCCTGCAAGAAGCGCGTTCCGTCGGAGAATGCCCCGAAGGTCATGCCGGCCAGCGCTGCGAGCGGCACTGCCAGGACAGCCGCGGAGCGCAGCGGGTGGCTGGCGACGCGAACCGCGATGGGCCCCGGAAGCCGGTACCTGCCGCCCACGCCGAGGTACCGATCGGCTTTCAGGCTGACCGTCAGCAGCAACATCTCCGCCTTCCGCAGCGCTTGCGGCATCCCTTTCATGGGCCCCTCACACATACGGACCGGTCAGCGTCCGCACGCCACTACGTACGCCTGACGCCGACGCTCGCTGCACCGGCAGCAGGGGTTGGGCACGCACGACACCCCCTCGGTGCCACGGGCACTACGGATGGCCGGCCATACAGGGCTGCCCTGAGGTTTGTTCGTGCTCTGGTGCCCCGGTGCCCCGCTGGCCCGGGTGCGCCTTGGGCTGTGGCTCGCGTGTCGGCTTACAACCGGTACAGCGGTGCCGGTGCGCTGCCGGAGGGTGACGCTGTTCTGAGCTGGCCGAAGCCGGAGGGCGCCGGCGAGAGGCGTTGGGCGAAGCGGCGCAGGCGGTAGGCCATGGAGTTGCCGCGGGTGTCCTGTTCGGTGGCGGTGGCGGTCTTCCAGCAGACGGCTGCGGCGTTCTCGAAGAAGGTATGCGCGGTGGTGGGTTCGTGGTCGGCGGCGGTGACCTGGACCAGGAGGTGTTCGGGGCCGCGGGGGGTGGTCTTGGTGGGGATGTGCTTGCGGTCCTCGTTGGGGGCGAGCCGGTTGGGCAGGTCATCGGCCGACGATGACGTGTTCGTGGGCGCGGTTTGTGCGGGGGCCGGCTGGAAGTGCGCGCGCGTGCTGGTGGTGGCCGCGACGACGATCTCGAGTTGTTCGGCGAAGTAGGTTCCGGGCAGGGGGATTTCGAGGTCGGGGTGGCGGGTGTAGCCGCCGGCGACGGCGGAGGCGACGAACTCGATGACGGCGCGGGCGGCCGGGGTGTGGCGTCGGGTGGGCAGGGTGCGGGTGAGCTGGGCCAGGACGCGCAGGACGGTGGCCAGGCTGGTGTCGGCGTTCATCGACTGCAGGGCCGGCGCGTATTCGGGCGCATCGGTGTTGTCCTGGTCGGCGGTGTAGGCGTCGGCTTGGGCGTGCCAGAGGGCGGCGGCGTGGGTTTCGCCGTGGGCGAGGTGTTGGAGGTGGAGGCAGTAGGAGGCGGGAGCGTCTTCGGCGCCGGCGGCGTACTGCCACCAGAAGCGGGCGCCGATGTCGATGCCGGCCAGGTGCAGGGCGCAGCCCAGGATGCGGGCGGTGGGGGGTTGGGGGATCTGGTCGGTGAGGAAGTCGGCGAGCTGGTCGGGGGTGCAGTGGCTGACGACCGTTTCACACAGGGCGTCGAGGCTGTGGGCGGCGCCGGTGTCGGTCGTGTCGTTGGCCTGGTGCTGCCCCAGCAGGAGGTCGTCGTCGACAGGTTCGTCGTGGGGCACGATGTCGGCGGGGACGTGAGGGTCACGCAGCAGTAGCGACTGGGCGAGGAGGTCGTCGATGGTGCTCATGACGGCGGGATCACTCCTGGGGTTCGGTGTCGGGGAAGAGCTGCTTGAGGGCCCAGCGGGCGTGGTGGTCCAGGGTGTGGACCAGGGCCGGGGGCAGGCCGACAACGGCGGGAATGGCGTCGGGGTCGATACCGCACAGGTAGCGCAGGACGGTGACGTCCATCTGGTCGTCGGGCAGCTGGGCGATCGCGTCGAAGAAGCGGGCCAGGACGTCGATGCGGGCCAGGCGCTCGATCAGGTGGGGGGCCTGGGCCTGGTGGGCGGTGGAGAAGGCCGCGGCGCGCAGGTCGTAGTGTCCGGCGGGCCGCTGGGCGGCGCGGGCCAGGACGGTGGCGCGCAGCAGCTGCCAGGCGTGGCGGGGCGTGTCCGGGCTGGAGGTGGCCTCGTCCCAGGTCAGCCACAGCAGGTCGAAGACCTCTCCGACCGCGTGCCGGGCGCGGGGCAGGGACTGCAGGAAGGCCTGGGCGTAGGCGTTGTAGGGCACGACCATGGCCTGGTAGAGCGCCACGTGTGCGAGGGGCCGTTCGTCGGTGTCGGCGGGCGGGACGGCCTGGAGACGGTCGTCGATCCAGGACGGCTTCTTGTCCGCCTCGATCGCGGCGACCTTCCACAGCCGGCGCAGCGGGCCGACGGGTAAGTCCAGGGCGCGGACCACGCTGTAGGTGATCTCCCAGGTGGGGTAGAGGCCTTTGCCCCGCATCAGTTCCGACAGGCGGGTCTTGGAGAACCCGGACCGGCCGACGAGGTCGTCCAGGGTCAGGCCGCTGGCGGTGAAGCGGCTGCGGACCGGCTCCAGCCAGGTGCGGTGCGCGAGACCGGCACTCGCACAGATCGGCTCCGGCGGGCGGCCACGGCGATGGGGAGGATCAGTGGGCCGCTCCGGTATGGGGGACGTAGTCACTGGGGCGGCTCCTGACTTCCCGCCGGCCCCGCGGCCGGCGCGGGCGCCGGTACGGCAGTCGGTGCGGCGGCCGCCGTGGTGGCCCGGCTGTCCGGGCCGCCGATTGCGGAGACGATCTGTTGGATGAGGAGCCCCAGTGTGGGCAACAGCGCGATCAGCGCGGTGAGTTGGCCCAGCACGGTCATCACCGTGCTCCATGCGAGGACCGCCGCGAGAACGAGGACGGTCATCACCTGCTTGCCTGTCATGGCACCTTCCCTTGGAGGACATACCAGTGTCTGGAAAGGCCTCTCCGAGGCGGTGCTCACGCGCCCCGGAGAGGTTGCACGACAGCATGCTGTGTGAGACGGCCGCCACTCAACGTGATCATGGGATTGCGGAACAATGTTGCCGAGTGAACACATCGTCACCAGGCGACCGCACGGCGTCGATGACACCCCGTCAGCCCCCGGCATACCAGGGCGCGTTACCGCAACGGCACCCATATTGTCACCAGATCATGCCTGAATGAACCCTTTTGATGGCGAACCCGTACTTCCCCTTGCGACACCCACCGGAAGGCGGACCATAAAGAACGGACGCCCCCCGGCGTCGCACCTTCCATGTCTGGAAGGCCGCGCGGCCCCCTCGTGCTCAAGAACCACCGGAGGGGAAACCGCCCCGCTTCCGCCCAGCCGCCCACGCGCTGGGCGGAAGCGGACCCGCCAAGACCACACCAATCGCCAGTCCCGGGCGCTCGCCGCGGTCCCACCGGGCTCCGATGTCCACGGCGGTCTCCTGTTCGGTGCAAAAGCCCTGGTCTACCTTGTTCATTGACTCGTCGTCTCCGAAAAGGAACGCGGAAAGTGCGCCGGTCGTGCGCTGACGACGGAGGCGATACGCAGGTTCGCGCGGGGCCCGGGCAGCAGTGAGGTCGTCTCCTTCGGGGCCGCCGATCCCAGCCCCGAAGGCGGTTCACGGCAGGTCTATCGCCGAGCCGTCACGTGATCCATGCCCAAGTACCAGGGACGGGGCGCCGGATAATCATGCCGCCGACGATCGTCGCGACGAGGGGAAGGCGAAGGCGGTCGACGTTGGCCGGGTCACGGCCGACGTCTCCGGACCCCTCCGGCCGCTGGGCACGGCCGATCGACCTGCCTGGCAGAGGCACTCCGGGGTCCGGCATCGCCTGTCAGTGCCTCCTGCCAGGATGCGCCCATGACCCCGACCAGCCCCCCGCTCCCCCACCACGACGATCAGCCACGTGCCCACCTTTTGGGGTTGGTCGGTGCCATCGAAGCCTGGGACGACCTGGAGCGCATCCACCACACGTCCGCCACGCAGTGGATCTCCAGCGGAGCCCCGATCTACCGGCTACGCAAGCCTGATGTTCCCGCGATGCACTTGGTGACCTACTTCGTCGTCCTGGACGACATCCGCGGGCAGTTGCTGCTCGTCGCGCACCGCAAGGCGGGCCTGTGGCTACCGGCCGGCGGACACGTCGAGCCGGGCGAGGACCCGTGGACCACGGTCGTCCGCGAATGCCATGAGGAACTGGGCACCCAGGCACAAGCATCGCCGATCACCGGCGAGCTTCCCCTCTTCCTCACCGTCACCCAGACCCGCGGACAGGGCACCCACACCGACGTCTCACTGTGGTACCTCCTCAACGCCGACGCCAACACCATCACTTCCTACGACGAAGACGAGTTCGAGGCGATCCGGTGGCTGACCCCCGAGCAAGTGCTGGGGGAATCGGACGAACTACTCGATCCCCACATGCACCGTTTCACCCGCAAGCTGCAACACGCCCTGGCCAAGAGGAACTCCAAGTAGCCGCCCCCGTCCACGGCGAGTCGTGGCCCGACAGAGTCGGCGTACGGTGCACTGGCGGCACCCTCGAGGACGGCACCGTCGAGTGCCGCATTCAGCGCTCGGCGTCGCGCGGCTCGCCGTGACGAGGATGGTCGCAGCCGCGCGTGCGCAGCCGTCCGGGCCGATTGCGCAGGTCTGGCCTCGCCGTTACGCAGCCGGATGTGGGGCCCGCTGCTACCCAGGCCAGACGTTGACGCCCTGGCTGCGCCGGCCTTCAAGAGGAACGCGAACGCCGTTGCCCGCCGCAGAGTCAGCGTCGCCCTGTGGGCTCTGATCCGGGACGGCCGCCTCTACGAAGTCGCTCCGCCCGATCCCACCGGCTGGTTGCGGCGGTGATCGGATCGCCACAACCAGCGCAAGGCATCGGGGAGCAGGACGCCACCGTGGTTGGGGCTGTGGCCGCCATCTCCCAGGACAAGGCGGAAGTCGTAGCCGGCCTCTGCGAGCGCCGCCGCGACACACAAGTTGTCGGCGAGCCAGTTGGCCTCGGGCTCGTTCCAGCGCAGGTCACGGTGGCCCGCCTGCAGGAAGATCCGCAGCGGCTTGCGGGGAACGCGGGCGACGGCGTCGGGGTACGGGTTGCCGTCCGGCATCTGCGCGAAGCTGGACAGGTACCCGATGACGCGGCGGAACTTGTCCGGGCGCAGCCATGCTGCGGTGAAGGCGCAGTTGCCGCCGCTGCTGCCACCGCAGATGCCCCACCGATCGGGGTCTTCGGCGATCGAGTAGTGCTTTCTGACCTCGGGGATGATCTCGTTCAGGAGGAAGCGGACATACGAATCGTCGTAGGCGTCGTACTCGGTGTTGCGGTTCTTCGCATTCCCAGCGTCGGGGAAGACGCCGGGGTCGACGAACACTCCGATGGTGACCGGGATGTCCCCGCGATGGACGAGGTTGTCCAGGACTATCGCCCCGCGGACCTCCCCATCGGGGTCCAGGTACCACCAACCGTCCTGGAACACCATCAGCGACGCCGGCTCGGCAGGGTCGTACCGCGCGGGCACATGGACCCAGAACTTCCGTGACGTGCCCGGGTAGATCGCGCTGTCGTTCCAGTCGAACGTGGTCGTCTCCCCGACGGGCACGTCCGGCTGAAGAGCCGAGTCGGGGCCGTGGGCGTAGCGAACGTCCGACTGGTCGACCGGAATGGGCTGGTAGGGCACCTCGATCGTCATCCGGGCCAACCTAGGAGAGATCGTGAACCGTCTCAAAGGGGTTTAGCTGACGCCGCACCCGCTGGGTGGTGAACCAGCCATCTTCTTATTGCGCACCTGCCATCGCGGCCGCGGGCGTTCCGGCGCGCCTACGCTCGGTTCCATCGGCGTGATCAACTGACCAGCCTGTCCGTCGCGCTCGGCGCTGTCGCGGTACTCGGCTGCTGATCGGCCCGCCGACCCTGGCCGCAGGCACCTTCCGTCGCCGAGAGTTGCCCTCGGCTAAGGAGCCAATGCGCGCCGGCACGGCATACCCCTCCTCGTGGACGACGCGGTTGATCAGGTCCGCCGGCTCGGGCCGGGGATGCGTCACCGGAATGTCACGGGCCGAGCCACGTTTCCTATCCTCGGTCTGCTCTTCGGGGCTTTCGGTGCGGGGTTCCTGCTCGGGGTGCCGCTGAACCGCGCCCTCACTCGGAAGTTCTCCGACCGCACTGTGCTGGTGGGTTCCCTCGCAGCGCTCGCCGTGGCCTTCGCGGCGACGTTCAACACTCCTGTGATCGGGTGGAGCGCCGTACTGTTCTTCACCATCGGGGCGCCCATGGTCTGCTTCGGCATCACGAGCGGGACGTTCGTCGCACGTCACACCCCTGACGCCGTACTGGGCAGAGTCAGCGCCTCCAACGGATTTCTCCAGGCGGCAGCCTCCCTGCTGGGCATGCTGGCCGGCTCGCTGCTGAGTGAGGCGCTGGGCGTCGTGACGATGATGAACCTGTGCTGCGTCACCGTGGCACTGGCCGCCGCAACGATGCTGTTCATGTCGCGACGCCAACCCCCTGTCCCCGAGGGTGTGCCTCTCAAGGAAGCGACGTGACCGTGCGTGTCGGGGCGGCTCGTTGCCGTCCGAGGGACATGGCTCCGTCATCGCCGCCCCCCTCGATCGCGTCGTACAACTCCGGCGGCCTTCCCCCCCCTGTTGGGCAGGGCCGCGCGGTGCAGTCTCATCTCCCAAAAGCTCCGTGAGGTGCGGGCCGCGCAAAGTCCGGCCGGCTGGAACACGAACAGCTGGTCCTCCCCCGCCCGAGCCGCCAACTAGGCCGTGCCGAGGCTCAACTCCGCACGAAGGTGCGGGACATGGCCGACGCCCAGACGCCCGAGGGCCTGCGCAGAGCACCGTCGCCGACGAAGGGCACCGTGCGTCGTCGGTCTTTGCGCTATGACCAGGGCAGAACCAGGGCGCCCCAGGCGACGACCGGGCCAAGGGCGACGATTCCACCGGTGTAGCCGATGACCTGGCGGTAGAAGCGGCGGGTGTCCACCCCACGGGCGTTGCTGAGGACGAGTGCTCCGTTGGTCGAGAAGGGAGAGGTGTCGACGATCGTCGTGGAGACGGCGAGCGCGGCGATGAGTCCGGCGGCGCTGAGGTGGCTGGAGAGCAGCAGTGGGACGGCGATGGGGATGATCGCTGTGAGGATCGCGGTGGAGGAGGCGAAGGCGGACGTGATGGCTACGGTGAAGCACAGCAGCAGGGCGACGACGACCGGGGCGCCGAGTCCTGCGGCGTGTGCGGAGATCTCCTCGATGACGCCGGCCTTCTCCAGCATCGCGATGTACGTCATCATGCCCGCGACCAGAAGCAGGGTGGACCAGCTGACGCCGTCCACGGCCTTCTCCTGCCGCTTCATGTCCACCAGGGCCAGCAGCGCGCCGGCAGCCAGTGCGAGGAATCCGATCTCCAGGTGGAAGCCGAGCGCGCCGACGACGAGGGCCATCAGGCAGGCGAGGGTGAGCCACTGGCGCCAGTCGGGCCTGCCGGAGACGGTGAGGTCCTCGTTGTCGGCTGTCTCCGGCGCGCCCTCGGCCAGCGGGGCGGGACGCTTGGCGAGAAGGGCGTAGGTGAGGATCGAGAGCACCAGGTTGATCAGGAAGCTGGCGCTGAACAGCGCCACGGCGGAGACATGCAGATCGGCCTGGTCGACGAGGCCGAGCACCAGGGCACCGGAGACGGCCAGTGGGGAGAACGCGCCGGCGTGTCCGCCGCTGATCACCATCATGCCGACGACCAGCGGGTTGAGCTTGTAGCGGTAGGCGAAGTTCATGCCGATCGGCGCGAGGATCGCGACCGCGGCCGGGGTGAACGTACCGAACGCCGTCAACAGGGCGGCCACCAGGAACAGCACCCAGGGGATCAGCGCGACCTTGCCGCGCACCAGCCTCACCCCGGCGGCGACGAGCCAGTCGATGGTGCCGTTGCGACGGGCGACGGAGAACAGGTACGTGACGCCGACGATGGTGACGAAGAGCTTCGCCGGGAACCCCTCGAAGATCTCGTCCTCGGTGAGGCCGAGTGAGGCGGTCCCGACCGTGAAGGTGGCGACGAAGGCGAGGATGCCCAGGTTGATCGGCAGCACGGTGCCGACCACGAACATCACCAACAGGGCGCCTATAGAGATCACTTCAGCAGACATCTTTGTCCTTGGTGCGGTGGGGACGGGGTGGTGCGCCCCGAGGGCGCGAGGGTGTTCCGGTCCGGATGACGGGGAGCCGGTGTGACCGAGGTGTGGTGCGTCGCGGTTCAGGCGGCTTGAGTGCCTGCTTCCGGTACGTAGATGCGGGCGTCGGCGAGCAGACGAGCGGCACGCTGCACAGTGACCCGGTGCGGCAGGCCCTCCCTCACCTCGGTGCAGCGGACCGCGACGACGCCGGCGGGCGTGCCGAGGCGCAGCCATCCGTCGGTCGGACCGTCCGTGGCCCGGGAGACCACGGACCCCTCCACCAGTCCGGCCGCCGCGACGGCGACGGCAGAGGTCAGGCCGATGGCGGGGTGGGGGGCGTTCATGGTGAGCATGCGTACCGACACGTCGTAGTCCTCGGCGCCGATCCGTTCACCGAGGGTGCTGGTGTACGGCACCGGCGGGCCGACCAGGCCCACCTTGGGCACCGCGTCGCCGGGTTCTTCGCCCGGCTGGAGCAGCCCCATCAGAGGTGCGGCGGTGTGGCGAACAGTGCGCAGCCAAGGGACGTCCGCGCTCATCCGCTCCAGTGACTCGGCACCGGTGCGTCCGGCGCCGGCGGCGTCGACGAGGACGACCGGTGCTCCTGCGGTCACCATGGTCACGCGTACCGGCTCCGCGGCGCCGATCCGCAGGTCCTGGGCGCTCTGGCCGGTGGGAAGCAGAAGGGCGGTGGTGGTGGCGGGGTCGCGGAAGGTGAGGCCGACGGCGACCCCGCCGGCGCGGGTGCCGGGTACCGTCTGGCGGCCGAAGTGGCGCACCACGCCTCCGGAGGTGTCGACGATCCCTTCGAGGACCGCGCCGGTATTGGTGTTGCGCATCACCACGCGCGTCCTGTCGCCGGTGACCGGCACCAGGCCTTTGGCGACCGCGTACAGGGCAACGCCGGTGGCGCAGTTGCCGCAGTTGCTCGTCCACTCCACCGAGCCCGTCCCGATGCCGACTTGAGCGAACAGGTAGTCGACATCGACTCCGGGCTCGGGCGAGGCGCTGACCACGGCCGCTTTCGAGGTGGTGGGGGTCGCGCCGCCGACCCCGTCCAGCTCCACGGGGTCGGCGGCGCCGTACGCGGCGACGAGCAGCCTTTCGAGGGCGTCACGGTCGGCAGGGACATCGACTTGGTTGAACAGCCAGCACTTGCTTGTGCCGCCACGCACCAGGGTCGCGGGAATGTACACGTCTGAGGCTCTTCCTGGATCAACGGAGTGAGGGAGAGGGCCGAGGCGGCGGGTGCCGGCGCACTGCGAGCCGGTGCACCGCTCGGCGATTGCGGAGACCTTCGCAGAGGTGCGACTTCGGAACAATCGCAGTTCGCTTCACCTGGGTTTAGCTCAGCTAAAGTCATCGCCATGCTCAACGTCCGCCGTCTGCTCCTGCTCACCGAGGCCACCGAACGCGGTTCCCTCACCGCCGCGGCGGAGGCCCTCGGCATGACCACCTCCGCTGCCTCCCAGCAGATGTCCCTGCTGGAACAGGAGGCGGGCCAGCCCCTCATCGAGCGACTGCCACGCGGTATCCGCCCCACTCCGGCGGGAGCCGCGCTGGCCGAACGCGGTCATGCCATCCGCCGGGAACTCCGTGCCGCCCAGGCCGACCTGGACTCCTTCACCGCCCTTGACCAGGGCACCTTGCGCCTCGGCTCCTTCCCCACGGCGAGCGCGTCCCTCCTGCCGCTGGCGCTCACGCGGTTCCGGCGTCGCCACACCGGCATCCGCATCGAGGTACGCGCCGGAGTCCTCGCGGAACTCAGGGAGATGCTGCACACCGGCGAGGTGGACCAAGGGCTGCTCTGGGACTACGAATGGAACCGCCTCGACGATCCGGCGCTGGTTCTCACCCACCTGCTGGACGACCCCACGGTGCTGGTCGTCCCCGCCGACTCACCCCTGCGCACACATCCCTCCGTGCGCCTCGGCGACCTCGCCGACCAGGAGTGGATCATCCGTGCCGACAACCACCCGGTCGCCGACGTCCTGCGCCGGAGCTGTCGTCAGGCGGGATTCGAGCCGCGTATCGCCTACTCTTCGCACGACTACCAGGAGGCGCAGGCCATGGTCGCCGCCGGTCTCGGTATCGCGCTCGCGCCCCGTCTGGCCCTCACCAGCCGACGCAGCGACGTACGCCTTTTGCCGTTCGCGTCCGACGTCCCGGCGCCCACCCGCCGCATCCTTCTCGCCCGTGCCGCGGCACGCCCCGCCACCCCGCCCGTCCAGGCGATGGCCCGCGTCCTGCGCACGGTGGCACAGCGATTCACCGCCCCGGACCTGCATCGGGCCCAACTGGGGGCGGTCCGACGGGGCTGACGGTACGGCCACGGACCGTGCCCCCGGCCAGCGGTGCGCCGCACGCGGGGGCGGGCTCGCCTACTGGCGAGCCCGCCCTGCCGGCTCCCTGCCGGAGCCGGATCCGTGTCCTGCTGTCAGCGCTGCAGTGTCAGCAGGCCGGGGCGGTAGGGCAGGAGGCCGTAGTCACCGCCCGAGCTGGGGCTGCGCCCCTGGTAGAGCAACTGCAGGTTGCAGGGATCGACGGTCATGGTCTGGTCGGGGCTGGTGCGGATCAGTTCGCCGTGGCTGATGTCGTTGGTCCAGGTGGCGCCGCTGTTGGCCTTGCCCGCGAAGGGATTGCTCTCGGTCGCGGCCTGGGGTGTCCATGAGCCGTTCAGACTGGTGGCCGTGAACGAGCGGAAGTAGCGGCCCTGCGAGCCGATCGCCTCGACGATCATGAGGTAGCGGTTCTGGCCCTGGAGCTTGTAGACCTGCGGGGCTTCGAACAGGTTGTTCGTCGTATCGCTCATGATCGTCGTGTACGACGAGCCGAAGTTGCCCGGGAAGTTCCCTATCGGCATGCTGGCCCGGTAGATCTTGCCGTTGTCACCGGCGAAGAACAGGTACATGTTCGTGCCGTCAGCGATGAGCGTCTGGTCGATGGGTCCGGTTCCGGAGCCGGTGATGCTTCCGGTGAAGAGCGTCTGCTGGGATGACCAGCCATTGGGGTTGGTGGGGTCGCTCGACGTCCGGTAGGAGAAGGCGGTTCCGCCCCACTGGTAGGCGAGCACCCAGATGTTCTTCGGTGCGAAGTAGAAGAGCGTGGGCGCGACGGTGGAGGACGACATCGTGTTCTGGCTGGCCGAGGCCATCTCCGACCAATTGGTGAACAGACCGAAGTTCATCGAACCCCAACTCGTCCCCGTGTCGTGCGTCGTCGCGTAGACGAGTTGCCTGCCGTTGTAGGGGACGACGGTGAAGTCCTTGAGCGAGACCCACCCGGACTTGGGCTGGGCCAGCGCGCCCGTTGATGTCCATCGGTATGTCGACGGAAGATCACACGTGCCAGGGGTGTCGGCGCCGACCTTGACGAGCTGCCACTGCTGGTTGGTGCCGCCCCAGTCGTCGTACTGGACGATGTTCGCGTTGTCGGCGGTGGAGGCGCCCTGTACTTCGAGGGCCTTGTTGCTGTGGCGCGAGATGAGCCTGACGTAGCCGTCCGAGCTGTCGGCCAGCCGCCACTGCTGGTTGGTGGCGTTCAGGTCGGTCCACTGGACGATCGAGCCGCCGTTCGCGGTGGACCAGTTGTAGAGGTCCAGCACCTTGCCCGAGTGGCGGGACTTGATGCGGTAGTAGCCGCCCCCGGAATCGACGAACTGCCACTGCTGCTGGGCCTGATCGTTCCTGGACCACTGGGTGATGCGGGAGCCGTCGTTGGTCGCCAGGTTGTAGACGTCCAGGGCTTTGCCACTGTTGCGGTTGACCAGCACATACGAGGCGTTGGGGTCCACGCTCGCCGCGCTGGCGGGCTGGGCGCCGAGGAAGGTGGCCACGAGCAGCAAGGGCGCGAGGACGGCGAGTAAGCGTCTGAGACGGACCGGGGACGGGTGGCGAAACCACATCAGAGGGTCTCCTTTGGGGGGCGGGGTGAGTTGACCCCGATGAAGCGCAGAGGGGACGTGTAGGGATCAGAGGCATCCCGAAAGTTTCGAAGAATTCCCGGATGCTTCGACGCCACAAGCTAGGAATGGGAGGCTCTCCGGTCAAGGCCTGTCGCCGATCTGTCTACAAACAGCGCCTTCCCTCTAGAGCTTGACGCACTGTCACGCCGATCAGAAGCGCTCCGGGGTTTGCGATGCGGCGTGCCAGTTCACAGCGCGATTACCGAATGTTTCGGACGCGCAACCGAAATTTCTTCTGCGGAGAGTATTGACGGTCCATCGTCAATGCCTCAATCATCCCTTCAATCAACCCGCTGCCCGAGAACCCGGCTGAGGTTCGATATATCGAATCGCGTCGGCCCCTGGGCCACCTGTGCCGCACGACAGATCCGCGCACCAACGCACCCGCGCCACCCCGTCACGTTTCCGGTGAGGTTCGCACCAGCGCATCTTGGCTCTTCGCACCGTCGGAGAGGTATGCGAAGGCGCGTGGCGCTCCCCCGGCCGAGCCGCGATGGAGTACCCCGTGCCTGTGTCGAAACACCGCCGCCGCCCCGCCGCACGGCGCCCGACAACCGACCGGGCGCCGCCCGTGCCGGACACATTCCCCTGCGTTTCAGTCCTTCCGTGATTTCTACCTTGGAGGCACAGCCATGGGCTCGTACGCCCTTCCCAGACCCGTTATCCGCCGGAAGATCCGCGGCCTGCTGCTGGCGCTCATCGCCGGCGTCCTGGGTACGGTCGCCGCACTGGCCGCGCCACCGCCCGCACACGCCGCCGAGAGCACGCTGGGCGCCGCGGCGGCGCAAAGCGGCCGCTACTTCGGCACCGCCATCGCCTCAGGCAGGCTGGGCGACTCGGCGTACACGTCGATCGCGAACCGTGAGTTCAACTCGGTGACGGCCGAGAACGAGATGAAGATCGACGCCACCGAACCGCAACGGGGCCAGTTCAACTTCACCGCCGCCGACCGGGTCTTCAACTGGGCTGTCCAGAACGGCAAGAAGGTGCGCGGCCACACCCTGGCCTGGCACTCCCAGCAGCCCGGCTGGATGCAGAGCCTCAGCGGCAGCACCCTGCGCCAGGCGATGCGGGACCACATCAACGGCGTGATGGCCCACTACAAGGGCCGGATCGCCCAGTGGGACGTCGTGAACGAGGCGTTCGCCGACGGCAGTTCGGGCGCCCGGCGCGACTCCAACCTCCAGCGCACCGGCAACGACTGGATCGAGGACGCGTTCCGCACCGCGCGCGCCGCCGACCCGGCCGCCAAGCTCTGCTACAACGACTACAACGTCGAGAATTGGACCTGGGCCAAGACCCAGGCCATGTACGCCATGGTCCGGGACTTCAAGCAGCGCGGCGTGCCGATCGACTGCGTCGGCTTCCAGTCGCACTTCAACAGTGGCAGCCCCTACAACAGCAACTTCCGCACCACCCTGCAGAACTTCGCCGCTCTCGGCGTCGACGTGGCCATCACCGAACTCGACATCCAGGGTGCCTCGGCCACGACGTACGCCAACGTGACCAACGACTGCCTGGCCGTCTCGCGCTGCCTCGGCATCACCGTCTGGGGTGTGCGCGACACCGACTCCTGGCGAGCGCAGGACACGCCGCTGCTGTTCAACGGCGACGGCAGCAAGAAGCCCGCCTACACCGCCGTCCTCAACGCACTCAACGGCGGCACCACCACGCCCCCTTCGGATGCCGGGCAGATCAAGGGCGTCGGGTCGGGCCGCTGCCTGGACGTACCCAGCAGCAGCACCACCGACGGCACCCAGCTCCAGCTGTGGGACTGCAACAACGGCACCAACCAGCAGTGGACGTACACCGCGGCCGGTGAGCTCAGGGTCTACGGCAACAAGTGCCTGGACGCCGGCGGCACCGCCAACGGCACCAAAGTCCAGATCTACAGCTGCTGGGGCGCCGACAACCAGAAATGGCGCCTCAACTCCGACGGATCCATCGTCGGCGTCCAATCCGGCCTCTGCCTCGACGCCGCCGCGGCCGGCACCGCCAACGGCACCCTGATCCAGCTCTACTCCTGCTCGAGCGGCAGCAACCAACGCTGGACCCGCACCTGATGGCCCCGGTCACCAACGAGGGAGAACCGATGAAGACCAACGATGCGGCTCCCGCTCCTCCACCAAAACATCGCTGGTGGTCCCGGATTGCCGCCGTGGTGGCGGCGGCCCTCGCGATCGGCATGCTCGCCGTGGTCAACCCGGCGCCCGCCGAAGCGGCGACGGTGGACACCAATGCCTGGTACGTCCTGGTCAACCGCAACAGCGGCAAGGCGCTGGACGTCTCCGAAACGTCCACCGCCGACGGCGCGCGGGTCAGCCAGTGGACGCGCCACGACGGAGCCAACCAGCAGTGGCAGTTCGTTGACTCCGGTGGCGGCTTCTACCGGCTCAAGGCGCGGCATTCGGGCAAGGTCCTCGACGTGGCCGGCGCCTCGACCGCGGACGGTGCCGCGATCCAGCAGTGGGCCGACCAGAACGGGGCCAATCAGCAGTTCCGCCTGGCCGACTCCGACGCGGGCCACGTCCGGCTGATCAACCGCACCAGCGGCAAGGCGGTTGAGGTGCAGGGCGCCTCCACCGCCGACGGTGCCAACGTCGTCCAGTACTCCGACTGGGCCGGCGCCAACCAGCAGTGGCAGATGATCAAGCTGTCGACCGGTGGCGGTGACGGCGGCGGATGCGGCAGCGCCCCGACTCTGACGAGCGGTACGCACACGATCCAGAGCGGCGGCAAGAGCCGCAGCTTCATCCTCAGGGTTCCCGCCAACTACGACAACAGCCACCGCTACCGGCTGATCTTCGCGTTCCACTGGCGCGGCGGAACCGCCGGCGAGGTGGCCTCCGGCGGCACGAGCGGGACCGCCTGGTCCTACTACGGCCAACAGGAACAGTCCAACAACAGCGCCATCCTCGTCGCCCCCCAGGGCCTCGGAAACGGCTGGGCCAACTCGGGCGGCGAGGACGTCACCTTCGTCGACGACATGATCCGGCGGATCGAGGGCGGTCTCTGTGTCAACCCGGCACAGCGCTTCGCCACGGGATTCAGCTGGGGCGGCGGCATGAGCTACGCACTCGCATGCAGCCGGGCCAACGCCTTCAGGGCCGTCGCGGTCATGTCCGGCGCTCAGATCAGCGGATGCAGCGGCGGCACCCAGCCCATCGCCTACTTCGGAATCCACGGCATCAGCGACAACGTCCTCAACATCGGGCAAGGACGGTCCCTGCGCGACACATTCGTCCGCAACAATGGCTGCACCGCGCAGAGCCCGCGCGAGCCCGCGCCGGGCAGCCGAACGCACATCACCACCACCTACTCGGGCTGCCGTGCCGGATACCCGGTCCAATGGGCCGCGTTCGACGGTGGCCACATACCCGGTCCGGTCGACGGCTCCTCCGGCGAAAGCGGCGTCACCACCTGGACCAAGGCAGAGATCTGGAGGTTCTTCGCACAGTTCCAGTGACACGCCCGCGCCTGGCGCTCCGCACGAGAAGGCGCGTTCCACCACCCGCGCGTGGGTCACGGCCTGAGCCGTGACCCACGCCGATGACATCCCACGGACACCGCCACACACCTCGGAGCTTCCGAAGAGGCGTTCAACAGCTTCCGGAACGATCCGGACCTGGCCGACTTGCGAGTCGCCGGCTGGCGAAGGGCACCTCCGGCGAGCAGGTTCACCCTGTTGCCGTATCGGCGGCAGGGCAGTTCGCGTCGTACCTCAACACCTCTGAAGGTGCAGGTCGCCGCTCCGCGAGCCCTGTTCCAGGGGTGGGACCCGCCGTCCCGCCCCAGCGCATCTCTCGTCACGGCAAGCCACGGCGCTGTTTGATCGAGTCATGGCTAAGCACGATGATTCCGCTCTTTTCGGGAACCGTTTCTTGACCGTGCCCGCTCCCTCGGAGACCTTCCCCGAGGAAGGGATGGCCGCGACGGACGCGATGAGGCTCGTGGATGTGGATCTCGCCATGGAAGGCGACCCACAGCGCAACCTCGCCACGTTCGTCACCACGTGGATGGAGCCGGAGGCGCAACGGCTGATCGCCGAGAACCTCCACCGCAACTTCATCGACCACGCGGAGTACCCCATTTCCGCCGAGATCGAGCAGCGGTGCGTGCGCATGCTCGCCGACCTCTTCCACGCGCCGGGCCCGACGACCGGGTGCCGGACCCAGGGCTCGTCCGAGGCAATCATGCTCGGGGCGCTGTCGCTGAAGTGGAAGTGGCGCGAGCGCCGCCAGGCGGCCGGCCTGTCAGCCGACCGGCCCAACCTGATTTTCGGCGGGGACGTCCACGTCGTGTGGGAGAAGTTCTGCCGCTACTTCGACGTCGAACCGCGGATCGTGCCGCTCGCGGAGGGCAAGTACACGATCGGCCCAGAAGACGTAGAGCCCCACCTCGACGAGAACACGATCGGCGTCGTCGCTGTCCTGGGCACCACGTTCACCGGCCACAAGGACAATGTCGTCGGGATCGACAAGCTCCTGCGGGACGTCCGCAAAAAGCGGGACCTCGACATCCCGATTCACGTCGACGGCGCCAGCGGCGCATTCGTATGGCCCTTCCTCTACCCCGACTCGAAATGGGACTTCCGGCTCGAACAGGTCCGTTCGATCAACGTCTCGGGACACAAGTACGGCCTGGTCTATCCCGGCATCGGATGGCTGGTCTTCCGCGAAGAGGCCGACCTGGCCAAGGACCTCGTGTTCTACGAGAACTACCTGGGCAAGACCGACGCGACGTTCACACTGAACTTCTCCACCGGTGCGTCGATGGTGCTCGCCCAGTACTACAACTTCGTGCGGCTCGGTCGCCAGGGCTACACCTACGTCATGAAGATCATGCAGGACAACGCCCGCGCCCTGGCGGACAACCTGCGCAGCAGCGGCCGCTTCGAAGTGATCGGCAGCGACCTCGAACAGCTGCCGCTGGTCGCCTTCCGTCTCGCCGGCAAGCACGCCTACGACGAGTCCGACATCGCCTGGCAACTCTCGGCCGAGCGCGGCTGGATGGTTCCGGCATACACGCTCCCGCCCAACGCCGAGAAGGTGAAGATCCTGCGCGCCCTGGTCAAGGAGACCCTGAGCCGCGAGCAGGTCGACCGCCTGAGCCAGGACATCGAGGACGCGTGCCGCACGTTGGACGACAAGGGCGCTGCGCACGGGATCGAGCGAGAGCAGGTCAAGCGCGGCACCGGCTACTGACGCACTTCCGGTGTCGGGGAGACTGCGAAACACATGGAGGGGCCCGGGTGCTGTACTGGCACCCGGGCCCCGGAGGAACTGCTACACCATCTGCCGGCCCTGATACTGCGCCGGCCTTCTGTTTCCGCACACCCAACTCGGAGAGGGGTAATGCGGGGATCGCGGTTGCCTGACCGGAGACCACCTCACTATCGATGTCCTGCGGTACCCGGGCTCTGCCATTCCGCCCGGGCGATCCTGATGGCGCGAGGCTCCTCCGTTCTTCCCTCTTGATCAACTACTTACCGAAGGGGGACAGCGTATTGCTGGTACTGCGTGGTGCTCTGTCCTACCGGTGATGCGAACTGCTGGTGACCTGAGTAAGCGCCACTCTTCGGCAGCCAGCCCCGTCGCCCGTACTGCATCCGCTCTGGCTTAGAACCCCACTGCCGAACCTCCCGGTGCGCGCGCCCGCAGCCGACGCCTTCACCGAGGTGCTGCTCACTTGCCTTCGCTGCTGGGTACTGCGAACTGCACTATCAGGTACTGCACTTGCGTGAACTGCGGTCCTGCTCGCGGCGGCCCCTGATCACTGCGGGCCACCCGGTCCGGTCGTCAGCCCCGTCACCGTCCTGCAACAACCCTGGCTTCGGAACTCCACCACCGCACCGTCCTGCGTACTGCACCAGCGGGTACTGCTGCCCGGCAGTTCATCTCTGCCGGGCCCTGCTTGATCTCGGCTACGAGAGAAACCATAACCACCGCACCACCCAATGTCTACTCCTGCCACTGCAGATTTCCGCATGTTCGACAGCGAGACAATCGACCTCGAACAGTGACGGAGCGTAGGAGCAAGGCGTTCATCGCCTGGTCGTCGCGCTCCCGAGCTGAACGGCGGAACCGGAGGCTTCGCCTGGCCCTTGGGGACCGCCTCGCCCGCACCACCGCAGTCACCCGCAGAGCCTCCGACGGTAAAATCGTGAGCGCGCGTCTCGCCAGGTAGTACCACCGCTGAAGCAGCCGGAGCATCGGCGAATACACTTCGCCCATGTCGAAGCATGATGAGTTGCTCGTCTCCATCGCCGCCCTGGTGGAGTCCGGGCAGAGCAATCAGATGTCCCTGACCGTCGTCACCGGTGGAGCTGTCATCACCGGTCGGCTGGCGCCCGAAGCAGCGTGGCGCCAGCGTGTCTCGGAGGTCCTGACGGACTCCACCCATCTCGGAGAGTTCTCCGTCATCTTCGATACCGCCGCGGAGAAGGACGGGCCGCCCACGCATCTGCACTTCCACGTCGCCCGCATCCTGCAGGGCACGGTGGGGATCCCGGAAACCGGCGGGATGTACCGCGTCGCGATCGAGGACATCAACGCCTGGACCGTGGGCGACTTCAGCTATTCCGATCACTGAGCGACCAGAACACCGGGATTGAACAGCAGTGTGGGGGCGGCCGGGGCGGGCCCGGGGGGCCCCCCCAGCGGTGGAATCCCCGGGGGTGGGGGTGGTGGCAGGGGGCGACGGCTGGGGGGGGTGCGGGGCTAGGGGCGGGGTTGTGTTCCGGCTCCC
>NZ_JBIUUU010000016.1:0-261750 GCF_044742595.1 Streptomyces sp. NPDC087859 | reverse complement strand
CGGGCCAGCTCGGCGCGCATGAACAGCGCCAGCAGACCACCGATGCAGAAGAACGCGAACGACGTGACCAGATACAGCGTTCCGATCGTCTTGTGATCCGTGGTCGTCAGCCACTTCAGGTGCCTCATGCCCCGCCTGTGTCCGCGCCCGGCCCGGACGTCACACTTCAGGGACGCGACGAGAATCACGGAAACGGCTGTGACGATCCCGAGGGTGCCGGACACGAACGGAACATGAGCGACGACGACAACTTCGCCGCTGCCTATCGCGAGCACTACTGGGCGGTCAGCCGCTATGTCGCGCGGCGACTGGACGGGCGGACGAGTGACGTGGAGGAAGTGGTGGCGGAGGTCTTCACCGTCGCCTGGCGCCGCCGGACCGACCTCCCGGACTCCCCCCTGCCCTGGCTGTACGGGGTGGCACGGAACTGCCTGGCCAACGCGGTGCGCGGACAGGGGCGCCGGCGGCGGCTGGTGGACCGGCTGGGCAACGACGACACGGCACACGGGCGGCACATCGAGGCCGGCCCCGACGCGGAGAGCCCCGGCGCCTGGGTGCACGACGCGCTGGCCCGGCTCTCCCCGGCCGACCAGGAGGTGCTGAGGCTCACGGCCTGGGAGGAACTGGACACCGATGAGGTGGCTGTCGCCCTCGGCTGCGGCCGGCGGGCCGCGTCGATGCGGCTGCACCGCGCCCGGCGCCGGCTGAGAGCCGAGATCGACCGCCTGGGCCCCACGACCGCCGCCGCCCTGAAGGAGAACGGCCATGGCTGACGAACTCGAACTCCTGCGCCGCGCCAACCCGGTGCCGACCGACGGCCCCCACTTCGGCGACGGCCCCCTCGACCACCACGCCGAGCGGCAGTTGAACCGGCTCATGCGGCAACGGACCTCCCGCCGCCCCCGGCTGCTCTGGGGCCTTGCGGCCACGGCCGTCGTCGGCGCGCTGGTCGCGGCCCTGCTGTTCACCGACCAGACCACCGCGCCGGCGGTCGCCGCGCCCCGCCCGCTCGTGGTGCGGGCCGACTCCACCCCCGTATCCCTTCAGACCCTGGCGGCGCGGGCGCGAGCGGCCGACGGATCGCCCGAGCTCCGCAAGGGCACCCATGTGAAGTCGTGGAGCCTCGGCATGAGCGAGGACAACCCTCCGATCACCTACCCGGAGGAGCGCATCGTGCGGTGGAACGCCGACGACAGCCACACGGTGATCGTCGACGACGGCCACGACCGCACCTCGCAGACCTATCCGCCCAGTTGGAGCGACGCCCCGCCGCAGTCGCGGCCCCCGCACGACGTCACCCGTCTGCGCGCCTACCTACAGGAAGCCACGTACACCGACACCGCACTGGACACCGGGCAGCTCCTCGACGGCGTCCGGGTGCTTCTCGACACCTGGCACCTCGGTGCCCGTGAATCCGCGACGGTGGCCGAGATGCTGGCGGACGCCGAGGGGCTCAAGCCCGTCGGACAGGTCACCGACCGGCTCGGGCGGCGCGGACAGGCGTATGAGTACCAGCAGTCGGGCACCCGCCGGATGCTGATCATGGACCCGGTCAGCGGCGCCGTACTCGGCCTGGAGACCACCTTCACGAAGGCGGAGCCCGAGTACGGCGTCAGGGCCGGGGACGTCATGGACTACAGCGCCTGGATGCGCTGATTCAGACCCCGAGCTGCCGGGCGGCCGCGTCGACCGTCTGCTCCAGCAGCGTGGCGATCGTCATCGGACCCACGCCGCCCGGCACCGGAGTGATCAGCGAGGCCCGCTCCGCGGCGGAGTCGAAGTCGACGTCGCCGATGTTCCCCTCGTTGTAGCCGGCGTCGAGCACGACGGCGCCGGGCTTGATGTCCTGGCCCTTGATGAGCCGCGCCCGGCCCACGGCTGCGACGACGATGTCCGCCTCGCGGACGGCCGCGGACAGGTCCGCCGTCCGCGAGTGGCAGTACGTCACCGTCGCGTCGCGCGCGAGCAGCAGCATCCCGGCCGGCTTGCCGAGGATCGCGCTGCGGCCGACGAGCACGGCCCGCTTGCCGGACGGGTCGACGCCGTACTCGTCGAGCAGCCGCATGATCCCGCCGGGCGTGCACGACACGAAGCCCGGCAGGCCGAAGCTCATCGACGCGAACGAGGCGAAAGTGACGCCGTCGACGTCCTTCTCGGGCGCGATCGCCTCGAACGCGGCGCGCTCGTCGATGTGCCCGCCCATCGGATGCTGGAGCAGGATGCCGTGGACGGCGGGATCGGCGGAGAGCGCCTTGAGCGTGCCCACCAGTTCCTCGGTCGTGGTCGCCGCGGGCAGCTCCACGTGCCGGGAGGCGATACCGGCCTTGCGGCAGCGGTTCTGCTTCATCCGGACGTACGTCACGGAGGCGGGGTCCTCGCCGACCAGTACGGTCGCGAGACAGGGTGTGGCGCCGGTGCGTTCGGTGAGGTCGGCGGCGCGCTTGCCGGTCTCCTCCACGATCCGCCGGGCGAGCGCCGTGCCGTCCATGAGCCGGGCCTGAGACATGATCCACTCCTGGGCTGGTAGTCGGTTCGCCCAGGCGCACGGCATCAGGTTCCGCGGGCCGCTCCCCGGTGGTGCTCCACCTCAGCGCCAGTCACGGCCCGCCATCAGCCTAACCGAGCCGGTCCTCGGGCCGGGACCCCCTGTGTCCTACGACGGTCGGGACCCGCTCTCCCGCGGTGGCGCCGTCGGGTCGACTCCGGCGAGGAACCCGGTCGCCTGAGCGTGGAGGTGGCCGGCGCCGATCGCCTCGGCCCAGCGGGCGATCTCCGTGGCCAGCGCGGTCGCGCCGCCCTCGTCACCCGTGTCACGGGCCAGCACCGCCAGCAGCATCTGCTGGGTGAGCACCCCGGGGATCATGCCCGCGCGTGCGCCCAGCGCGGTGGCCCGCTCCCAGCGCTCCAGGGCCCGTTCGTGTTCGCCGGCGTCGTGGTCGTGGTCACCGAGGTGCCGCAGCGCCTCGCGGACCAGCAGGTCGTCGCCCGAGCCGCCGGCGCGCAGGGCGGCCTCGTAGTGGGCGGGCGCCGCGTCGCGCTCGCCGAAGAGGTTGTCGGCGATCAGGCCCAGGTACATCGAGGCCCAGCCCCGCCGCACCTCGTCGGGGGCGGCCTCGCGCAGGTCGTGTCCGCGGCGCCGGATCGCCACGAGTGCCGCCGGGTCCTTGCCCTCGGCGCCGTGCCGGGACGTGCCGTCGGGGCGGAACAGTCGCAGATAGTCGTGGCGCAGCCGTACGAAGTCCAGGTCCCAGTCGCCGCCCGGGGACTCCTTCTCCGCCTGCTCGACGCGGGCGGCGGTGAGCCGCGTACCGCCGAACCAGTCGCTCTCCAGGGCGACTTCGGCCGCCGCCAGGGCGAGGCGGGCGCGGTCCTCGGGAGCGTCGGACGTCGTCGCGTCCAACAGGCGCAGCGCCCGGTCCCACCGTCCCGCCAGCGACAAGTCCCTTGCGGAGGCGAGGAGTTCGTCGAGTTCGACGAATGTGCTCGTGGTGTTCGTCATGCCAGGGGAAGGTAGTGAGATGGAAAACCATCCACAAGAAAACCACTGCGTGGAGCAGGGGACGCAGGACTCGGTCGACCGGCACGTCGCGCAGTGGTCGAAGGAACTCGCCTGGATGGACCCGGTCAAGGAGGCGATCTATGTGCGGCTGGCGAAACTCGCCCGGCACGCGTCCCAGGCGCGTCGCGACGCCCTCGACTCCGACGGGCTGCGGCACTGGCAGTTCAAGGTGCTGCTGACGCTGCGCCGGCATGGTCCGCCGTACACCGCGAGTCCCTCGGAGCTCGCCGACCGGCTCGGGCTGACGCGGGGTGCCCTGTCGGCACGGCTGGCGCCGCTGGAGGAGGCCGGGCTGATCGACCGTACGCACGAGAGTGCCGACCGGCGAAGGGTGCTGGTCCGGCTCACCGACGCCGGATACGCCGCCTTCGAACAGCATGCGGCGGCGGAGGAAGCGGACGAGGTCGCGCTGCTCGCAGCACTGACCGCAGAAGAGCAACGGACGCTAGCCGACCTGTTGCGGAAGCTGGTCGTGGCCGCGGAGAGCGCACCGGACGGGCTCGCACCGCGAAGGTCCAGGTCAGCCGAGTCGTGATCTGGACCTTCGGCAGCCGTCTCCTTACTCGTCCCATGCCTGGATCATGATCTGTTCGGCGATCTTGCCGTCGCGCAGCGTGATCATCGACTCGGCCAGGACGCGCACCCCGTCCGAGTACAGGCAGCTCTCGCTGAACGCGACGGTGTCGCCGTCCACGACGCAGCGCTCCAGCTTGTGCGTCATGTCGCGGTTGTAGACGTCCTCGAGGAGTTCGCCGATCTCCTCGCGACCGTGCAGGACCCGTGGACTGCTGGGCTGGGTGTTGCGGTCCACGACGCGCAGTTCCGCGTCGTCCGTGTAGAGCGACAGCAGATTCGTCGCCGTGTTTCCCTCGATGCTCTTGCGCAGTGTCTCGGTGTTGAACGCGGTGCCCATGGTTGACCTCCGGTGAAGGCCCGCGGTCGAAGGGGAGCGGGCCGCGAGGGCCTCTCCTTCGAGACTCCTCCGCCCCGCCGGGCTCGGCAAGCGCAACCGCGACACTCCGCCTGACGGGTGAGCGACGCCCGGTGCCCGTGTCCGGCGCGGGCCCGCCGGCGTTGCTGAAAACATGATCTCCACTCGACGTATCGCCGCCGTCGTCGGTCTCGCCGTCGGCGTCACCGGTCTCGCCGCCCCGCTGGCGAGCGCGGCCCCCGAGGACAAGGGCGCCGCCCCCCTGAGCCCGATGGCCACGCTCGACTCGCTCACTGTGAGTGACCTGCCCGCGGAGTACAAGGACGCGCTCCCGCGGCCCTCCGCGCAGCTGGCGGAGCTGAACAAGCTGAACGACCTCCAGCAGCTGACCCAGGTGACCGACCTGGCCGCCCCCGTCACCCAGCTGCTGCCAGGCATCCAGTACTGATCGACACGCGTACGACCGCACCGAGGGCCGCCCGGCCGCCAGAAAGCAAGCATGGCCGGGCGGCCCTTGACATTGTTGCCGGGTGAACAGAGCATGCGCTTAGAAATGAATCTTGGTTCACGTGGCGAACAAAGAGGTCCGCATCATGCCCATCACCCGCGAACTGTTCATCGGCGGCAAGGACGAGCCCGCCGCCTCCGGCCGTAGGGCGGAGGACGTCAACCCTTACACGGGCGAGGTGTATGCGACCGTCGCGGCCGCGGGGCCCGAGGACGTACGACGGGCCGTGGACGCGGCCGAGGCGGCGTTCCCCGAGTGGGCCGCGCTGGCCCCGTTCGCCCGGCGCGCGATCCTGCTGAAGGCCGCCGACCTCCTCGACGGCAAGGGCGACCAGGTCGCCGAACTGATGGCCCACGAGGCCGGCGGAACCCGGCCGTGGGCGCACTTCAACGTCTACCTCGCCGCGAACATGCTGCGCGAGGCCGCTGCCGCCGTGACGGCCCCGCGCGGCGAGGTCCTCACCGCCCAGGAGCAGGGCGCGCTGGGCCTCGCGGTCCGCGAACCGGTGGGCGTCGTCGCGGCGTTCGCGCCGTGGAACGCGCCCGTCATCCTCGGGGTACGGGCGGTCGCGGCGCCGCTGGCCGCCGGCAACACCGTCGTCGTCAAGGCGAGCGAGGACGCGCCGATCGCGTGCGCCCTGTTCGTGGCCGATGTGCTGCGCGAGGCCGGGCTGCCGGACGGGGTGCTCAACGTCGTCACCAACGCCCGTGAGGACGCGGCCGAGATCGCCGAGGCGCTGATCGCCGACGAGCGCGTCCGCGCGGTGAACTTCACCGGCTCCACCAACGTGGGCCGGATCATCGGCGAGCACGCGGCCCGTCATCTCAAGCCCGCAGTACTGGAGTTGGGCGGCAAGAACTCCGTCATCGTGCTCGACGACGCCGACGTCGACTACGCCGTGGACGCCGTCACCTTCAGCGTGTTCATGAACGCCGGACAGATCTGCATGTCCGGCGACCGGATCCTCGTCCACGAGTCGCTGGCCGAGGAGTTCACCCGGAAGTTCACCGCCAAGACGGCCTCGCTCCAGGCCGGTGACCCGAACCACCCGCACACCGTGGTCGGCCCGCTCGTCGCCGCTTCCGCCGCGCAGCGCGTGGCCGCTCTGGTCGAGGACGCCGTCGCCAAGGGCGCGAAGGTCCTCACCGGCGGCGGGAAACCCGACGGAGCGGTGCACCCGGCGACCGTGCTCACCGATGTGCCGAAGGACGCCGAGATCTACCACGCCGAGGCGTTCGGTCCGGTGTGCGTGATCGAGACGTTCTCCGACGACGCCGCCGCCGTGGCCGTCGCCAACGACACGGAGAACGGTCTGACCTGCGGCATCATCACCGAGAACGCCACCCACGGACTGGCCGTCGCCCGTGGTGTCCGTACCGGCATCGTGCACATCAACGACCAGTCGGTGGCCGACGAGCCGCAGGCCCCCTTCGGCGGCTTCAAGGCCTCCGGGTACGGCCGCTTCGGCGGGCGCTGGGGTATCGAGGCCTTCTCCAACACCCGCTGGGTGACCATCGCCACCCAGCAGGCGCACTACCCGTTCTAGGGCGTGACGGTGGCCTCCGGCCCGGCGTCCAGGAAGTGGAAGCCGGGCCGGGGGTGCATCAGGAAGTCGTGGTGCGAGATGTTCCACGCGTAGGCGCCCGCCAGCGCGAACACCACCCGGTCACCGGCCCGCAGCCCCGCTGCGGGGACCCGGCGGGCGAGGACGTCCTTCGGTGTGCACAACTGCCCGGCCAACGTGACGTGTTCGTCCTCCGCCGCCGGTCGCGGCCACGGATGCGACCAGCCGTCCACCTTCAGGACCGAGCAGGGCTGGTCGTGGCCCTTCGTCGCCGGGGTCCGCAGATGGTGGGTGCCGCCCCGGACCACACCGAACTCCTCGCCGTGGCTGCGCTTCACGTCCAGCACCTCCGTGGCGTACCAGCCGCAGTACGCCGTCAGTGCCCGCCCCGGCTCGATGCGCAGCGTCAACCCCGGGTGCGCCGCGGTGAGTCGGGCGAGCCCCTCGCCGTACGCGGCCCAGTCGAAGCGCCGGTCCGGGTCCGCGTAGTCGACGTGCATACCGCCACCGACGTTGACCTCCGCGACCGGGACCCCGAGCCCGGTGGCCCAGGCCACGATCGCCTCGGCCACCGCGAGCTGCTCCGGGGCTTCGAGACCGCTGGCCAAGTGGGCGTGGACGCCCCGCAGTTCGAGGTGCGGATAGGTGCCGTCCGTGAGCGCGCGAACCATCTCCAGAGCCTGGTCCGGGTCCATGCCGAACGGTGTCGGACGCCCGCCCATCGCCAGTGAACTGCCCGCCAGCGAACCGTCGGACAAGGACAGGTTGACCCGCGCCAGCACCGCGACCCGCCGCCCCGCCCGCCGCGCCAGCTCGCCCAGCATCCGCAGCTCGTACAGGCTCTCGACGTGGAAACGCTCGACGCCCTGCTCCAGAGCGGCCGTCACCTCGTCCGGTGTCTTGCCGGGGCCGCCGAAAGCCAGCGGACGTCCCGGCACCGCCTTGGCCACATGGGCGAGTTCACCGCCCGAGGAGACCTCGTAGCCGTCCACGTACGGACCGAGCGCGGCGAGGATCTCCGGCTCGGGGTTGGCCTTGGCGGCGTAGTACAGCTCGACCTGCTCGGGGAGAGCGGACCGTACGGCAGCCGCGTGTGTCCGCAGGGCCGCCAAGTCGTAGAGGTACGCGGGCAGTTCGGCCGACGCGAGGGAGAGGGCGCGGTCGTGGACGGCAGGGGTCATCGGGTGCTCCCGGTCAGGATGTCCTCGGCGAGCGGGGACGGCAGACGGACGTAACCGGCCTCGCGGTCGGCCTTGCGCTCCCAGCGGGTCAGCAGGTTCGCCTTCGCGGGCAGCGGTACACCGGCGAGCAGGGCGGAGAGGCGGGGCGGGCAGCCGCTCCGGTCGGCGTACGACCGGAGCATCGAGCGGACGCGGCCCCACAGCTCGGCCTCCGTCTCCGGGTGCAGATCGGCCAGGGCGGCGAGCAGCTCCGCGACGTGGTTGACCAGGAGGCAGTAGACGACCCGGTCCCAGCCGCGCTGCGCGTCGTACGTCATCGGGCCCGCGACCTCGGGCGGCAGTGCCGCGAGGGTGTCGGCGTGGTGCTCGGGGACGAGCTTGGTGCCCTCCAGGTCGCGGAAGAGGACCTGGGCGGGCATGCCGTCGCCGTCCACGCACACCAGGACGTTCTGGAGGTGGGGTTCGAGGACCAGGCCGTGGTCGAAGTAGGCGGCCAGGACCGGCGGGACGAGCAGATCGAGGTACGCCGACCACCAGGCGAGAGCCGCCTGCGCGCCGGCCCCGTCCAGCAGACGGGAGATGTGGGCGGCGCTGCTCGGGTACTCGTCGGCGACGGCGGCGGCCAGCAGGGCGGTGGTGCCGGGCGCGAGCCTCTCGGGCAGTCCTTCGCGGACGATCACGCCGAAGCCCTCGAACAGCGCCTGGTCCGGGCTGCCGTCGGGTCCCGGCAGGGCGAGCGTGCGGTAGGCGGGCTCGCGGAGCACCGCGCTGCCGGGGAAGCGTTCGGCGAGGTCGGCCAGCGCCGGGGCCAGGACACGGGTCAGGGCGACGGCACCGGACAGCTCGTAACTGCTGTTCTTGCGAAGGCAGTTGGTGATCCGCACGTTCAGGCTGAACTTGAGGAAGGTCTCTCCGTCGTAGAGCGTGCGCACGGACGCCGTCGCCGCGAAGGGCTGTCCGCCCGGGCCGAGGTCGAGGACATCGCCGTTCTCGAGCGCCGCGCTCAGCGCCGGATGCTCGCGGAGTGTGTCGTACTGCCAGGGGTGGGCGGGCAGCAGACGGTATCCGGCCGGGACGTCGGCCCGCAGCCGGTCCAGGACGGCGGTGGCCGAGGGCTCCGCGGCCTCCTCGGCGATCAGATGCTCCCGTACGGCGAGGTGTCGCAGCGGGAAGGCGGCCCCCGTCTCCGGCGCGTACGCCGACCAGGCGCGCGGGTCGCCGGTGCGGGCCTTGGGCGTGGGATGGAAGCGGTGCCCGAAGAACAGGGACTGCTCGGAGGCGAGGTAGGGGTCGCCGCCCCGCGAGGCGCCGGTCGAGGTGAGAGCTGTCGTCACGGCTTCGTGGCTGGAGGCGATCTGCTCCAGGAACTCCTCGTTGCGCACCCCGGTCCGCAGCGACAGCTCGTCGTGCGTGTACTCCGCGAGGCGGCTCCAGTCCAGCTCCGCCCAGTCGCCGTCGCGCTGTTCCTGCACGGGGCCGGTGAACCGGTGCGCGCCGAGCAGCGACGTGCGGCGCAGGGTCACGCGGAGCAGGACACCACGGCGGGGCAGTCGCAGGAGGAGCCGGCCGTCGGTGACCACGCTCTGGTGCTCGGGCCCGGAGACCTCGCGCAGCAGACAGTTCAGGAGCGTGTGGGCCACCACGTCGTCGGCGGTGGGCAGGTCGGTGCGCGCGGGCGTATCGGCGAGGGAGGGCATCAGCGGCTCCAGCGGGGGGTCATGGAGGGGAGGAGGGTCGCCACGGCGGTGACGGCGGCAGCGGCGGCACCGGTCAGCACGGGGGCGGCCGGGCCGAAGCGGACGCTGCCGGCCGCCGCGGCGAGACCGGCGGCGACCGCTCCGGCCTTGGAGAAGAACTCCAGCGAGCCGAACAGCCCGCCGGGCGCGCGGCCCTGGGCGCAGTCCGCCGCGAGCACCTGCAGACACACCAGGCCGAGCGTGAGGCCCGCACCGAGCAGCAGCCGTACGGCGATCAGCGCGGGCAGCGAGTCGACGACGCCGTGTCCGGCGAGACCGAGGGCGATGAGGACGAAGCCGAGCACGATCCCGGCCTTGGGGCGGCCCCGGAACCCGGAGTGCACGGTCAGCGCCGCCACCAGGTAGCACAGGTGGGGGAGGGCGAAGAGCACTCCGGACAGGGTCGGCGAGGTGCCGGGGAGCCGGTCGTCGACCAGGGCGATGAGATAGGGGAAGGAGATGACGGTGGAGAAGACGAAGGCGAACTCGAGTGCGTAGAGCGCCTTGAGCGACACCAGCGGGGGTGTGTGGTCCGCGGTGGCGGTCTCGCTCGTGGAGCGGGCGACCGGATCCGGTTCGGGCAGGGCCGCCAGCAGCAGCGCGGCCGTGAGGGGGAGAACGGCGAGGAGTGCGTACTGGCGGTGCGGGGAGAGCCAGCCGGACAGCGCGCCGACCACGATCGGTGCGAAGACCAGGGCCGCCCGGGCGCTGCCCTGCATCAGGGTGAGCGCTTTGGACAGGGCCGGGCCCTCCAGGGCCGCGCCCAGGTATCCGTTGGACGCGGCGAAGGTGCCGCCCAGGATCCCCTGGAGGACGAGCGCGACGGTGAAGGTGGCCAGTGAGTCGGCCCACCCGGCGAGCAGGAAGGCCACCGCGAGCCCCAACTGGGCGCGCAACAGCAGCCGTTTGCGGCCGTAGCGGTCGGCGAGCCGCCCCCACATCGGGGCCGCGATGCCCCCGAACACGGTCGGGACGACATACAGCACCCCCGCCCAGCGGGCGTCGCGGTCGCCCAGCCCCGGCAGGATCTCGGTGAGGTACGGCGGCAGGCCCAGGGCCGCGAAGGACGCCACGAAGTAGCAGGCGGCCACCGCGTGCACCTGACCACGCCCGGAGGCGGACCGCGGTATGCGCAGGGCCCCGGCGCTCATGCCGAACCCCCTTGTCGCAGGAGGTAGTTGGGTCCGGTCGTGTAGTGCTTGTTGATGTCGGCCGCGCCGGAGCGCTCCTTGGACAGCAGGGAGCCGGCCGTGACCATCGCCTTCACCGGCAGCCGAGGCGCGTCCAGCACATGCGCGCGCAGGACGGCGGCCGCGTCCCCGCCGAGCCGGTCCACGGCTTCGGCCAGCCGGTCGCGTACGAGATCGAGCAGAGCCCTCCGGTGCCGGGGGAGGCCGAACGCGTAGGCGCCCGCGCACAGATGGACCGTGATGGTGGCGAACAGGTCGGCGACCGGCCCGTCCCCGGAGACATAGGTCCGTGCGTCGTCGAAGCCCCACGGGCCGGGAAGCACCGCGCCGAGCCGCTTCGCGTTGACGCGGGGCCCGTCGTTGTCCTTGAACAGCAGCCGCAGACTGCCGGGCCGCAGTACCAGCGAGATGTTCTGCTGATGCGACTCCAGCGCGATGCCGTACCCGAACAGTGTGGTCTGCCAGTCGAACAACAGGGTCAGGAAGGCGTCCAGCAGGGCCAGCGGGTCGCCGCCGTAGAAGCGGTCGGCGAGGTGGTCGACGACCAGCCGCCCGTCCGGGGCGTCGGCGAGCAGGGCGGCCAGCGGTACGACCTCGGCGCCGGCCAGGCCGGCCGGGAAGCGCCGGCACAGGACGGCCAGCAGCTCGTGCCCGGCATGGGCGTACGTCGCCTCGTCCGCGTGCAGGATCGTGCCCTGGAACCGGGGCTCCCGGGCGGTCACGGCCTCCAGCAGCCGCTGTCCGGCGGCGCCGTCCACGAGCGTGCCGGGCTTGACGGTCCGCTTGTTGCGCAGCCCCAACGTCGCCGTGGCCAGCGGGAGTTTGAGATGCGCCGACGGGTTCACGGCCACCGTACGCATCGACAGCGTCGGTACCACCTCCAGATGGGCCCGCTCGGCGAACACCGCCCCGTCGGGGAGCCCGGCGTCGAGCAGGGCGTCGACCGTCAACGGATGTACCGGCAGGACCACATGCGTGCCCTCCGTCCCGGCGAGGCCGAGCTGCCGGGGGGTGGGCCAGAAGCCGGGGAGCGTGCCGGTCAGGGTGACGGTCTCCCGGCGCAGGGCGATCCAGCGCAGCGCGAAGCGCGGGTGGAACTCCGGTGCGTAGGCCTGAAGTTGCAGCTCGCTGAGGCCGGAGCGGCCGCGCGCGGTCGGGTAGACCGGATGGTCGAGGCGGGCGGCGAGGGTGTCGTACGCGAGCGAGGGCCACCGCGCCGAGTCGCCGCCGAGCCTCCCCTCGACCTCGGCCCGGGTGGCCGTGTGCAGTCGCAGGGTGGCCAGGGTCTGCCGGCACTCCTCGGTGAAGGCGTCGTACCCGCCTCGGTCCGCGGGGTCGGCGAGCGCGCGCAGGGCGGCGAGGACGGTGTCGTACGAGGTGAGCTCGGAGCCGTCCGACTCGCGGACGAGCAGGGGCAGCCGGGCGGCGTACTCGCACTGGAAGCCGTCCTCGACGACGGGCAGGAGCAGCGCGTCGCCCTCGGCCGGCAGCCGTAGCCAGGGGCCGTCCGGCCGGTGCAGGAGTGTGCTGTCGGTGCGCAGTCCCACCACGTCCTCGCGGAGCAGGGCGCTGAGCACGCGTGTGAGCAGTTCCTCCTCGCAGGTGTCGGTCGTCGCCCTCGTCGCGGCCGTCACGGCTGGATCTCCCAGCGCAGTCCGGCCAGGAATCCCGCCGCCACCCGGTCCACCGTCGGCTGGTCGGTGCCCGTGGCGCGCAGGACGCCGAGGTAGTCGCGGTTGGTGCCGTACAGCTCGTGCCGCTCGCCCGCCGCGCGCAGCGGACGGTACGTCAAGTGGACGCCGTCGAGGGTGAGTTCCGTGGCAGCGGGGGCGTCGGTGAGGGTGCCGGGGCGCTCGGCGCAGGGGTAGTCCAGGCGGGCGGCTCCGTCGTGGCGGGCGCCCAGGTCCGCGGGGAGCGGCTCTCCCAGGTGGGTGCGGAGGATGTGCTCGAAGAGCGGGATCTCCAGCAGCCGGGCCAGCAGCAGGTCGCACTGGTCGCCGATGGCGCGGTAGTTGACCTCGATGAGCCTCGCCCGGCCCTCGTGCACCACGAACTCGGTGTGGCAGGCGCCGAACCCGACGCCCAGCGCGTCCAGTTGGGCGAGGACCTGCTCGACGACCGGCTCGGGGTGGGCCGGTACGAAGGTGAGGCGTTCCTCGATGAAGTACGGCGGCGGCGACAGCTCGGTGTGGAAGCCGCCCAGAACGTGCCGGGTCCGCCCGTCGCCCAGCGTCTCCAGGGTGTGGAGTTCGCCGGGGAGGTACTCCTCGACGACCAGGACGGTGCCGGGGCGCCGGTCGAGGATCTCCTTGGAGCGCGTCGCCAGGTCCTCGGCGGTGTCGACGAGGACGACGTCCTCGCTGGCCACGCCCTCGCGCGGCTTGACGACACAGGGGTACGGGGCGTCCGGCAGGGCGGTCGGTCCGGTGAGCTCGGTCGACCAGACCGTGTCCAGGCCCGCGCCGGCGAGGCGGCGGCGCATCTCGGCCTTGTCCTTGCAGCGCAAGGTGGCCCGCCAGTCCTTGCCGGGGAGCCCGAAGTAGGCGGCGGCCAGGGCGGCTTGGGTCTGGAGGTGGTCGCTGTTGGTGAAGACCGCGTCGGGGCGGTGGTGGGTGGAGATACGGGTGACGACGGCCCGGAAGTCGCGGACGTCGCACGGCAGGATCTCGATGTCCGGGTAGGTCGCGCGGTGGGCGTCGGGCTGGTCGGTGAGGACGGTGACGTCCAGTCCCAGGCGGGCGGCCGCGGGCAGAAAGCCCTCGGTGACGGAGTCGGTCGGGTTGAGGGCGAGCAGGTACAGACGCATGGGTGGCTTTGAACTTCCGCTAGCGGGTGGGGGGTTGAAGGGGCGGGCCCGGGCCATGGCTGCGGCCCGCCCCGATTCAGCGGGAGTTACTTGGCGGGAAGCGGCACACCGGTGGCCTTGGCCACGTCCGCGAGCATCTGCTCGGCGGCCTGGACGCCGATGCCGGACATCCACGTCTCGTCCGGGACCTCGAAGACCTTGCCGTCCTTCACGGCGGTCAGGGACTTCCACACCGGGTTCGACGTGACCTGCTTCTTCTGCGTCTTGTCGTCCACGTCCGCGGAGGTGACGAAGACCAGGTCGGCGTCGGCCTGGTCGATCTGCTCGGGGCTGACGTCCTTCATGGTGACCTCGGGGTCGTTCGAGACCTGCGAGGACGGCCGCTTGAAGCCGATGTCATTCAGGACGACACCGCTGTAGGAGTTGGACTGGTACAGACGGGTCGGACCGGCGATGAAGCGGACCACGGACGCGGTCGGCATGGTGCCGCCGTCCTTCTTCCTGATGGCCTCACCCAGCGCCTTGGCCCGCGTCTCGTACTCCGTCAGCTTGTCCGTGGCCTCCTTCTCCAGGCCCAGTGCCTCGGCGTGGACCTTCAGGTTCTCCTTCCAGACACCGCCGGTGGTCTCGGTGAAGACGGTCGGGGCGATGGCGCTGAGCTTGTCGTAGACCTTCTCGTGGCGGACCTTGGAGGACAGGATCAGATCGGGCTTGAGCGAGGCGATCTTCTCCAGGTTGGGCTCCAGGAGCGGGCCGACGTCGGCGGTGTTCTTCAACTCGCCCTTCAGATACGTGGGGAAGCCGCCCTCCGTCTTGAAGTGCGGGGCGACCGCGCCGACCGGGTCGATGCCGAGCAGCGTCACGTCGTCCAGTTCGCCGGTGTCGAGGACGACGACGCGCTTCGGCCGGGAGGGGATCTTGACGTCGCCCATGGCGGTCTTGAGGGTGCGCGGGAAGGCGCCGCCCGCATCGGCGGCGGGCTTCGCGGAGGTGGAGTCCTCGGACTCCGAGCCGCAGGCGACCAGAGCGGCGGTACCGAGTGTCACGGCCAGCAGGGAGGCCATAATCCGGCGGATTCCGGGCATGGCGGAGCGGTGGGACATGGGGGGTTGGTTCCTTCTTGGTAGGTGCTGATCAGGCGGTGGCGGCGGAGTGCCGCACCGCGCTGCTTCTCGGGACCACCAGCGGGGTGCCGGTCTCCGGGTCGGGGATGACCCGGCAGTCCACGTCGAACACGGACTTCACCAGCTCCGCGTCGAGGACGTCCGCCGGGGCTCCGGCGGCGGCGAGCCGGCCGTCCTTGAGGACCACCATGTGGTCCGCGTAGCGGGCGGCCTGTCCGAGGTCGTGCAGCACCATCACCACGGTGCGGCCCGCCTCGGCGTGCAGGGCGGCCACCAGGTCGAGCACGTCGAGCTGGTGCCGCAGATCGAGGAAGGTCGTGGGCTCGTCGAGCAGCAGCAGCTCGGTGTCCTGGGCCAACGCCAGGGCGATCCAGGCGCGTTGCCGCTGACCGCCGGAGAGCCGGTCCACCGGCTGGTCGCGCAGGGACGCGGTCCCGGTGCGCTCCAGGGCCTCGTCCACCGCCTGCTGATCGGCGGCCGACCAGGGGCTCAGCAGCCGCTGATGCGGATAGCGGCCCAGCCGTACGAGCGCCTCGACGGTGATCGCCTCGGGTGTGACCGGCTGCTGCGGCAGCAGACCCATGCGCAGCGCGAGGGACTTCGCGGGCATGCGGTGGATGTCGGAGCCGTCGAGGGTGACGGTGCCGGCGGTGGGGGCCAGCAGCCGGCTCAGTCCGCGCAACAGGGTCGATTTGCCACAGGCGTTGGGGCCGACGATCGCGGTGACGGCGCCGCCGGGGAGGGTGAGGTCGAGGCCGCCGACGACCAGCCGGTCGCCGTACCTGAGGTCGAGGCGCTGCGTCGAGAGCTGGTTGGCGGTGGTCATGCGCGGCTCCTGTACGGCGGTCTTGAGCGGGTCCTGGGCCGTCTTCCGTGCGCCGGTCATGCGTGGCTCCTCTTCACGGGCGAGCTCTGCCGGAACATCAGCACCAGCAGCCAGGGCGCGCCGAGCGTGGCGGTGACCGCGCCCACCGGCAGCCCTTCGATCGGCAGCAGGTGCTGCACCACCAGGTCGGAGGCGAGCAGCAGCACCGCCCCGGTGAGGCCGGCCAGCGCGAGCGAGACGGCGGTGGGCGGCCCGGTGACGAACCGCACGATGTGCGGCACCGCGAGCGCCACGAACGTCACCGGTCCGGCGAGCGCGGCGGCGAGCGAGGCCAGCACGACCGCGAGGACGAGCAGTTGGAGGCGTGCCGCGGAGGTGTTGAGGCCGAGGGCGCCCGCGGAGTCGTCCCCGAGGTCGAGCACGGCCAGTCGGCGATGCAGGACGAAGGCGGCGGCGAGCGCCAGGACCATGGCGCCGCCCGCTCCCCACACCTCCGTCCACGTGCGCCCGTACACCGAACCCGTGGTCCACTGCAGCGCCGATCCGGCCAGTTCGGCCGGGAAGCGCACGATCATCAGGTTCACGGCGGCGGCGAGCCCCGCCTGGACGGCGAGGCCGGTGAGCACCAGGCGGGTGACGGCGAGCCCGGATCCCCAGGCGAACACGCCCAGCAGCAGGGCCGCGAGGAGGCCTCCGCCGAGTGCTCCGAGCGGGATCAGCGTCTGGGAGGCCCCGGCGGCGATCAGGGCGACCGCGCCGAGCGAGGCCCCGCCGGTCACCCCCATGACGTCCGGGGAGGCCAGAGGGTTGCGGAACAGCCGTTGCAGCACGCAGCCCGCCACGCCGAGCCCGGCGCCGCCGACGATGGCCGCCATCGACCGGGGCGCCCGGAACTGCTGCACCACGAGGACGTCTCCCGTGTCACCGAACCCGGCCAGGGCACGCAGCGCCGTGGCGGTGGGGATCCGCATCTCACCGGTCGTCAGGGAGACGGTGAGCAGCACGGACAGCGCGACGAGACCGGAGGCGGCGAAGACGAGTACGCGCGCACCGGTCCTGGGCCGGTTCACCGGGTGGCCACCTTCCGGGCCAGCAGCGCCAGCAGCGGCGCGCCCAGGAACGCGGTCACGATGCCGACCTCCAGTTCCGAGGGGCGGATCACCATCCGGCCGAGCACGTCGGCGGCGAGCAGCAGCAGTGGACCGGCGATCAGACAGCCGGGCACCAGCAGTCGGTGGTCGCCGCCGAGCAGCGGACGGACGAGATGGGGCGCGGCGAGCCCGATGAAGGCGATCGGTCCGGCGACCGCGACCGCCGAACCGGCGAGCAGGACGACCGCGATGCCGCCGGCCAGCCGGATGCGGGTCACCGGGACACCGAGGGCCTGCGCCGAATCGTCGCCCAGGGCAAGGGCGTTGAGGGCGGGGGAGACGGCCAGCGCGATGACGATGCCGAGCAGCAATGTCGGCAGGACCGGCCACAGGGTGTCGAGGGGGCGTCCGGACAGGGAGCCGGCGAGCCAGAAGCGGGCCTCGTCGAGTGTGCGCTGGTTCAGCAGCATCACCGCGGACGTCCAGGACAGCAGCACGAGTTGGAGCACGGTGCCGCCGAGGGCGAGCCGTACGGGATCGATGTCACCGGCGCGGCGGGCCAGCGCCTGTGCGAGGACCGCGGCGGCCGCGGCTCCGGCGAACGCGAACCACACGTATTCGACGGGGTCGTTGAGCTTGAGTGCGTAGATCGCGACGACGACCGCGAAGCCCGCGCCCGCGTTGATGCCGAGGGTGGTGGGGGAGGCGAGCGGGTTGCGGGTGATGCCCTGGGCGACGGCCCCGGCGGCACCGAGCGCGGCACCGACCGCGAGGCCGATGACGGTGCGCGGGAGCCGCAGTCCGGTCACGACGAGGGCGTCGCGCCCGTGGGCGTGGCCGAACAGGGCGTCGGCCACGGTGGACAGGGGGACCGAGCGGGCGCCGAGGGCGAGGCTCAGGGCGGTGCAGAGGGTCAGGGCCGCGAGGCCGGTGAGGAAGAGCGGTATGTGCCTGAAGGCACGAAAGGACACACCTGTGGGGGGTGCGCCCCGATGGGTCGCAGTCACGAGGCGTGAGCTTAGGTGAGGCTTGCTTTAGTTTTCAACTGACTGTGTGATTCCTTTGAGGCGGCTTGACGTGCGGCTCCCTTGATCAAGGTAAGGTAAGGCTTGCCTATTGAGGCTCTCCCGAAACTCCCCGCACCTGGAGCACGTCGATGTCCCTGGCCCTCAAGACCACGCCGGACGGTGCCGTCTCCCGAGCCCTCGGTGACGTCTACCGACGGCTGGCCGGCATCTGCGAAGCGCTGGACGCGAGAGTTTCCGAGAGCGGTCGCGTGGGCGTGACGGCCGACCGGTTGGCGTCGGACCGGTCCGTGCTGGACGCGTTCGTCGAAGCAGAGGCGGCCCGCATCCGCGACCGCTACGGAGTCGCCGTACGCCCGGACGTCGCCGCCTCCCGCGCCCTGCACGACTACGCCTGGTCCGTCGGTGTGCTCATGGGTGGCACCTGGTACCTCGAACGGAGGGTGCCCCGCATCCGCCCCGAGGACCTGCGTATCGACCTCGCCTCAGGGACGTACGAGATCACCCCCGGGACCGAACTCGCCTGTCTGCCCGACGACCCCGTGGCCGCACTCCCCGGCGTGCTGACGCTCCCTCAGGAGGACCAGCTGCGCGCCCAGTTGCGTATGTCCCTCGCCGAGCACATGCGCCCCCTGCTCGCCGCCCTCGGCCCCGTCGCGCGCCGCCGGTCACGCGCCCTGTGGGGGATGGTCTCCGACGACCTCGTCTCCGCCCTCTGGTACCTGGGCCGGATGCTGGGCCAGGAGGGCGCCGCGATCAGGGCCGCCACCGAGGTGCTGCCGATCCCCGTGCCCCCGTATCCCAGCGGCGCCGACTTCCGCCATCTGGTGGGCGACGACGGCACCCGCCACGCCACGCGCACGCGCACCGGCTGCTGCATGTTCTACGCGATCCGCCCGGCCGAGGCCTGCTCCACATGCCCGCGCACCAGTGACGCGGAGAGGCTGCGGAGGCTGGAGACCGCATAGCCGTCCGGCCGCTCGCGGCGAGGGCTCAACGGGCCACGCGGTCGAGGGGTTGCGGCAGGTCGAAGGCCGTGTCCAGCCGACGTCCCGGTGACGTCGGTCATGGAGAACTCGCGGTCGTCGACCGCACTGTCCTGGTCGAACCGGGTGGGGGTGCCGAACCGGGCGTCGAGGAACCGCTCGTAGCCCCACTGCCCGCCGAATTGCCGCAACGCGTGGGAGTGTTGACAGCCCTGCTCCGCCGGCACGCCCCGTTCAGTCCGCCGTCGCCAGGAACTGCGTGGCCGCCAGCTCCGCGTACAGCGGGTCCGCGGCCACCAGTTCCCGATGTGTCCCCACCGCCCGCACCCGCCCCGCGTCCATGACCACGATGCGGTCGGCCATCGTCACCGTGGACAGCCGGTGGGCGACGACCAGCACGGTCGTCGTCCGGGCGACGTCGGCGACCGTGTCGCGCAGCGCGGCCTCGTTCACGGCGTCCAGCTGCGAGGTGGCCTCGTCGAGGAGGAGGAGACGGGGGCGGCGCAGCAGGGCGCGGGCGATGGCGACGCGTTGGCGTTCGCCGCCCGAGAGCCTGGTGCCGCGGTGACCGACGAGCGTGTCGACTCCGCCGGGCAGACGAGCCACCAGGCCGTCCAGGCGGGTGGTCTTCAGGACCCGTGCCAACGCCGCGTCGTCCGCGTCCGGGTTGCCCAGCAGCAGATTGTCGCGCAGCGAGCCCGACAGTACCGGGGCGTCCTGCTCGACATAGCCGATCGCCGAACGCAGTTGCGGCAACTCCCAGTCGGCGAGGTCGCGGCCGTCCAGCGTGATCGTCCCGGACTCCGGGTCGTAGAACCGCTCGATGAGGGAGAAGACGGTCGTCTTCCCTGCGCCGGAGGGGCCGACGAACGCCGTCATGCCCTGGGCGGGCACCGCGAAGGTCACCCCGTGGTGGACGTAGGGGAGGTCGTCGGCGTAGCGGAACCGTACGTCGGTGAAGCCGACGGCGGCGGGTTCCGCGCCGGCCGCGGGCAACGGGGCGGGCACACCGGCGGGTTCGGCGGGCAGCCGCAGGGCCTCCTGGATACGGGCGAGGGCCGCGGCGCCCGTCTGGTACTGGGTGATCGCGCCGACGACCTGCTGGATCGGCGACATCAGGTAGAAGACGTACAGCAGGAACGCGACCAGCGTGCCGACGTCGATCGACCCGGTCGCCACCCGTGCCCCGCCCACCGCGAGCACCGTGATGAAGGCGATCTGCATCGCCAGCCCCGCCGTGTTGCCCGCGGCCGCCGACCACTTGGCGGCCCGCACGCTCTGCCGCCACGACTCCTCGGCGGCCGCGTGCAGCGTACGTTCCTCCCGGTGCTCCGCGCCGGACGCCTTCACCGTGCGCAGCGCGCCGAGAATCCGCTCCAGCGAGGCCCCCATCACGCCGACCGCGTCCTGAGCCTGCCTGCTGGCCCTGTTGATGCGCGGCACGATCACACCGAGGATCGTGCCCGCGCCCGCGATCACGGCCAGGGTGACGGCCAGCAGCACCGGATCGACCAGCCCCATCATGACCACCGTCGCCACCAGCGTCAGCCCGCCGGTGCCGAGGCCGACGAGGGAGTCGGTGGTGACCTCGCGCAGCAGCGTGGTGTCCGAGGTGATGCGGGCCATCAGGTCGCCCGGTTCACTGCGGTCCACGGCCGTGATGCGCAGCCTCAGCAGATACGACGACAGCGAGCGCCGCGCACCGAGCACGACCGACTCGGCGGTGCGCCGCAGCACGTACGAACCCAGCGCACCCACCGCCGCGTTGGTCACCACCAGGCCGGACATGACGAGCAACGCGCCCGTGATGGTGCGGTCGTGGGAGAGGTCGTCGATCAACTCCCGTGCCACGAGTGGCAGCAGCAGCCCGGTGGCGCCCGTGACCAGCGAGAGCAGGGCTCCCGCCAGCAGGGCCCAGCGGTGGGGTCGGACGTATCCGAGGAGCAGCCGCCAGGTGGGCGGGGACGGCTCGGTCGCGGCGATGCTCACGGCGCTCCTTGCGGGTCGGGCGGAGCCTTCAGGCTACGTCCGACTCCTTGCGCAGGGCTCGCCAGTTCCGTGTCACGGAGAGGAGCAGGGGACGGCCGGCCCCGCGGGGCAGACAGGCGTCGAGCATGCCGGTCAGGACCTCGCCCGGGCCGATCTCGACGTAGGTGGTCGTGCCCTCGGCGTGCAGCCGGGCGACCGCGTCCGCGAAGCGGACGGGCCGGCGCAGGGCGCGTACCCAGTAGCCGGGTTCGGTGGCCGCCCTGGTGACCGGCTCGGCGGTAATGTCGGACAGCAGCGGGATACGGGGGACATGGAGCTCCATCGTGAGCAGGACGCGGTGGTAGTCGGCGAGGAGGGGCTCGAAGAGCGGGGAGTGGGGAGCCGCGTCCACGCGCAGCACATGGGTGCGGCGGCCGCGGGCCGACCACTGCGCGCACACCGCCGTCACCGCCCCGCGGTCCCCGGCCACGACGACGGACCGGGGACCGTTGACCGCCGCGACCACCGCGCCGGGCCCCAGGCGCAGCTCCTGCGGCCCCGCCTCCACCGCGGCCATGCATCCGCCCTCCGGCAGGGTCCGCATCAGCCGTGACAGCGTGCCGACCGCGCGACAGGCGTCGGCCAGCGAGAGCACTCCCGCCGCGTGGGCCGCCGCCATGTGCCCGGCCGAGTACCCGAACAGCACGTCGGGGCGCAGCCCCTGGCTCTCCAGCAGCCGGTACTGGGCGACCTGGAGCGCGAAGATCGCCGGAAAGCCGTACGCGACCCGGTCGAGCAGCGCCGCGGTGCGCGTCCCGGCCGGGGCGAACATCACGTCCCGCAGCGGCAGGTCCAGGTAGGGGGTGAGCAGGCCGCACACCTCGTCGAGGGTCTCGGCGAACACCGGTGACGTGGCGTGGAGTTCGCGCCCCATCCGCGGCTGCTGCGAGCCGGCCGCCGAGAACAGGAACGCGGTCCGACCTCGCGGCACCCGCACGGGGGTGTCGGCCATCGGCGGGTCCGCCAGCCGCGCGAGCACCTCCTCGGCCGACCGGCACACCACGATCCGCTCCAGATCCCCCGGATGCAGGAAACCCTCGTCCCCGGCGTGCTCCAGGAACGACAGCAGCGGACGGTAGAAACCGGACGGATCGAGCAGGAGGCACGGTTTGCGGTGCAGGCCCAACTGGGCCCAGGACAACGCCTCAAGAAGCTCCTCCGCCGTGCCCAGACCGCCCGGCAGCGCCACGAACGCGTCGCCCGACTCGGCCATCCGCGCCTTGCGTTCGTGGAGGTCCGCGACCACTTCCAGTTCGGTGAGCCCTGTGTGGGTGATCTCGTACGGCAGCATCGCGCGCGGGACGACCCCGGTCACCGAGCCGCCCGCGCCCAGCGCCCCGTCCGCGACGGCGCCCATCAGACCGGTGCGGGCGCCGCCGTAGACCAGTCGTATCCCGGCCTTGCCCAGGGCGCGGCCCAGATCGGCAGCGGCGTGCAGAGGAGCGGAGCGGTGTCCGGCGGACGCACCGCAGAAGACGGTCACGGCGCTCACGCCCACAGCCCGTACCCCATGGTCAGGATGTGCCGCGGGTCGTACTGCTCCTTGACACGGGCGAAGCCCGCCCAGTCGGGACCGAAATGGACCCGCCAGTCCTCGGGTGTCATCGGCAGCGCGCTGACGGGATGGAGGACCCCGCCCACGGCCCTGGCCCGCTCGTACAGACCGCGATTGGCGGCGACCATGCGCTGTACGGTGCCCGGATCGGTGGGCGGCGCGGTGCGCATCAGCGAGAGCAGGCACAGGAGTTCGCCGGGCGGCCTGCGCAGCAGCGGCGCGCGGAACACGCTCCCGCAGAGCGGACGCAGCTGCACCACGCCGCAGCACCTGAGGTCCTGTTGGCCGGCCTCGGCCAGCACCGCCGGGACGAAGGCCGAGGCGGCTGCCTCCGGGAGCAGCAGCGTGAGCCAGGGATGCGGCCGGTCCCACTCGCCCGTGGCACGCAGCAGCCGCTCGTCGCGGTCCAGGCGGTGCAGGTACCCGGCGTACGACAGATCCTCGATCTCCTCGGTGTCCCGGTCGTGGTCCAGGTCACCGATCAACAGGTCGTCTCCGGTCAGCAGGTCGTCTCGGGTCAACAGGCCGTCGGTGCGGGGGAGTCCACCGTCGTACGGAGTCACCGCCTCGATCATGTACCGCCAGATGCCGCCGAGCGCCGGGCGGGCCTGTCCCGCGACATGACTGAACCGGCCGTCGCGGGCCAGCCTGCGCTGGTCCGTGAAGAAGCCGGCTGGATCCTCGTGATAGAGGCGGTAGCGGCGGACGCGTACCGGCGCGGGCACCAGCCGGAGGGTGGCCCGCACGATCAGGGCGCACTGGCCGAGTCCCGCCAGGACCGCGCCGAACAGGTCCGGATGCCGCTCGGGCGAACAGACCAGCCGTTCGCCGGCGCCGGTGACCACCTCCAGTTCCCGCACCCAGTCGGCGACCAGCCCGCGACGGTGGCTCGACCCGCCGAACCCGCCGGTGCTCAGCACCCCGCCGACGCTGGCGCCCAGATGGTCGGGGAGCACCGGCGGCGCCAGCCCCTCGGCGAGCGCGGCCCGCACGACCTCGCCCCAGGTCGCGCCCGCCCCGGCGACCAGCGTCCGGTCGCCCGGCACGCAGCGCACCTCGTCGAGCCCGCCCATGTCGACGACGTATCCGCCGTGCGCCTGGCCCTGCCCGTACGGGGCGTGTCCGCAACCACGGGCGGTGACGGGCAACCCCCGCGCACCGGCGAAGGAGACGATTTCCCGGACCGTGCCACCGGAACGCGGCCGCACGACTCCGAGCGGGCGGGATTCGACGATGTGGCCGAAATCGTGCGAGGCGAGTGCCATGTCCTCGCGGATCGCATTCACGCCGCACTCTCCAGGAGGTCGCCGTCGAAATCGTCGAATCCCCAGCTCGCTATTCGACTGTCGAAAATTTCGGAGAACACGCGGTGCTGGAGAAAGCCGTGTTCGGCATGGCGTTCGGCTATCAGCGTGGCCATCCGATCCAGTACGTGTTCCGAAAGTGGTTGCCGGTCGACGGACTCCACATCCAGCGCGTACTTGGCGCAGCATTCGAGGACGGCCTCGAAGCCGTTGACGGAGGCCGCGAACAGCCGCTGCCGCGGCTCGCGCCACAGCGCGGCCAGTTCTTCGAGGAGGCTGTGCCCCGAAGCCCGCGGGGCGAGCATCTCGCGTGCCCTGCGGGCGAGCGCGGCGACGTACTCGTCCCGGCCGGGCGGGGACAGAAGGCGGACCGACAGCCGCCAGGGCAGCTCGGCCCGCCGGGCGGCCAGCTCCCGCAGCAGGGAGATCGAGCCACCCTCGACGATCACCGACCGGTGCCGGGCGCCGAGCCGTTCCACCAGCGCGACCAGGGTGTCCGTCGCCTCCGTCGCGCACAGGTCGCCGTCGGCGAAGGTGCGGTCCCCGAGCCAGTACCGGCTCACATCCGGCACCTCGGCACCGGCGCGGGCGCTCGTGGTGGTGAGATCGGTGAAGCACTGGAGACGATCGGCGACCACGATCGGGACACTGGTCGCCCGGGCCAGCCGCGTGGCTGCCGCGCTCTTGCCGACACCGGTCGGTCCGGCGATGAGATGGACCGACGGACCGGTCGCCGGACGTGTGTCGCTCTGGGCCATGGCGGGATGTCCCCTTCCGCTTCATCCGACAGGGAGAGACGACCATCAAGGTAAACGCGGCGGTCCATCATCAAGAACCAGGCGGACACCTGGACCGGGCAAAGAGACGTCCACATTTCTGTGAGCCTGTTAAAGGTGTTGAATTACGGGGGTGGGCGACTCGGGTGCGGGGAATCCAGGGCGATATGAGTGACCGTCGAGCTCGTTTCCTAACGAATTCTTGACGCGTCGAAAGAATGTCCTCACCAGGAGGTCGTCCCATGCACTCCGACATGCTGATCGCCGCCGCCGAATCCCTTCCGGACTCCACGACGAGCGGCACCGTCCTCGTCGGCTACGGAGCGGTGGAGGAACTGACCAGATTCGCCGCCACTCCGGGCTGGACCGTGCATGTCCCCGGCCACCCCGCCGAAGTGCGCCGCGCCGTGCTGGCCGCGGTGGCGGCCGGCGAACGGGCGTACGTCCATGTCTGTGCCGACTCCAATGCTGAGCCGCGCGGAGCGACGGAAGGGTTCGAACTCGTCCGGGAAGGCCTCGACGGCGTGGTCCTCGCGGTCGGCTCCACCCTCGACCCGGTGCTGCGCGCCACCGCGGGCCTCGACCTGACGGTCCTCTACGCGACCACCGTCCGGCCCTTCGACGAGATCGGCCTGCGCACGGCCGCCCTCGCCGCCGACCGGGCGGACCTGGTGCTGGTCGAGCCCGGCCTTCCGGGGACCTCGGCCCGGCAGGTCGCCGGGACACTGGTCCATGTGCCGCACCGGCTGCTGGCCCTGGGCGGCGCGGACACCCGGGACGAGGAGGCGCTGGGCCGGGTCGTCCGGGGCTTCCTGCGCTGACGGATCCGCTCCCGTGCCGCTACTGATCAGTTGCACGTAGGGTCGAGGGGACGGACACCGGCGGAAGGAAAGGTTCACCACCATGGCGCAGGAAGTTCGCGGCGTGATCGCACCGGGCAAGGACGAGCCGGTCCGGGTGGAGACGATCCTGGTGCCCGACCCCGGCCCGGGGGAAGCGGTCGTACAGGTGCAGGCCTGCGGGGTGTGTCATACCGACCTGCACTACAAGCAGGGCGGGATCTCGGACGACTTCCCGTTCCTGCTCGGTCATGAGGCGGCGGGTGTCGTGGAGGCGGTCGGCGAGGGCGTCACCGATGTCGCTCCCGGTGACTTCGTCATCCTCAACTGGCGTGCCGTGTGCGGGAATTGCCGGGCCTGTCTGCGGGGGCGCCCGTGGTACTGCTTCAACACCCACAACGCCTCGCAGAAGATGACGCTCGCCGCGACCGGACAGGAGCTCTCGCCCGCGCTGGGAATCGGGGCGTTCGCGGAGAAGACGCTGGTCGCGGCCGGACAGTGCACCAAGGTGGACCCGAGCGTGGCGCCGCAGGTGGCCGGGCTGCTGGGGTGCGGGGTCATGGCCGGGATCGGCGCCGCCATCAACACCGGCAATGTGGGCCGGGGGGACACCGTCGCGGTGATCGGCTGCGGTGGCGTGGGAGACGCGGCGATCGCCGGTTCCCGGCTGGCGGGTGCGGCGCGGATCATCGCCGTCGACATCGACGACCGCAAGCTGGACACGGCGCGCTCGATGGGCGCCACCCACACCGTGAACTCCAAGAACTCCGACCCGGTCGAGGCGATCCGTGAGCTGACCGGCGGCTTCGGCGCCGACGTCGTCATCGAGGCGGTCGGCCGCCCCGAGACGTACCAGCAGGCCTTCTACGCCCGCGACCTCGCCGGCACCGTCGTCCTGGTGGGTGTGCCCACCCCGGAGATGAAGCTGGAGCTGCCACTGCTGGACGTCTTCGGCCGCGGCGGTTCGCTGAAGTCCTCCTGGTACGGCGACTGCCTGCCCTCCCGCGACTTCCCGATGCTGATCGACCTCCACCTCCAAGGCCGCCTGGACCTCGGGGCGTTCGTGACCGAGACGATCCGGCTCGACGAGGTCGAGAAGGCCTTCGAGCGGATGCACGGCGGCGACGTCCTGCGCTCGGTGGTGGTGTTCTGATGACCGCCCGCATCGAACGCCTCGTGACGTCCGGACAGTTCAGCCTCGACGGCGGTACCTGGGACGTCGACAACAACGTGTGGATCGTCGGCGACGACCACGAGGTGATCGTCATCGACGCCGCGCACGACGCCGAGGCGATCGCCGCCGCCGTGGGGCAGCGCCGGGTGACCGCCATCGTGTGCACACACGCGCACAACGACCACATCGACGCCGCGCCCGCCCTGGCCGACCTCACTGGTGCCACCATCTGGCTGCACCCCGACGACCTGCCGCTGTGGAAGCAGACCCACCCCGACCGCGAGCCCGACGCCCACCTCCAGGACGGCCAGGTGATCGAGGCGGCCGGCGCCGACCTGCGGGTGCTGCACACCCCGGGCCACGCCCCCGGCGCGGTCTGCCTCCACGACCCCGGCCTGGCGACGGTCTTCACCGGCGACACCCTCTTCCAGGGCGGCCCCGGCGCCACCGGCCGCTCCTTCTCGCACTTCCCCACGATCGTCGACTCGATCCGCGACCGGCTGCTCACCCTGCCGCCGGAGACGAAGGTCCTCACCGGCCACGGTGACGCCACGACCATCGGCGCGGAGGCCCCGCATCTGGAGGAGTGGATCGCGCGCGGCCACTGACGAGCGCGTGGCGCCGCACCTCGCCGTGCAGCCGCGCGGTCGGGTGACGCCGGAGAGGATCCCGGTGACCCGGCGAAAAAGGTGACAGAAGATGTCCGGCTTACCCGGCACCGTGGAATCGACGACGACAACACGGGAGGCCGGACATGTCACAGCCGCTGAAGGGCAGGGTCGCACTGGTCGCCGGAGCGACCCGAGGAGCCGGGCGAGGCATCGCCGTGGAACTCGGGGCGGCCGGCGCCACCGTCTATGTGACGGGGCGCAGCACGCGGGACCGGCGCTCGGAGTACGACCGCCCCGAGACCATCGAGGACACCGCCGACCTGGTGAGCGAGGCCGGCGGTACGGGCATCGCCGTACCTGCGGACCACCTCGACCCGGCGCAGGTCCGCACCCTCGTCGACCGGATCGCGGACGCCGAGGGCCGTCTCGACGTGCTCGTCAACAACATCTGGGGCGGCGAGAAACTCTTCGAGTGGGAGAGCCCCGTCTGGGAGCACGACCTCGACAACGGGCTCAGGCTGCTGCGCCTCGCGGTCGAGACCCACGCGATCACCAGCCACCACGCCCTGCCGCTGCTGCTGCGCAACCCCGGGGGACTGGTCGTCGAGATGACGGACGGCACCGCCGAGTACAACGGCGCGACCTACCGCAACTCCTTCTTCTACGACCTCGCCAAGACGTCCGTCCTGCGGATGGGCTTCTCCCTCGGCCACGAACTCGGTCCGCGCGGAGCCACCGCCGTCGCGCTGACCCCGGGCTGGCTCCGGTCGGAGATGATGCTGGAGCACTTCGGGGTGGGCGAGGACAACTGGCGCGACGCCCTCGACCGCGTCCCCCACTTCGCCATCTCGGAGACCCCGCGCTATGTGGGCCGCGCCGTCGCCGCCCTCGCCGCCGACCCCGACGTGGCCCGCTTCAACGGCCAGTCCCTCTCCAGCGGCGGCCTCGCCCGGACCTACGGCTTCACCGACCTCGACGGCAGCCGCCCGGACGCCTGGCGCTATGTCGTCGAGGTCCAGGACGCGGGCAAGCCGGCGGACACCACCGGCTACCGCTGACATCAGGGCTGCCGGACCGACGGCAGCTGCCATCGCGCCGAGTGGCCCGGTGGCAGCGCCAGGTCGTCGCGTACGGCCGTGTAGTAGTCGGCGCGACCGGCACGCTGCCGCTCCATCAACGCCTGCCATGCCTCGGGATCCCGCGTCTCGTCGCGCAGGAACTGCTCCATCTCGATCACCACCGAGACCCAGACCCGTGCCTTCTCCACCGCCTCCGGGCTCCCCAGCATGAGCAGCGATTCCCAGGTCGGGTCCTGGGCGAGTGTGGCCTCGGCAAGCTGGGGAGCGGCCTCCTCGGGGGAGAGGGGATGCGGATGCGGGTCGTTGCCGAAGTGGGACGCTATCCGGTACGTCAGGGTGACCCTCCGCTTCAGCGTGCGCGCGTAGTCGGAGTACACCGCGAGCCGCCGCTCCTCCCAGCGGGCCGTCTGCTCACGGCGGAAGCGGGCACCGTCGCTGCGGACGACCGCCATGTAGGAGCCGAGCGCCCCGATCACGACGCCGATGAGCGCGGGCAGTTGCTGTATGAACGCGGACATGGGCGCACGGTATCTGCCCGGTTGATCGACAGGGCGCTACGGTGCGATCCCATGACGGACACAACACGCTTCGAGGGATACGGGGTTCTCATCACCGGCGCGGCGCGCGGCATCGGCGCCGCGACCGCGCGGCGGTTCGCGGAGGAGGGCGCGCGGGTGCTGGTGACCGACATCGACGTGCCCGCGGCCGAGCAGACCGCGGCGACCCTGCGCGAACAGGGCCTGGTGGCCCGGGCGTTCGGGTGCGACGTGGGGGACCGGGCCGACGTGGAGGCGGCCGTCGGTCATGCCGTCGGGGCCTTCGGCTCGCTGGACGTCCTGGTCAACAACGCCTGCCACTGCACCCCGGACGCCCCCCTCTTCGAGGACGAACCGGACGACGAGTGGACCCGCGACCTCGACATCACCCTCACCGGCGCCTACCGCTGCTGCCGGGCGGCCCTCCCGCACCTGGCCGCCTCCGGTCGCGGCGCGATCGTCAACGTCGGCTCCGTCAACGGCCTGACCGACTTCGGCAACCACGCCTACAGCGCCGCCAAGGCAGGCCTCGGCTCCCTGACCCGCACCCTCGCCGGACACGCCGCCCCCCGTGGCGTCCGCGTCAACCTCGTCGCCCCCGGCACCGTCCGCACCACCGCATGGGAGGGCCGCGAGGGAGACCTGGCAAGAGCGCGCGAGCTGTATCCCCTGGGGCGCGTCGGTGAACCCGAGGACATCGCCGCCGCCATCCTCTTCCTCGCCTCCCGCGACGCGTCCTGGATCACCGGAGCCACCCTGCCCGTCGACGGCGGGATCACCGCGGTCGACTCCGGCTTCCGCCAACTGCGTAGGAACGCTTAACACTAGCTGTAGATCTTTTCACTTGTCCTTCCTAGACGGTGTCGGGCAGCGTTCTCGTGTGCCCGACACCCAGCCCGACACCCTGCCTCACTCCCCTTGGCGTACCGCCGACTTCCGCGTCCTGTTCGCCGCGAGCACCCTCAGTCAGCTCGGAACGAACGTCAGCTACGTCGCCGTCCCCCTGCTCGCCGTCACCGCGCTGGACGCCGGACCCGGACAGGTCGGTGCGCTGGCCACCCTCAGCACGCTGGCGTTCCTGCTCCTCGGGCTGCCCGCCGGGGCCTGGGTGGACCGGATGCGGCACCGCCGGGTGCTGATCGTGGCGGACCTGGCCCGCGCGGTCCTGTACGCCTCCGTCCCGCTCGCCTGGTGGACGGACACCCTCACCCTCGGCCAGCTGTACGCCGTCGTCCTGCTGAACGGCGCCGCGACCGTCTTCTTCGACGTCGCCTCCCAGAGCACCCTGCCAAGCCTGGTCGGCCGCGACGCCCTCGTACCCGCCAACGCCGCCCTGGTCGGCCTGCAGGCGGTGGGCAATGTCGCGGGCCGCGGCGCCGGCGGTGCCCTGGTCCAGTTCCTCACCGCTCCGGTGGCCGTCGTGTGCGCCGCGCTCACCTATCTGGCCTCCGCCCTCCAACTCACCATGATCCGGGGCGAGGAGAGCCGCCGAAGCCGGAACCGCAAGACCACGCTGAAGGCGGAGATCGCCGAAGGCCTCCGACACGTCTTCCGCAACCCGGAACTGCGCGCCCTCGCCCTCACCGCCGCCCTCATCAACCTCGGCATGCAGGTCGTGAACACCATGCTCCCCCTCCTGTTCGTCCGCGAACTCGACCTCCCCGCGAGCGCGTTGGGCCTCTTCTGGGCTGCGGGCGGACTGGGCCTGCTGCTCGGCGCCCGCTGCGCCCGCCCCCTCGCCGCACGCCTGGGCCACGGCCGCACGCTCGGAGTGGTCGGCGCGATCCTGGCGCCCGCCGCCCTGCTCGTGCCGCTCATCGACCGCGGCCCGTGGCTGTGGATCGCCGGCCTGGGATGGACCCTGGTCCTGTTCAAGACCGGCACGGACAACGTCCTCGGCGTCAGTCTGCGCCAGCGGATGACGTCGGACGAACTCCTCGGCCGTATGAACGCCACCTACCGCTTCGTCCTGACCGGAGCGCTCGCGATCGGCGCCGCCGTGTCGGGCGTGCTCGGCGAACTCGTCGGCGTACGCGTCACGTTGTGGGTGGGAGGGGCGCTGATGACGGCGGCCTTCCTGCCGGTCTTCCTCTCCCCGGTCCGCACCCGGCGTGAACTCCCGCGGCACACCCCGGTCACAGCGCCCGCGCCACAGCCCCGCTGATCCGGTCCACGTCCGCCGCGGACGTACGCCAGTTGCTGAACGCGGCCCGCAGCCCGGGAGTCCCGTCGTACACGGTCGGTGTCACGAACGCCTCGCCGGTGGCCGCCACGGCCCGCGCCAGCGCGTCGACCCGCTCCTGCGTCGGATCGTCGGCCAGGGTGAAGCAGACGACGTTCAGCCGGACCGGGGCGAGCAGGCGGAGCCCGTGCGTCGCGGCGACGCGCTCGCCGAGTTCCCGGGCCAGTGCCACGTTCCGCTCGACGATCTCGCGATGCCCGTCACGTCCGTACGCCATGAGCGAGAACCACGCCGGAAGGGCCCGCAGCCGCCGGGAGTTCTCGGGCGTGAGATGCACGAAGTCGGGCTCGCCGACCGGGAGTCCGAGGTACGGCGACGCGTTGTGGAAGACCGCCACCTGAAGATCCCGGCGGCGGGTGAACTGGACGGCCGCGTCATAGGGCACGTTGAGCCACTTGTGCAGGTCGACACAGACCGAGTCGGCGGCGTCGAGACCCTCCACGAGACCGGCGTACGACGGGGAGAGCGCGGCGAAGCCGCCGAACGCGGCGTCCACGTGCAGCCAGAAGTCGTGCCGTTCCCGGAGCGCGGCGATGGCCCGCAGATCGTCGAAGTCGACGGTGTTCACGGTGCCGGCGTTGGCCACCACGATCGCGGGGCGGCCGTCCAGCGCGGACAGCGCGGAGTCCAGCGCGGCGACGTCGACGGCCTCCCGGTTGCCGGACAGCACCGGCACGGACCGCAGCCGGTCGCGGCCGATGCCGAGCACGGACAGGGCCTTGCCGATGCTGGAGTGCGGGCTGCCGGACAGCACGTGGACCGGGCCGAGAGCGGCCGCCCCGTCGCGCGACACGGACACGCCGAGCCGCTCGCCCAGCCACTCGCGGGCGATGGCGAGCCCGACGGTGTTGGACGCGGTCGCCCCCGTGACGAACGCCCCGCTGTGCGCCTCGCCCAGTCCGAACAGCGCGCGCAGCCAGCTCACCGTCTCCCGTTCCAGGGCGGTCGCCCAGGACCCCGCCGCCCCCGAGCCGTTCTGGTCGTACACGCCGGTCAGCCAGTCCCCGGCGAGAGAGGCGGGCGTCGCGCCGCCCGTGACGAAGCCGAGGTAGCGCGGCCCCGCCGAGCCCGAGAAGCCGGGCGCCCACCGCTCGGCGAACCGCGCGAGAGCACCCTGCGCCCCGGCGCCCCCGGCCGGCAGGGCCTCGCGGTCGGGCGCCTTGCCGAGGTGGACGACCGGCCGCTCGGGCAGACCGGCCAGCTCACGGGCGGCGAGGTCGCGGGCGGACTGGAGGAGTTCGGGGAGCCGGGAGAGGTCGTCGGCGAGAGTTCGGTGCATGAGGGGCAGCGTAGGAGGGCGCGGCCGTCCACGGCCTGGTCCACTTGGGGCAAACTGGACCGATGACCACGGGATTCGCCGCCGCCCTCGGCACCTGGCGCGACCGGCGAGGCCCACTGGCCCGGACGCTGGCGGCGGCCGTACGCGAGGCGGTCGTCGACGGGCGGCTGCCCGCCGGGACCAGACTGCCGTCCGAGCGGGAACTCGCCCGCGTCCTCGACATCAGCCGCGGCACGGTGGTCGCCGCCCTCGCCCTGCTGCGGGACGACGGCTGGCTGCACACCCGGCACGGCAGCGGCAGCCTCGTCCGCCTCCCCGCCCGCCTCACCGAACGCACCACGCCCTGGTCCCTGGACCGCGGCGGAGCGGGCGACGCGGACCTCGACCTCACCCTCGCCCTCACCGCCGCACCCCACGAGGCCTATCTCGCCGCCCTCGCCCGGGCCGCCGAACGCAGCGCGGCCCTCCTCGTCGACTCCGGCATCGCCACCGCCGGGCTGCCGCGCCTGCGGGAACTCCTGGCCGACCGCTACACCCGCGAGGGCCTCGCCACCCGCCCCGAACAGATCCTCGTCACCTCCGGTGCCCAGGCCGCCCTCACCCTGCTCCTCGACCACCTCCACACCGACCGCCGACGCCCCGTCGCGGTGGAGAGCCCGTCCTACCCGGGCGCCCTGGCGGTCCTGCGCGCCCGCAAGGCCCGCCTCCTCCCCGTCCCCGTGACCTCGGACGCCGGCTGGGACATCGCCCACCTCGCGACCGCCCTACGCACCCGCGACCCCCGGCTCGCCTATCTGATCCCCGACTTCCAGAACCCCACCGGCGCCCACATGGACGCCGCGACCCGCGCCGGGATCGCCGGCCTCCCGCTCACGGTCATCGCCGACGAGACCATGCGCGACCTCGACCTGAGAACCGAGCCCGGCACCGAACCGCATCTGGCGGGACCCCGGGTGATCCAGATCGGCTCGGCGAGCAAGACCGTGTGGAGCGGGCTGCGGGTCGGCTGGATCCGCGCCACCGCCGATCTCGTACGACAGCTGTGCCGGAGCCCCCTCCAGGCACAGCTGTCGCCACCGCCCCTGGAACAGCTCATCGCCACGGAACTGCTCGGCGACGGACTGGACGAGATGCTCGCCGACCGCCGGGCCAGGCTGCGCGCCCAGCGCGACCACCTCGCCGCACTTCTCGACGGCACGGGATGGACGTACACGCTCCCGCAGGGCGGTCTGTCGCTGTGGCCGCACCTCGGCCCGACCGCGTCGGCGACGGACCTCGCGGCCCGGGCCGCCCGGCTGGGCCTCGCGGTGACACCCGGCCCGCACTTCGCCGCCGACCGCACCACGCTCACCCACCACCTGCGCCTGCCGTTCACGGCGACGCCGGACGTCCTCAGCCGCGCGGTCCACCTGCTGCGCCGCTGTGCCTAGCGGGAAGTTCACCGTTTCGTCACAGCCTGAGCCGGCGTACAACCGCCGCCCCCGCGCACCTGTCTAGCAGGCAGATCACAGGACATCACAGCCCAACGGAGGGGCCCGCCATGGGGGACATACGCAGACGAGGGGCCATCGCCCTCGGAATCACCGGACTGATCGCACCACTCACCCTCACGCTGGGCACCGCGCCCGCGCAGGCGGCCACCGCCTGCACCACACAGACCGGGCCGTACCAGAAGAAGGTCGAGAAGTTCCTCGGCCGCCCCGTCGACGGCAAGCAGTCCGCCGCCGACTGCAAGGCCATCCAGGCCTTCCAGACCAAGCACGGCATCACGCCGAACGCCGGCTACGCGGGCGCCGTCACCTGGGGCGTGATGGACCTGATGAACAAGCAGAAGGCCGTCGGGAACAAGCCCAACAAGGACGGCAAGTGCCCGACCAACAAGGGCCGTATCGCCTGCGTCAACCTGACGCTCCAGCTGAGCTGGATCCAGGACGGCAACACCCTCGTCTACGGTCCGGTGCCCGTCCGCACCGGCCGCAACGGCTACGAGACCCGCACCGGTCTGAAGAAGATCTACTGGCGCGACATCGACCACGTCTCGAACATCTACGACGTGCCCATGCCCTACAGCCAGTTCTTCGACGGCGGCCAGGCCTTCCACTCGGTCAACCTCAGCATGTGGAACCCGCCGGGCTCCCACGGCTGCGTCAACATGACCAAGACGACCGCCAAGAAGTACTGGTCGCTGCTGAAGAAGGGCGACGACGTCTTCGTCTACGGCCGCAAGCCGGGCACCTGACCGTCGGCGCCCGGCTCGCTGTCAGCGCATCACTGCGGCGCGTCCCCGAAGTCCGGGATCTCCAGCCGCGCCCCGCCCTGCCGCGCGGAGTCGTGCGCGACGATGCCCGGCAGGGTGTAGCGGGCGGCCACCCACGCGTTCACCGACGGCAGTGTGCGGGTGTTGACCGCGGTGACGAAGTCGTCCACCAGGAAGTGGTGGCTGCCCTCGTGCCCGTTGTGCAGGTTGTCGAACTCCCGGGGCAGCCGGGACCGGTCGTGCACGGGGGCCGAGCCGGAGGTGAAGGCGGCCCGCAGGTCCGGGGCGATGTGCTGGAGTGACGGGTCGTCAGGGGGCAGGGTGGGCTTGGGTTCCAGCAGTTCGCTGATGTCCTTCACCCCGTTCTTGTCCTGCCACAGCGCGAAGGTGGCGAGCTGCTCCATGCTCCCCTCCGTGCCGAAGAAGCGGAAACGGGATTCCCGGATGTGGGAGGGATACCCGACCCGCCGGAACTCGTTGGTCCGGAACGATCCGCCGCCCGCCACCTCGAACAGCGCGGTGGCGTTGGAGATGTCGTTGCCGAACTGGCTGACGTCCTTGTCGAAGACGCCGTCGTCCCGGTCGTCGGCCACCCCGATCGCCGACACGCTCACCGCGTGCGTCTGCCAGGCGCCGAGCACACCGCCCACCGAGTGCGTCGGGTACAGCAGCGGGGGATAGCTGGCGGTCGCCTTCCAGTTCTCGCCGCCGCTGTACTGGTACGCCTCGTAGAACCCCAGGTCCATGTCGTGGACGTAGTCGCCCTCGGCGTAGAAGATGCGCCCGAAGGAGCCCTCCGCGATCTGGTTGCGGGCGTGCACCGTCGCCGGGTTGTACTGGCTGGTCTCGCCCATCATGTACGTCAGTCCGGTCGCCCGGACCGCGTCGATGATCGCCGCGATCTCCTGCGTGGTGATGGCCATGGGTACCGCGGAATAGACGTGCTTGCCGGCGTTGAGGCCCTGCACCACGAGCGGGCCGTGTGTCCAGCGCTGGGTGAAGATCGCGACGGCGTCGACCGCCTTCGACTCCAGCATCGCCTCGTACGAGGGGAAGGTGCCCGACAGGCCTTCGGCGGCGGAGAGTTGCTCGGCCCTTTCCGGGAGGAGATCGGTGACGTAGACGTCGCTGACGCCGGGATGGGCCAGGAACAGTTTCGCGAACTGGCCCGAGAACTGCCCGGCGCCGACGATGCCGAGGGAGAACGTCATGGAGTAAGTGCCTTTCACTGGCCGAGGATGAAGTTGATCTGGTCGTTGGTTTCGGTCAGGCCGCTCACGGGGGCCCCGTTGGCGAAGACGTCCTGCATGGCCGGGCGCATCAGGGCGTAGACGTCCGCCGCGTAGTCGGTGATCGGGAAGGAGAAGGTCCTGGAGTCCTTCTTGTCGGTGACCGGTTCGGTGAAGGCGGACACGTCGATGCCCTTCTTCTTGTACGCGGCCACGGCGGCCTCGGTGCCCGACGGGGTGGCGGGGAAGACGATGCCGTAGCCGCCGACGGTCTTCTGGCACGCGTCGGAGGCCAGGTACCGCACCCACTTCTTCGCGCCGTCCTTGTTGCGGGCGTTCTTGGTGACCGAGTCGGCGAGGCCGTTCATCATCGTGGCCCGCTTGCCGTTCGGGCCGGTCGGTGTGGGGGCGGTGCCGACCCTCAGGCCCTTGGTGCCGTAGTACGTCGAGATCATCCAGGCGCCGTCGAAGGAGGCCGCCGCCCTGCCCGAGGCGACCTGGGCGTTGGCCGGGTTGGCGCCGTCGGTGTAGTCGGTGAAGGGGGCGAGGTAGCCCTTCTTCGCCAGGCCGAAGTACCAGTCGATCACCGACTGGAAGGTCTTGCTGTCGTACTGGTACTTGCTGCCCCAGCGCGCCTTGTCCGTGTAGTGCCAGCCCGCCGATTCCACGAACGGGCTCCAGGTGGTCTGCCCGTCGCCGTCGCCCGCGCCGCCCGTGGCGAGGCCGTACACCTTGACGTTGTTCTTGTCGAAGCCGGGCTCGTCGCCGCGCTTGCCGTTCTTGTCGACGGTCAGATGCGCGATCGCCTTCTCGAAGGTGCCGCCGTCCCGCGGGTTCCAGGCGAGGGTGTTGAGCTCGTCGGCCGTGAGCCCGGCGTCCTTGACCATCTTCTGGTTGTAGAAGAGCGCGACGGTGTCCCAGTCCTTGGGTGCGCCGTAACGATGGCCGTCCTGGCCCGTCCAGTTGGCGCCCAGGCCGGCCTGGTAGGCGGAGTCGTCGATACCGAGGTCGTCCAGCGGTTCGAGCACCTTGAGGTCGGCGAACTGGCCGAACTTCTGGATGTGGTCGGTGAACACGTCCGGCTCCGTGCCGGCGATGAAGCTCGCGGTGAGCTTGGTCCAGTAGTCGGCCCAGCCCATCTGTGTGATCTTGACGTCGAGGCCGGGGTTCTCCTTCTCGAAGCCCTTCGCGCAGGCCTGGTAGGCGGGCAGCTGGTTGGCGTCCCACAGCCAGTACGTCACGGTGTTCGCGCCCGACCCGGCCGCGCCGCCCTGCGCGCACCCGGACACCAGGGTCAGGGCCAGGGCTCCGGACACCGCCACTACGGTACGAATTCGCATTCCGGTCCCCTTACTTGACGCCGGTGAAGCTGATGGTGCTGACGATGCGGCGCGCGAAGGCACCGAAGAGGACCAGCATCGGGAGGGCCGCGATGAGCGTGGCCGCCATCAGGCCGGACCAGTCGTAGCCGGTCTGCGGGGTCTGCGCCCGGAAGATGGCGAGGGCCACAGTGAGGACGCGTGAGCTGTCGCTGTAGGACACCATCAGCGGCCAGAAGTAGTCGTTCCAGGAGGTGATGTACGTCAGTACACCGAGGGTGAGGATCGGTGTGGACGCCATCGGCAGCATCACCCGGAAGAAGATCCTGATCTTGCCGGCGCCGTCGAGCAGGGCGGCCTCCTCGACCTCCCGGGGCACGTTCATGAAGAACTGGCGCAGGAAGAACACCGCGAACGGCGTCATGAACATCGTCGGCAGGGCGATGCCCAACAGGTTGTCGACCAGGCCGAGTTGCTTGATGAGTACGAAGTTCGGCAGCAGGGTGAAGATGGCCGGGACCATCAGGCCGGCCAGGAACAGCCCGAACACCTTGTCCCGTCCGCGCCACCGCAGCCGGGCGAAGGCGTAGGCGGCCATGGCGGAGAAGAAGATCTGGCAGACGGTGATCAGGGTCGAGACGACGACCGAGTTGATCAGATAGCGCCAGAACTTCAGTCCGCCGCCGGAGCCGCCCTGGGCGATGGCCTCCTCGGTGGACTGCAGGCCCAGCGCCCGCTCGAAGCCGCCGGTGGTGAAGTCCACCGGCAGCGGGTCGCCGGGGTGGGCCGCGAGGGCGGTGTTCGAGGACAGCGCGGTGCGCAGGATCCAGTAGAACGGCAGCAGGGTCACGAGGATCATCGCGGCCATCGCCACCCAGGCCACGACCCGTCCCAGGGAGGGGCGGCGTCGGACAGGACGGGTACGGGGCGCCGCAGGTGCGGTCGGCGCGGTCACAGCAGCCATGTCGGTGTCTCCTCTCTCAGCCGAGATCCGTCTGGCCGGCCCGGGTGAGCCGGTACTGCAGGAAGGTGATCGCGCTGAGGACGACCAGCAGGGCCACCGACATCGCGGAGGCGTAGCCGAACTGGAAGCGGCCGAACGCGGCGCCGTAGATGTAGAACTGGAGCACGTTGGTGGCGTTCGCCGGACCGCCGTTGGTCGTCACGGCGACCGTGTCGAACACCTGGAACGACCCGATCACGGTCATGATCAGCACGACCGCGAGGACCGGCCGCAGCAGCGGCATGGTGATCCGCCAGAACATCCGCCACTCGCTCGCGCCGTCCACCTTCGCGGCCTCGTACATGTCGTTCGGAATGGCCTGGAGGCCCGCGAACAGCAGCAGCGCGGTGTACCCGACGTGCCGCCACACATTGATCAGGGCGATCGTCGGGATCGCCCAGGTCTCGTCGGCCAGGAACGGGATGCGGTCGAAACCGAGCCCGGCGATGATCTCGTTGCCGATGCCGAGCTGGGTGTCCAGGATCCACAGCCAGACGATGCCCGCGACCACGTTGGACATCAGATAGGGCGTGAGCACGATCCCGCGCAGCATCGCCGACTGCGTCAACCGCTGCAGGAGGACGGCTATGGCGAGCGCCGAGACCGTCTGGATGCCGATGTTGATGAACACGTACTCGACGGTCACCTGCAACGAGTCCCAGAAGATGGGGTCGTGGACCATCCGCGTGTAGTTGTCGAGGCCCACCCACTCCGCGGGGGTCAGCAGGTTGAAGCGGGTGAAGCTCAGGTAGATGCCCCGCAGCGTCGGCCAGAGCAGGAAGACCAGGAAGCCCAGCAGGGCCGGTGCGATGAACACCGCGGCGAGCCGTCCGTCGCCCCCGCCCTCGCGGGCCCGCGCCTTGCGCGTCCTCGGTTTCGTCGCTGCCTCCTCGGCGCTGCCCAGGGGCAGACGCGACGGGGGGCTGCTGGAGGCGATGGTCATCGGGAGACTCCCTCGTCTGCGGCGGCTCGTCCTCGGGCCACTTACTTTTGTGGCGAAAGAATCCAGCCGTCAAGGGGCGTGCAAACATCTTTTCCAGGCCACCTGGAGTGACGTAGAGTGGTCTTATTGGTTTCATCACGAAAGAAACCTGATGGGGGAGACTGACCTGCATGACCGCAGTAGCCGCCAGCTGGCATCCACTGAGCCCCGGTGAACGCTCGGTGGCGATCGAGGTGCTCGTCAACGGACCGCTCTCGCGCACCGAGCTCGCCCGGCGTCTCGACCTGTCCGCGGGCAGCCTCACCCGGCTCACCAAACCCCTGATCGAGTCGGGCCTGCTGATCGAGGTCCCCGAAGCGGGGGCTTCTGCCGAGGTGCGTACCGGTCGCCCCTCACAGCCGCTGGACGTGGTCGTCGAGTCCCGTTCCTTCATCGGCTTCAAGATCACCGACGACATGGTCTACGGCGTGGTCACCACCCTCAGAAGCGACATCGTGGCCCGCCACGACCGCCCCCTGGCCACCCATGACCCGGCCGAAGTCGCCGACCTGCTCGCGGAGATGACCGACGAACTCGCCCGTGCGCACGGCTCACGTCTCGCCGGCATCGGCATCGGCGTGGGCGGCCTGGTCCGGCGGCGTGCCGTTGTGGGGGAGTCCCCGTTCCTGCACTGGCGGGACGTGCCGCTCGCCGAACTGGTCGAGGAGCGCACGGGGCTGCCGGTCGTGCTGGAGAACGACGTCGCCGCCCTGGTCGAGGCCGAGACCTGGTTCGGTGCCGGGCGCGGACTGGAGCGCTTCGTCGTCCTCACCATCGGCGCCGGCCTCGGCTACGGCCTGGTACTGGGCGGGCGCAGGGTGCCTTACGCCGAGGAGGACCGCGGCTTCGGGCGGCACTGGATCGTCAATCCCAACGGCCCGCTCACCCCCGAGGGGGAACGCGGCAGTGCCGTCTCGCTGCTGACCATCCCCAACATCCGCTACCAGGTGCACGCCGCCACCGGCCGTGACCACAGCTACGAGGAGATCCTCACCCTCGCCGCCGCGGGCGAGCCCATGCCTGCCCGGGTCATCGACGAGGCCGCGCGTGCTCTCGGCACCCTGGTCGCGCAGATCTCCAACTTCGCGATGCCGCAGAAGATCCTGCTCGCCGGCGAAGGGGTCGGTCTGATGGACGTCGCCGGGAAGTCCGTGGCCGAGGCCGTCCGCGCCGGACGGCACCCGCTGGCCGCCCCCGTCGACCTGGAGACCAAGGTGTCCGACTTTCACGACTGGGCCCGCGGGGCGGCCGTCCTGGCGATCCAGGTGCTGGTGCTGGGGACGGCGGAAGCGTGAGTTCCGCCACGGTCGGGGTGTCCGAACTGCCCCACCTGGCCTGCCAGATGCACGTGATCAGCGACACGGTCCGAAATGCCCGAATTACTCGTACTTACTCACGCGGCCTTCACCTCCGGAGCCGTATGCTTCACATCATGTCCACCACTGTTGAATCCGCCTTCGATAGAACGGCTGACGAGGTCAACGAGGAGATCAGGGCCCTGTGGCTCCGGTCGGGCGGGACACTGAGCGGCGAGCAGCGCGAGGAATACCGGCGGCTCGTCCTGGAGTGGGCCGCCGCGGCCCCGCAGCAGGTCTGACGCCTCCACTCGGCAGATCATCGAGGGCACCCGCTCGCACGGGTGCCTTTTTCATGCCCCGCTTTCCCTGCCCCGGCGGCCGACGCCGGGGCAGCCACCACCTCACGTCATCTCAGCCCCAGGTCGCCGAGTAGTACCGCTGATACGCCTTGCGGTCCTGCTCGGCGCGGATGTACCGCGTCGCCACCAGCGCGATCATGCTGCCCCCGATCACCAACAGCCCCGGACCGATGTTCCGGGTGTCCGTGAGCCGGGCCAGCAGCGTCTGCGTGGTCGTGCCGACGCCCGAAGCGGGAGCCGAGGAGCCCGGCGAGGCCGCGCCGGGGGCGATCGCGCCCTGTGTGGCCGCCGCGGACGGCGCCGGCGAGGCACCCTGCTGTCCGGCCCCCGCCTGCTGCTGCGACACGATCATCTGGACCCCGAGCTCAGTCATCGCCTTCGTCACCGGCTGGAAGAACGTCGTCCCGCCCGTCGTGCAGTCACCGCTCCCGCCGGACGTCACACCGAGCGCGATCCCTTCGGAGAACATCGGCCCACCGCTGTCCCCGGGTTCGGCGCACACGTTCGTCTCGATCAGCCCGGTGACCGTGCCCTCGGGGTAGTTCACCGTCGCGTTCAGCGCCGTGACCGTACCGTCGCGCAGTCCGCTCGTACTGCCGCTGCGGAACACCCGCTGCCCCACCGTCGGGTCGGCGGCGCCCGTGATCCGTACGCCGTTGCCGTTGCCGATCGCCACGACGTCGGCGCCGTCCCCCGCCCGTCCGCCGTCGTACTGGACGAGGGAGAAGTCCGCGCCGGGGAAGTTCTGCTCGATGGTCTTGCCGATCTGCGTCCGGCCCCGGTTGTCCGCGAACCAGACGGAGCCCGTGGGCCCGCAGTGCCCGGCGGTGAGGATGAAGTCGCTCTGCCCGTTGGTCACGTTGAAGCCCGCCGAGCAGCGCCCGCCGGTCGACAGGATCGGCTGCGCCCCGTTGATACGGGTCGTGAAGGTGCCCTCGGTGCGTTCCATGCGGACGAAGCCGCCGATGTTCTCGGCCAGTTCGGTCATCCGGGACCAGTCGGCGGCCGAGACGGTGCTGTCGGCCCGTACCACCACCTCGTTGGTCCGGTAGTCCACGGCCCAGGACGTCCCGGCCACCCGGGGCGCCGAACGCAGCGTGCCGGTCGCCGACTTGAGGTCGTCCATGCTGTGCCGCACCACCTTCGCGGTGGCGCCCGCCTTGCGTACCTGGGCAGCCGTGTCCTTGTCGGTGACGGCGACGACCGGGCGCCCCTCGGAGTCGATCCAGGAGCCCGCCGTACGGGACGTGCCGAGCCGCGACACCAGGTCGGAGCCCGTGGCGGAGGCCGACTGCGCGGTCGTACGCGGCAGGGCGGAGGCGTCCGGGGGCTCGCTCGCCATGGCGCGTGTGACCATGACCGAGCCGAGAAGGAGTCCGCCGACGGCGGCCAGCCGTGTCACTCGCCGGACCATCCGTCGTCGTGCGTGCCTCATGCATGGCTCCCGAACCCCGAACAGCACGGCATCAACACCGCGTGGCGCTCCGGTAGTCGAGCACCCCCCTGTCATACGCGGCCCGGGGCGCCCGCGTTCACCTCTTGCGCCCCACTCCGCCGTACAGGGCCACCTGCCGCGGCTCGGCGCCGTGCTCACGCTCGGGACGCCAGCGTGAGCACGACACCACCCCCGGCTCCAGCAGGTCGAGTCCGTCGAAGAACCGGGCCACCGCCTCGGGCGGGCGCTGGGTCAGCCGGGGCGTGCCGTGCGCGTTCCAGAACCGCACGGCCTCGTCGACGTCCGGCATCGACGGGTGGACGACGGTGTGCGACAGCACGAGATGGCTGCCGGACGGCAACGCGTCCATGAGCCGGCGCACGATGCCGTACGGGTCCTCCTCGTCGTCGATGAAGATGACCACGCCGAGCAGCAGCAGGGCGACCGGGCGCGTGAAGTCCAGCGTGAGGGCGGCCCGTTGGAGGATCTGCTCCACGTTGCGCAGGTCCTCGTCGAGATGGTCGGTCGCCCCCTGGGACGTGCTGGTGAGCAGGGCACGGGCGTGGGCCAGGACCAGCGGGTCGTTGTCGACGTAGACGATCCGTGACGCCGGTGCGAGGCGCTGGGCGACCTCGTGCGTGTTGTCCGCGGTGGGGAGCCCGGTGCCGATGTCGAGGAACTGGCGGATCCCGGCCTCCGCGACGAGATGGCGCACCGCGCGCCCCAGGAACAACCGGTCGGCGCGCGCGTACTCGCCGATGCCCGGGTGCAGTTCACGGATCCGGTCACCCGCCGCGCGATCGACTTCGTAGTAGTCCCCGCCGCCCAGCCAGTAGTTCCAGATCCGCGCCGTGTGCGGCTGTAGCGTGTTGATCCGCCGGCGCAGGGTCGCGGCGAGGTCCTCGGCGTCCGTCACAGGGCTCGGGTCTCCTGGAATGCCTGGTGGAGTACTTGGCTTACGACGTCAACCGGCAATCTAGACGGCAGTGTTGATGTTTGGTGAGAGGGCTGCGGCACTTTCCGTGTTTTCCGCGAGCGAGGCCCGGCTGCGCGCGTCCCCCCACACCGACGTCGGCCCCACGAAGGGGCGCAGCAACGCGATGAGCGCCGGGTCCGCGCGCCCGTTCAGCTCGTCGGACGCCAGCTTGCGGGCGATCCCGGCGAGGAAGTCGGCCAGCAGGATCCGCGGGTCCCAGCGCGCCTGCGCCAGCTCCAGACCGGCGAACCCGATCCCGGCCCGCGCCGCCTGCTCCTCGATCCACGCGATGCGCTGCTCGGTGAGCATGTTCTGCCGGTCGTGCACCACCCGCACGGTCCGCCCGCCGGTGCTCCAGTGCGCGACCGTGTGCACGATGGCGGGCAGCAGCGGATTGAGTACCGGGATCACGGGCGGCCCTTCGAGCAGGCGCGCCCGGTAGGCGTCGGCGCGGGACCGGGCCGCCGCGAGCCGCTCCAGGATCTCCCTGCGGGGATGCGCGCGCCGCAGGTCGTCCACCGTGCGGAAGAACCCGTCGACGGGACCCTCCGCCTCCCCGTTGACCCGTACCCGGAGCAGCCGGTTGGCCGCGTCGAGGAAGTCCCGCCACCGCTCCTCGCCGAACTCCCGCCGCCCCAGCCGGTACAGGGCGAGCGCCTCCGTCCCGTCGCCGAGCAGCAGGTCGACGGTCCGGTCCACGACGAAGTACGCCTTCTCGGTGAGGTGGACATGGGCGTGCCCGTCGAGCGGGCCCGAGGGCGAGAGCAGCCACTCCAGGACGTCCCGGTGCTTCTCCCGCAGCAGATGGTTGGCCTTGTACTCGGTGGCGGGCGAGCGGATCCGGTCCCGGACCTCCTGGACGTACGCGGCGGCGACCTCCGTCGGCATGGACACACTGCCGTGCGCGAACACGTCGGTGTTGCCGCCGGTGAGGTTCTCCCCGTCCGACCCCGACTCGTCGCACACGACCTCCAGCGTGTCCCGTGCGCCGTCCCCAGGTTTCCAGGTCACTGAGAAGCCCCCTGTCCGGTGCGTCACCACCAGCATCCCCCGGACGAAACCAGAGGTGAACCGAATTGTTCGCGCCCTGGAGGCACCGGCCCGATGATCTCTGCCTAGACTCCCCGCCATGAGCGACACGCCGCTGGACCGGCTCGGTGCCGGGAAGTACCTGCTGATCACGAGCTACCGCAAGAACGGCAGCCCGGTTCCCACCCCGGTATGGGTGGTGCGCGACGGGGACGCCCTCGGCGTGTGGACGGTCGCCGACTCCTGGAAGGTCAAGCGGATCCGGGCCCGCGCCGACGTCCTCGTCGGCCCCTGCGACCTGCGCGGCAATCCCACCGGCGACCCGGTCCGGGCCACCGCCGAGATCTGCGACGCCGGGACCACTGCCCACTACCGCAGGCTCATCGCCCGCAAGTACGGCATCACCGGCCGGCTCAGCCTCCTCGGCAGCCGGCTGCGGCGAGGCGTGAACGGCACGGTCGGGATCCGCGTCACGCTGTGACGGACGCGGAACACGGCCAGGGGGCACGGACCGGCCGGTCCGTGCCCCCTGGCTCTTTGAGCGGGCCGGCTAGGAGGCGTCCAGCACGGTCCCCGTCAGCACCGGGCGGTCGGGCAGCGGCTCGGCTTCGTAGTCGGTGAGCGCGAGGCGCAGCGACTCGGTCGGCTCGGCCAGCTGGTCCCGGATCGTCACGACGTCGAAGTCGGCGCTCGTGCTCCCGGCCGGGATGCTGGTCCACACCCACAGGTTCGCCTGGGACAGCGGCCGCTCCGGGTCCGGCACGTCACCGGCGTAGTCCATCAGCCACTGCGGGTCCACGTCCTTCGTGGACAGCTCGGCCCCGTCCGTGACCGGCAGCACCCGCACCGGCTGCCAGATGTCCACTGCCGCGGGCTCGGCGAGCGACAACCGCCACTTGAGCGTCTCGCCCTCGTTCACCCGGTCGGCGACCGGGGTCAGGGTGATCACCGGCTCGGGGTCGTCGTTCTCGACGGTGATCCCGCCGCGGTGGGCTCCCACGACGGCGCCCCGCACCGCCTTCACCGCGATGTCGTGCTGGACGTCGTAGGCGAAGGTGGTGTCGCCCTTCACCTCGACCGGCACGTCGACGGTGTTGCTGCCCGGCTTCACCGTGACCAGCTTCTCGGTGGCGGCACCGGAGTCCGGGTCGAGGACGTACACACGGACCTGGCCGCTGCCGTGCCCGGAGACCCGCACCGGGATCCGGTAGGTGACCGTGCCCGAGTCGCCCTCCTTGACGACCGTGCGGCCGACGTCGACGCGCGGCAGTGCCGCCGCCTTGACCGCCGGGGTGCCGGGAGCCCAGCCCCAGGCGTCCATGAGCCAGGCCTTTCCGGAGCCGGAACGCGGGGTGATCTCAAGGGACTTGACGTGCTTGAGGTCGAGCCCCGCGTGGGTGGCGGCGGTGAGCGGTACGCGTACCTCACGCGCCCAGTAGGAGGAGGTGCGGTCGGAGCCCGGCAGGCCGTCCACCTGGACGCGGCCGAGGTCGGCCCGGCGGCCGGCGGCGTCGGTGACGGACACGTCGAGCTTGGTGCCGGTGGTGTTCGGCGGAACGAAGACCCGCAGAGCGAGCTTCTTCGAACCGGCCATCGACAGCGGCTTCGCCGGGGTGATCCGCGCCGCCGTACCGGGCGCCGACCACTTCAGGTCGACCGCGCGGCGGCCGGTCTCCCGTTCGGTCTCCCACCAGGCGAAGTGCGGCGAGGAGCCCTCCGTCTCCGGAGGCAGACAGGACACGGCGGGGTCGGGATCGATCGCCTCGCACAGCCGGGCGCCGGTCACCTTCACCGGACCGTCGGGCAGGAAGCCGCCGGCGCGCCGGCCGCCGACCGCGTGGGTCAGCACCCGGGCCGGGTCGGCGGACGGAGCCCGCTTGCCGGAGCCGTCGAGCAGCGGGCGCACCCGGTCGTCCCCCGCGAGGAACAGCCGGGCGGCGGACGCGATGTAGGTGGCGCCCGCCTTGTGCTGCTGGTCGGCGGTCAGCCTAGTCGCGGTGCCCGGCTCGCACACCGGGTCGGGCCGCTCCTCGTCCTTCCAGAAGTCGTCCCAGGCGGGCGCCTCGGCCTGGCCCGGGGTCCACTCGCTGTTGAAGTAGTTGTGGTTGGCGCCGACCATGTAGACCGCGCTGTGCAGGGCGCCGCCCCGGCTGATCCCGCGCGTCCCGTCGGTGTACACCTCGCCCTGGAGGTCCGACACATCGCCGTCGCAGCCCGGCAGCAGCGTCACGGACGGCACGTCCGCCACCGGATTCTGGCCGAAGATCGTCGGTCCGATGAGTACGGTGCCGCGCACCTTCCAGCGCACCGGGCCCCGGTAGCCGTCCTGGGCAGCGGGCGGCGGGTACAGGCTGTCCATGGCGGCCCGGTTGACGCCCTCGCCGCCGCGGGAGTGCCCGACGAGCAGGACGTGGGAGAGATCGGCCTTCGCGCCCTGGCGCACGGCGGCCGGGGCGGTGTTCGGCCGGGCGGTCCACTCGGCCCAGTGGGCGAGGTGCCGGCGCACCAGCGAGGAGCGCGCCTGGGCACCGGCGTCATCGGCCCCCGCGTCCTGGGCGTTGATGCCGTTCGCCGAGATCGACACCGTCACATAGCCCTGGGAGGCCAGGAGTTGCTGGTCGCGCTCGTAACCCCGGTAGCTGGGGATCGATTTGTAGCCGTCCGGGCAGGGCCACTCACCGGACACGTCGTCCTCGGCGCCCGGCTTGTAGCAGGTGGAGTGGCGGCCGTGCAGGAACAGCGCGAGCGGACGGGCGCCCGTGGCGCCCTTGGGGGCCACGACCTCGGCCCGCATCTCGATCGGGGTCTTGTAGCCGGGCAGGCGCACCGCGTCGAGCTCGTACTCCCCGCTGACCGTGCGGTACGACCCGGGCTTCCCGGGGTCGACGGAGTTCGCGGGCAGCGCGGCGGACTGCTTCGGAGCGACCCGGGAGGCCTTGCCCCGGTCGTCGTCGGAGGCGTCCAACCGCCGTCCTCCGGCGGTCACCTGAAGGTCCGTCAGCCCCTTGGCGGTGGCTCCCGCGAGGTTCAACCGGAAGGTCCGGCCGTCCTTCGCCGGCTGCGGCACGCCGAGCAGCCGCTCCCCGGCCCGGAACTCGACACGCGCGTCCCCCATGGGTACATGCTCGGGAGCGCGCCAGACCAGCTCGCGGGCCGCTCCTTCGCCGTCGATCCGCCAGCCCGGCGGCAGTCCGTTCTCGTCACTCGCACTCAACGTCCCTGTATCGGGCGGCTGTTGAGCCTGTACCGGTCCGGGCGAGCCCGCCAGGGCCGCCAGCACCGCCACGGCGGTCACACATATTCGCCGGGCACGGATCAAGGTTCACTCCTCAAAACCCAGAGCGCAGGCGTCCCGTCGGTCCCGGAAAGCCTCTCGCGTCACAGAGGACGGGTGAGAAGCGTCTGTGGGTTGTCTGTGCGAAGGGGCGAGTGAGGGCCGAGGGATGTGATCAAGCCAGCGGAGCGCACGCGGGACTGGCGTGCCGTACGACGGGAAAGGCCCTCACAATGAGCCGAACTCCCTTTCTCCGCGCGGCAGTCGTCGGCACCGGTCACCGCGCCCAGCTGTACACCCGGGCCCTCGCCGCCCGCCCGGGCCACCAGGTCGCCGCCCTGTGTGATCCCAGCCCGACCCGGATGGCCTTCCACAACCGGCTGCTGGCCGAGGCCGGCGAAGGCGCCGCCACCCAGTGGGAACCCGAGCGCTTCATGGACCTGCTGGCGAAGGAGGACATCGACGAGGTCGTCGTCACCACCGTCGACGCCGCCCACGACCACTACGTCGTCCCCGCCCTGAAGGCGGGCTGCCGCGTGATCACCGAGAAGCCCATGACCGTCGACGCGGACCGCTGCGCCCGCATCCTGGACACCGTCCGGGAGACCGGCAACTCCCTGACCGTCGCCTTCAACTACCGCTTCAACCCCGTGCACGAGAAGGTGCGTGCCCTGCTCGCCGAGGGCGCGATCGGCGAGGTCGTCTCCGTCCATTTCGAGTGGCTCCTCGACACCCGCCACGGCGCCGACTACTTCCGCCGCTGGCACCGGGACAAGCGCAGCAGCGGCGGGCTGATGGTGCACAAGTCGAGTCACCACTTCGACCTGGTCAACTGGTGGCTCGCCGACGTACCGCACGAGGTCTTCGGCTACGGACGACTCGCCTTCTACGGCAGTGCGGCGGGCGAGCGCCACGGGCTGCGCCGCGACTACGAGCGGGCCCACGGCGCCGCCCCGGCCGACGACGACCCCTTCGCCCTGGACCTGGCGGCCGACGACACACTGCGCGCCCTCTATCTGGATGCCGAGCAGGACGACGGCTACGTCCGGGACCGCAACGTCTTCGGCGAGCCCGTCACCATCGAGGATGACATGGCGGTCCTGGTGCGCTACACGCGGGGCGCGACGATGACGTACCACCTCACCGCCTACTCCCCGTGGGAGGGCTACCGGGTCATGTTCAACGGCAGCGCCGGGCGGCTGGAGCTCGAGGTCGAGGAGAGCCGCTGGCAGCGGCCGTCGACGCGGATCACCTCCGGCACCGGAGCGGTGCACGGGGACACGGCCGCGGAGCACGCCGGGGGTGCGCGGCTCGTCCTGCGGCCGCTGTGGGAACCGCCGGTCGAGGTGCCGCTGGTCACCGCGCACGAGGCGCACGGCGGGGGAGACCCGCGGATGCTGGACGCGCTCTTCGGCCCCGTGGACGCGGGCACGGTGACGGAGGAGGGGGCGCATCCGACGGCCACGGAGCGCGACGGGGCCCTCGCACTGGCCGTGGGGCTCGCCGCCAACCGGTGCTTCGAGACGGGGCGGCCCGTGGCTGTGCGGGCGCTGATCCGTGGGGTATGGGACGACTGAGCCGATGCGCGGGGTGGTCGGGTGGGACCGGTGACCAGGAGATCCGACCGGGAACGGCGGCCCGGCCCGGCCCGTCAGCTCCAGGCGCGGTAGGGCTCGTCGATCAGCTGGAAGACGGGCTCGCCGCGCACCGGGTCCTTGGCCGCGGACAGCCGCACCCGGTCCCCGCTGTGGATGCCGATGAGCGGGCCCATGACCCGGCCACGCACGACGAACCCCTCGGCCATCTCGATCATCGACACATTGCGCGCGGCGGGGGTGTTGCGGTGCACCACCGAGGAGTGACGGACGATCCCGACGCCCTCGCTGCGCTCCGTGCGCAGGTCGCTGCCCTGGCAGACCGGACACAGCAGCCGGTGGTACATCGCGGTGCCGCACCAGGTGCAGCGCTGGAACTGCATGGCGTCGGACGCGGGGGCCGTGGGTTCGAGCAGGCCCGCTGCGGAGCCGGATCCCTGACGGACAACGCTGGCTGAGTGGTGGTACACGCTGGTCAACTCCCTGCGCTCGGGCGGAATCCCACATGCCCGGTTCGCTGTGCCACCGTGCACGCCAACAATGTATGGCACTGAGTGCCACCCGTAAAGGTACTGCGTACCCTGAATTTTTCGGCGGTCCCGTCGGGGGCGGCCGGGGTCAGTCCTCGCCGAGCGTCGCCTCGATCTCCTGGACGACCCGCCACAGGGGCGCCCCGCGCCGGGAGACGAGGACCACGACGTCCTCGGTGCGCTCGGCATCGGCAGGCGGCGCGCCGAACGCGGACCGGACGTAACCGAGCGCGTGGTCCATCTCCGTGCCTACATCGCCCTCGCCGTCCGAGCGCAGCCAGGAGCGCAGGGCGTTGTTGTGCGCCGCGGCGACGGCCGCCGCTGCCACGTCGGCCTGCAGGGCCCCGTCGCGCCGCCCGGCGAGCCGTCCGCGGAGGTACTCGGCGAAGGCGCGCTCGTAGCGCCACACCACGGAGAGCTCGTACGCGCGCAGCCCGGGAACCTGCTTGGTGAGCCGATAGCGCTGCACCGAGAAGGCCGGGTTCTCCGTGTACATCCGCAGCACCAGCCGGACCGCGTCGCAGACCCGCTGCACCGGCTCGTCGGCGTCGTCGCCGGCGGCGAGAAAGGCCGTCACGTCGGCGAGGCAGCCCTCGTGGTCGGGGAAGACCACGTCCTCCTTGGAGGGGAAGTAGCGGAAGAACGACCGGCGCCCCACCCCGGCGAGCGTCACGATGTCGTCGACCGTGGTCTGCTCGTACCCTCGCTCCGTGAACAGCTGGAAAGCGGCCGCGATCAGGGCGTCCCGCATGGGCGGCTTGGTGGGGGCCGCTTCCGTCTTCTCGCTCATGGACGGGAACGTAGCACCGGAGCGGCATGGACAGCACTCAGTGCGCTCTTCTGGGGAACTGAGTGCCGAGTGTCATGGCGGTCGATCGTATTGATCGGAAGTGATCGATACGATTTGTGGGCGTAGAGTGAGCGATTCGGGATCACGCTCCGCGTGGGTCCGTAGACCGTTCGTCCGGCCTCGCCCCAGGGGGATTCCATGCGACTGCACGTCGACCAGCGCCATGAGCGGGTACTCGAACTAGTCCGGCAGCGGGGCAGCCTCCGGGTCGCCGAACTCGCCGCCGAACTCGGGGTCTCGGCGGTCACCCTGCGGCGCGACGTGGAGGCGCTGGCGGCGCAGGGCCGGGTGCAGCGGCTGCACGGTGCGGTGGTGTGGCCGGGGGAGGGGGCGGTCGAGGTACGGGAGCGGGCGGAGGACTCCGAGGGCGTCGTGATCGGAATGATCGTGCCGACCACGAACTACATCTTCGCCGACATCGTCCGCGGGGCCCGGGAGGCCGTCGCCGCGCAGGGAGCACGGCTCGTGCTCGGGGTGACCGGATACGTCGACGCCGAGGACGCGGTGCAGGCCGAGCACCTGGTGGCGGGCGGGGCCGAGGGACTGCTGGTCGCGCCCAGCTGGTTCGGCGGCGTACCCGTCGACGGCCAGGAGAAGTGGCTGCTGGAGCGCGATGTACCGGCCGTTCTGGTGGAGCGCTCCGCGCCGCCCGCGAACCCGGCGGCGGTGCTCGACCGGGTGCGCACCGACCGGGCGCACGGGGCCGCGGTCGCCGTGAGTCACTTCGCCTCGCTGGGACACCGCAAGGTCACCGCCGTGCTGCAGGACGGCCCGCACGCCGTACAGATCTCGGCGGGTTTTCAAGCGGCGGTGCAGTCCTTGGGGCTCGACGTCGACACGGCAGCCCCGAGCGTGCGTGAGCACGGCGACTATGAGGCGAGCGTCGACTACCTGGTCGAAGCGGTGAAGAAGCGCGGCGTCACCGCGGCACTGGTGCACAGCGACGAGGACGCGATCGTGCTCGTGCCCCGACTCCAGGCGTGCGGCATCCGCGTGCCGGACGATCTGGCGCTGATCGCCTACGACGACGAGGTGGCCGGTCTCTCCGACGTGCCGCTCACCGCCGTCGCGCCGCCCAAGCGCTCGGTCGGGGAACTGGCCGCTCAGCTGGTGCTCCAGCGGCTCGCGGAGCGCAGGAGCGGCCAGCGGCCGGGTCCGCGTCAACACCTCGACCTGCTCCCGGAGTTGAGGATCCGCTCCTCTTGCGGTGGCGACTCCGCGGCGAGTTGAAGCTCAATGATCGATCGATGAGCGTTGTTCGATCGTTTTGATTGTCTTGCGCGAACGCTCTTGACTCCGATCGTGTGTGCACAAAAGATGTCCTCCGACCGCCTCTTTCCGTACGAGGTCTCGTAGGAGCCGTACATGACGCGCACTTCACGTTCGTTCCGCACCGCAGCCGTAGCCGCCGTCGCAGCCCTGGGCCTGTTCGCCACCGCCTGCGGCGGCGACGGTGACACGTCCGACTCCGCGTCCGACGGCAAGCCGGTCACCCTGGACTACTGGACCTGGACACTCGGCGCCAAGTCGACCGTCGAGGCGTTCAACAGGACCCACAAGGACATCCGGGTCAAGTTCACCGAGATGCCGAGCGGCACCGAGGGCTACAGCAAGATGGCCAACGCGGTGAAGGCAGGCAACGCGCCCGACGTGGCCACGATCGAGTACCAGATGGTCCCCGAGTTCGCGAGCCAGGGGAACCTGATCGATCTGACCGAATACGCCGGTGAAACGGTCAAGTCGAAGTTCCCGGAGTCCATCCAGAGTCTCGTGACCTTCGGCGGCAAGACCTGGACCGTCCCGTACGACGCCGCGCCGCAGCTGTACTACTACCGGACCGACCTGTTCGAGAAGTACGGCATCGAAGTCCCCAAGACCTGGGACGAGTTCAGGACGGCCGCGGAGAAGGTCAAGAAGGAGGACAAGAACGTCCGCCTGGCCTCCATGCCCAAGAGCGACCCGGCACTGCTGGCCGCGCTGTCCTGGCAGGCCGGCGGCAAGTGGTTCGCCACCGAGGGCGACGCGTGGAAGACCGGCGTGAACGACGCCGACACCAAGAAGGTCGCCGCTTACTGGGACGGTCTGGTCGAGAACGACCTTGTCCAGACCTTCACCGGCTGGAGCCCCGAGGAGACCAAGGCCCGCGCCTCCGGCAAGACCCTCTCCTTCCTCGGCGCCTCGTGGTCCGCGGGCGGCATGAAGACCTCGATGCCCGACCTCTCCGGCAAGTGGGCCGCGGCCCCGATGCCCAACTGGGGCACCGCCGCCAGCGGCAACTACGGCGGCACCTCCTACGGTGTCCTCAAGGGCAGCGACCACGCCGAGGCCGCGGCCGAGTTCATCACCTGGCTCACCACGGACAAGGCCGGCGTCGAGGCCCGGCTCGCCGACCTGGAGTCACCCAGCAGCGCCCTGCCGGCCAACCCGGAGATGCGTGAGGTGGCGGCCGCCAAGTTCGACACCGCGTACCTGAACGGCCAGGACCTCTACGCGCTCGCCTCCGAGCAGGTCGACACCATCGTGCCCGGCTGGACCTGGGGCCCGAACCAGATGGACGTCTACACCGCCGTCCAGGACGCCACCGCCAAGTCCGGCTTCACGGCGGGCGTCGACGCGGGCCAGGACAAGGCGGAGTCCGGCATCACGGAACGCGGACTCAAGCTCGCGAAGTAGCGGACCGGGACGACGGCGACCGCGTCGGCAGCCGTCCCGCCCAGGACAGGCCCACCGAACGCACCGCGCGACGGACCGGACCCACCTGGACCGAAACGCCTGCCCCTCCCCACCTCACTCACCCCCCCCGTCAGGCATGGGGCCGTGCCCGAACCCACGACACGGCCCCGCCACGTACGGCACCGACTGCCCCCACCGGCCACTCCAGGCAGTAGCTGCACCGACCCGATCGTTGTCCGCACCGACCACAGCCTTCAGCCACGGGCCCGGTCATTCCAGGCGCTCGACTGCACCGACCCGCCGCTCTCGGCACCGACTACACCCTCCGGCACCGGCCCGGGCACTCAAGGCACTGGCTCCACCGACGCGGTTACCTCCGGCACCGACTACACCCCGGCCCACCGGCCTCGCCGCCTCCAGCACCGGCGCCGCCCGCAAGCCTCGCCCCGGTCGGCCGTCGGTCCGGGTCGACCGGCCCTACTCGCTCCGCCAGGCCGCCCCGGCGGCCTCTCACCCCGCCCCCCGCATGAGCCCCACCCACCCCGCCGTCAAGGAGCCCCCGTGGCACTCTCCTCCGCCCGACCCGCGAGCCGGTCGGCCGTGCGCCGGCCCCCGGACCGGTCGCCGGGCGTCTCGAAACTGCGACGCAGTCAGCGTCGTACCGCCGCGCTCTTCATCGTTCCGTTCTTCGTCCTGTTCACCGCGGTGATGGCGGCGCCCATCGGCTACGCGGTGTGGATGAGCCTGTTCCAGGAGCGGTCCTCAGGACTCGGCTTCGGCGGCACCGAGCGCGTCTTCGCCGGCTTCGCCAACTACGCCAACGCCCTGGGCGACGCCGGGTTCCGGAGCGGCTTCGCGCACATCGCGCTCTACTGCGCCCTGTACATCCCGGTGATGATCGGCGGCTCGCTCGCTCTCGCGCTCCTCGTCGACTCGGCCCTCGCCCGCGCCAAGCGCTTCTTCCAACTCGCCCTGTTCCTGCCGCACGCCATCCCCGGACTGATCGCTTCGATCATCTGGATCTATCTCTACACCCCGGGCCTGAGCCCGGTGATCGACGGGATCGGCGCGCTCGGCGGCTCCTGGGACTTCTACAGCAACGACCATGTGCTCGCGTCGATGGTCAACCTGTGCGCGTGGCAGTGGACGGGCTACAACATGGTCATCTTCTACGCCGCTCTCCAGGCCGTCCCGCGTGAAGTGATCGAGGCGGCCGTCGTGGACGGAGCCGGAGCCATCCGCACCGCCCTCCAGATCAAGGTGCCGATGATCGCCTCCGCGGTCGTCATGACCGTCCTGTTCACCTGTGTCGGCGCGATCCAGATCTTCACCGAGCCGAAACTCCTGGGCCAGCGGGGCGCGCCCTCCATCGACACCGAGTGGTCGCCCACCCTCTTCATCTGGAAGGCCGGCTTCGTACAGCACGACTACGGCCTGGCCGCCGCCGCGTCCCTGATGCTCGCCGCGCTCGGTGTGGCCCTCTCCTATCTCGTCACCCGGCTCGGCAACCGGTGGAAGGCGGCCACGTCATGATCACCCTCACCCACGACACCGCACCCGCCACCCGGCAGGAGGCCGGCCCCCGCACCCCCGCGCACTCCCGCCGCCGCAGCTCCGCGGGCACCCTCCTGTCCAGGGGCGCCGTCAACGGCATCCTGCTCGTCGCCGCGTTCTACACACTCATGCCGGTCAGCTGGCTGCTGTTCGCCGCCACCAAGAACCACCGCGACCTCTTCGCCACCTCCGGCTTCGCGTTCGGCGACTTCAACCTCTTCGCGAACCTCGAGCGCCTCTTCACCTTCAACGACGGCATCTACCTGCGCTGGTTCGGCAACAGCGTCCTCTACTCCGTGGTCGGCTCGGCCGCGTCCACGTTCCTGTGCGTCGCCACCGGCTACGCCTTCGACAAGTACGACTTCAAGGGCAAGGAGAAGCTGTTCGGCCTGGTGCTCGGCGGCGTCCTCGTGCCCACCACGGTCATCCAGCTGCCGATGTACCTCCTCGCCACCAAGGCGGGCGTCGTCAACACGTACTGGGCGCTGCTCCTGCCCGCCCTCGTCAACCCCTTCGGTGTCTATCTCGCCCGCGTCTTCTCGGAGGGTTACGTACCGAACGAGGTCCTGGAGGCGGCCCGGGTCGACGGAGCCGGCGAACTGGGCATGTTCGCGCGGATCGCTCTGCCCATGCTGGCCCCCGGTTTCATGACGATCTTCCTGTTCTCGTTCACCGCGAGCTGGAACAACTTCTTCGGTGCCCTCGTCATGCTCAACGACGACAAGCTCTACCCGGTCAATCTGGGGCTGTTCATGTGGAACAGCACCACCGCGCAGCAGCCCGAGTTCTACTCGCTGGTCATCACGGGCTCCCTCGTCGCCGTCGTCCCGCTGATCGTCGCGTTCGTCTGCCTGCAGCGCTTCTGGCGCTCCGGCCTGACCGCCGGCGCCGTCAAGTGACGCCGCCCGCCCCGGAAGGCACCCTCCTGAACAGCATCCATCCGTCGGCCGCCCTGCCCCGCCCGCACACCCTGCTCGCCATGGGCGCCACCATCCACCAGCGGCTCCTGACCGAAGGCGGCCTGGACCGGCTCCCCTCCGTCGCCCGCGTCGACACGGCCACCGTCGTCACCGACCTGACCACCGCCGACGCCCGTCAACTCGCCGTGACCGAGGTTCTCTTCACCCACTGGGGCGCACCGGAACTCACCGAGGAGGCCCTGCACCGGCTGCCACGGCTGCGCGCGGTCGTGCACGCCGCCGGCTCGGTCAAGCACCACGTCACCGACGCCGTCTGGCGACGCGGCATCGCGGTCTCCTCCGCGGCCGCCGCCAACGCCCTGCCGGTGGCCGAATTCACCCTGGCCGCCATCCTGTTCGCGAACAAGCGCGTCCTGGAGGTGGCCCGCGGCTACGCCACCGCCCGCGCCCGGCCCGACCTGCTGCCGTACTTCAGCGGTCACGGCAACTACCACCGCACGGTAGGCATCGTCGGCGCCTCGCGCATCGGACGCCGGGTCGTCGAGCTGCTGCGCCCGCACGACCTCGACGTACTCCTGCACGACCCGTACGTCACCGAACAGGAGGCCCGCGTCCTCGGAGTGGAGCCGGTCGGACTCGACGAACTCGTCCGCCGCAGCGACGTGGTCTCCATCCACGCGCCCCAACTCCCCGAGACGCAGCACATGTTCGACACCCGCCGCCTCGCACTCCTCAGGGACGGCGCCACGCTCATCAACACCGCGCGGGGCTCCCTCGTCGACACCGCCGCCCTCACCGAGCACCTGGTCACCGGCCGTGTCCACGCCGTCCTCGATGTCACGGAACCGGACGTGCCGCCCGCCGACTCGCCGCTGTACACGCTGCCCAACGTGCTGCTCACCCCGCACATGGCCGGCTCCCTCGGCAACGAGCTGCACCGGATGACCGACTGGGCCATCGACGAGGTCTCCCGGTACGCGCAAGGCTTGCCGTTCGCCCACGAGGTCGGGTCCGAGGAACTGTCGCGCTCGGCCTGAACACCCCACACCCGAAGGGACATCCCGTGCAGGATCGTGTTCTGGTCGTCGGTATCGACGGCGTACGCCTCGACGTACTGAGGCGCCTGCCCACCCCGCACCTCGACGCTCTGGCGGCCGACGGCTTCCTGACCCCCGTCGAGGTGGACGCGGACACCCCGACCATGTCGGGCCCGTGCTGGGCGACCGTCGTCACCGGCGTGTCGGTGGCCAAGCACGGGGTGTGGAGCAACAACTTCACCGGCCACCGGCTCGACGTGTTCCCCGACTTCACCACCCGCCTCGCCGAGAAGGACGGCAGCCGCACGTTCGTGGCCGCCGGCTGGCAGCCCCTGATGCAGGTCCGCAGCGGCGGCCCGCTCTTCCGGGCCCCGTCCCGGTCCGTCTACATCGCACCGGCCGAGGACACCCCGCCGGCGTGGGAGGAGTGCGACGAGCAGATCACCACGGCGGCCGCGCGCGTGCTCGCCGAGGAGGACATGCGGGCGTCGTTCGTCTACCTCGGCGCGCCCGACGAGACGGCGCACTTCCTGGGCTGCGGCGAGGAGTACGAGACCTCGGTACGAGAGGCCGACGCCCGCCTCGGCCGACTGCTGGCGGCGGTGCGTTCCCGGCCTTCGTACTCCGGCGAGCGCTGGACCGTCCTCGTCGTCACCGACCACGGTCATGCCGACGCGGGCGGCCACGGCGGCCGTACGACCGAGGAGCGCACGGCGTGGCTGATCGCGGCGGGCCCGGGCATCGGCGCGCCGCCACCCGTCGTGCGCCACGTGGATGTCGCGGCCCAGGCGCTGGTCTCCGTGGGCCGTCATCCGGACCGGCACTGGTCGCTGGACGGCCGCCCCTTCGCCGCCCGCCCGCATGCCGTTCTCCTGGACATGGACGGCACCCTCGTCGACACCGAGTCGCTGTGGCTGCGCACGGTCCGCGAGATCGCACCCGACGTCGACGTGGCCCACGTCCTGGGCCGCTCGGTCGCCGACACCGCCGCCCACCTGCACACACGCACCGGCGCCGACCCGCAGGCCCTCGCCGCCGACCTGGAGTCGCGGTTCCTGGCGGCCGTCCAGAAGGACGTCACCCCGCTGCCGGGCGCCCTCGACCTCCTGGACCTCCTCGCGGCGTCCGACATCCCCGCGGCCCTGGTGTCCGCCTCCTCGCGCCCCGTCGTGGACGCGGTCCTCGACGTGCTGGGCGCCCACCGTTTCCGTACGACGGTCGCCGAAGGCGAGACGCCCCGCACCAAGCCCGCTTCGGACCCCTACCGTGCGGCGGCCCGTGCGCTCGGTGTCGACCCGGCGGCCTGCCTCGCGGTGGAGGACTCACCCATCGGCGTGCGGGCGGCCGAGGCGGCGGGGTGCCGGGTGCTCGCCGTCCCCTCGTACGCGGCGATCGATCCCGCGCCCCGGCGGACCGTGCTCCCGGACCTGAAGGGAATCGGCCCCAGGGAACTGTGGACGGCGGGACTGTGACCGCGCGGAGCGCACGGACCTCGTAGAGCGCGCGGACCTCGCAGGATCTCGCAGGCCGGAATTTTGTTCGACCGAGGCGTGCCGCATACGATCGCCCCTCGCCGCAGCCGCCGAGGAGACCCGCATGCCCCGCATCCTGTACGTCACCGACCTGGCCTACGAGGCTCGCGGGCGCCGCTACTGCGACGAGGACATATTCCTCACCTCACGGCTGCGCGAGGACTTCGATCTCGCCCTGTGCGACCCGCGGGACGCGGCGGCGTTGATGGACGCCTTCGACGCCGTCGTCGTCCGCAACAGCGGGCCCGTCCTCACCCACCAGGACGCCTACGACGCCTTCCGCGAGCGGGCGACCGCGACCGGGGCCCGCGTCTACAACCCCTTGTCCGGTAAGGCCGACATGGCGGGCAAGCAGTATCTGCTCGACCTGAGCGCGGCGGGATACCCGGTGATCCCCACGGTCGACGACGCCGACGACCTGCACCGCCTGCCGCAGACGGACCGGTATGTCGTCAAGCCGAAGCTCGGTGCCGACTCGATGGGTCTGCGGATCGTGACCGGCGACCGTGTGCGCGACCTCGTCGGCGAGGGTGTCCTGGTCCAGCCGTGCGTCGACTTCGCCTACGAGGTGTCCTTCTACTTCGTCGACCACGACTTCCAGTACGCGTTGTACGCGCCGCACCCTGACCGGCGCTGGCAGCTGGAACCCTACGAACCCACCGACGACGACCTCGAGTTCGCCCGCCGGTTCATCGACTGGAACGCCATCGGCCACGGCATCCAGCGCGTCGACGCCTGCCGTGCACCCGGAGGCGAGCTGCTGCTCGTCGAACTGGAGGACCTGAACCCCTATCTGTCCCTGGACGCGCTGGACGACGGCGGCAGGGACGCCTTCGTGGCGGCGATGAAGGCGTCCCTGCACCGGTTCCTCGGGGCGTGAGGAGTCACCCCAGCCTGACGGTGATCTTCTGGGTGGCACCGGCCAGGGTGGTCATGTCTGCGAAGACCAGCTGAAGCGCGGATCCCGTGGTCGCCGAGGTCACCGTGGACGGCTTCGACACCACCGCGGACACCGCCCGGTTCCAGGTGAGGGTGAGGCTCGTGTTCGTCCGCTTCGGATCGCTGACGCAGATCACCGCGGTGCCGTCGCTCCTCTCGGTGATCATCACCGAGCACGGATCGCTCGCGACGAGCCTCCCGGCCGTGCCGCCGAACCAGAAGTTGACGCCGGTGAAGCCCAGCGAGGGAACGGACACGCCCTGCTGGTCGTCGGTGTTGGCGAGGACGGTGAGCCAGGTCGTGGCGGCGGCCCGCGCCCGGGTCTGGGCGGCCGAGGCGCCCGGCATGAGGAGACAGGCGTAGGTGCCGTTCGTCGGGTCGGTGCCGTGGTCGACGTACATCGTCAGGTACTTGCGGTTGAGGACCGTCGTGGAGCCGCCCTTGTTGACGGCGCTCCAGGTGCCCTCACGGGAGTCGCGCAGTGCCCGGACGGTCGCGCCGCCGGGGAAGACATAGCCGCCCATGCCGCCGAGGTGCGCCCAGGTCGCGCCGGTGAGCGTCTCGGACCAGGGGTAGGCGACCGGCTTGACGGTGCCGTCGACGGTGAAGGAGTGGCCGCCGGTGGGGCCGAGGTTGCGGTTGTCGATCGTCGACTCCACGGTCGTGCCGTCGGTGCACCTGATGCCGGCGCCGAGACACAGGATCGAGTCGTCCAGACAGAACCACGACTTCTTCGCCAGGAGCGTGGACTGAAGACCCTTGAGGTACTGGCCGATCGCGGCCCGCTGTCCGTCCGTGGCACCGCCCACCCAGTTCACGTCCGGCAGGGAGGCGCCCCAGTCGCCGCCGGCCGCGTCCGCGAGCGCCAGGCGCGAGGCGGTCGTGCCGGGCAGCCGGTACGGGTCGACGGTGGGCCAGAAGGCGTCGCTGTACTGGCCGTTGGCGTAGGTGTCGCCCCACCAGTAGAGCATTCCGGAACCGGTGTGCCAGCCGCGCAGGTTCTCGCCGTTGCCGGTCTCGTAGTGGGTGACGCGCCGGTCGGCCATGCTGATCGACGCGGCCCAGCCGGGTCTGCGGTGGGTGGCCCGCGCCATGTTGGTGAACAGGCGGTGGCCGGTCGGCTCGGCGATCGCGGTGACGGACGTGTCGTCCAGGACGTTCTTGAGCCGGGCCAGGCTCGTCAGGCCGAGTGAGGGGTTGCTCATCGGCGGGCTGTAGTAGTCGCGCTGCGTCCAGCCCTTGACCAGGCCGCGCCAGCGGGCGTTCTCGGTGGTGCTCGCGCCCTGTCCGAGGAGCACGATCGACGCGAGGATCGGATGACCGCGCAGGTGATCGTTCTGCTGGATCTGCTTAGGGTCGGTCGCGGACAGGCCCCGGCTGATCGCCCGGCCGGACACCCCGTCCATCACGAGCCCGTTGTAGAGGAAGGGCGCCCACGCGTTCTCCACGGCGTCGAACACGATCTGCCGGTTCGTGTCGGTCACCGCCCAGCTCGACCCGGTGAGCAGCGCGAACAGCATCCCGAGGCCGCCGAGCATGACCGAACCGTACGAGCCGGTGTACGGCACGGTCGTGTGCTGGATGAACGAGCCGTCGGGGTAGAGACCGTCGCCGCCGCTCACGTACGGGAAGACGGGGGAGAGGGCGTCGCGGGCCAGCGCGACCTTCGCGGACGAACCGCCGACGATGCCGCGCAGCGCCAGCACCCGGCACAGGTCGACGCGGTTGGCCCCGGTGCTGGTGCCGGAGTAGCTCGCGACGGCAGAGTCGGGCACGAAGTGGTCCACGGCGGCGACGTAGTCGGTGATCTGTGTCGCCGCCAGCTGGTCGTACATCAGCACGCACACGTCGAGCAGGGCCTGCGGTGCGCCGATCTGCCAGCTGTACCAGTTGCCGTAGCGCGCCCGGCCCGCGTGGTAGACCTCGGAGTGCAGGTGGTCGAGGCCGGTGAGGATCGCGGACCGCAGGCCCGCGTCGCCGGTCAGCCCCGTGCCCTGCTGGCGGTACGCCTGCGCGAGCGTGCTCAGCCGGTTGTAGCTCGCGTTCATGTTCCCCGAGTAGCCGTACGACTCCTGGTCGGTGTCGGGCTCCGGATCCGCGTACACCAGATCCGGCCACAGCGAGCCGGACACCGGCGCCATGGAGGACTGCAACTGGGCCGCGGTGGTGCCCAGTTCGGTGAGCCGGCTCCGGAACGGCTCGGCGGTGGGACTGAACCCCTCGCCGAGGAGCAGGGTGCGCCATTTCGCCCGCAGCGCCGTGAACTCGTCCGCCTCCGCCGCCTGGAGGGCGGACACGGGGGTTGCGCTCGACTGGGCCGGGAGCCCGACAGCGACAGCGGTACCGGTGCTGGCGGCCAGAAAGCCGCGGCGTGACCAACGAGTCGTCATGACGGCGGTTTCTAGCACGGCATCGATCAAACGCTCAATAGCTCATACCAAGGTGAGCGTATCGATCGTTTATCGATGGATGGATCCGCTGAACTCAGCGGGCCGTGGCCGCGTATCACTCCGCGAGGGGACGGACCCGGCCCCTGGCTACGGGACGGAAGGAGAGCGAGATGCCGACACCGCCCGAGCGCGGCCGGCCGCAGGACCCCCTGCCCCTGGAACCGATCCGGGTGCTGCGCCCCCGTCGCACCGACGCCCTGGCGGAACTCTTCAGGGAACCACCGCAGGAGAGCACCCGCTACGAGTCCGTGGTGATGCCGCGACGGCTGTCCGGCACCGAGGACGAGACACAGGAACTGCCGCCCGTCCCCGCCCGCGACGGCGCCCGTCCCTTCGGCTTCGGCCCCGGTCTGCGGCGTGCCGCCATCACGGTCGGCGTGAGCGCGGCGGCGCTCATCGGCTTCGGCTGCGCCCTCCTGCTGCCGGGCCGCGGCGACGCCACCGCGGCACCCCCGCCGTCCGCCACTCCCACCCCGTCCGCCACTCCCACCCCCTCGGCCGTGACCACCCCGGCCGCCACCGACCCCGACGGGCCCGGCACCCTGCGCGAGGGCGCCAGCGGCCCCGAGGTGGCCGACCTTCAGCAACGCCTGCTGCGTATCCCGAACGTCTACGACAACGGCTCCACCAGCGGGACCTACGACGCCGTCCTCACCGAGGCCGTGGCCCGCTTCCAGGTCTGGTACGGCATCCGGGGCGACGAGACCGGCGTGTACGGCGACGACACCCGGCTCGCACTGGAGTCCCGTACGGGCTGACCTCTCGAACGCCGGGTAACACAAGGGGAAAGAGCTCGGGACCCCGCGCCGACGGGCCTCACGATGGACGCACCCGTCCGAGCCGAAGGCCATGCTGATGAGCGTCTCCCGCATCCCGGGCCTCGTACTGCCCGCCGTCTTCCTGGTGGCCCTCGTCGTGGGCGCGTTGTGGTACTGGCGCCATCGCGGCGACGAGTGAAACGGTCCCAGCAATCTCAGCGGCTCTTTGGAATGACGAAGGGAAGCGGTGCTAGAGGTCGGTGAACGGCACCCGGATGTCGACGACGCACACGTCGTCCCGACGATCACTCTCCAGCAGGTCCGCCAGCATCGACCCCAGGGAGCCGGACTCGTCGCCATGGTAGGTCACCAAGGCCTCGGCGAGCCGTGTGAAGCCCCGGTCGATGCCCTCGGAGGGCCGCTCGACCAGCCCGTCCGTATAGAGCAGCAGTCGGTCGCCCGGTTCGAGGACGCACTCGGCCTCCTGGAAGTGCGGTGCCGAGCTCGCCCCGAGGAGCATGCCGCGCGGCCGGTCCAGATAGCGGGCCTCGCCGGCACGCAGCAGGAGCGGCGCCGGATGCCCGGCCTGTGCCCACACCAGGCGGTGCCGGTCGGGGGTGTAGCGGGCCAGGATCATGGTGGCCGTGCCGTGGGTGTCGCGGGAGTGCAGCAGCAGGGTGTTGAGCCGGGCGAGGGCACCGGTCAGCGAAGAACCCGTGATGACCATGCCCTTGGCGGTGAAGCGGAGCTGGGCCATCGTGGCGACGGCGTCGATGCCGTGTCCGGCGACGTCACCGACCACGAACAGGGCGTCGCCGTCGGGGAGTTCTATGGCGCTGAACCAGTCGCCGCCGACATGGATCCCGGACTGGGCGGGCAGATAGGCGACTTCGACCTGGAGCCCGGCCGGCTGTACGGGGCGGGTGGGCAGGGGCAGCAGGGCGTGCTGGAGTCGGGCGGCCAGTGTGCGTTCGGCGCGCAGGACGTCGTGCTGGGTCACGATCGCCTGCTCGCTCTCGACGAGGGCCAGTTCTGCGCTGCGCTGTGCGGTCAGGTCCTGGACGAAGCCGTGCACCTCGACGGGCGTGCCGTGGACGTCGGTGACCGCCTCGGCGACGAGCCGCAGATGCCGGATCCCGTCCGCGGCCCTGATCCGGAACGGCATCGCGCAGGGCCGGCCCCGGCGCATGAGTTCGTCGACGGTGTGGGTCAGGGCGGGTGCGTCCTCGGGCACCGCGAGGTCGCGCAGCGCGGTCAGGCGCACCGGACCGGCCGCGGTGTCCCGGTCGAGCACGGTGTAGACCTGCGAGGACCAGCTGACGTCGTGCGTGATCAGGTTCCAGTTCGCCCAGCCCAGGTTCCCCAGCCGCTGGACGTCGGCCAGCCGTTGCTCCTGCCGGTCGGAGGAGTCGTGCCGCAGCCAGCTGACGGCCAGTCCGCCGCCCAGCCGCGTGACCCGCACGGAGTAGGTGGACAACTCCGCGACGCCCGCCACCACCTCCTGTTGCGCGAACGGCGCTCCGTCGTACGCCTCTCCGGTGGCCAGCGTGTGCCGGCACCCCTCCCACAGGGGATCACCGGCGAGCGTGGGGAAGCACTCCAGCAGTCGCAGACCGAGCAGGTCCCGGCCGGTACGGCCGAGGGCGTCGAACGTCTCCTCGGTCGCGGCCTCGATGCGGTAGTCCTCGACCTCACCGGATGGGGCACGCAGCGGGGTGAGCAGCATGGTCGAGCCCGGCAGCGCGTCGAACACCGTCTGCACGGCGTCCACGGCGGCGTCGGTGGACGGTCCCCGGCGTGGATCGAACGCGCGCAGCCGGCCGGCGCACAGCCGCGCGACGGCGAGCAGATGCTCCCGGACGGCCGGGGTGAACTCTCCGCCGCGGGTGCGCAGGACCCCGATGCAGACGTCGGCACGGTCCTTGGTGAGCACGGGGATCCAGGCACGGGAGAGCCAGCGTTCGGGGGGATCCCCGATGAGGAGGTACCGCTCGCGGGCCGTCTCGATGTCCTCCAGCCAGCGCGGCTCCCCGGTGCGCAGCGCGTCGAGCGCGGCGATCCCGCTGAGCGGCGGCACCTGGCGCCACTGGGCGGCCAGGGTCTCGTCGATGCCGGCGTGCCCGACCAGTTCGAGCGCCCCGGCGGGCAGCCGGGCGAAGATCATCACCGCGTCCGACTCCGTGCCGGGCGTCAGATGCTCGAGCAGGCACCGGGCGAGATCCTGTGGGGTGCCGATGCGGACGAGGGCCCGGCCGAGGCGTCCGAGGTCGAGGGCGTCGTCGGCCGGGCCCCGGAAGGCGTGGACGACGGCGTCCTGTCCCGGTGCGTCCGCGGAGGCGGCGGTCGGGTCCGGTGGGACCAGGCCGCCGAGGGTGATCCAGCACTCCTCCAGCAGCGTGTGGTGTGCCGCTTTCGCGCGCTGCGCCAGCTCCTCGCCCGCGGCGTCCGGGGAGCACCCGGTCAGCGCCATCAGGGCGCCCTTGGCCCGTTCCACGACAGCCGAGGTCGCCGCCTGGTCACGCAGCCGGTCCATCTCGGCACGCTGGCGGGCGACGATCTTCGCCAGCGCGACCGTGTCGGGGGCGCCGGACTCCGCTGGGCTGGCGGGCTCGCTCGTCACGCGACGAGCATCGCACACGGAACCCGGTGCGATCGCCGCCTTGTCAGGACCGGTTTCACTCGAAAGTGCGCCCTGGTCAACGTCCGGCGCTGTGCTCGACGAGAGCCTGGGAAACCGCCCGTACGCTGCGGGCGATGTGCTGTAGCTGGAGGACCTCGGCCGCGTACAGCTTGATCGTGTGCTCGATGACCGACTCGGGCAGCCCGAGCCCCGGAAGGTCGGCGCGGGCGGTCTGGAGGGCGGTGCGGGCGACCCGGATCTCCTGCTGGACCTGGATGTGCGCATGCCGGGCCAGCAGCACGGGGTGGCGGATCAGCGCCGGGTAGCTGGCGTAGCGGGCCGGCACCAGTTCGCGCAGCCACTTCGCCGCCGAGCGCTCCCAGTCGTAGCTGCCGGGAGTCTTGACCTGGCAGGGCCAGTCCGGGCTGATGCGCGTGGTCGTCAGAGTCATGGGAGTCATGGCCGTCTCTTCCGGGTGTGCGGCGTCAGGAGGGGGTGGTCCGACGGGTATGGGCGGCCCCGGCCTAGGGGATGACCGGGGCCGCCGCGGGCACTCGCCGAGGCGATGCCCGACCGAACACCCGAGGCGCCGTCGCGGGTAGGTGGCGGCGGCTTCGGGTGTTCGCGCAGGGGCCCGGACGGCAGACGGCGCCTGCGCGGCGGATGGTGCAGCGTGCGCATGGGCGGACCGTCGGCTTTCTGCGGGCTGTTGCGAAGGGTGGGGACGGGGGTGCGGAACGCGTCCCGGGAGCGGCCGGGGGCGATCCGTGAGCAGTATTTATATATGCCGTCCGGTTTGCAAGACGTATGAAAACATTCATGCGTGAAATAAGACGATTGATCCCTTGGTGATCTGGTTCGTCGGGTGTGGCCGGAGAGGGCCGGGAGGGGCCGTGTCGGCCCGCCGCGTCAGTCGCGCAGGAAGAACTGGTGCTGGTCGGAGATCTGCTCGTACTCCTCGAGCCGGGCCTGGGTCCGCTCGGGGTCGGCGTCGGTCATGGCCTGGAGCAGCGCGGCGGCCATCACCCCGGGGGCGGCGTAGGAGTCGAAGACCAGGCGGGAGCCGGTGCCGGTGGCGAAGACGATGTCCGCCTCGTCGGCGACCGGACCGAGCGCCAGATCCGTGATGAGGGCGACGCGCAGCCCCGCGCTGCGTGCGACCCGCACGGCCGTGAGGGTCTCCTGCGCGTGCCGGGGCATCGAGAACGCCAGCACCCAGGTGCCGCCCGCCTCGCGCGACTGCAGGAGTGCGTCGTAGGCGACGCTGCCGCCCAGGGTCACCAGCCGTACGTCGGGATGGACGCGGCGGGCGGCGTAGGCGAAGTACTCCGCCAGCGACACCGAGATGCGCACCCCGAGCACGGTCAGCGGGGTCGACTGCGACAGCTTGCGGCCGAGGTCGATGAGCTGGTCGGGGTCGGCGAAGTCGCGCCGCAGGTTCTCCAGGTTCTCGATCTCGGCGTCGACCGCGGCCTGCAACTCGTTGCCGCTGTTCTCCTCGGCGGCCGCCGGACCCCCCGCCAGCGTGCCGAGGGCGATCGACTGGAGCTTCTCCCGCAGCGCGGGGTATCCGCTGAAGCCCACCGCCGCGGCGAACCGTGTCACCGAGGGCTGGCTCACGCCCACCCGCTCGGCGAGATCGGTGATCGAAAGGAAGGCCGCCTCGGTGATGTGCTCGATCAGGTACTGGGCGATACGGCGCTGCCCCGGGGAGAGCCGGGGCCGGTCGAAGAGGGCCCTGAGCTGGGAGGTCGGGGAGGCCTCGGCCTCCGGAACCGACTTGCCCGAGGTGATCGCGGATGCCTGCGCGCGTGCCTGCTGCGGCGATGGCACGGGTGCGCCTCCTTTGTCTTCCACAGTGCCTCAACATAGCCCACACACTGTTGTGACCAGGGGTTGTGCGGTCACCGTCGATAGATCGTGATCGAGTGACCGACTTGATCGATCGAGCGGCTGCTGTCGATCAACTCGGCCAGTCGGCCCGTGGCCTTGGCGACCGAGGAGTCCGACACCACCAGCAGTCCGTGCACGTCCTCCAGGGGGACCCCGCGCGGATCGGATGCGTCGATGCCGTAGTACGACGGCACACCACTGCCCTTGTAGACGAGCCAGATCCGCTCCGCCGGATACCGCTCGCGCAGCCGGTCGGCGAGGCGGCCCAGGTCCTGGCCCCAGTCCACGTTGGAGTCGTGCAGCCGCAGACGCGTCTTCGCCGGTCCGCCGAACGCCTCGTTGGAGTACGGCAGATAGTAGGGGAACGTACGCACCGAGCTGACCGCGACGAACAGCACCAGCGCCCCCGCCGCGACAACGGCCCACCGCCGTCGCACCGCGAGCACACCGGCCGCCGCCACCGCCAGGAACATCGGCACGAACAGCGCGTACCGGGTGCCGAAGTCCCGGGAGCCGGTCATGGCCGCGGCGAGCAACACGGCGGTGGGGGCCAGCAGATAGGGCGCCGCGGGCCGCAACCGTCGTACCGCCACGAGAGCGACGGCACCCGCGGCCCACAGGGCGAGCATGCCGAGCGGGGTCTTCACCAGCAGCGCGGCCGGCAGGTAGTACCAGAGGGAGCCGGTGTAGAGCCGCCCGAACAGGAACCCCTGCCACGGATGGTTCTCGAAGCCGAACTGCACCCGCATCCCGTCCCGGTAGGCCTCCGGGAACGGCATCAGATCGACCAGCAGCGCCCGCAGACCGTGCACGACGGGCACATGCTGCTGCGGACTCCAGCGCAGCCTCGGATCCACCACCAGATAGGAGAGCCATACGACGGCGATCGCGGCCACCGCCACCACACCCGCCCCCGCGGCCGCCCGCGCCAGCGCCTTGCGACGGTCGTGGGAGTCGTGGCGCCACACCGACCAGGCGGCGAGTGCCAGCAGCACCGGAACGGCTGCCAGCGCGCTCATCTTCGTCGCCAGCGCCGCCCCGGCGGCCACCCCGGCGAGCGGTACGTACAGCCGCGGCCGACGGCGCGCCCGCCACAGCAGCCACACCGACGTCAGCAGGAAGCCGGCCGCGGGCACGTCGAGGGTGGCCAGCGAGCCGTGCGCGATCACGTCGGGGGAGAAGGTGTACAGGGCGAGCGCCACCAACCCGCCCGCCGGGCCGGCGAGTTCACGGGCGAAGCCGAGGACCACCAGCCCGAACGCCAGCGTCAGCACGATCACCGGCAGCCGGGCCCACAGCATCACCTGCCAGGGATCGTTGCCGGACTCGTACAGCAGATGCCGCCCGACCTGCCCCTGATCGCCGCTGAAGGACGGGTCGTAGCGCGGATCGGCGAGGGCCACCCCGACGGCTATGACGAGCTTTCCCAGGGGCGGGTGCTCGGGGTTGTAGCGGATCTCGTGCGCGTGCAGGGAGTCGGCGGCGGTGCCCACGTACACGGGCTCGTCGATGGTCGGCGTCTGCTGCACCGCGGTGGTCACCATGGCGCAGGCCATCTGGGCGAGCAGCAGCACGACGAGGAGCGGCACGAGCCAGGGCCTGCCCGACCGTCCCGCCGCCCGCGGGGCGGGTACGTCGGGGGGCGTCTCCGGTTCCAGGACCGGGTGCAGTTCGCGCGCCATCATCCGCCCCGCGACGACGTGGGCCGCGAGGGGGCGGGAGCGATGCGGAGACGCCTCATGCGCCTACTCTGCACCAGCTCCCGCCCCTCAGGGCGTCACCGCTTCAGGAGTCGTACCGACAGACCTTCCGCCGTGTAGACGGGTACGGCCCGCAGCGTGTCGGAGTTCAGCTCCACCCGGTCGAACCGGCCGCGCAGTCCCGCGGCGGCGAGCACGCGCACCACGCTGCCGGCCGTCGGCGGCTTGTCGGCGTCGAGCCGCAGCGACAGCACGCTGCCCGCGCCGAGCACCGCGCGCCGCGTCACCTCCAGGGCGGGACCGCGGCCCGAACGCAGCGTCACATCGAGCGTCGAGGACTCCTGGGCGTACGTCCCGTGGATCTGCACCGACGACTTGGTCGCCACCCGCAGCGTGCCGCCCGACACCCGTACGTCGCCGTGGCCGAGGGCGTGCGCCGAGGCGGCGGACAGGACGCCCTCGCGCACCACGGTGCCGCCGGTGTACCGGTTGTGGCCGGTCAGGGTGAGGGTGCCGGTGCCGCGCTTGGTCAGCGAGCCGTCGCCGTCGATGTCGTTGCGCCAGGTGTCGGCGGCACCGAAGCCACCGGCCGAGGCGTCGAGCGCGACGCTCACGTCGGTGTCGAAGGAGCCGTAACCGTCCGCCGCGGCGAACAGGTTGAGCCGGCCCCACTGCTCGAAGCCGTCCAACAGGACGTACCCGGAGGGCAGCGCGGTCGTGCGCAGCACCTCGCGCCGCTGTTCGGCGTCCAGGTAGGGCAGTCGCGTCTCCAGCAGCACCTCGGCGCCCTTCGGCACGGTCAGCGGTGTGCTGCGGCCCCGACGGGTGAGGACGTACGTCAGCTTGGGCTCGACCAGGCAGGCGTTGTCGTCGCGGTCGGCGTACGCGTCCGAGGCGTCCGAGTGGGCGTAGGCGAAGAGCGTGTCCGCCGTCGAGCCGGTCTGCGCCTCGAAGTACGCCAGGGCCTGGGCGCGCGCCGCGGCCTTGAGGTCCGCGTTCGCCGGGTCGGCGAGGGCGGCGGCGGCCAGGGCGGTGGCCATGACACGGCCGCCGAGGACGTCGACCGTGGAGTGCATGCCCGACATGATCCGCGTGTGGCTGAGCTCGAAGGCGCGGGTCACCAACTCCTGGAACCGCTCGGGAACGGCGTAGGCGAACGCCAGGGCCGCCAGGTGGAAGGCGTTGGTGTGCCCGCTGGGGAAGCCGCCGTCCTCGGCCGCGTTGGTGCCGCGCTGACGCAGCAGCTGGGTCACGACGACCACGTCCGAGTCGTACACGGGGAAGCCGAGCGCGTCGGTCCTCCCGGTGTCGACGACCTCGCTGTTCTCGTTCATGCGCCACGGACGCGGGTACTGGAAGGCGAACTTGGCCGGGTTGCCCGAGGCGAACGGGCCGCGCACGGTGTCGACCAGCTTGGCGACCAGGCCGAGGTCCGAGGTGTACGAGCCGGCGCCGATCGCGGACCCCGCGGGCGCACCGGCCGGTACGGCGTCGCTGATGGTGGTCGCGGGTGTGGTGTCCGGCGCGCTGGTGATCGACGTGACCGCCTTGGCGCCCGACCGGTACAGGTCGGCGAGCGGACCGAGCGCGCCGATCATCGCGTAACTCTGGTGCTGGCGGTCGTAGACGAACGCCTCCCTGGCCTGCGCCTCGGTGCGCGCCTGCGTGAGGCGGGCGCAGTAGCGCATGTTGGCGCGCAGGATCTCGGGCAGCAGCGGCGCGCCGGTGTTCCAGGTGCCGCCGGTCTTCCATATCTCGGCGAAGCCGCCGAGGATCCGCAGCACGGCGTTGGTCTCGGCGGTCTGGTTCGCCGTAATGTTGGTCTTGTAGTCGTCGACGAACGCGGCGGCACCGGTGGCGGCCTTCGCGTCCGCGGCGCCGAGCCACGAAGCGAAGGTGGGCGCGGCCAGGACGCCGGCCGAGACACCGAGGGAGGTCCGCAGGAACCCCCTTCTGTTCACGGTGAGTTCACTGACCGACGACGTGGAGCGGGGCCCGGCGGATGACGGCATGCTGCTGCCTCTCTTGAGTTCTTCGGCCGTGCGGCCGGGGGAGTCGTGCGATGACGGCCCGTGGGGCGCGGGAGGAGGAGCGAGCCGCGGGGTGCCCCATGAGGCCTACGAGCGAAGATCTACGGGCGAGTCGTGTCGGACGGGGGTGGGCCCGGCGTCCGGCGGGTGTCACAGGAGTGAACGCGCCAGCGCCACCGCCCCCTCGACCGGCGGCACCCCCAGCGGCTGTGGCCTGGCTGTGGGCACCCTGTCCGAGAGGGCGGAGGTGAAGGCGTCGTAGAGGACCGACTGGGCGAGGACGGTGCTGCCCGCGACCACCACGTCGTCCACCGCGACTCCGCGTGCGGCGAGCCGTCCGACGAGCGCGGCCAGCGAGCGGCCGCCCTCCTCGATGACCGCCAGGGCGAGCGGTGAGCCCGCCTCGGCGGCGGCGAACACGGCCGGGGCGTGCCGGCCCCACTCGGCGGAGATGTCCTTGGCGGCTTCCATCGCCGCCCCGATCGCGGGGACTTCGGCGACTCCGAAGGAGGCGACGAGGCCGTGCGCGAGCGCGTCGGGCTCCTCGCCGCGGTCATGGGCCGCCCAGACGGCGCGTGCGGCCTCACGGACGAGACCGGCGGCGCCGCCCTCGTCACCGAGGACCGCACCCCAGCCGCCGACCTGAGCCGGGCGTCCGTCGGGGAAGCGGCCCACGGCGACCGAACCGGTACCGGCCACCAGGCCGACCCCCTTGTCCAGGCCCGCCGCGGGCACGAGGAGTTCGGCGTCGCCCACGACCAGCGCGGGCGCGTCGAAGTGGAGTTGCAGGGCGGTGCGGATCTGGGCGCACTGGCGGGGGGTCTCGCAGGCATGTCCGCCGACCGCCAGAGCGGACGGGCGGGCGCCCGCCGGCAGGGCGTCGGCGGCCAGCGTGGCGAGCCAGCCGGCGGCGGTCACGGGGTCGTGCGGCCGCCAGCCGCTGCTGGAGCGGACGTGGTCGGCGACCGGGGTGTCGCCCGCGAAGGCGCGCAGATGCGTCTTGGTGCCGCCCACGTCGATACCGACCACGAGCGGGCCAGAGGGTGTGGCGTCCTGCACGGATCCTCTTTCGTCGGTGCGCTGAAGCATGCGACGGCGGGCGAAACCGTGCCGGAGGAAGGGCAGTTGAAGAACTAGGGAAGCCCCGGGACGGGCCTCTGACGGACCACGGCAGGCGAGTACCGTGACGTTCGTTAGGAAGTTAACTAACGAAGTACAGTGCGTCAAGAGAAATCGCGCACTCGACCACCGCAGGGCCGCTGCGGGGCGGGAACGCGTGACGTCATGGCATCCCATCGCCGCATTCCGTGAAGACGCTTCGACCCGGGGCGCGGCGCTCGACCTCTGTGGGAGAACTGTGGAACACGACGTGGCGGAAGCCCCCCGTCTGACCGAGAGCGCCAGCGCTGTGTTCGCCGTGCTGGCACAGGCCGGCACGGCTACCCGCCCGCAGCTCGCGAGCCTGGCGGGCCTGTCGAAGCCGACGGTGTCCTCCGCCGTCGCGGAACTCGAGAGCGCCCGCCTCGCCGCCCACTCCGGCACCGCCTCCGGCGCCACCGGGCGCTCCGCCGCCGTATACGGTCTGGGACCGGCCGCCGGAGCGGTGCTCGCCGTCGACCTCGGCCCCGCCCTCACCCGGGTGCGCGGCTGCGCCCTGGACGGCACCCTGCTCGCCCAGGCCACCGGCTCCCGGGACGAGGCGGCCGACGTCGTGCGCGAGGCCGTCTTCGCGCTGCCCGACGGCGCTCCGCTGCGCTCCATCGTCGTCGCCGTCGGTGATGTCACCGCGGAGCAGGACGGCGCGGGGGCCCGCCCCGCCACCGCCAAGGCCGGGCCCGTCTTCGACGCCATGGCCGTCGCCCTGCCGAAGGGCGTCCCGGTCCATCTCGAGAACAACGTCAATTGCGCCGCGCTGGCCGAGCTGCACGAGGGCGCCGCCCGGGGCCGCGCCTCCTTCGGCTATCTGCGGATCGGCGTCGGTATCGGTCTCGGCATCGTGGTCGGCGGCCAGGTGCTGCGCGGGGCCAACGGGGCCGCCGGTGAGCTCGCCCGGCTGCCCTACCCCTGGGACGAGGGCGTGGAGCCGCGTCAGGAGGCCCTGGAGGAGTACATCGGCGCCCGCTCGCTGGTACGCCGGGCCGCCGAGGCCTGGCCGGAGGCCGACGGGCCCTGCCCGCGTACCCCGGACGAGCTCTTCGCGCTGGCCCAGGAGGGCCGGGCGGCGGCCCGTACAGTCGTGGCCCGTCACGCCGCCGACATCGGCCGGCTGGCCGCCGCGGTGACCGCCGTACTGGACCCCGGACTGATCGTGCTGGGCGGCAGCACCGGTGCCGATCCCCTGCTCCTGGCGGGAGTGCGGGCGGAGATGGCGCGGCTGAGCTGGCCCACCGAGGTGGTGAGCAGCACGGTGGGTGATCTCGGCACCGTCGTGGGCGCTTCCCGGCTCGCCGTGGCCCGGGGAGTCCAAACCGTGACCGATGTGGCGCGGGCCAAGGATTGACGGGTTCCGGCTTGGTCTGCCAATGTCCGGACAAGCGCTTTCTAAGTCGGCCGGGACGCCGGCTTGGAGCGAGCGTCCCGCCCGTACTCGACGTACGGCAACCGCACGAGGGCGTGCCCGTGCGGTGACGGCCATGAAGGCCGGGGATCCTCGCCCGTCAGGATGACGCGGCCGGGCGAGGCCGCGCCCCCGGAAAGTGACTTCTCCTGCAAAATGCACCCGTGCCGCCATGATCGGCGCCGTGCTCCGTCCCCTGCGACGAAAAAGGGATCGAAGATGACCAATGTAGGTGTACGGCGCTCACGCCGACTCGGCCGTGGCATGCGCCGCATGGTTCCCCTCGCTGCCGCGGTTTCGGCAGGCGCCCTGCTGCTCTCCGCCTGCGGAGGGGGCTCCGACTCGGGCGGTACCTCCAAGTCGCTGACGTTCTGGATCTCCACGGTTCCGGGGCAGGACGCGGGCTGGAAGAAGATGGTGGCGCAGTACAAGAAGGAGACCGGCGTCTCCGTCAAGCTCGTCAACATCCCCTACGACGGCTACACGACGAAGCTGCACAACGCCGCGCAGGCGAACTCGCTGCCCGACGTGGCGGCCGTGCCGGCGCTGGACCCGATCTGGTCGAACAAGCTGATCGACCTCAGCTCCATCGCCAACAACAAGACGAACAAGATCAACGCCAACTTCGTCGCCAAGGACTCGTCCGGGAAGGTGCTGTCCATCCCCTCGGACGTCACCGCGTCCGGCATGTTCATCAACAAGTCGCTCTTCGAGAAGGCCGGTGTCTCCTTCCCGACCTCGCCCTCGAAGACCTGGACCTGGACCGACTTCATCAAGGCGGCGAACGAGGTCCGGGAGAAGACCGACGCCAAGTACTCCCTGACGTTCGACCAGTCGCCGTCGCGGCTGCGCGCCATGGTGTACGAGATGGGCGGCCAGTACGTCCACGCGGACTCCTCCGGCAAGTTCTCGGTGGACGCGGCGACCAAGAAGGCCGTGAACACCTTCGTCGGATGGAACGACAACAAGGTCATGCCGAAGTCGGTGTGGACCAGCGGCGCCGACCCGGCGGCCATGTTCCAGAGCGGTGACGTCGTCGCCTACTGGTCCGGCGTGTGGCAGGTTCCCGCCTTCGCGGACAGCATCACGAAGTTCGAGTGGGCCAGCGTCCCGACTCCCGCCCAGCCGGTGCAGGCCAGCGACGTCAACAGCGGCGGCATGACGGTGGGCTTCAACAACAACGCGGACGCGTCCAAGGCCGCGACGAAGTTCCTGTCCTGGCTGTACGAGCCGGCCCACTACAAGGCCCTGTGCGAGGCGTCCGGGTTCCTGCCCGTCGAGAGCGGTCTGAACCCGACGTACCCCTTCAAGTCCGAGGCGGCGCAGGCGGCGTTCAAGCTCTACAACGAGTCGATCCCGCTCTACGCCCCGATCTCCGGCTACTTCAACAGCGCGCAGACGAACTGGGTGCTGAAGGGCAAGAGCCTCACCGAGGACCCGACCAAGACGGAGCTCGGCAAGGCGATCAACGGCCAGCAGTCGGCCGACAAGGCCCTGCAGAACATCGTGGACGGCTACAACCAGCAGGTCGGCGGCTGATCGTCGGCCACAGGGCCGGGCGGCGGGGACGACCCACCGCCGCCCGGCCCTGGGCGCCGCATGATGCCGGGCCCATGGCATGAGCCCACCGCAATCCCATCCACCAGCACGGAGTCAGGAAGATGACAAAACGCGCCTCGGACGTGTCCGTGAGCCCGCCCAGGAGACGCAGTAAGTACACCCTTGCGCCGCTCGTCCTCATCGCGGCCAATGTCGTGCTCTTCTCGCTGTTCTTCGTCTGGCCGGCGGTGATCGGGCTCGTCTACTCCTTCACGAACTACACGGGCGTAGGGGCGTTCCAGTTCGTCGGTCTGGACAACTACCAGAACCTGTTCGGCGACTCCATCTTCTACGACGCGCTGGGCCGGACACTGCTCTACGCCGTGCTCGTCGTTCCGCTGAACTTCGTGCTCTCGCTGCTCATCGCCAACCTGGTGGTCAGCAAGCAGGCCAAGGGGGCGTCGATCGCCCGTGTCGTCTTCTTCATCCCGTGGCTCATCTCGCCCATCGTCGTGGGCGTGCTGTGGCGGTGGCTGTTCGGTGAGAACTTCGGACTGATCAACTACGTCATAGAGAAGCTCGGCGGGGACCCGATCGCGTGGCAGTCGAACGCGGACCTGTCGCTGGGCGTGGTCGTGATGGCGGGCGCCTGGTGGGGCACGGCCTTCTCGATGCTGCTGTTCATCGCGGCGATCAAGAACGTGCCCACCTCGTACTACGAGGCGGCCTCACTCGACGGTGCCGGCCCCTGGCGCCAGTTCATCAGCATCACCCTGCCGAGCATCGCGCCGACCTCCTTCATCGTCATCCTGCTCAACACGATCAACGCGATGAAGGAATACCCGCTCTTCCTCGCTCTCAACAACGGCGGACCGGGAACGTCCAACAACCTGATGGTCCAGTACATCTACCAAACCGGCTTCAAAACGGGCCAGATCGGCTACGCGAGCGCCGCGTCGTTCGTGCTCATGCTCATCCTGATGGCCGTCGCGATCATCCAGCTGATCGTCAACCGGCGGATGGAGAACCGATGACCACCACAGACACGCCGCGTAAGACCGACGCCGCTTCCGTACGGGCCGTCTCCAAGAAGCGGCCCCGCGGGGTGAGCAGCGGCGGGCTCCGGCGCGCGGTGCCCGCGACGACACTGCTGTGGATCCTGGCCGCCCTCTACGGGCTGCCGGTGCTGTGGTTCGTCCTCAGCTCCTTCAAGCCGGCGGGAGACCTGTTCTCCCTCCCGCTGACGGTGCTTCCGCACGACCCCACCCTGTCGGGTTACAAGGCGGCGTGGGACAGCGCCAACTTCTCCCAGTACTTCGTCAACACGGCCCTCGTGTGCGTGGTCACGACGGTCCTCACCGTGGGAGCCAGCTGCTGCACCGGGTACGCCCTGGCCAAGTACGACAACAAGTGGCTCAAGTTCTTCTTCATCTGCATCCTCGCCACCACGATGCTGCCGTCCGAGGTCATGCTCGCCCCGGAGTTCCTGGTCGTCCGCGACCTCGGCCTCTACAACTCCTTCGGCGGCATCATCCTCCCGGCGGTGCTCACCGCGACCGGATGCTTCATGTTCCGCCAGTTCTTCCTGACGGTGCCCGACGAACTCATCGAGGCCGCCCGCATCGACGGGGCGCGTGAGCTGTCGATCTTCCTGAGGATCATGGTGCCGATCTCCCGGCCCATCATGCTGACGCTCGCCATCCTGTCGTTCCAGTGGCGGTGGAACGACTACATCTGGCCGCTGCTGATGCTCAACGACCCCGACAAGTTCACCGTGCAGATCGGCATCCAGAGCCTCGTCGGGGCACAGAACATCAACTGGTCGGTGCTGCTCGGCGGATCGGTCATCTCCATGATCCCGCTGATCGCCGTCTTCCTGGTGTTCCAGCGGTACGTCATGAGCGCCGACATCAACGCCGGCCTGAAGGACTGACCTTGCCCAGCCCGCTCGACCACGAGTTCGTCCGCGCGGTCGCCCGCGCGGCCGACGGGCCGGCCGCCCCGCTCGCGGCCGGCCCGCACGTGGAACCCGCCGGGGTGACCCACCGAGCCCTGGCCCGCCGGGTGAAGACCCTGGTGGCGGCCTACCGCTCCCCGGATTCGGCGCTGCACGGCAGCGAACAGGCCGTCGCCGCCACGATGACCCACCTCCGCGCCCTGCGGGCCGCGCAGACGGCCTCCGGCCTCTTCGCGGGCGGCGACAACGTGCAGTCGCCGCCGGACTCCGCCTTCACCGTCAACGACGTGTGCGACGCGCACGTCCTCGCCGCCGGCGCGGGGCCGGAACTGCGCGACGTCACGGAAGCGCTCGCCGAGATCGCCGACGCCGCCACCGGCAGTCTCCTCACCGGCGGCGTGCACACCCCGAACCACCGCTGGGAGCTGTCCGCGGCGCTCGCCCGTCTGCACCGGTCCTTCCCCGACGACCGGCTGCTCACCCGCGTCGAGGAGTGGCTCGCCGAGGGCGTCGACATCGACACCGAGGGCCTGTACTCGGAACGCAGCGCCGTCTACGCGTCCATCGTGACCAACCCGGCGCTGCTGTTGCTGGCCGAGGTGCTCGGGCGTACCGACCTGCTGGACGCCGTCGAACGCAACCTCGCCGCGACCCTGGACCTGATCAGGCCGGACGGCACGGTGGAGACCGTCCACTCGCGCCGCCAGGACCAGAAGCTTTCGTTCGCGCTGTGGCCCTACCTGCCGCACTACCGACTGCTCGCGATCCGTACCGGCCGGGGCGACTTCGCCCGCGCGGCCCGCCTGGCGGCCGCCGACGGCATCGACGACCCCGACCTGCTCGCCCAGGCCCTCCTCACCCCGGATCTGTGCCGCGCCCTGCCGGCCCCGGACGCGGAGAAGCTCCCGCGCGACCGGTACCTTCCCACCGCACGCCTCGCCGCACACGTCTCGGCCACCGCGCACACCGTGGTGTACGGCGGCTCCGACGTGCCCGAGCACCGGCGCATCCGCTCGGGCCTCGCCTGCAACCCCACCTTCCTGCGGCTGTTCGCCGGTGCCGCCGTCCTCGACGCGGTCCGCGTCTCGCGGGCGTTCTTCGACCTGGGCCCGTTCCGTGCCGCCGACATGGAACAGCTCGCCGACAACCGGTACCGGCTCACCCAAACCCTCACCGCCGCCTACTACCAGCCGCTCCCGAAGGACCGGAGGCGCGACGACGGCGCCTACCGCCTGGTGGACGAAGGTCGCTTCTCCGCGGCGATGGCCTTCCCCGACCGCCCTCAGGACGAGGTCTCCCACACGACCCGAGTCGAGGTCGACCTGCGGGAGGACGGGGCCGACCTGCGGATCGACATCAGCGGCCCGGCGGTGCCCTGGGCCCTCGAACTGACCTTCCGGCCGGGCGGCGAGCCGCAGGGCGCCGTACCGCTCGGCGACGGAAGCTGGTGCATGACGACCGAGCCGTTGACTTACCGCGTCGGCGACGACGAGATCCGGGTCGAGGTCGCCGTCGAGACGGGCGAACCGCTCGCCGGACCGGACCGGAGCGACGTACTGCGCTACGACCCGGGGCAGGACTACACCGTGGTCGGCGGCACCGACGCGACGACCGGGAACCGCGTCTACCTCGGTGGGCACGGACCGCAGACACTGACCCTCACACTGCGCGCCACATCTCAGGCATGAAGGGCTGATCCACCCGTGCACCTCCTCCACCAGCGCGGCCCGCTCCACGACCTCCCGGACACCCCGGAGGCGTACGACGCCGTCCTCGCCGACGTCGTCGAGCAGGCCCTGGCCCGGCTCACGCCGGAGGGCAACCTCGAACACCCCGACTGTGTCGACGACATCGGCGACACCTCCCTCGGCATCACCTCGCTCCTCGCGTTCGCCTGGCAGCGCACCAAGGACCCGCGGCTGCCGGAGGCGGTGCGCCGCAGCCTCGCCTTCCATCTGCGCGAGCGGGTGTACGTCGAGGACAACCCCGGCTATCCGAACCTGAGGGTCCGCAACTCCGGTCTGCCGTACGCCCGTTACACCCTCGAGGCCGGAGCGCACCCCATCGGGGACTGGCCCAGCACGGTGTGGGCGCTGCTCCAGGCGGTCAATCTGCTGGACGCCGCGGACGGTCTCGTCGACGACGCGCAGCGCGGCGAGCTGGTCGAGGTGGCGCGCGGCTACTGGCGCTGGCTGACCGAGGCGACGTTCTTCAACCCGCAGGAAGCGGGCAACCAGGCGATCGGCTGTGTCGTGGGCGGGCTGATGCTGGCGAGCCATCTGCCGTCCCCGGAACGGGAGTCGGTCCGCGGGCACGCCGTGGACCTGTACGTCGACAGGATCCGCGCCCACCGGGTCCGCGACCGCGGCGCCCTGCTGCCCCCCGAGCACGGTGGCGCCTACGACAACAACTACGGCCCGATCTCCCTGTCCTTCCTCGCCCAGGCCCATCGGGTCAGCGGCGAGGAGATCTTCGCGGAGGACGGCGACGCCCTCGCCCGCTACATCGACGCCCGGCTGACGGGCGGCGGCTTCGACAACGGCGGCCCCCGCTACAGCGAGCAGCACTCCGCGTTCGAGTCGGTCCTGGGACTGCGCTACTTCGGCGCCCGGATCGGCTCCGACCTGGGCCGCTACCGGGGCGACAGCCGCTGGGCCCGGCATGCGGTGAAGGCGGACGGCGGGGTCGACGGGCACTTCGCGTGGATGCTGGTCTGGCAGACCGAGGACACGACGCGCTGGCACCGTACTCCGTCGGCCGAGCCCGCCCGTCATCAACTCCGGTTGGGAACCGTGTCGGTGGCCTTCGACAGCCACATGACCCCGTCCGTGACCGAGGCGGACGGCACGTACTACCTGCCCGCCGCCGTCAACCGGCAGCACGGGTACGGCCCGGTCGTCGACGGCTTCCTGTTCTGCCGCCCGATGGGCGAGGTCCGCGTCCGTGACGTCCGCGCCGAGAGCCTGGCGGCCAAGCTGGTCACCAAGCCGGTCGTCGGCCGCGACCACGTCCTGCGGCACGTGCGGTCCCTGTACGTCACCGACGGCACGAGCCTGTGGGTGACGGTCGCCGTGGAGCGCCTGCCCGGCACGCCGTATCTGCTCGCCGGGATGCCCTACGCCGCGGACGACGGCGACCGGGTCCGCCGGACCGCCGAGGCCCGGGTCGCCTCCGTCGGCGAACTCCGCCTGACCCACCCGCGGTCGGAGGGCGCCGACCACTTCGACGCCCGCTCGGAGACCACCCAGCAGCAGGCCGCCTTCGCCCTCGCCGAGGACCCCCGCGGTTACGGGAACCCCGACGAGGGTTGGAGCCATCTGGTCTCCTCGACGGCGCTGGAGGCCGCCCCGGTACCGGACGCCCCGGAGGACCTGCATGTCTTCGCGGTGCGCTACGGCCCCGGCGGCGCGTGCACGGTGACGGTCGAGCAGGGTGCCGAGGGCCTGACGGTCCGGACCGAGGCGTTCACCGCCGTGATCGGTGACATCGCGGGCGACGCCCACGGCGAACCGGAGCTGACGCTGCACCTGTCAACTACCCGTCGCTAAAGCGATGGGCTTGCGCAGCGGGCGCCACTGGGTGTGGTGCTGCGCTTGCGTCTGGTCCCGCCCTCGGGTGTCGGGGGTGGGTCTGGGGCGGTTGACTGCGCCCCGCGTCGCCACAACTCTTCCGCGCGAGCGCGGATGTTGCGGGAGCTGTTGCGGTCTGCGTGATCAACGAATCCGCAGTTCCGGCACGCGAACCAGGCCTGCGAGACCCGGTTCGCCTTGTCGATGTGGCCGCATTCGGAACAGGTGCGGGAGGTGTATGCCGGATCGACGTACACCACCGGTACCCCCGCGTGGCGGGCCTTGTACGCGATGAACTGCCCCAGCTGGGCGAACGTCCAGCTGTGGAGGGTGGCCCGTTGGGGCTTGCGAAGCCGTACCCGTTCACGGATGCCCGTCAGGTCTTCAAGGGCGATTCCGCGTCCGGTGCGTTCTGCCTCGGCCACCACATGCTTCGCGATCTTGTGGTTGATGTCCTTGGCCCGCCGTGTCTCCTTGCGCCTGCGTTTCTTCAGCCGGCGCCTGGCGGACGGGGTGTTCTTGCGCTGCAGCTTGGTCCGTAGTGTGCGTTCGCGCAGCCGTCCCCGGTTCAGGGCACGCCCGGCCATGATCTGGCCGTCCGAGGTGGTGGCGATGTTCACGATGCCCAGCGAGCGCGACCACGTCCACCTGCTGGCGCACTACCCGCCCAAGGTCGCCCTGTCCCGACTGGTCGGCTCCCTCAAGGGCGTCTCGGCCCGCCGCCTGCGCCAGGAGTTCCCCGAGCACATCCAGCGTTACCTGTGGGGCGAACACTTCTGATCCCCCTCCTACTTCGCCGCCTCTGTCGGCGCAGCCCCTCTCACCGTGGTCAAGGAATACATCGAGAACCAGAAACGCCCCGGCTGAGGCGCGAGCAGTGTCCGGCTCCGCCGCACAGCCCTGCGGGCACTCCGTGTCCGAACCCTTCGATGCTGCGACGCTCCGCGCCGCCGCTACACGATGCGATTCCTCCCAGGCGTAAACGCCTGGGTTTCCTCGCAAGAGCCTGCTGCATCACAGCGGCAGGCCGACCAGTCCCCAGCCCCGCTGGTCGGCCTCGCCCACCACCACCGCCCACTCGCGCAGCAGTACCGAGAACTCGTCGAAGTCCTCGATCCACCGTCCCGGAGATGCCGCGTGCGTGGCGAACGGCTCGCGCAGGCTCTCCAACAGCGGTTCCGCCAGGGCCCAGTGGACAGCCAGCGCGGAGACGGTCGGCGGGGGACAGACGAGCAGCAGTTTGGGGCGCCGAGGGTCGGGGTCGGCCGGGAAGAGGCCGGTGTCGTCCTCGTCCCAGAGCAACGGGCTCAGGAACCCGTTCAGCCGCTCCCGCAACACCGGGTCGGCGAAGTCCCGTACGTCCTCCCAGGCCTGCCCCGCCCAGAAGTGCGGCTTGTACGAGCCCGGAGTGCTGTGGAACTCGTAGCGCCCGCACCACGGCACGTTCGATGCCGCCGGGAACGCCCAGCCCTTCCGCGGCTCGGCGTCCCAGTCGATCTCGTCCTCGGGAAGCGCCGCGTCCTCCAGCAGCCCGAGCCGCTCGTCGCGCGGTGTCGCCGCCAGCCGCTGCCAGTCGACGGCGAGCACGGTGATGTCCAGACCCATGCGCTCAGTCCTACCGGAACGCGGCGGCGTTCCGTCGCGCCCAGTCGGCGAACGTGCCCGGAGCGCGGCCGGTGACGCGCTCGATGTCGGGGCTGACGCGCTGTTCGGCGGGGGTGGGGGAGCCCAGGACGTCGAGGGTGGTGTCGGCCACGGGTTCGGGCATGAAGCGCAGCAAGTGAGTCCGGGCCTCGTCCCGGCCCAGCTCGACGAACCGGACCGGCTCGCCCAGCGCCGTGCCGAGAGCCGCGGCCTGCTGACGGGGCGTGACCGGGACCGGGCCGGTCAACTCGTAGGCCAGTCCGGCGTGTCCGCCCTCGCGCAGCGCCACCGCGGCGACCGCGGCGATGTCCGCGGGGTCGACCGTGGGCAGGCCGACGTCGCCGAACGGAGCGGCGACGGTGCGCTGGGCGCGCACGGACTCGGCCCAGGCGAACGCGTTGGAGTGGAAACCGTTCGGCCGCAGGATCGTCCACTCCAGGCCCGACTGGCGTACGGCCTCGTCGATGGCCCGCCCGATGCCACCGTGCGAGACCGACTCCGGCCTGGTCACGACTCCCAGCGAGGACAGCAGGACGACCCGCCGGACCCCGCCGGCCTTGGCGACGTCCATGAGATGCGGAACGTCGAGAAGGTGTGCGGACAGGCCGCCGTCATGGAGGAAGAGCGCGTCGGCTCCGTCGAGCACGGCCCTGAGACTCTCGGCGTCCGCCAGATCCGCCGGCCATGCGCGGACACCCTGCGGCACGTCCCCGTCGGCGATCCGCCGGGACGTCGCGGTCACCCGCGTGCCGTCGGCGGCCAGCGTCCTCACGAGCTCTCGGCCGACGTTGCCCGTCGCCCCCGTCACCACGATCATGAACAACTCCCTTGAGAAATCGGCGTTGTTGCCGACGAAGGGACGCTAACAGCGTGGATATAGTAGGTACCTAGAGGAAAGTGGCTATCTCGGAGGGATGCACATGAAGGCCGAGGCGACGACCGACCCCGCACTCGCCTGCCCCATCGGCCCGGTCGTGGACATCGTGTTCAGCCGCTGGACCACCCCGATCCTGTGGAGCCTGCACGCGCACGGCCGCCAGCGCTTCGTCGAGCTGGAGCGGCGCATCACGAAGATCACCCCGAAGGTTCTCACCCAGCGGCTGCGGCAGTTGGAGCGGGACGGGCTGGTCGTGCGCACATATCACCCCGAGGTTCCGCCCAGGGTCGAGTACGAGATCAGCGAACTGGGCCGCAGCCTCGCCCCGCTCTTCGCGCACCTCGCCGACTGGTCCGCCGACCACCTCGACGAGGTCGAGCGGGCGAGGAGTGCCTACGACACCGCCTGACGGCGTTCCAGGGCCCGGGTGGGGACGACCAGGTCCGCGCGGTCCCGGGTCGCCGTGACCAGGTCGGCGTTGCGCTGGTCCGTGCCCCGCACCCATGTCACGGCCTCGTCGTGCTCCTTGCCGAACCGCTCGTGCCGGGCCACCAGCCGCCGGATCCGCTCCGCCTCGTCCAGCTCGCAGAACCACACCTCGTCCAGCTGCCGCCTCACCCGTGCCCACGCACCGGTGTCCAGCAGCAGGTAGTTGCCCTCGGTCACCACCAGGCGGGCCGTCGGCGGCACCGGCACGGCTGCGGCGATCGGTTGCTCCAGCACCCGCTCGAAACCGGGCGCGTACACGATGGCACCGTCCTCCTCGTCCTCCGCGCGCAGCCGCCGCAGCAGCGCCGCGTATCCCGCCGCGTCGAAGGTGTCCGGCGCGCCCTTGCGGTCGCCGAGTCCGAGCCGGTCCAGTTCCACGTCGGCGAGGTGGAAGCCGTCCATGGGGACGTGCGCGACCCACGGCTCCGCGCCCGCGTTCAGCTCCCGGACCAGCATCTGGGCGAGTGTCGTCTTGCCCGCGCCGGGGCTGCCCGCGATGCCGAGGATCGCGCGCCGGTCGCCCCGCGCGAGGGCCCGGGCGCGGATGAGCAGGTCGTCGAATGTCAGCGGCACACCGCAGAGTGTGTCACCCACCGCCGCGCGGGGACCCAGGGCGGCGGGGAGGATGGCGAGGGGACACAGGAGGGAGCCGCCACCGTGCCCGACGACGCCTCACAGATCCGCACCCTGATCACGAACTGGGCCGACGCCGTCCACCGCGGCGACCTCGACGGTGTACTGGCCGACCACGCCGAGGACATCGTCATGTACGACGTCCCGCCGCCCCACCACGGCATCCACGGACTGGCCGCCTACGGCGCCGCCTGGCCGCCCTTCTTCGCCTGGCAGGCCCAGGGTGCCTGCTTCGACATCGAGTCCCTCGACGTCACCGCCGGCTCCGAGGTCGCCTACGCCCACGCCCTCCTGCGCTGCGCGACCCCCGAGGAACTCGCCGAACACCCCGGCCTCCGCCTGCGCCTGACCTTCGGGCTCCGCAAACAGGACGGCCGCTGGCTCGTCGCCCACGAGCACCACTCGTTCCCGCACGACTGACGCGACGGTTGCGCCGATAATCGGACGAAATATCAGGCACCTGGCCGAACTTCGCGCTGCGCACCGATCGGACGCGGGTTATTTTGTCCGTGTTTTCTCTATTTCCCCAGCTCATGGCCATGGGGTCTCAGGAACCCTGCGACGCGTAGGGGCGAAGGGGTGGACGATGGTGCACGGCGCGAACGCGACGCTCGTGAGTGTGCGACGGCGCGACACGGCGACCGTGCCCTGTACGGCCCGGCACCGCCGCGGTGACGTTCTGCTCGCCGTGGTGGCCGGTGCGTTCGTCCTCGCCCAGTTGATCCTCGTACGTCCCTGGATGGGCCTCGGCTGGGACGAGACCGTGTACGTCAGCCAGGTCAGTGCCCAGGCGCCACCCTCCTACTTCAGCGCACCACGCGCGCGTGGCATCTCGCTGCTGGTGTCGCCCATCGCGTCCTGGTCGACGTCCACCGCACTGCTGCGCGTCTACCTGGCCGTGCTGTCGGGCATCGGGCTCTATCTCGCCCTGCGCGTCTGGCGCGGGGTCTTCCCGGCCCGTGTGCTCGCCGGCGCCGGGGCGCTCTTCGCCTCCCTGTGGGTGACGGTCTACTACGGCCCCCAGGCCATGCCCAACTACTGGGTGGCGATCGGCGCGCTGGTCTGCGTCGGCTCCTTCCTGCGCGCCCCGGCCAACCTGTGGGGTGTCGCGGCGGGTGCCGCCCTCATGGCGCTCATGCGGCCCACCGACGCCGTCTGGGTGACCCTGCCCCTCCTCGCCCTCACGGTGGCGCTGCGCCATTGGCGCCTGCTCGCCGCCCTCCTCGCGGGAGCCGCCCTCGGCGCCGCCCAGTGGGTGGCGGAGGCGTACCTCAGCTACGGCGGTCTGGCGCAGCGACTGCACGACGGCTCCCGCATCCAGGGCGGACTCGGCTGGAACCTCGCCGTCGACGACCAGATGCGCAGCCTCGTCGGGCGCACCCTGTGCCGGCCGTGCACGGGCTCGATGCCCCACCCCGCGATCACCGTGTGGTGGTACGTCCTTCCGCTGCTCGCCCTCCTCGGCCTCGTCGTCGCCGTCCGGGCCGGCCGCACCGCACGCACGCTCGTCACGCTGGCCTGCGCCGCGTCGGCGGCCTTCCCGTACCTGTTCCTGATCGGATACGCGGCCCCCCGCTTCCTCCTGCCCACCTACGCGCTGCTGGCCATCCCGGTCGCCGACGGGCTGCTCCACCTGGTCACGGCACCGGGCGGCAAGTGGCGACCGGTGGCCACGACCCTGGTCGCGCTCGGGCTGGCCGGGCACCTGGCCGTGCAGTTCGCGGTCCTGGACCGCACCGTCAGCCGCAGCACCGCCGACCGGCAGGCCTGGGAGCGCACCGCGGCCGACCTGCACCGGCTGGGCGTCCGGCCGCCCTGTCTGCTCACCGGAGAAGAGGCGCTCCCCATCGCCTACTACGCCGGTTGCTCCTCCGCGGCGGTCAGCGGCCCCAACACCAACTCCACGGCGGCGGAGATCCAGGAGACCGCCCGCCGGATCCCGGTCGCCCACCTCGTGCCGGAGCACCGCGGCCCGGCCGGGTACGCCCGCGACTGGGCCGCGTACCGGATCGACGGGCTCCAGGTGCGGATCGGACCCGCGGGGGAGGACGGCGGCCCATGACGTCCGAACCGGTCGTCGTCGCCCCAGGTCGAAGACGCGTCTACTGGCACACCGCACTCTCCCTCGTCGTCCTGGTGGGTACGGTCTGCCTGGCCCAGCGGCACTGGCCGGTCCTCGAACGCGGGGCGGTGCGGCTCGCCGTCGCCGACCAGGGCTGGCTGCTGGTGGGCGGCACGGCCGCCGCCGCGACCTGGGTCTGCGCGGCGCTCGCCCAGCAGGGCGCGGTCGTCCGGCACCTGCCCCAAGGACGGCTTGTGGCAGCGCAGTTCGCGGCCTCCGCCGCCAACCATCTGCTGCCCGCCGGGCTCGGCGCGGGCGCGGTCAACCTGCGCTTCCTCATGCGCTGCGGGCTGTCGGCCGGCCGCGCGGCGACCGCCCTCGCCGTCAAGGGCACCGCCGCCGCGGTGGTGCGGGTCGTCCTGGTGGTGGCGCTCGCGCTGGCCTGCCCGGGGGTGCTGCGCTTACCGCAGTTGCCCGGAGCGATCCTCGTCGCCCTCCTCGCCGCCGTCGTCTGCGCGGCCGGCGTGCTGGCGTGGCCGCGGTGCCGGCGCGCCCTGGCCGCCGTGGCCGCCGACATCCGGGCCGTGCACGCCAACCCGCCTCGGGCAGCCGCTCTGTGGGGCGGCTCGCTGGCCTTCGCCGCCCTGCACGCCCTCGTCCTGATCGCCGTCACACAGGCCGTCGCGCTCCCCCTGCCGCCGGCCCGGGTGGCGCTGCTCTATCTCGCCGCCAGCAGTGCCGCCGCCCTGCTTCCCACCCCAGGCGGCCTCGGATCCCTCGACGCGGCCCTGGCCTTCGCCCTCACCACCGCGGGCGCCCCGGCCGCCGCGGCCGCCTCCGCCGTACTCGGCTACCGGCTCCTGACCGTGTGGCTGCCGCTGGTGCCGGGCCTGGTCGTGCTCGGCGTGCTGGTGCGACGCAAGGCCCTGTGAGGACAACAGGTGCGTCCCGGGCGTGAGTTGTGATCCCGGCCGCGTGTTTCCCGTCCGTCCGCTTCAGGTAGGACTCGGATGTCGGACCGGGGACACGAGGGGGAACGGCATGACGGAGAGCGAGCACGGCGGACGGCTGGGGGAGGAGTTCTTCACTCCGGGAAGCACGTCCTTCACCGAGTTCCTCGGCGCCCACCGGCCTGCCCTGCTGCCCACCCGCAGACCTTTCCCCGACGGCGTGCGCGCCGCCCCTGACCAGTTCCCGCACGGCACCACCGTGCTGGCCCTCGCCTACCGCGACGGCGTGCTGCTCGCAGGCGACCGCAGGGCCACGATGGGCAACCTCATCGCCCAGCGCGACCTGGAGAAGGTGCATCCGGCCGACGACCACACCGCCGTCGCCTTCGCGGGCACCGTCGGTCTCGCCCTGGACATGGTGAAGCTGTACCAGGTGGAGCTCACGCACTTCGAGAAGATCGAGGGCGCACCGATGTCCCTCAACGCCAAGGCGCGGCGCCTGGCGAACATGATCCGGCAGAACCTCGGCCAGGCCATGCAGGGCCTCGCCGTCGTCCCCCTCCTCACCGGCTACGACCACACGGCCGACGACGGGGAGAAGGGCCGCATCTTCAGCTTCGACGTCGCCGGCGGCCTGTACGAGAAGACGGACTTCCACGCCGAGGGCTCCGGCTCGCCCTACGCCCGGGGCGCGCTGAAGAAGCTGTTCCACAAGGGCATGTCCCGACGCGACGCCGCGCTCGCCGCCCTCCAGGCCCTGTGGGACGCGGCGGACGACGACTCCGCGACCGGCGGCCCCGACCTCAACCGGCGGATCTTCCCGATCGTCTCGGTCATCACCGAGGACGGCTTCGAGCGGCTGCCGGAATCGGAGACGGAGCAGCTCACCCGGGAGATGGTCGAGCGGCGCAGCAGCCGCCCGGACGGCCCGAACGCCACGCCCTGACTCACCCCCCCGGCCGCGACCGGACCCGGGGCGAGCGCGTCAGGCGCGCACCCCCACCTCCTTGCGCCACTTGGCGATCTGCTTGTCCGGCTCCCCGGTGTAGGACCAGGGAGTGCGGGTGGCCCGCCGCCCCAGCATCCGGAACAGCGGGCCCGCGACCTCCGCGAGGCCCGCGTGACAGGCCGCGTGCGTCAGGTAGTTGAGGTCACGCAGCTCGGCGGGGGCGACCGGGGCCTCGGGCCGGCCGGCGATCCAGCGCTGCCAGGTGCGGCGTACGTCGCTGACGGCACCGTCGTTGCTCCAGTGCTGGGCGAGCGCCACCGCGGACTGCCGGCCCTTGGCCGCGTCCAGCGCGAACCGGTACTCCTCGACCCGGGCGTACTGCACCAGCACCGGCAGCGCGCAGCCCGGCGGTGCCACTCCGGCCGCGTCGCGGGCGAAGTCGTACATCAGGCCGTGGGTGCCGTGCCAGCGGGCCGAGTAGTAGTGCAGCACCTGGAGGTGACCCTCCACGCTGTAGGGGTCGCGTTGGTGCAACTCGTCCCACCAGCGTGCCAGTTCCTGCCTCCGGACGCCCGCCGGGTACAGCCGTGCCACGGAGATCAGGGAGATCCACGGGGTGGGGTCCTCCGGATACGCGTCGGCGGCCTGCAGGCTCGCCATCACCGCGGTGTCGACGCGGTGCTGGTCGATCGGCACCCCGCGGCCCGCGGCGATCGCCAGGTTGAACGCCCGGGCCGTCTCGGTCGCCGCCCGCAGCACCAGCGCGTCGGCGCTGTGCGGTTCGGCGGCCAGCCATGACTCCGCCGTCGAACTGCCCGCGCAGGCCTGGGCGAGCAGTCGGACCCGGTGGCCGCGTACCGGCCAGTCGGGTCCGGTCGCCCGCAGCAGTTCCCTCAGACCCTGCCAGCGTCCGATGACGATGTCCTGGCGGGCCGTGGTGAGGGGTACGTCCCCGCAGTCGGGGTCGAAGTCGGGAGCGAAGCGATCCCGCGTCATCGCCACACCCCTCAGAAGTCGGTGGAGAGACCCTCGTGGGCACGGGACTGCGCGGGCACGGCCCCGGCGGGGACGAAGTCCGCCTCGATGGTGTGGGTGGCGTCCAGCGCGGCGGGCCGGTAGTAGTCGCTGCCCTTCCTCCAGTACCAGAGCATCGGGACCAGCCCGGCGGCGAGTCCGCCGATGCCGATCGTGACGGCGGCCCGGCTGAGCTCGCCCAGCGACTCGATGAAGATCCAGAACATGAACAGGGCGCCCAGCAGTGGCCACAGGCCGCCGAAGAAGAAGTTGGCGGCGGATTTCAGCAGCATCTTGCGGTAGGCGACGACGGCCGCGAGGCCCGCGAGACCGTAGTAGACGGCGATCTGCAGACCGATCGCAGAGATCGCGTCGGAGAGGATGTCGCCCACCGAGCCGAGCGCGTTGGAGGCGATGAACATCACCAGCGCCACCGCGCCGACCACGACGATGGCGACCCAGGGCGTGTTCCACTCGCGGTGCACCCTGCCCAGCGCGGACGGCATCGTACGGTCGCGGCCCATCGCGAACAGTGAGCGTGTGACCTGGATCAGCGTGGTCTCCAGTGTGGCGATGGTGGACAGCATCACCGCGACGATCAGCAGCTTGCCGCCCCAGCCCGGCCAGATCTCCTCGCCCAGCACGGCGAGCACGTTGGCCTCGTTCTCCCGGACCTGTGTCGAGGACAGCACGACGTTCACCGCGATGGTGAACACCTCGAACAGCAGGAAGACGATGCCGACCCCGATCAGGCCCGCGAGTCCGGTCGTACGGCGGCTGTTGCGGGTCTCCTCGCTGAGGTTGCTGGTCACGTCCCAGCCCCAGTAGTAGAACGCGGCGATCAGCGCACCGGACGCGAACCCGGCCATGCCGTCGAACTGGCCGAAGCCGAACCAGGACCAGTCGAAGGCACGGGCGTTGTCCGTGTGGAAGAAGGCCAGGACCGCGAACAGGGCCAGTATCACCAGCTCGACGCCGGACATCAGGAGCTGGGCGCGGACGGTGAGCCGGGCGCCGCCGAGCACGACCAGCAGCATGGCCACGAACCAGGCGGCGCCGACGAGTGTGGACAGCGCGGTGTCGTCGGCGAGGCCCTCGTCGAACAGGGCGAGCGTCATCGAACCGGCCGGCAGTGAACCGGCCACCATGAAGATGGTCGCCGACACCACCAGCGCCCAGCCGCTGAGAAAGCCCAGGAACGGGTGGAGAGTTCGCCCCACCCATGAGTAACTGGCGCCCGCGTTCACGTCGATGCGGCTGAGATAGCTGAACGCCAGCGCGATGCCCAGCATCGGGATCGCGCAGTACAGGAGTGCGGCCGGGCTGGCGAGACCCACCGCGCCGACAAGGACGGCGGTGGTGGCGGCGATCGAGTAGGCCGGGGCGCTTCCCGCGACCGCCATCACCACCGTGTCGAACGTGCCGAGGGCGTTGGCCTGCAACCCTCTGCCCCTGCTGTTGCTCATGCTGAAGCTGCTTTCCGTCGTGCACGACGCGAGGGCGACCAGGCCTCGACGGCGTAAGGGGTGGGGGGTGAACCCGCCTCAGGCCGAAGAGGGATGGCCTCGGCCGGCGGCGGCACAATGGGGGGCGGCGGACACCGTTCAGCGTCGCGTCGGCAGACGGTCACGCACCGTGTGTGCGAGTGATGATAGCCCTACCGGATCCCCTTTCGGGATTGACCGGAGGGTAACCTCTCGCTTCCAACTCCGCCGCAGGCCAGGGGCTTTGTCGAGGGCCCGCGACGGAGGACCGTGGTGCGGAAGGGCGGATCGGGAGCCGATGACGTGCACCGGCCCACCGGAACCAGCGAGGAGCGTCCGAGCGCCGGGTTCCCTCAGTCCCCGATGCGGTCGATCTGGCGGAGTTTGTTCGTGGCGTCGAGGGCGGCGACCTTGTAGGACTCCGCGAGCGTCGGGTAGTTGAACACCGCGTCGACGAGGTAGTCGACCGTGCCGCCGCAGCCCATCACGGACTGGCCGATGTGGATGAGTTCGGTGGCGCCGGTGCCGAAGCAGTGCACGCCGAGCAACGTGCGGTCCTCGGGGGAGACCAGCAGTTTCAGCATGCCGTGCGAGTCGCCGATGATCTGTCCGCGGGCCAGTTCGCGGTAGCGGGAGATGCCGACCTCGAACGGGACACTGTCCTCGGTGAGTTGATCCTCCGTCCGGCCCACGAAGCTGATCTCCGGGATGGTGTAGATGCCGATCGGCTGGAGGTGGTGCATCCGCCCGACGGTCTCCCCACAGGCGTGGTAGGCCGCCGACCGGCCCTGCTCCATCGAGGTCGCGGCCAGCGCCGGGAAGCCGATGACGTCGCCGACGGCGTAGATGTGCGGCACCTCGGTGCGGTAGTGCTCGTCGACCGTGATCCTGCCCCGGCGGTCCGCCGCCAGCCCCGCCTTGTCGAGATCGAGGTCGTCGGTGAGCCCCTGTCGGCCCGCCGAGTACATCACCGCGTCGGCGGGGATCTTCTTGCCGCTCTCCAGAATGGTGAGCGTGCCCCGGGGGTGCCGCTCGACCGCGGCCACCGTCTCCCCGAACCGGAACGTCACGGCGAGGTCCCGCAGGTGGTACTTGAGCGACTCGATCACCTCGATGTCGCACATGTCGAGCATCCCGGCCCGCTTCTCGACCACGGTGATCTTGCTGCCGAGCGCGGCGAACATGGACGCGTACTCCATGCCGATGACACCCGCGCCGACGATGACCATGGACCGCGGAACGTGTTCCAGGGCGAGGACGTTGTCCGAGTCCAGGATCGTCCGCTCGTCGAACTCGACCGTGTCCGGCCGGGCGGGCCGGGTGCCGGTGGCGATGACGATGTGCTCGGCGCTGATCAGCCGTTCATGGCCGGTCACCTCGCGCAGGGCGACGGTGTGGGAGTCGACGAAACGGCCGGTTCCGGCGTAGAGGGCGACGTGGTTGCGGGAGAGCTGGCTGCGGATGACGTCGACCTCCCGGCCGACCACGTGCTGGGTGCGGGCGGTCAGGTCGGCGACGGTGATGTCCTCCTTGAGCCGGTAGCTCTGCCCGTACAGATCGCGCTGGGTGAGACCGGTGAGGTAGAGCACCGCCTCGCGCAGCGTCTTGGAGGGAATGGTGCCGGTGTGGATGGAGACCCCGCCGACCATGTCGGGGCGGTCGATGACGGCCACTCGGCGGCCCAGCTTGGCCGCGGCGATGGCGGCCTTCTGGCCACCCGGACCGGATCCGATGACAAGCATGTCGAAGTCGGGCACCTTCCGCAGTCTGGCAGCTCGAGGGCCCCATTCGAAAGGGTGAACCCGCAAGCAGCGTGCAAGGGTTGGCTCGCGGCGCGACACTGGAGTCATGGGTCGACGACTCGGTGACGTGAGCGCACCCGCCCGGCTGGCCGCCCCCGACGAGGGCATCGGCCCGGACGAACTCGCCCTCGCCACCCGCAACCACGGACTGCCCCTGGAAGCCCTGCGCCACGACCTCACCCCGCCGGGCCTGCACTACGTGCTGACGCACTACGACATTCCCTACGTCCCCGACGACACCGCGTGGCAGCTCACTCTCGGCGGCCTGGTCCGCCGCTCGCTGCGCCTGGACCTGGCCGACCTGCGGGCGTTCCCCCAGGTCACCACCAGGGTGACGCTGGAGTGCGCCGGCAACGGGCGGGCCCTGCTGACGCCTCGGCCGGTGAGCCAGCCCTGGCTCGTCGAGGCGGTCGGCACCGCCGAGTGGACCGGTGTGCCGCTGCGGCTGCTGCTGGCGGAGGCCGGCATCGAGCCCGGTGCCGTCGACGTGGTCTTCACCGGCGCCGATCACGGGGTGGAGCGCGGGGTCGAGCAGGACTACCAGCGCTCCCTGTCCGTCGAGGACGCCACGGGCGGCGAGCCCGAGGTGCTGGTGGCGTACGAGATGAACGGCGCCCCGCTGCCGCCGCAGCACGGGTATCCGCTGCGGCTGGTGGTACCCGGCTGGTACGGCATGGCCCATGTGAAGTGGCTGTGCGACGTGAGCGTCGTCGACGAACCGTTCACCGGGTTCCAGCAGGCCGTCGCCTACCGCCTGCGGGAACGCCCCGAGGACCCGGGCGAACCCGTCACCCGCATCGCGCCGCGCGCCCTGCTGGTGCCGCCGGGCTTCCCGGACTTCATGTCACGGACCCGGGTGGTGCGGCCGGGCGAGGTCCCGCGGGAGGGGCGCGCCTGGTCCGGGCGGGCGCCGGTGACCCGGGTCGAGGTGAGCGCGGACGCCGGTCGCACCTGGCACGAGACCGTACTGGAGCCGGACGACGGGCACCGCTGGGCATGGCGCCGCTGGCGTCTCACCTGGACGGCGACGCCCGGCGCGTACCTGCTGAGCGCGCGGGCCACCGACGCCGAGGGGCACACCCAGCCGCTGGACCAGCCCTGGAACCGGGGCGGGTTCGCCAACAACCTCGTCCAGCGGGTTCCGGTGCTCTGCAGGGACCAGGACGACGCATCGGACTGACGAAGACGCAGCGGACTGACGGGCCCGGTCGGAAGACCGGGCCCGATGGTGGTGCAACCAGACCTGTCCGCCGGACAGGCGCTAGGGCAGCAGCTTCTCCATGGCGGCCGGTCCCTCGGCCTCCAGCTTGCGCCTGGCCCACTCCAGGTTGCGCGGGGTGAGGTCCCTGCCTGTGGCGAGCACCAGGTCCTCGGGTGACACCTCGGTGCCGGTGCGGGTGTGGAGCAGGGCGTCCGGGGTGGCGCGGTCCTCGGACGGACCGGACGCGTCGGGCTGTGACGTCGGCATGATCTCTGCTCCTCGGGTCGTCATCGGGTCCGATATCACCATTCACCCCGGGAGCGCCGCGTGCATCCGGAGGGGCCTCACCCGGGATGCCGCGGAGATCGCGCGGGCGTGTAATGGGGGTACCGAACAAAGGTCCAGGACATGTCACCCACCCGAAGTACCGCAGGGGACGAAGAGGCCGCCCCCGTCGGGGCACTGCGCCGGCTGGGCCAGTGGTGTGCCCGGCACTTCGTGATCGTCATCGTCGCCTGGTTGGTCGCGCTGGTCGCCCTCCAGGTCCTGAACCGGTCCTTCGGCGGGGAGTACGAGGACAACTTCTCCCTGCCCGACGTGCAGTCCGAACAGGGCCTGGACGTCCTGAAGAAGCACGACCCGGCGGCGGGCGGTTACAGCAGCCAGATCGTCGTGCACGACGGCGACAAGGCCCTCACCTCGCTGGACTCCCAGATGTCGACGACCGTCGGCGACCTGCAGAAGCTCCCGCACGTCCTGGCCGTCCAGAACCCGCTGACCGCCACCTCCTCGGCCGTCGGACCGCTGTCCTCCGACGCGAAGACGGCGTACATCACCGTCCGCTTCGACGTACAGCCCTCCACCCTGGGCGACGACTACCTGCACGGGGTGGACACCTCGGTGCAGCCGCTGCGGTCGGCCGGCGCCGACGTCGAGTACGGCGGACCGCTCGGCGAGCTGGCGCGGCCCGCAGCCGACGACCGGGTGAGCGAGTTGATCGGTTTCGCGGTGGCGATCGTCGTCCTGCTCGTCGGCTTCGGCAGTGTGATCGCCGCGGGTCTGCCTCTGCTGACCGCGTTGATCAGTGTGATCGGCGGGCTCGCCTGCCTCGGACTGCTCGCCGCCGCGTTCACCTTCGCGACCGTCTCGCCGACCCTGGCCACGATGATCGGACTGGGCGTCGGCATCGACTACGCGCTGTTCCTGATCACCCGTCATCGCCAGCACCTGATGAACGGCGCCGACCCGGTCACCGCCGCGGGCCGGGCCACCGCGACCAGCGGTCGTGCCGTACTCGTCTCCGGCTGCACGGTCATCGTCGCGCTCGCGGGCCTGTCCGCCTCCGGTGTGGGGTTCATCGGCAAACTCGGTGTCGCCGCCGCCGTGACGGTCGTCTCCGCCGTGCTCGGCGCGCTCACCCTGGTCCCGGCCCTGCTCGGGCTGATCGGCACCCGTATCGACCGCTACCGGGTGCGCCGCCCCGTCGCCGAGACCGACGCCGGGGAAGGCGCCGAGCCGCACGGCACCTGGCACCGTTACGCGCTCCGCGTGGAACACCACCCGCTGCGCTATCTGGCCGCGGGACTGGTAACCGTCGCCGTCCTCGCCATCCCGGTGTTCTCCATCCAGCTCGGCCACATCGGCGACGGCGCCGACCCCACCTCCTTCACCGACCGGCGCGCCTACGACCTGATGACCGACGCGTTCGGCCCCGGCTCCAACGGCCCGCTCACCGTCGTCATCGACCAGACCTCCGTGCCGGACTCCGGCCGCTCCGACCTCACCTCACAGGCCCAGAAGACCCTCGACGGTGTCTCCGGCGCGGCCACCGTCACTCCGCTGACGACCACCGAGGACGGCGACGTCCTGATCGGCACGGTCTACTCGAAGACGTCCCCGCAGAGCGCCGCCACCACGGACCTGACCAACCGCCTGATCGACGACACGCTGCCCGCCGCGGTGTCCGGCACCGACGCCCAGGGCTACGTCACCGGCACGACCGCCGCCCAGGTCGACTTCCGCGACATCGTCTCCAGCCGGCTGCCCCTCATCATCGGCGTCGTGGTCGCCCTGGCCTTCCTGATCATCCTCGCGGTCTTCCGCGGGCTGCTCGTCGCGATCAAGGCGGCCGTCCTCAACGTCCTGTCGATCGCCGCTTCCTACGGGGTCGTCGTCGCCGTCTTCCAGTGGGGCTGGGGCGGCCCCGCCCTCGGAGTCTCCGGCACGGTGCCCATCGAGAGCTATGTCCCGATGATGATGTTCGCGATCATCTTCGGGCTGAGCATGGACTACGAGATCTTCCTGCTGTCCCGGGTGCACGAGGCCTGGCTGCGCACCGGGGATGCCAAGGCGTCGGTCGCCCACGCGCTGGAGATCACGGCACGGGTCATCACCTGCGCGGCACTGATCATGGTGAGCGTCTTCGCGGCGTTCATCGTCAGCGACAACATCGTGGTCAAGATGCTCGGCCTGGGACTCGCCGTGAGCGTGCTGATCGACGCGACCGTCGTCCGGCTGCTCATGGTTCCGGCGGTCATGACGCTGCTGGGCCGGCACGCCTGGTGGACCCCGAGGTGGCTGGACCGGATCCTGCCGCACATCGACGCCGAGGGGGAGCACGAACCGGTCAGACAGGGCTGAGGACGAGCATCGTCACATCGTCCAGGACGGTTCCGCCGTACCCCGTCAGGTCGCGCCACACATGCCGCACCATGACCGCGGGATCGTCATCGGCGAACCCGGTGAGCCGGTCGAGCAGCGGATAGAAGGCACCGTCGGCGCCCCTGGCCTCGGAGACCCCGTCGGACGCGAGGAAGAGCCGGTCACCGGCGCGCAACGGCACCGTGACCCCCACCGCCGGGCCGGCCCCGGACAGCCCCAGCCCCAGCGGCACACCCGCCGTCACCTCCAGCTCCGCCACCCGCCCCTCGCGCAGCAGCAGCGGCGCCGGATGCCCGCACACGACGATGCGCACGGCCCGCGCGTCGGCGGAGAACTCCAGCACCACGGCCGTGGCGAACAGCTCGGCGTGCGGCACGTCCGCGGAGTCCACCACCAGCCTGCGGTCGAGCCGGGCCGCCACCGACTCCGGGTCCGGCTCGTCCAGCACCGCCTCCCGGAACGCGCCCAGCAGCGAGGCGACGGTCGCGACGGCCGACAGCCCGTGCCCCTGCACATCGCCCATCACCGCACGCACACCGTGCGGGCCCCGCCGTACGTCGAAGAAGTCACCGCCGACGAGCGTGCCGTGCTGCGCCGCCCGGTACAGCCCCGCACATCCCACCGGCCCCACCCGCTCCGGCAGCGGCGGCACCACGGCCCGCTGGGCGGCCTCGGCCACCGCCCGTTCGGTGACCAACTGGGCGTCGCGCCTGCTCCGTACGTAGGACACCAGCACACTCAGCGCGGCGACGAAGGAGACGGTCAGCAGATCCGTGGTGCCGGGGTCGTTGAGCCGGAACGCCGGGACGACCAGCACGCTCACGACGAGGCCGCCGAGCAGCGCGGTGCCCACGGGGCCGTAGGACAGCACGGCCAGTGGCGGGATGGCTCCCAGCAGGAAGCCGATATCGAGGGGGCCGGGGCTGGCCAGGGTCACCGCGCACACCCCCGCGAGCAGGGCGGGCGGCAGCACGCGTACCCAGCCGGGCGGCGGTGCGCCGTGCAACCAGCCGCGCCGGTCCCGGCGGTCCCGTGTGACCTGCGCCTTTCCCACGCCTCTACGGTCCTCCGACCCGGTGCGCCGCGCACGCCGGGGAAATTCGCTGGACGCCGCCCGCGGGAGCCTCTAGCGTCAGCGCGTCACGCCCCGAGACCGACGGAAGGAGGCGAGTGCCGTGCAGTACACCGACATCCCGCGCTCCCTTCACGTCGCCCCCGGCGTGCGTCTCTGAGCTTCCCGGGAGCGCTCCACACAGCATCCCGGAGGAATCCATGACCGCGACGGTCATCCGCCAGCTCGACGACAGCACCGCCCATGAGTTCGACTCCCTGCCCGACCCGCTCGGTGTGCGCGCCGCGCACCCGCTGACCCGGCACCGCCCCGACTGGCAGCGCGTGGCGCTGCGCGACGGCCGGATCGTCGCCCGGGCCGCCTGGTGGGGCGGCCCCGACGACACCGAACCGCTCTGCGTCGACCGGCTCGACATGGCCGACGGTGAGACGGAGGCGGCCGCGGAACTCCTGCGCTCGGCGCCCTGGCAGGTCGACATCGACTTCAGCCTGCCGCCCGGCTGGCGCGAGAACCCGGCCCTGCGCACCGCCGTCGAGGCCCGCTTCACCGCCGCACGGGCGGCCGGGTACGCATTGTTGGTCGAACGCTTCAACTACCGCTGGACCCCCGCATGCGGGCTGCCCGAGCGGCCCGGACGTCTGGTCTTCGGCGCCGAACCCGACGACGCCGTCTTCTTCGACGCGCTGCGCCGGATCCACTCCGCCACCCTGGACGCCCACGCGCTGAAGGCCGTCCAGGAGGGCGGCGTCGACAAGGCGGCACAGGAGGAGCTCGACTTCTTCCGCTGGTGCCCGTCGCCGCGCGAGTGGTGGCAGGTCGCGCACACGCCGCAAGGAGAGCTGGCGGGGATCCACATCCCGGCCCGCAACCACCAGGCCCCGATCGTCGGCTTCATCGGCGTCGTGCCCGAACAGCGCGGACACGGCTACGCCTACGACCTTCTGACCGAGTGCACCCACCACCTCGTCGCGCAGGGCGCCGAGTTCATCGTCGCCGCGACGGACCAGGGCAACGCCCCGATGGCCGCGCACTTCGCCAAGGCCGGATACCCGGTCACGCGCGAACGCGTCAACTTCCATCTGCCGGCGGACGCGCGGTAGGCCCGGGCGCCGCTGTCAGTGCCGGATGGCAGGGTGTCCAGGAGAGTCGGCACCGGGTGACGGAGGCGTAGTGGGGTTCGACGGCGAGGTCTGGCACCTGCACAGCGGCGATGTCCCGGTCGGGGAGATCCTGATCGACGAAGGCGACTTCCCCTGGCTGTCGGGCCGCTTCACGGCCGCTCCTGCCTTCGACGCCCTGCGGGAGCTGTTCGCCCGCGAACTCGCCCTGACCGAGGACCTGGGCGAGGAATGGGAGCGGGCCTACGACGAGATCCGGAGACGCGTGTCCCTGACCTCGCCGGAAGGCCCGGTCCCCGAGTTCCTCCTGCACATCGAGGGCGACCGGGCCTGGTTCCGCTGGAGCGACAAACCCTTCGACGAGTAGGTGCCCTCCCTGCGATCTTGGGTGGTTGAGACGCATGGAGGAGAGCTGTATGCAGAGCGCCGCCGACTTGATCGCAGACACCTACGGACTGGGTGCCGGGCCCTGGACGATGACGCCGGTCACCCGCGGCGCCCTGGGGCAGATCTGGAAGCTGACCGGGAACGGCACCTCGTGGGCGGTGAAGGAACTGATCTTCGGCGGCAGCGAGGAGGAGTTCCGGTACGAGATCGCCCTGCGCGAGGCCACCGAAGGTCTGGGGATCTCCGCACCACGCCTCCTGCCCAACCGCGACGGCGCGCACGTCTCGCAGCTCGACGGTTCCGCCGTGAAGCTCTACGACTGGGTCACCGGAACCCAGGCGGACCCCGCCGACCCGGACCTCCTGAGCTGGTGCGGCCGGACCCTGGCCCTCCTCCACCGGGCGGGCCGGGGCGCGACCGGGACACCTCACGTCTGGTACGAGGAGTGCCCCCGGGACGCCGACTGGGCGGAGCTCCACAAGGAGGTCCGCCGAGCCGGGATGCCGTGGGCCGACGAGCTCGGCCGGTTCATCGACACCACGGCGCCCGAACTCGCTCGGTACGTCTCCCCGTCCGGCCCCGGTGACCTGGTGGTGTCGCATCTCGACATGCAGCCGCAGAACGTCCTGGTCGGCCCGGCCGGCCCCTCCCTCCTGGACTGGGACAACGCCGGACCCATCGCGGCGGAACGTGAACTGGCCCGTGCCCTGTACGTCTGGGCGGGCGGAAACGACTTCACCGCCGGATCCGCGCGTCGGCTCGTGCGGGCGTACGTGGACGCCGGCGGCCGTGCGACGGTCAGGAGCCTGGACGCGTTCTCGATGCTGTTCGCGACGGATCTGAACTTCGTCAAGGTGCAGGCCGAGGGCGCGATCGATCCGGACGCGACCACCGCACAACGGGAGTTCGCGAGCAAGAAGGTCGTCGACACGCTGGCGAGCCTGCCGGATCCGGCGGCCGTCTCCCGGCTGACGGAGGCGGTCGAGAGGGAGTGGTGAGCGGCGTCAGCCGCCCAGCAGGGCCTCCGCCGTCGCCAGGATCTCCGTGACCCGCAGCCCGAACGTGGCGTCGCACGGATGCGGACGGCCGCTGCGAGCGGCGGCGAGCAGCGCGTCCGCGGCCCGTTCGAGCGCGGGAACCGCGCCGTCCGGGCTGCGCGGGAGGAGCGCCACCCCGCCCTCGCCGCGCAGTTCGACCGCCGCACCCGCCGCCGCGGGCGGCGCCGTCAGGCTCAGCGTCAGCGTGCTGGACGCGCCACCGGTGTGGTGAAGGACCAGGTGCACGGTGTCCGCGGGACCGTGCGCGGCGGCGGCCACCTGCCGTACGTCGCCCAGGACCGGCAGCAGCACCGACAGGGCGTGCGGCCCGACGTCCCACAGCGCGCCCTTCTCCCGTCGCCACGGCGAGTCCCCGAACGGACTGTCCGTGGTGAACACCGCGCCGAGCCACTCGGCCCGCGCGGTGAACCAGCCCTCGACGGCGGCCTGTTCGGTGATCCACGCCTCGGTCACGCTCTGGAAGCGGGTCGTGAAGAAGACGACCGAGGCGACTCCCGCCTCCCGGACCGCCTCGACCACGGCCCGGCCCTCCTCGACCGTCGGCGCGAGCGGCTTGTCCAGCAGCAGATGGCAGCCCGCCCGCGCCGCCCGTACCGCCAGTCCGGCCTGGACGGCGGGCGGCAGCGCCACCGCGACGGCGTCCACGTCGGCGAACAGGGCGTCGACGTCGTCGTAGGCCCGTGTGCCGAAGCGGCCCGCCAACTCCTTGGCGGCCTCCGGACGGCGGCCCCACACCCCGACGAAATCCAGCTCGCGGTGTGAGCTCAGGGCGGGCGCGTGCGCCCCCTCGGCCCATGAGCCCGTGCCGAGCAGTCCGATGCGCATGGCCCCGCCTTTCCACACCCCGAAGGTCCAGCCCGAGAGTGCCACACGCACCTGAGGGCCGCGCAACCGGAATGCGGGGAAAGATCGATGACATGTCCGGGCCTGGCGCCGGAGCGTCCGGATACGTCGGAGTCGGCCCGGTTGCGAGCGGTGGCGTGGGCGGGGTCCGCCCGATGCGTGATCGGGGGAGTGGGCGTGGGTGCGGACACGGGACGGGGCAGGCGGTGACGGGCGGAGCGGCGGGAGCCCGGGCGGGACGGCCGGATCGGTCGCCGCCAACAGCTTCTCCAGCCTGATCAGTTGTCTCGGGAAGTCGCCCCTGTGGTGGATGCTGGTCACGGAGTTCGCCGCACGACGTACCGGCCTGGCGTCCTCGGACCTGCTGCCCCGGCTGATCGGGCACGCGGCGCCCGTATGCGTGACCGCGTACGAGCACTGGCTGCCGTGCGGCAGCCCGCCGCGGGTTTCGACGCGCCCGCCCTCGCCGTGCTCCGGGGCGCCGGGCAGGCGGAACGCCTCGGTGATTCAGTCCTCGCGCTGCTGAATACGTTCGCGTTCTTCTATTGGACCTGCGGGCCGAGGCGGGTTCAGGCTGGTGTGCGACCGGTGCGGTGCAACCGCTTGCCGGTGCCCAACGTCCCGCGACAGCCCGGAAGAGGTCACGAGCCATGCACACGCGACGCATCGGTGATGTCGAGGTCAGTGCGATCGGTCTGGGCGGGATGCCCATGTCGATCGAGGGGCGCCCGGACGAGGCCCGCTCGCTCGCCACGCTGCACGCCGCCCTCGACGCGGGCGTGACGCTGATCGACACCGCGGACGCCTATCACCGCGACGCCGACGAGGTCGGCCACAACGAGTCCCTGATCGCCAAGGCCCTCTCCTCCCACGACCGGGGCGCCGATGTCCTGGTCGCCACCAAGGGCGGCCATCTGCGTCCCGGTGACGGGAGCTGGACCCTGGACGGCAGCCCGCGGTACCTCAAGGAGGCCTGTGAGGCGTCCCTGCGCCGGCTGGGTGTGGAGGCCATCGGGCTCTACCAGTTCCACCGCCCCGACCCGCGCGTGCCGTACGCGGACTCGGTCGGCGCCGTGCGGGACCTGCTGGACGAGGGCAAGATCCGCCTGGCGGGCATCTCCAACGCGAACCCGGAGCAGATCCGGCAGGCCCAGGACATCCTCGGCGGACGGCTCGTCTCCGTGCAGAACCAGTTCTCCCCGGCCTTCCGCTCCAGCGAGCCCGAGCTGCGCCTGTGCGACGAACTCGGCATCGCGTTCCTGCCCTGGAGCCCTCTCGGCGGTATCTCCCGGGCCGGTGAACTGGGCTCCGCCTACGCGCCGTTCGCCCGGATCGCCGAGAAGCACGGGGTGAGCCCGCAGCGTGTGTGCCTGGCGTGGATGCTCGCCAAGTCGCCGGTCGTCGTACCGATCCCGGGCGCGAGCCGCCCGGAGACGATCCGGGACTCGGTCGCCGCGGCCGATCTGGTCCTGACGGCGGAGGAGATCGCCGTACTGGATGCGGTGTAATCCGGCACACCCCGGGCAGAAAGCGCTTGCTGAAGCCCCATGATCCGACCGCCCGGAAGGAACCGCCACCAATGGCCTCGCCGTTGGAGAGACCGCTCGACCACCGCTACCGGGGCGAGCATCCCGTCCGCACCCTTGCCTATCTGTTCCGTGCCGACCGCAGGCGCCTGGCCGCAGCGGTCGGCATCTTCACGGTCAAGCACAGCCCCGTCTGGCTGCTGCCGCTGATCACCGCGTCCATCATCGACACCGTCGTCGAGCACCGGGCGATCACCGAGCTCTGGCTCAGCACCGGGATCATCCTGCTGATCCTGCTCGTCAACTACCCCCTGCACATCCTCTACGTCCGTCTCCTGTACGGCAGCGTGCGCCGCATGGGCACCTCGCTGCGCTCCGCGCTCTGCATCCGTATGCAGCAGCTGTCCATCGGCTACCACTCCCGCGTCAGCGCCGGTGTGCTCCAGGCCAAGGTGGTGCGGGACGTGGAGACCGTGGAGCAGATGGTGCAGCAGACCGCGGAGACCGGGCTCGGGGCGGGCACCGTGCTCATCGGCGGCCTCGTCATCATCGGCGTCCGCACACCGGAGTTCCTCCCGGTCTTCCTCGTCGTCGTCCCCGCCGCCGCCCTCGTCGTGGCCCGCCTCCGCGCCCGGCTGCGCACCCACAACGAGCACTTCCGGCACGAGGTCGAGACCCTGTCCTCGCGCGTGACCGAGATGACCCGTCTCATCCCGGTCACCCGCGCCCACGGCCTGGAGGGCAAGGCGCTGCGCCGCATGGACGGCACCCTGCACCGGCTGCTCACCTCCGGGATGCGCCTCGACCTCGTCAACGGCCGCTTCGGCTCGCTGGCCTGGGTGGTGCTCAACGTCGTCGGTGTGCTGGTCCTCGCCGGTGCGGCGCTGGTGTCGTACTACGACGTCTGGGGTGTCACCGCCGGCGACGTCGTCATGCTCAGCGCCTTCCTGACCACGCTGACCAACTCCACGACCACGCTGGCGGGTCTCGCGCCGGTCATCACCAAGGGCCTGGAGTCCGTCCGCTCGGTCGGCGAGGTCCTCCAGGCGCCCGAACTGGAGGACAACGAGGGCAAGTCGGAGGTCTCCGAGGTGCGCGGGGCCGTGGCCTTCGAGCAGGTGGGCCACGTCTACGGGGACGGTGAGCGGCCCGCCGTGCACGAGTTCACCCTCTCCGTGCGGCCGGGGGAGACCATCGCCCTCGTCGGCGCGTCCGGGGCGGGCAAGTCCACCGTCCTCAACCTCGTCATCGGCTTCATCCGCCCGACCTCGGGCCGGCTGCTGCTCGACGGCACCGACATGAACACCCTCGACCTGCGCACCTACCGGCGGTTCGTCTCGGTCGTGCCGCAGGAGTCGATCCTCTTCGACGGCACCATCCGGGAGAACGTCGCCTACGGCATGGAGGACGAGGCCGACGAGAAGGCGGTGCGCGCGGCGCTGCGGGACGCCAACGCGCTGGAGTTCGTCGAGCAGTTGCCGCAGGGCCTGGACACCCTCGTCGGCGAGCGTGGCGCCCGGCTGTCCGGCGGGCAGCGCCAGCGCCTCGCCATCGCCCGCGCCCTGATCAGGAACCCCAGGGTGCTGGTCCTCGACGAGGCGACCTCCGCCCTCGACACCCGCTCCGAGGCCCTGGTGCAGCAGGCGCTCGCCCGGCTGCTGCGCGGACGGACCACGTTCGTGGTGGCGCACCGGCTGTCCACCGTGCGGGGCGCCGACCGGATCGTGGTCATGGGCGACGGCCGCGTCCAGGAGATCGGCACGCACGACGAACTCCTGCGTCGGGGAGGGGCGTACACGGCGCTGCACAGCGGGCAGGCCGCCTGACGGCACCGCACCCGTCAGGCGGCGCTGCTCCGCGGGACGCGGTGCGGGCAGGCCGCGTCGTGTTCGGTGCCGCAACTCGTCCACCAGCGTTCGCAGCACGCGGCGTCGAGCTCGATGCGCACGATGTCCTCGTCGGCATCGGAGCCGACGCTGCGCAGGCGCCGTTCGGTCGCCGGCCCACGCGGCTCGGCCTCGCGGACGACGGCGACCAGGGGGACGAGGCTCGCGGCGGCGAAGAGACCCGCGGCCCACCAGGGGCCGTGTCGGAATTCGTGGACCGTGGTCAGGGCGAGTCCGGAGCTCGTGCTGACGTAGAGCGCGCAGAGCAGGCGCTGGGGGCAGTTCATGGATGTCACCGTTCGTGCGTCCGTGCTGAGGGGCTGCCCCCTGTTCAACTGCCCGCGGCCCCGGGGGAAGCGGGTCGGCGCCGTACCCGCCGAAACGTCACTCCTGTGGGTTTCGCACCGGTGGGATTCGAGCGTCAGTCGGGTGCTCGGCGACAGGATCCCGTCAATCGCGAGCCGGAGAGCGGGAGATGTGATTGGCCTCCCCCTGCCCGGGCATACGCAGCGGAAAATCGAGAAAGGGGCTCTCCGTGCTCGTTCCGGATCCGAAGGTCGTCAGAGAGCTGCTGACGCGGTACGCATCGCTGCGGATCGCCGACGCGGAGCGGGGCAACCCCGCGACGACAAGGGAGTTGGAGGACGTCAGCTACACACTCTGCGTCATGATGGGCACCACCGGCATCCGCGACGCGGTCGCGAAGGCGGACGCTCTCCTCCTCGGCGTGGGCCCGACGGCGTCCACGGCGAAGGAACCGGCAGGACGTGGCGGCCTGTTGGCCGTGTAAGGCCTCGTCGGCACCAGGTCCGCAGGCTCAGACGTGCGCTGCCGGGGAACCCGGCCTCCCGTGGAAAGCCGAGCGATAGCCCTGCGGACTGGTGCCGACCACCCGGCGGAACCGCTCGCGGAAGGCGGTCGGTGAACCGAACCCCGCCTGCTGCGCGATCCGTTCGATCGTGTGGTCGCTGTTCTCCAGCAGATACTGGGCGCGCCGCACCCGCGCCCGCAGCAGCCACTGCAGCGGCGTGGTGCCCGTCTGCTCGCGGAACCGGCGGCTGAAGGTCCGCTCGCTCATCCCCGACCGGGACGCCAGCGCGCCCAGCGTGATCTCCCGGGCCAGATTGTCCTCGATCCACTCCAGGACCGGTTCGAGCGTCGAGCCGCGCGGCACCGGCGGATGGTCATGGACGATGAACTGGGCCTGTCCGCCTTCCCGCTCGAGAGGCATGACGGACATACGGGCGGAGTGCGCGGCGACCGCCGAGCCGAAGTCACGGCGGATCATGTGCAGACACATGTCGAGGCCCGCGGCGGCACCGGCCGAGGTGAGGATCTGTCCGTTGTCGACATAGAGCACGTCCGGCTCCACCCGTACGTCCGGAAAGCGGCGCGCCAATTCCTGCGCGGCCACCCAGTGCGTGGTGGCGCGCAGCCCGTCCAGCAGCCCGGCCTCGGCCAGCACGAAGGCACCCACGCACACCGAGGCGATCCTGGTGCCCGCCGCGGCCGCCTGGCGCAGCGCCTCCAGCACGGGCGCGGGCGTCGGTCCGGCCGCCGGGGAGCAGCCCGGCACGACGACGGTGTCCGCGTCCGCCAGCGCCTCCAGCCCGCGCTCGACGCGCAGCGAGAAGCCGCCGTCGGCCCGTACCTCCGGCGACGCGGCGCACAGCCGGATCCGGTAGGGAGAACGGCCGTCGGGCAGCCGCGTCCAGTCGAAGACCTGCATGGGCGCCGCCATGTCGAACGGCACCACCTGGTCGAGAGCCAGGATCGCCACGGTGTGCATGAACGACACGATAGGCGGATTCCCGCCAGCGCCATCATGCGGGGTCAAGCCAAGAGCAACCAGGTAGCAGGGGTTGGCGGGAATCCGTTGCAAGCTGTCGTTTCAGCCTCTGGGCGCTCCGGCACGGAGATCCCTAGCGTGGGCGGCCGAACACCTCCGAACCACCCTGGACGCCACCCATGACGAAGTTCCTGCTGTCCCTCCATGTCCTGGCCGCCATCGTCGCCATCGGCCCCGTGACCGTCGCGGCCAGCATGTTCCCTCCCGCCGTGCGCCGCGCGGACCCCTCCGGGACAGCGGTGGACACCGTCGCCCTGCTGCACCGCATCTGCCGGGTCTACGCCCGCTTCGGCGTGGCCGTGCCCCTGTTCGGCCTCGCCACCGCCCTCGCGATGGGTGTCCTGGGTGATGCCTGGCTCATCACCTCCATCACCCTGACCGCCCTGGCCGCCGGCGTCCTGGTCGCCTTCGTGCTGCCCCGTCAGGAGGAACTTCTCGAAGAGCTGGGCGCCCGACAGACGGTCGAGCGCGCCCACACCGTCCAACTCGCCATGTTCACCGGGATCTTCAACCTGCTGTGGGCCACGGTCACCGTTCTGATGATCGTCCGCCCCGGTTCCACGACGGGCGCCTGAGTCAAGTCGAACGGTGGAATTCACCCCGCAGGGTGCAAGGGCGCCTAGACTCGGCAGCTGCGCCCATACCTATGGGCCGTGACACGAAAGGCACGTTGACGGGTGTTCCAGGATTCCCCCATCTATGACCGGCTCATCGCGGAGCGCGGTGACGTTCCCACTCAGGTTCGCAGGGAGGCCGAGCGAGTCAGCAGGGAACTGGAGTTCGTCATGCAGCCCCTCCGCTCCATGGACCGCTCCCACTACGGAGAACTGCCCTCCGCGCCGCCCGCGCCGCAGTGGCAGCGGGCGGCCCTGCCCGGACCCGGGCAGAGGTGAGGCTCAGGGGACCACGGTGTCCCTGCCCTTGACGAGCCCCGCACCGTCCGGCACGGGCCGGGCCAGCCACTCGGCGATCGAGCGCGCGATCGGCTGACCCGTCTCCACCTCGACGAAGCCGAACTGCCCCGACTGATTGCACTCCAGGAACCACCACGTCCCGTCGGCGTCCTCGGCGAAATCGAAGGCGCCGTAAGCCAGTTCGGCGTCGCGCATGTACGCGCGCACCGCTTCGGCGACCCGCGGCGGCACGTCGGTGGGGCGCCACGGAGAGGCGGGGGAGGCGAAACGGACGTCCACCTCGTCGTCCTCCGCGGTCGTCTTGCGCGCGGCCAGCATCCGGTCGCCCACCACCGTGAGCCGTATGTCCGCCCGTTTGGCGACCCGCCGCTGCAGCAGCGTGGGGCCGAACGCGACGGCGGCGAAGTCCGTGTCGGGCGTGACCCGGCTGGTCGGCACCGCCCTCGGCGGGTCCTGCGGATGCGCCCCGGAGACCGGTTTGACCACCAGGTCCGGATAGCGCGCGGAGAACTCGCGGGCGGCCTGCGGAAAGGTCGTGATCAGCGTGGCCGGCACGGGCAGCCCGCAGCGCTGGGCGTGCCGCAGCTGCCAGGGCTTGTGCCGGGCCCGGCGGGAGGCGTCGGGGTGGTTCATCCAGCGCGCGTCCGAACTGCGGAGCATCCCGTACAGCGCCTGCGACGACTCCTCGGTCAGCCACCCTGACGGCTCGGCCGCCCGGGCGGCCGCGGTGCCCGGCCGGCGCACCCAGACGGACCGCAGCCCGTTGATGCTCACCAGCCGGCCCCCCGACGACAGATGGCCCCGGAAGGCGCCGTGCACGTACTCGCCCGACAGCGACACCCCCTCGGTGAGGTCGGCGGGGTCGAGGCGGACCACCGGAACGCCTGTCGTATGGAGGTGGACGACCACCATGTCGGCGGTGACGTCCGCTTCACAGGTCAGGATCAACACGGTCATCAGTGTCTGCCCGTGTTCAGTCGTCGAAGTGCGTCTTCGACCCCGCCGTTGAGGTCGTGGTCCCGAACTCTCTCAGCAGCGCGTGGTCGTGGGCGGCGATCCGCCCGTCCGAGAGCACGTTCAACTGCAGTCCGGTGTCGTAGGCGTACGGAGCGGTGACCTCCGACTCCGCTGCCGGACGTGCGTAGTTGAGCGCGAACGGTTGCATCGTCTCTCCCTCGTGGGTCCTGCGCCGATCCAGCGATGGTCACCTTGCGCCGTCGCTCGGGCCGCCGACTCCCGTCGGCTTCCTGAGACTTATACGAATCGAACGGGTGATTGGTTTCCTTACGCTGCGTAGTTGTTGGCGGTTTCTGCTCCGGACATTGGGGGAGACGTGGGTGAACTCAGGCAGGTTCACTGCCCGAGTGCCTGCGCATCGTGCGCAACGCGAGCAGCAGGACGCCGATGTCGTCGAGGTACACGGGGTCGGGCACCAGATCGGCCGGCAGGAAGAAGTACGCGAGAGCCCCCCAGAAGACCCAGCGCGGGCCGGTCGGGAGTCCGGCCTGCCGCAGCCCCCGCCGGGCCCGGACCAGTCGTACGAACACCGCGACGGCAATGGCGAGGACGGCCGCCGCGAGGAGTACGGCGACAGCGATCCATCGGGTGGTGATGTCCAACGGGCCCTCCTCGTTCCGGGGCGCCCCGTGAAGCGCGCGCGAATTATCGGATTCCCGCTCGGGGCGCCGGTATTGCCTGCCAGGGCCAAACCGGTGCACCCGAACACCAGTGGGGGTGGCGGGGTGGGGGCGCCGAAGCGGGAGTCATACCTGTGGCGCACCCGAGTGGCGCCCCGGGCGCGGACGCCCGGTAATGGTCACCGTAAGGTCGCGTGTCGCGTGTCGGGGACGCAACAGCGGCCGTATCCCCTCGCTTGGAGAAACGCGCATGACCAGTCCCTCGTCAATCCCGCAGTCGAACGATCCCGCCATACCCGCGACGGAGATCACCGGCTCCCTGAGCCCTGCGCCCGTTGCCGTCGGGGGGCGTGGTTCGACCTACGGCGATCCGGTGGACGGCCTGGTGCGTGCCGCCGTGGCCGACCGGCCGCTGGAAGAAGTGGCGCAGCTCATCACGCTGCTCGAACAGTCTCCCCTGTACGCACGGGCCACGGTCGACGCGCTCCGAGCGGTCGGTGTCACCCGGTCCGTGGACGACGTCACCCGGCTGGTCGTCCTGCTCACCCGGCCGCCGCGGGACGTGGCGAGCGCGGACGAGGCGATCCGCGCCGCGGCCGAGACCCGCCCGGTCGAGGACGTGACCCGGCTGATGGCCCTGCTGCAACAGGCACCGCTCGAGCCGCACTGCGGGCAGGAGGCGGTCAGGGCGGCCGCTACCGGCCGGTCCGTCGAGGAACTCGTGGAGCTGATCGGCCGGCTGGCCGAGGAGCGCAAGGGAGCCCCTCCGCCGAAGACCACGGAAGCGTCGGCGGACCACGTGGACGAAGTGGACGACGCCGGCCGGCACCGGGACCCGGCGGCCGGCCCCGGCCTCGTGCGCCGCCGTCCCGCCCGGCCTCCTGTCTGGCCCGCCGGCCTCACCGCGGTGGCCCTTTTCCTCTGCGCCGTCGCCCATTTCCCGCTGCACCAGGACGGGGTGTCCCTGCGCCGCTACGGCCTCGTCCTCGGCCTGGCCGGGCTGTGCCTGCTGCTCGGTCTGCTGGTGGCCGTGCGTCCGGCGGTGCCGGTGCTGGCCGCGGCGGTCCTGGTGCCGGCGGCCCTGGCGGCGGCCCAGCTGTACGCGAGCCGCTTCGACTCGGGCCGGCTGTCGGCGGCCCTCGATCTCACGCTCGCGCCGGCCTGGGTCGCCGGCCTCGCCGCGGTCTGCGCGGCACTCGCGGCACTGGCCGCCCTGGTCGTCCGGCTGGCCTCGCACACACCGGGGCGGAGCGCGGCGGACCGCCTGCTGGCGGAGTGATCGCGCGGCGGGCGCCGCGGCCGACGGCGACCAGGACGCCGTCGTGACCGCAGCGCCCGCGGCAGCTATCCGGCGCCGTTCTCGTCCCGCGGGGGCCGGCGAGGCTTGAAGCGCTCCAGGGTCCGGGTCAGCTGCTGCAGCGGCGAGCCAGGCTGTTCGGCGGGCGGTCTCGGCGCCTCGGCGCCCGCCTCACGGTAGGCGGCCAGCGCCTCGTTGGCGCGCTCGGCGGCCTCCCGGTACAGGTCGCGGGAGTTCGTCATCGCCTCGAGCGCCTCGGCGTACATGGCGACGAGCTCGCGCTGGCGGACCAGCTCCTCCTCGGCGGTCGTCAGCCGCCACTGCTCGCGCAGCGCGGTCAGTGCCTCCTCGGCGCCCTCCGGCAGCGGCCTCGGCAGCCCGGCGAAGCGGGTCACGGCGTCGATGAGTTCCGTGGGCGGGGTGCCGTCCAGGAAGACACTGCGTACGGAGAAGGCGTCGGCGTCGGTGTCGCGGTCGAGCGGCAGCGGGGACAGTACGACGGCTCCGCCGCGCGGGACCTGGACGTCGAACTCCTTCAGTGCCCAGTTGACGGCCCGCAGCTGATGCGGCGCGGCCCGGTGCTCCACCACGCGATGACGCAGGCTCGCCGGCAGATGCCCGGTCAGCGGCCGGCGGCCACGCTCGTCGGGGGTCATGGCCTCGTGGACGACGATGTGCAGCGCCCAGGAGTCGCGCACGCAGTCCCGCAGCAGTCGCCGCAGCTCCTTGTCGTCCTCGGGCAGCCGGTTGACGTCACGGAAGCGCAGTCCGGCGACGGTGTCGTGGTCCCAGCCCGCGTCCGGGTCCAGCGGCCAGAACATGCCGACCGGAGAGGCCCACGTCGCCTTCCACGGCTGTTCCGCCTCCGCGACCAGGACCCACTCCTCGCCGGACCCGAGCGTCAGCCGGGCCCGTACGGTCACCTCGCCGTCGACCCGCCAGCGGGCCTCGAAGACCTGTTCCTCCTTGAGCTCCAGGAAGTCGTCGACGACAGCGCCGTCCTTGAGCTGGCGGAGGTTCACGCGGAGCACGTCCGCGGCGGCGGATCCGACGTGGCGGCCGCGGGCCGGCCACACGGTGGGGGGAAGGGCTGCGGGGGAGGTCTGCATGAGTCCATCTGTGGGGCGGGGTTCCGTGCGGCTCCCAGTATCGTCACCGCCGGACCGCGCCGGTCGGGCGGGGTCGGTATCCCGCCACCGCCCCGGTGCGAACCGCGCACCCGGGGTGTGCGCGATCCACTTCGCGTGCCCACGGTTCACCCATGTCCGCGGTGCGATCCGCGCACCACAATGTCCGGGACGAACAGGGTCCGCCCACCATCCGCATTGGGGCGGGCCCTGTTCGCACCGACGTGCGCGACGGCTACACCGCGGCCTTCACGGCGAGGACCGGGCAGCCGGTTCCGAGCAGGATCTGCTGTGCGGCCGAGCCCGTGATCAGCTTGCCGACCGCGCTGCGCCGCCGCAGCCCGATCACCACCAGGGACACGTCCGCCTGCTCCGCCAGCTCGATGATCTCCTCGGCGGCGTCGCTCCCGCCGAGCACCTGACGGATGTCGAACTCGACGCCGAGCGCGGCGAGATCCTCCCGGACATGGGCCAGATCCGGCTCCTGCGCGAACCGCGGGTCCACATAGGCGTCCCCGCGCGAGGTGTTCACCACCATCAGCTTCTCGCCGCGCAGCCGGGCCTCGTCGATCCCTGCCCGTAGCGCGGCCTCACCCTCGGGTGAGGGTACGTATCCGACCAGTACGGTCATGTCTGCTCTTCCTCTCAGGCACTTCGCTCACGCAGGGGACGCACGACGAGCCGCCGGACCAGCGGCCAGGCGAGCACCAGGACGATCGTCGTGTACACGGCGTACGAGACCGGCCCGCCCACCAGTCCCGACAGTTCGCCGCCGGACAGCTGCAGGGAGCGCCGCCCCTGCAGTTCGGCCCGCGGTCCGAGGATGACGCCGACGATGAGGGGCAGCACCGGCAGTCCGAACCGCCGCATCCCGAAGCCGAGGAGTCCGAGGAGCAGCAGCAGGAACAGGTCCAGGGGCTGGGCGTTGACGGCGTAGGCGCCCATCGACGCGAAGAACAGGATCCCGGCGTACAGATAGGGGCGCGGTATCTGCAGCAGCTTCGCCCAGGCGGGCGCCAGCGGCAGGTTGAGCAGGAGCAGCAGCAGATTGCCGACGAACAGGCTGGCGATCAGCACCCACACCAGGCTCGCCTCACGCTCGAAGAGGAGGGGGCCGGGCTGGATGCCGTACGACTGGAAGGCGGCCAGCATGACGGCGGCGGTGGCGTTCGTCGGCAGGCCGATGGCCAGCATCGGGACCAGGGTGCCGGCGGCGGAGGCGTTGTTCGCGGCCTCCGGACCGGCCACCCCCTCGATGGCACCCTTGCCGAACTCCTCGGGGTGCTTGGTCAGCCGCTTCTCCGTCGCGTACGACAGGAAGGTCGGGATCTCCGCGCCGCCGGCCGGCAGCGCGCCGAACGGGAAACCGAGCGCCGTGCCTCGCAGCCAGGGCTTCCAGGACCGCTTGAAGTCCTGCTTCCCCATCCACGGTGTGCCGACCGGGATGATCTCGGCGGGCTTGCGCCGCAGATGCGCGGCCACCCACATCGCCTCGCCGACGGCGAAGATGCCGACCGCGACGACGACCACGTCGATGCCGTCCGCGAGCTGGGGGATGCCCAGGGTGAGCCGCTGCTGTCCGGAGACCGCGTCGATGCCGACCAGGCCGATCGTCAGCCCCAGCAGCAGCGAGATCAGTCCCCGGATCCGGGAGGCGCCCAGCACGGAGGTGACCGCGATGAACGACAGCAGCATCAGGGCGAAGTAGTCCGGCGCGCCCAGACCGACCGCGAAGTCGACCACGAACGGGGTGACCAGAACCAGCAGCAGGGTGCCGATGGTGCCCGCCACGAAGGAACCGATCGCGGCGGTCGCGAGCGCCTGGGCGGCCCGCCCCGTCTTGGCCATCCTGTTGCCCTCGATGGCCGTCACCACCGAGGACGACTCGCCGGGGGTGTTGAGCAGGATCGAGGTGGTCGACCCGCCGTACATCCCGCCGTAGAAGATGCCGGCGAACATGATGAACGCCTGTACCGGCTCCATGCCGTAGGTGACCGGCAGCAGCAGGGCCACCGTCATCGCCGGGCCGATCCCCGGCAGCACGCCCACCGCGGTGCCGATGACGACACCTATAAGCGCCAGCAGCAGGTTCATCGGGGCGACGACGTCCGCGAAGCCCTGCATGAGGTTGTCGAGGTTGTCCATCTACAGGATCCCTTGCAGCACACCGGCCGGGAGGTTCACACCGAGCCCGATCGCGAAGGCGTAGAACGTGGTGAGGGACAGCGTCACCGCGATCAGCAGATTGCGTACGTAGTGCCGGTTGCCGAGGGCGAAGGCCGTCCCCCAGAACAGCAGCGCGCCGCTGATCACCCAGCCGAGCCGCTCGATCAGCACCGCGTTCACCACGAACGCGGCGATCAGCAGCAGAACCGTGCGCCAGTCGCCGCCCCGGGACAGGTCGACGTCCTCCCCGGCCTCCGGCTCACCTCGGCCGCCGCGGGCCACGTCGACCGCGTACACCGCCGCGGCCACCAGGAGCAGCACGCCCAGGATCACCGGCACCGCGCGCGGCCCGACCGGGTCGGTGCCGCTGGTGATGTGCGGGATCCCCAGTCCGTCCACGATCACCGCGATGCCCAGCAGGACGAGGAACGCGCACACTCCGTACTGGGCGCGGTCCCCGTCCCGGGGCGGACGGGCGTCCGCCACGGTGTGTTCGTCCGTCACCTGGGAGCTCATGCCAGCCCGAGCTCTGCCAGCAGACCGGCGACGGACTTGTCCTGGTCCTTCAGATAGGTGCCGAACTCGTCACCGGTGACGAAGGCGTCGGTCCAGCCGCGCTTGGTCAGCTCGGCCTTCCACTCCTTCGACTCGTGCATCGTGGTCAGCGCGTCGATCCAGGACGCCTTCTGCGCGTCGGTGATCCCCGGAGGGGCCACGAAGCCGCGCCAGTTGGTGAAGACCAGGTCGATGCCGGAGCCCTTGAGGGTGGGCGCGTCCTTGACCGCCGCGATCGGCTCCTCGCTGGTGACCGCCAGGACCCGCACCTGCCCGGCCTCGATCTGGTCGAGGAACTCGCCGAACCCGCTGGCACCGAAGGCGATCTTGTTGCCGAGGATCGCGGGCAGGAGCTCACCGCCGCCGTCGTAGGAGACGTAGTTGACGTCCTTCGGCTCGATGCCGACCGCCTTCGCCAGCTGCATCGGCAGCAGATGGTCAGGACCGCCCGGTGACGAACCGCCGCCCACGGCAACCTTCTTGGGGTTCTTCTTCCAGGCCGTCACGAGGTCGTCGATCGTCTTGTACGGGGAGTCCTTCGACACGACGATCGCGCCGGCCTCCTCGATCAGCTTGGCGAGCGGTGTCGTGTCGGTGAGCGTCGCCTTCGACTTCGAGGTGTACGCGGCACCCACGACACCCAGGCCCATCTGCATGGCCAGCTTGCCGTTGCCCTTCTCGTTGACCAGGCGCTGGAGCCCCACGGTGCCGCCCGCGCCGGGCAGGTTGTACACCTGGACCCCGGACGCCACCTCGGAGTCCTGCATCACCTGGGCGACGGTCCGGGCGGTCACGTCGTACCCGCTGCCCGGGGTGTTGGGCACCATCAGGCGCAGACCGGTGGCCGTCTTGGACCCTCCGCTTCCCGAGTCCTCCTTCTCCGCGGTGGCACCGCAGGCGCTCACGGCGATCATCGACAGGGTGGCAAGAGCGCCGAGAAGTGCGGCTCTGCGAGTTCTCATGGCTCATCTCTTTCGCTCGGGCTGGTCCGGCGCCATGATTGTGCGGATTCTCGAACAGCCCGTCTGCCTTGTGTGACCATTGAAGGTTGAGTTCATAGTGGTCGTGAGATCGCGCCGCCCCACGCTCGCCGGTGAGCTGCTGGTGCTTCAGCTCGCCATCGTGGTGGTTGTGCTGGTCGCGGTGGCCGCCGTCTCGCTGGCGCAGTCCGAGGCGACGTTCGACCGGGTCGAGGGCCGCCGGGTGACCGCCCTCGCCGAGGAGATGGCCGGCAACCCCCTGCTGCGCACCCAGCTCGTGCTGCCCGCGCCCGGTGAAGTGCTGGCACCGCTGCTGCAGACCACACGGACCCGGTCGAACGTCACCTCGGTCACCGTCGCCGACGCGGACGGCGAGATCGTGGCCGCCACCAACCCCACCCTGGTCGGGACCCGGCTCCCGGTCGTAGGGGCGAACGTCGCGCGGGCCCGCGGCTGGTCGGGAGAGCTCGCGGTGGCCGGAGTCCGGGAACTGGTCGCCCAGGCGCCGGTGCTCGCCGAACACGACGCCCATGTCGGCGAGCACATCGGCACGGTCATGATCGGACGGGCCTCACCGTCGGTCTGGCAGCGCCTGAGCGGGGCCTCCTCCTATCTGCTCGCCTACCTCGGCACCGCGAGCGTGCTCGGCGTGGCCGGGTCCTGGCTGCTGGCCCGCCGCATCAAACGGCAGACCCTCGGCCTCGAACCCCGCGAGATCGCCGGTCTCGCCGAGCATCGCGAGGCCATGCTGTTCGGGCTCGCCGAAGGAGTGGTCGCCCTCGACCCGCGGCTGCGGCTCACGCTGGTCAACGAGGTCGGCCGCGCCCTGCTGGACCTGCCCGAGAGCTGCGTCGGGATGAGCCTGGCCGATCTGGGGATCGAGGGCAGGCTGTACGACGTCCTCGCGGGGACCGGCGGTGACCGCGGCGCCGGGCAGCGCGACGAGGTGGTCGTGCGCCGGGGCCGGGTACTGGTGATGAACCGTATGGAGGTCACCAAGGACGGCCGACGCCTCGGCTCGGTGACGACACTGCGCGACCGCACCGAACTGGCCCGGATGGAGCGGGAGTTGGGGTCCTTCCGCAGTAGTACCGAGCTGTTGCGCGCCCAGGCGCACGAGTTCTCCAACCAGCTGCACACCATCTCCGGGCTGATCCAGATCGGCGAGCACGACGAGGTCGTACGGTATGTCCGCGCCCTGCGCAAGCACCGCGAGTCGCTCGATCTGACCCTCACCAGCCGGGTCCGGGACCGGGCCGTCGCCGCGCTGCTGATGGCCAAGTCCGCGCTGGCGGCGGAGCGCCGGGTACAGCTGCGGATCTCCGAACGCACGGCCCTGGACCGGCTGGAGCCGATGGACTCCGCGGACGTGGCCACCGTGCTGGGCAATCTCGTCGACAACGCTCTCGACGCGGCGGCGGCCTCGGAACGTGCCGACGGCGCCTGGGTGGAGGTCGAGCTGAGCCAGGACGCCTCCTGCGTGGAGATCGTGGTCCGCGACTCGGGCCCGGGTGTGGCTCCCGAGCTCGCCCAGGAGGTCTTCTCCCACGGCTTCACCACGAAGGCCGCGCAGGGCGGTGTCCGGGGGATCGGCCTGGCCCTCACCCGGCTGGTCTGTACGCGCAGGGGCGGCGAGGTGTCGGTGACCAACACGGAGACGGGCGCGGTGTTCACGGCTCGGATGTCCGTGGGCCGGCCGGCCGAGCGGGAGACGGAGGAGGTCCGGTGATCGACGTACTCGTGGTCGAGGACGACTTCATGGTGGCGCGCATCCACCGTGGATTCGTCGACAGCGTCGAGGGCTTCCGCGTGGTCGGCACGGCGAACTGCGGGGAACAGGCCCTCACCGCCGTCGCCGAGCTGGAGCCCGACCTTGTCCTGCTCGACCTCTATCTGCCCGACATGTTCGGCCTGGACGTCGTCCCCCGGCTGCGGACCGCCGGTCACGACTGCGACGTGATGGTGATCAGTGCCGCCCGCGAGGCGGAGGCGGTGCGCCGTGCCGTACGCCAGGGTGTCGTGGACTATCTGCTGAAACCGTTCGACGCCGAGGAGCTCAAGGACCGGCTGGAACGCTACAGCGCCCGGCGCGGCGACCTGTGCGCCGGAACGGTGAGCGGACAGGCCGACGTGGACCGGGCACTGGGCCGGGTCGCCACGCCGACGGTGGCGCCCACGCTGCCGAAGGGCATGAGCGTGGAGACCTCGGAGCTGGTCGAGCGGGCGCTGCGCGCGGTCGACGGGACCCTGTCCGCCGCGGAGTGCGCGGAACGGGTCGGCATCTCCCGGGTCAGCGCACGCCGCTACCTCGAACACCTCGCCGTCACGGGCCGGGCGGTGGTGTCCCTGCGCTACGGCCACGCGGGGCGTCCCGAACGCCGGTATCACTGGCACGGTGGGTGAGTGAACGGTCGGGCGGGCGGCGGTGGTTGGTGACGCCGGGCGGTGCCGGGGGTCGGTGACGGCGGTCGGGTGGCGGCTGGTGGTGACGGCGGTCGGGTGGCGGCCGGTGGTGGCGCTGGTCGGGTGGCGGCCGGCTGGTGGAGAGGACCTTGTGGTGACGACGTGTGGGTGACTGCGGGTGGATGACGCCGGTCGGGTGACGTGGTGACGGCGGTCGGGTGACGACTGGCGGTCATGGCGGGTGGTCGGGGCGGTGCCGGGGGTGGGTGGCGCTGGTCGGGTGGCGGCCGGTGGTGGTGCTGGGCCGTGCCGGGGGTCGGTGAGGCCGGGCTGGTGCCGAGGGCGGGTGGGTGTCGGCCGGGGTGGTGTCGGCCGGTGGTGGCGTCCGTCCGGTGCCCGGCTATCGACTCCGCTGCGGGCCCGCGGTTCAGCGTGGTGCGAGTGCGGCGAAGGCCTCGTCGAGCAGGGTGACCAGGTCGAGCCGGCCGTCGGAGGCCGTCCAGTGGTCGATGGCGACCTGGAGACAGTCGATCGCGGCGGCGGCCCGCACCGTCTGGCCCAGTGCCGGGTGCCCCTCGCTGCCGGACCGCTCGGCCAGCGCCTCGACCAGCGCGGGTCGCCAGCTGTGCTGCTTCTCCAGATGCCGGGCGCACAGGGCCGGGGTCTCCCGGACCAGCTGTGTCGTCGCCAGCGAGCCCTCCGGGTCCTCGCGATACCGCTCGATGACGGTGTCCATCGCACCCCGCAGCGCCGTCCACTCGTCCTCGTCCGCGGGCCGGGCGCGCAGTGCGTCGGCCACTCGCCGGTCGTGGCCCTCGAAGGCGCCCAGGACGGCGTCCTCCTTGGTGCCGAAGTAGCGCAGGAAGGTGCTGCGCGACACTCCGGCGGCCGCCGCCAGGTCGTCGAGAGTGACCTTGTCGAACCCCTCACGACGGAACAACTCGAAGGCCACCTGCGCCAGTTCGGCCCGTACGGCGGCCCGGGCGATGTCTCTGGTGTTCGTGCGCGCTGCTCCGGTCACCCGGTGATCGTACCGCCATTCCGACGCTCACTTGCAAGAGAGAAGCTTGGTGGCTAGCGTGACACTCGGTGTCAGTTTGGGTATCAAGAATCGAGTCCGGGAGTGCCGCCGCATGAACACGATGATCGACATTCCCACCCAGGACGGCACCGCCGACGCCTTTCTCGCCCACCCGGACGACGGCGCCCCGCACCCCGCCGTCCTGCTGTACATGGACGCCTTCGGACTGCGCCCGCACCTCAAGGGCATGGCGGACCGGCTCGCCTCGGCGGGCTACACCGTCCTCGTCCCCAACGTCTTCTACCGCTCCGGCCGGGCGCCCCTCGTGGACTTGCCCGACTTCATCGATCCGGCGGAACGACCGGAGATCATCGCGAGCCTCCGTCCGGCCGCCCTGAGCCTCACCCCGGAGGCGGCCATGCGCGACGCGGCCGTCTATCTCGACTGGCTCGCCCGGTCCCCGCTGGCCACCGACGGCAAGGTGGGCGTCGCCGGCTACTGCATGGGCGCGGGGCTCGCCCTGCGCACCGCCGGCACCCACCCCGACCGCGTCGCCGCGGCGGCCGGCTTCCATGGCGCGTTCCTCGCCACCGACGCCCCGGACAGCCCTCACCTCCTCGCCGACCGCATCACCGCCGAGCTCTACTTCGGCCACGCCGACCAGGACTCCACCAACCCGGCCGACCAGATAGCCCGCCTCGGCAAGGCCCTCACCGCGGCGGGCGTCCGCCACCGCGCCGAGGTCTACCCCGGCGCCCACCACGGCTTCACCCAGGCCGACACGGCGATGTACGGCGCCGAGGCGACGGACCGCCATTGGGTGGCACTGCTGGAGCTCCTGGGGCGCACGCTCTGACCCGGACAGCAACCGACAAGGTGTGTCGCGCTCGCAGAATATATCGGGAGCCGATATATTCAGTTCCATGGCATCGAGGAACATGACACAGGCGGCGTTCTTCGTCCTCACCGCCCTGGCGGATGAACCGCGGCACGGTTACGGCATCCTGCGCGAGGTCGAGGAACTCTCCGCCGGAGCGGTGCAGATGAGGGTCGGCACGCTGTACGGCGTGCTGGACCGGCTCACCGCGGACGCCCTGATCGTGCTGGACCGCGAGGAGGTCCACGACGGCCGGCTCCGGCGCTACTACCGCCTCACCGACGAGGGCATGCGGGCCCTCGACGCCGAGGCGGAGCGGATGGCCGCGGGCGCCAGCGCCGCCAAGCAGCGGATCGCCGACGGCCGCAGGGCCACCGGCACCCCACCCGTCACCGGCCCGGGACTCGCGGGAGGACTCGCATGACGACCCTGCTCGAAGCGCGCTACCGCACCGTGCTGCGCCTGCTCCCCGCCTACTACCGCAGGGACCGGGAGGAGGAGATGGTCGAGGTCTACCTGTGGGACGTCGACCGCGACACCCAGGACCAGAGCAGGCCCACGCTCGGGGAAGTGGCCAGCATCGCCGCCCTCGCCGTCCGCAGCAGGCTGGCCACCGTCGGCGCGCCCCGCCGCTACGCCCTGCTCGGCGCCGCCGTCCGGCGTTTCGCGCTGTACGCCGTACTGCTCCAGGCGGCCGCCGTCGTCTCCGACGAGATCCTGCGGGTGACCTGGTCGGCTTCCCGGGGTGCGCGTGAATGGGACATGTTCCTGACGGGCTTCGCCGGTGGCGGCCCGACGGAGACCGTGGTCACCGTCGCCGGCTGGGTGCTGCCGTTGCTGTGGACGGTCGGGTTCTTCGCCCTCTTCCACGACCACCGGCGCCTCGCCCGGGCCGCCGTTCTGCTGGCCGCGCTGCCCTCGCTGTGGCCGCTGATCGCGCCGCTGGTGAGCGACTGGTCGGCGTCCGACCCGTGGTTCGCCACCGCCAACGCGCTGTTCGCCTGGCTGCCGGCCCTCGCCGTGTGCGCCGCGTACCACCGCGACGCCCCGCAGGCCACGCTGCCCGGCGATGCGCCCGGCCTCGTCTTCCTGGCCTGCTGCGTCGTCACGGGCGCCTCCGTCGCCGTCCTGCCCGCCATGGCCGACATCGCCTGGGCGCCCGCGACCTGCTTCGTGCTCGCCGTCCTGGGCTGGCTGCTGCTGGGCGCCCGCCGCGCGGAACCGGGCGCCGGGAGCAGTGCCCTGGCCCTGGCCGTACTGGGCCTGCTGATCCTCGGGGTGCGGGTGGCGGCACTGTTCCCGTGGCTCGGCTTCCCCCTGCCCGCCGTGTTCCTCGTCGGCGCGGTCGCCCAGGCGGCCGCCCTCGCGCTGCTGGTCGTGGTGCTGGGGGTGCTGGCCAGGCGCGACCTCAGCTGTGGAACTTGATGTAACCGTTCCGGTCCGGGTCGGAGCCGCTCTTGGTGTAGGAGTGCACGTCGGCCCGGCTGCCGGACGGCTTGTAGAGGTAGATCGTGTCCTTGTCGTTGTTCCAGATGAAGTTGCAGTTGTCGCGGTAGACGACGTTCTTTGCGTCGGAGTCGGAGCCGTTGCCGCCGCGGAGCTTCACGTAGTCACCGGGCTGGAGGTAGTGGTTCGCGGTGAACTCGAAGTAGTTGCCCACCGCGTCCTCGACGAGGTAGCCCTTCAGGTTCACGGTCTTGGTCGACGAGTAGTTCTTGACGGTCAGATACTCGTCCTTGGTGTTCCCCGTGGAGCAGTTGTTGGAGTCGCTGCCGGGCGCGTCGTACTGGACGCCGCGGAGCTTCAGCGCGGACGTGTACTCGGCGGCCTGGGCCGGTACGGCCGTGAGCGCGATCAGTGTGCCCGCGGCGGCGGCGGTCGTGGCGGCAAGGCGTATACGCATGACAAGGCCCCCCTTGTGAAGGTTCAGTGAAGAAGAACCTGGAGCGTATACAGCCTTGCCGGGCGATCACGGTTGATTCCCCGAAACGTGACCTTCAGTGCGGGTACGCGCGCGGCGGCCGCTGCCGTGGCAGTTCGTCACGGAACTCCGCGATGACGGAACTGATCTGGCGCATCAGCGCGGTGTCCTCGAGCCGGTCCAGGTAGAGGTTGCGGCGGGCGAGGGCCGGGGCATCCACGCAGAAGTACAGGGCCATCAGGGGATTGATGAACAGCTCGCTGTCGCGGGTCCGTTCGGTGAAGCGGACGTCTCCGAAATCCCCGCGCACGGCCGCGGCGACCGAGCCGTTGACGATGCTCGGATGCTCCGGGGTGAGCTCCTGGGCATGGGCCACCGCGTCGAGGTACAGGGCGCCTTCGCGGCTTTCGCGCGGCAGCGAGAACGCGCCCAGATAGCCGCCCTCGCGGTCCAGTGCGGCCAGGTTCTCCAGGACCAGGGAGTGGTTGACGCCGTGGTAGGAGTCCACCCCGAACCCGAGGCACGCCACGAGCCGTTCGGGTATGTCCTCCAGTCCCGCCACCGCGGCCAGGCTCGCCATGTCCTCCTCCGGGGTGCCGAGCCCGTGCTCGTCGCCCCGCAGCAGGATGTCGGTCCCGCCGTCCACCAGCACGATCGCGTCCACCGGGCCGAGGTGGTCGAGGAGCGTGCGATAGGCGGCCCGCAGCGGCTGTACGCCGGTGCGGGGGAAGGCGTACACCGTCGCGGGCAGACCCTGGCGGTCCAGCCACTGGGCGAGGGAGCGCTCGGGGAAGTAGTCGCCGCGGGCGGCGGTGTCGGGGCGTACGGCCGCGACGTCCACGTCCAGCCACACGTCCGTGTCGAGGCCGTACAGATCCGCGAAGGACAGGTTGGCCAGATGTACTTCCTTTCCGGCCGACCTCAGCGCGAGGGCCAGCGGAAGACCGGCATAGATGTCGAAACCGCCGCCCGCACCGGCGACGAGTATCCGTCGCGCGGCACGAAGACGGGTGAAGAGGGCAGGCTCATGGAGGGAGAACACCGCAGGACGCTAACAGGTGATCTTCCGTCCACGGGGTTGTGGGAGCGCTCCCAACTGTGCAGGATGCTGCGATGACTTCGCCAGCCGTGATCCGTTCGTACCGTCCCGAGGACCGAGCCGCCCTCGAGGACATCTGCATCCGCACCGCCCACAACGGCCTGGACAGCCGCCCCGTCTACGCGGACCCCGGAATCCTTCCGGTGATCTTCGCGACTCCCTACGCCGAACTGGAACCGGACCTTGTGTTCGTGCTGGACGACGGGCACGGGCAGGCGGTCGGCTACATCCTCGGCACCGACGACACGCCCCGCTTCGCCGACGACTTCCGCGAGAAGTGGCTTCCTCTCGTCGCCGACCGCTACCCGGAACCCAGCGGCCCGCCCGCCACCCCCGACGAGGCGATGATCCCGCTGCTGCACCACCCCGAGCGCATGGTCGTCCCCGAACTGGCCGCGTACCCCGCCCACTTGCACATCGACCTGCTCCCCGAGTGGCAGGGCCGCGGTCACGGCCGAGAGCTGATGCGGACCTTCCTGCGGGCCCTGCGGGGCCGCGGGGTGCCGGCCGTGCATCTGGTGATGGCGACGGCCAACGTCCCGGCCCGCGCCTTCTACGACCGCCTCGGCTTCCATGAGATCGACGTCCCGGACCTGGGCGGCCCGGTCGCCTGCCTGGGACGTACGACGGGAGAACTCGACCGTCTCTAGGGGTCGTTGAAGTACGGTGACTATCGAACTACGGTAATCGTCGAACTTCAGGCTTCAGGGGGATGCGTCATGACCAGGACCGTGCGGTTCCATGAGCTCGGCGGGCCCGAGGTGCTGCGGCTGGAGGATGTGCCGGTCGGCGAACCCGGCGCCGGTGAGCTGCTGATCCGCGTGGACGCCATCGGTCTCAACCGGGCCGAAGTGCTGTTCCGCAGCGGCCAGTACATCGAACCCGCCCGGCTCCCCGCCCGCCTCGGGATCGAAGCCTCGGGCATCGTCGAGGCGGTCGGCGCGGACGTGACGGGGTTCGCGATCGGCCAACCCGTCAGCGTGGTGCCGGCGTTCTCCATGAACGACTACGGGGTCTACGCCGAGCGCGCCGTCGTCCCCGCCAGGGCGGTACTGCGCCGCCCCGACGGGCTCGACGCCATCGCCGGGGCCGCGGTGTGGATGCCGTATCTGACGGCCTACGGCGCGCTGGTCGAGGTCGGCGGGATGCGGGCCGGGGACACCGTCGTCCTGACGGCCGCGTCGAGCAGCGTGGGCCTGGCCGCCATCCAGGTCGCCCGCAGCGTCGGCGCGGTCCCCGTCGCCACCACCCGCACCCGGGCCAAGAGGGAGGCGCTGCTGAAGGCGGGCGCGGCCGAGGTGATCGTGACCGCGGAGGACGACGTCGTCGGCCGGGTGCTGGAGCTGACGGCGGGGCGCGGCGCCGAGTTCGTCTTCGACGCCGTCGCCGGTCCGGGCGTGGTGGACCTGGCCCGGGTGGTCGCCCCCGGCGGCACGCTGTTCCTGTACGGCGCATTGAGCGGCCGGCCCACCCCGTACCCCGGGTTCGACCTCGGCATGCCCGCGCTGAACATGCGCACCTACACCCTCCCCGAGACGACGAGGGACCCCGAACGGCTGCGCCGCGCCGAGGCGTTCGTCACCGCCGGTCTGAGGACAGGTGTCTTCGCTCCCGTCGTGGACCGCCTCTTCGCCCTGGAGGAGATCGCCGAGGCGCACCGGTACATGGAGGCGGGCTCGCAGGTCGGGAAGATCGTCGTCACCGTCGGGCAGTGAAACGCGTGACGGGGCCGGGGACATGCCCTGGCCCCGTCACGTCGTACGGAACAACTTGCTTACGCGCCGCTCGCCTTGAGCATGTCCTCACGCTCGACGAGCTTCACGCGCTCGCGGCCCTGCGGCTCGCCCAGCGCCTTCTCGGCGGCGTCCAGCCTGTACCAGCCCTCCCAGGTGGTGACGCGGAGCTCGCGCTCGGCGAGGAACGCCTCCACGGCCTCCGGCTCGGGGGAGGCCGGCGTCTGCAGACGGCTGTTGGCGAAGTCGTCCAGCAGGTTCGCCACGGTCTCGTTGGCGTCGCCCTTGGTGTGGCCGATGAGGCCCACCGGACCGCGCCGGATCCAGCCGGTGACGTACACGGACTGAAGGTGCGCGCCGCTCTCCTGGATGACGCGGCCGCCCTCGTCGGGGACGGTGCCCGAGCCGATGTCCCAGGGCAGCTTGGGGAGCTTGTCGGAGAGGTAACCGACCGCGCGGTAGACCGCGTTGACGTCCCAGTCGGTGAACTGTCCGGTGCCCTTGACGTTGCCGGTGCCGTCCAGCTCGGTGCGCTCGGTGCGCAGACCGACGACCTTGCCGTCCTCGCCGAGTATCTCCGTCGGAGACTCGAAGAAGTGCAGGAAGAGCTTGTGCGGGCGGTCGCCGATGTCGCGGATGGCCCAGTTCTCCAGGGTCTTGGCGACCATGTCGACCTGCTTGTTGCCCCGCCGCTCGGCGATCGAGCCCTCGTCGTAGTCGATGTCCTCGGGGTTGACGATGACCTCGATGTTGGGGGAGTGGTCCAGCTCGCGCAGCTCCATCGGGCTGAACTTCGCCTGCGCCGGGCCACGGCGGCCGAAGACGTGGATCTCGACGGCCTTGTTCGCCTTGAGGCCCTCGTAGACGTTCGGCGGGATCTCGGTCGGCAGCAGCTCGTCGGCCGTCTTCGCGAGGATGCGGGAGATGTCGAGCGCCACGTTGCCCACGCCGAGGACGGCGACCTTCTCGGCCTCCAGGGGCCAGGTGCGCGGCACGTCGGGGTGGCCGTCGTACCAGGAGGCGAAGTCGGCGGCGCCGTAGGAGCCGTCGAGCTCGACGCCGGGGATCTTCAGCTCGCGGTCCGCCATGGCGCCGGTCGAGAAGATCACGCCGTCGTAGAACGCGCGCAGGTCGTCCAGGTTGATGTCGGTGCCGTAGTCCACGTTGCCGAAGAGGCGGACCTGCGGCTTGTCGAGGACCTGGTGCAGGGCCTTGATGATGCCCTTGATGCGGGGGTGGTCGGGAGCGACGCCGTACCGGATCAGCCCGAACGGGGCGGGCATCCGCTCGAAGATGTCGATGGACACACCGGGCTCGGTGGCCACGTCGGACTTGAGCAGAGCGTCGGCGGCGTAGATGCCGGCCGGGCCGGCGCCGACGATGGCTACCCGCAGGGGGCGGGGCATGATCAGGTTCCCTTCGAGTGGCGACAAAGCGATCTCGTCGGGAAGCCTAAACTAAGGCAAGCCTAAGCTGGTACGCGGGTCCGGTCTATGAGCTCATAAGGCTACTTTATGACCTCGACGGGCTGTGCGAGCACCCTCCCATGCCGGACGGGAACCCGATCGCGGGCATCGGCCAACAGCAGTCGACCATGCCCATGACTTCGAGGGAACCGCATGCAATCGACAGGCGATCCAAGCGTCGAAGACCTTCCCGACGTCGTCCCCCGCGACGGCGTCGAGTCCGACGCCTCGGTCGTCGAGCGTTCGCGGGAGGAGCCCGATGCCTTCGAGATCCTCTTCCACCGATACGCCGACGACATCCACCGCTACGCGGCCCGACGCCTCGGCGCCGAGGCGGCCGACGACCTGATGGCCGAGACCTTCGTCATCGCGTTCCAGCAGCGCCACCGCTACGACCTGTCGCGGCCGCAGGCCCGCCCGTGGCTCTACGGGATCGTCACCAACCTCGTCGGCCAGCACCGGCGCGCCGAGGCGAGGCGGTTGAGGGCGTTCTCGCGCGTCGCTTCGACAGGGGCCGGTGAGGGCGGCGAGGCGCTGGCCGACCGGGTCGTGGCGAAGGTCGGCGCCGAGCACTCCCGCGCCCAACTGGCGGGTGCGCTCGCCAAGTTGCCCGCACGGTACCGGGACGTGCTGCTGGTGATCGCCTGGGGCGATCTCGACTACGCCGAGGCCGCGGAGGCCCTCGGCATCCCCGTGGGCACGGTGCGCTCACGGCTCAACCGGGCGCGGACCAGGCTGCGCGCCGCACTGGGCGGGGCGGACCCCACAGCCCTTCACGAGGAGAACGAGGAGACCGACCGTGGATGACCTCACTGTGGTGCGCGAGTTCGAGGCCGACGTGGCCCCGCTCACCGACGACGCCCGTTTTGCCGCCCGCGCCCGGCTGCGGCGCGAAATCGTCCGGGACGGCCGCCCGGGCGCGCTGTCCCGGCGGCTGATGCTCAGGGTCGCGGTGGTGGGGACCGCCACGGCGGCGGTCGCCGGTGGCGTGGTCGTGGCCGCCCGGCACGACGGAGACGGTGGCGCGGATACCTCGCGGATGGCGACGATGAGCGCGGCCGAGCTGATGCACAAGGCCGCGGCGCGATCCCGTGCCGACAGCGCCGGGGCGCCGGTTCCGCGCGACGACCAGTACGTGTACACCAAGATGTTCATCACCCGGACCTATGTGAAGGGCGGGAAGCGCAGGACCTGGACGGACGAGAGCTGGATGTCCGTGGACGGCTCCAAGCCCTCCAGGCGCCAGGAGTACGGCAAGATCCACCGCGATCCGCCGCTCGGCAAGCATGAGGTGAGGTGGCCGCCGACCGCCTACTCCAAGCTGGCGGAGTGGCCGACGGACCCGGACGAACTGCTGGACACGCTGCGGATGGGCTTGGGCGCCGGCGACCGGTCGGCGAAGGCGACGGTGGGATCGGACAAGGTCCACGAGACGCCGATGAGCCAGGAAGACGTCGACAGGGTGGCGTTCGTCAACGCCGTCCAGTTCTTCGTGGTCCCGCGGATCATGCCGCCCGGGCTGGAGGCGGCCACGTTCGAGGCGGTCGCCAGGATCCCCGGCATCCGGATCGATCGCGAGGCGGTGGACGGCCTCGGCCGCAAGGGAGTAGCCGTCTCCTATCCGAAGTTCGACTCCGCGTTCATCTTCGACGCGAAGGACTACAGGTACCTGGGGCTGCGTCTGAAGGGGAGCACCGCGGACGTCGTCGACGGGAAGTTCAAGCATCGCGACTGGTACCACGAGATGCGTGCCCGGGAGGAGTTGGGCGTCGTGGACCGTATCGGTCAGCGCCCGTAGCCGGGACCGCGGTGCCCCGGGACGGTCAGCCGATGTGGTAACTGTCCCCGTACACCTTCCAGTCCAGCGGCGGGTTCAGGTCCAGGTTGCCCGCGCGCAGGAAGACCCGCTGGGCGGTGTCGACGCGGCTGGTGTCGCTGTGGGCCTCCTCCTGCTTCATGGCCCACACCCGCGCGTCCAGGAAGGCGTGCAGGTAGGTGACCTCGTCGCCGCCCTGGGCCGGGGGCCGGGCCCGGTTCAGGGCGCGCTTTCGGATGTTGCGGAAGCTGGTCGGGTCGGTGCCGTCGCCGTGCATGACGATGGCGTCGTAGTAGGCGAACTGGCCCAGCACACGCAGCCCGTCGGCCTTGCCCTGGCGCACGGCGGGGTCGAAGTACACGCGGTCGCGCTCGTCGTTCTGTGCCTGCCGGAACGCCTGGTCCTGGGCGGCCCGGCGCCAGTCCCGGGGGAAGTTCGGGTCGAGTCCGGCGTGCGAGTCGGTGCCGTCGACCCGGCGGAGCGCCGGCAGGTAGGGGGCGAGGACATTGCCGGGGCGGCGGTCGGCGTACAGCTCGACGAGGTCGAGCATGTCGCCGGTGCCGGAGCAGAAGCCGATGATGCCGGCGGTGTAGCCGCGGCCGTCGCCGATGTCCTCGATGTACTTGTACTGCGCTTTCCAGTCGAGCGAGGAGTTCTCCGCGCTCGACACCAGCTGCATGGCGATCTCCTTCTTCGCCGGGTCGTCGAGTCCGGTCGCTGTGGCGCGGACCGCGGCGGCCTCGGAGGTGAACAGGGGGACGGTGACGGCGGACGCGCCGAGCAGGCCGAGAAGGGCGCGGCGGGACATGTGTTTCACGGCGGCTCCAAAAGGAGGTGGGGGGTGGGGAGTTGGCCGTACGTGAACTGATAGGAAGGTTTACTATCAGAGCCACGACACAATGAGAACCCGTCGCGTCAAAGGTTCGTACCTATGAACAAGGTGTGCCGGTTACGGCAGCGGCTGCTCCGCCCAGATGACCTTGCCCTCGGGCGTGTACCGCGTGCCCCAGCGCTCGGCGAGCTGCGCGACGAGGAACAGGCCGCGGCCGCCCTCGTCCGTCATCGCCGCGTAGCGCAGATGGGGCGAGGTGCTGCTGCTGTCGAAGACCTCGCAGATCAGGCTGCGGTCACGCAGCACCCGCACGCGGATGGGCTCGCCGCCGTACCGGATCGCGTTGGTGACCAGCTCGCTCAGGATCAGCTCGGTGGCGAACTCCAGCTCCTCCAGCCCCCATCGGGACAGCTGCCGGGTGACATCGGCGCGCACCTGTGCGACGGCCACCGGGTCGGACGGCACGTCCCACTCGGCGACCTGGTCCGCGCCGAGCGCCCGGGTGCGGGCCACGATCAGGGCGATGTCGTCGACGGCCCGGGAGGTGAGCCGGGAGTCGAGCACGGTCCGGCAGGTGTCCTCCGGCGAGTCACCGGCCCGCTCCAGGGCGGTCCGCAGGAGTTCCAGCCCTACGTCGATGTCCCGCTCCCGGTCCTCGACCAGCCCGTCCGTGTAGAGCACGAGGCGGCTGCCCTCGGCCAGTTCGAGGTCGGCCGTCTCGAACGGCAGGCCGCCGAGGCCCAGCGGGGGGCCCGCGGGCACGTCCGGGAACTCCACGCTGCCGTCCGGGTGGATCAGGGCGGGCGGCGGGTGTCCGGCGCGGGCGACGGTGCAGATCCGGGTGACCGGGTCGTAGACGGCGTACAGACAGGTCGCTCCGGTGACCGGGGCGCTGTCGCCGTCCTGGGTCTCGTCCTGGTCGATGCGGCTGACCAGTTCGTCCAGCAGCACCAGCAGTTCGTCGGGCGGCAGGTCGAGGGCGGAGAAGTTGTGGACCGCGGTACGCAGCCGGCCCATCGTCGCCGCCGCGTACAGTCCGTGGCCGACGACGTCCCCGACGATCAGCGCCACGCGCGCGCCGGACAGCGGCAGGACGTCGAACCAGTCGCCGCCCACCCCCGCCTGCGCGGGGAGGTAGCGGTAGGCGATGTCGAGGGCGTTCTGCTCGGGCAGGTTGCGCGGCAGCAGACTGCGTTGCAGCGTCACCGCCATGGTGTGCTCGCGGGTGTAGCGGCGGGCGTTGTCGATGGAGACCGCGGCCCGGGCCACCAGCTCCTCCGCCAGGGCGAGTTCGTCGGTGTCGAAGGGCTCGGGCTTCTCCGAGCGCCAGAAGTTGACCACACCCAGGACCAGGGCGCCCGCGCGCAGCGGCACCGCGATCAGCGAGTGGATGCCGAACTCCAGGACCTGCGCGGTGCGTTCGAGATCCTGGGCCCGCCAGCCCGGGGACTCGGCCAGGCGCGCTTCGAGGACCGCCTGCCCGGAGTGCAGCGCGCGGATCTGCGGCGAGGACGCGACCAACCGCATCCGGTCGCCCACCGAGTGGAGCGGCGCGTCCTTGCGGATCCCGCTGAACGCCGTGCGGCGCAGATCGGTGCCCGAGTCCGGCTGCCCGCCGCTCAGTACGGCGTCGAACAGGTCCACGGTGACGAAGTCCGCGAACCGGGGCACGGCCAGCTCGGCCAGTTCCTCGGCGGTCCGGGTCACGTCCAGGCTGGTGCCGATGCCCACCCCGGCGTCGTACAGCATGTTCAGGCGCTCCCGTGCCGTCTCGGCCCGGCCGGACAGGGCCCGCAGTTCCGTCGAGTCGCGCAGCGTGGCCACGCTGCCGGCCGGGCCGCCCTCCAGGTCCGTGAGCCGCTGGTTGACGGCCAGCAGCCGTTCGCCGACCAGGTGCACCTCGTCCGTGGCGACCCGTCCCGAGGCCAGCAGGTCGGCGGTGTCCGCCGGAAGGCCGAGCTCGAGGACGTGGCGGCCCTCGGCGTCGGCGGGCAGATGGAGCAGCCGCGCGGCCTCGTCGTTGGCGAGCAGCAGCACGCCCTCGCCGCTCACGATGAGCACGCCCTCGCGCACGGCGTGCAGCACGGCGTCGTGATGCTCGTACATCTTGGTCATCTCGTGCGGTCCCAGACCGTGTGTCTGGCGCCGCAGCCGTCTGCTGACCAGGGCCGTGCCCGCCGTGGCCAGGGCGAGGCCGCCCGCCGCTGCGGCCAGCAGGAGCGGCAACTGCTCGTCCGCGGTGCCGCCCACGTGCTCGGTGGTGATGCCGGCCGACACCAGCCCCACGACCTTCCCGTCGGGCGCCTTGATCGGTACGACGGCCTGCACCAGCCGGCCGATGGTCCCGTCGACCTCCTCGATCACGACCTTCCCCGCCAGGGCGGGCTCCAGGGTGCCGACGAACTTCTTCCCGATGCGGTCCGGCTTGGGATGCGTGTAGCGGATCCCGTCGGTGTTCATGACCACGATGAAGTCCACGCCGGTCGCCTTGCGCGCCGCCTCGGCCCGTGGCTGCAGGACCGCCGTGGGATCGGGGGCGTCGAGGGCTTCGCGGGTGCCCGGCGCGTTGGCGAACGCCTCGGCGACCGCGACAGAACGGTTGCGGGCCTCGGTCGTGCTGTCGTGCCGCACCTGCAGCACCAGCGCCACCACCGCGGCCACGACCAGCAGCAGCACGATCACGACCTGGGATACGAACACCTGGCCGGCTACGCTGCGTCCGCCCAGCGCCGAGCGGGCTTCGGCGACTCGCCCGCGCCGCGACCGGCCTGCGTCACGCTGCGAGAGTCGGGCCATGTGCCATGTCTACACTGCACGGCCCCATGAGGCGAGAGGCGTCACACAACGTGACGGAACGGCTACGGCGCCTCACCGCTGCCGCCTACGGGTGGCGAGCAGCAGTGCGATGTCGTCGGGCCGCTCGACGGCCTGCCGGGCCGCCGCGGTGAGCCAGTCCGCCACACCCGCCAGACGTGCCGTGGGGGCTCCGGCCCGGGCGAGGGCCACGCGCAGCGCGCTGATGCCGTCGTCGATGTCGATGCCCGGCCGCTCGACCAGACCGTCGGTGTAGAGCGCCAGGACGGCGCCCGGCTCGATCCGCAGCTCCGTGACCGGGTAATGGGCGCCCGGGTCCACGCCGAGCACGACGCCGCCGGGCACGTCGAGGACGCGGGTGCTGCCGTCGGGGTTGCGCAGGAGCGGCGGCGGGTGTCCCGCGCGGGCCACCCGGGCGCGCCCGGTGACCGGGTCCAGACGGATGTAGCAGCAGCTGGCGAACTGGCCGGGGTCGAGGTCGATGAGGAGATGGTTCGTACCGCTCATCACCTCGTCGGGCGGCCGGTCGCCCAGCGCGAACGCCCTCACCGCGCTGCGCAGTTGGCCCATCGTCGCGGCGGCCTGCACACCGTGTCCCTGGACGTCCCCGATGACCAGGGCCAGACCGTCGCCCGCCTCGACGACGTCGTACCAGTCCCCGCCCACCTCCATGCCCTGGGTGCCCGGCAGATAGCGGCCCGCCGTCTCCACCAGCGGATGGTCCGTCAGACGGCGGGGGAGGAGGGCCTGTTGCAGACCACGGGCGAGTGCGGCCTCGCTCTCGTAACGCCGTGCCTTGTCCATGGCATGGGCGATCAGCCCGGCGAGCGCGGTGAGGACCGAGCGTTCCTCGCCGGTGAAGGTGCGGGGGCGGTCGAAGCCCAGGATGCAGGAGCCGACCGGACGCCCCGAGGCGATCAGCGGCAGGAAGGCACGGGCGCCCTCCGTCGCGTCCAGCGGGATGCCGGGGTAGGCATCGGTGAGTTGCTGCATCGAGTCGAAGAACAGCGGCTTGCCGCTGGTGAGCGTCTCGACGCCGGGCAGATGCTCGTCGAGCCCCACCCCGTCGAACGGGGCGAGGAACCCCGGCGGGAAACCGGACTCCCACGCCAGGTACAGATGCCGGTCCTGGAGGAGGTAGATCGCCAGCCGGCGCCCCCCGAACACGGGCAGCAGCTCCTTCATGACCACGGCCGACACCTGACGGGCGGTGACCGCCTCGGTCAGCGCGATGGCCAGCACGATCGGGCGGTACAGCGGCGCCAGCGACGACGTACCCGTCTGGGCGACCTCGAAGGTCTCGGCGGAGTCCGGCATCCGGCTCGTCGGCTGAACCGTACAGGTCAGCACGTCCGGGCCGGGGAAGACGGACAGCGCGAGCCAGTCGCCCTCGTAGGCGGCGTCCACGTCGGGCGGCCGCCGCACCTGCAGATGCACCGGCTCGGGCGACAGCAGGGCGCTGCGCAGATGGTCCTCGAAGTCGGGCTGGGCCAGCCAGGGCACGCCGTCCCACAGCGGGCGGCCCAGGAGTACGTCCCGCGGCCGGTGCAGCAGCTGTGCGGCGCGGGGATTCGCGTAGGTGACCAGCCCCAGCCGGTCCAGGCAGAACACACCCTCCGGGAGCAGATCGGCGGCGGCGTCGGCCGCGGACCCTGACCCGGGATCGAGGATGAAACCCCTGACGGGCCGTGCGCCGGACGCGGCGGAGGGGGCCTCGGGGGTCCAGAACTCCATGAGCCGCAGTCCGCCGTCCGCGGCCCGCACATACAGCGGCAGCGACGGTGTGCTCGCGGCTGCCTCCCGCAGTGCGGCGAGCACGCGCCGGGTGTCGTCGGGGGCCACGGCCCGGGCGAGCGCCTCGACCGTGCCGCCGAACTCCGTGGGTGCCACGCCCAGCAGGGCATGCAGGTGCGCGTCCGCGGTGACCACGCCGGTCGCCGGATCCCAGGCGAACCGTCCGAGCCGTCCCGCCGACACATGCGCGGTCGGCGGCCGCACGCACAAAGGCTCACCGTCCCAGGCGACCGGCTCGGTGTCCTCCAGGTCCTCCAGTCGGCGGGCCAGGTCCTCCGCCACCCGGGTCACCCGTTCCCGCTCGGCCAGTACCTCGGCGGCGTCCGCGGCGGAAGGGCGCAGCACGGTCAGCACGCCGAAGGTCGTGGACGTCCCTACGACCGGTACGTACAGCGACCCGAACTGGAACGGCAGACCGGCCGCGAACTGGGGGTAGCGGCGCATGGTCTCCGTGGCGTTCGGCAGCACGACCTGCACCCCGAGCCGGTAGGCGTCGGCGACGGGGAACGGACGGTCGGCGTGCAGCCGCCACCACGGCCGGAACAACGGTCCCGGGAGCCCGGCGAGCACCGCGAGACGCAGCATTCCGGAGGTGCTCGAACGCAGGTAGACGCCGCCGGAGTGACCACCGCCCGCGCCGATCGCCTCTGTCGAGGCGTCGATCAGCAGCGCGGCCAGCCGTCCCGGCGCCCGGTGCGCGTTCTCGCCGCTCCCAGTCATCGGCCTGCCTTGTCCCTGCATCGCCCCACGGGCGACACACAGCAAGAATGCGCCACGAGGGGCCCGTGGCGCATCCGGGTGGGGCGGATGGGACGGAAGTCGGGCGGGGGTTCGGTGCCCCGCCCGACCGGGCGGTACGAAGAGCCGGGCGCGGGGCGCAGGCACGGACCGCCGGGTGGGACGGCCTCTGCGGCAGCACGCCGTACGCAGGACAGTTTGCCGCACCCCGGGCACCCGGTCGGGGAATGTTGCCCGGTCGGAGGGCGGGGGCCCTGACGATGCGCGGACGCCCTGCGTCCCGGGAACGGGGCCCGGCCCTGTGTCCCGGAGTCGGGCCTGCGGGCTCTCGCGGCGCGGGCCTTGACACTGTGCGCCCGCGGTGCGGATTGTGCCCGGCCCGGCCCTGCCCTGGAATTCGCCGCCGGTGCGCGAGGGTCTGACGATGCGCGGACGTCCTGCGTCCCGGGAACGGGGCCCGGCCCTGTGTCCCGGAGTCGGGCCTGCGCGCTCTCGCGGCGCGGGCCTCGACGCTGTGCGCCCGCGGTGCGGACTGTGCCCGGCCCGGCCCCTGGCCCCGCGCCCCTGTGCTTGCGGGCCGCGGGCCCCCGCGCCCTGTCTCCCCGCGCTGGGGCCCCGGCCCGGCAATCCCGCCCCCGCCGTCGGGCTCAGCCGCCCAGCCCCTGCAGCCCTTCGTAGGCCGCCATCACCAGTTCCAGGCCCCGCTGGTCCGCCCCCGGCTCGCGCATCTGGTTCGTCACGTACGCCACTGTCATACGGGCGCCCGGATCGATCATGACGAGTGAGCCGCCCCAGCCGCCCCAGCCGTACGTGGTGCCGAAGCGGCCGTAGCCGAGGCCCCAGCTCACCGGCATGCCGAGGATGCGGTCCTCGCCGCTGTACTGCTCCTCCCAGGCCCGTGCGCAGCCCGCCGGGGACAGCAGCCGGACTCCGCGCACCGTGCCCGCGCAGGCCATCACCGACTGGACGAGGGCGACCGAGCGGGCGTTGCCGAAGCCGCTCGCCGCGGGGATCTGGGCCCGGCGCCAGGACATGCTGTTGCCGTCCCGGAGCCGGATCCCGGTGGCCGTGGAGGGGGTCGGGTCCTGGCCCGCGGCCCCGGCGACGTAGTCCTCGTCCTGGCCGGGCGGCGCAACGGCGAGCGCGACGCGGTGGTCGTGCTCGGCGGACAGCCCCATCCGGAAGTCGGCGCCGAGCGGCCCGGCCACCTCCTCGGCGAAGAACGCGCCCGGCGTCCGGCCCGTGATCCTGCGGACGACCTCGCCGACGAGGAACCCCTGCGTCAGCGAGTGGTACCCGGCCGAGGTCCCCGGCTCCCACTGCGGCGCCAGCGCGGCCAGCCGGGCGGTGACCGCCGCCCAGTCGTACAGCTCCTCCACCGGCCCGTCGTAGTCCGGCAGACCGGCGGTGTGCGCGAGCAGGTGCCGTACGAGCACCTTCTCCTTGCCGGCCGCGGCGAACTCCGGCCAGTACCGGGCGACCGGCGCGTCCACGTCGAGATCGCCCCGGTCCGCCAGCACCAGCGCGGACAGTGCCGTCATCGTCTTGGTGACCGACCAGACGTTGGTGACGGTGTCCCGCTCCCACGGCACCGTGCGGCCGGCGTCCGCGAAGCCGCCCCAGACGTCCACCACGGGCTCACCGTCCACGAAGACCGCGACCGAACCACCCACGTCCCCGGCGTCGAGGAAACCGGCCAGCGCGTTCGGCACGGCGGTGAACAGATCGTCGTACGAGCCCCGAATGTCTGCCATGCGCGGAATCTAGCCCGTGCGGACAGGGTCGCGGCAACCGAATTACCGGCACCCGTGATCTGCAAGAACCGCCCGCCGGACACCGTCGCCTCATATCGTGGGAAGTGATGCAATATCGGCAGTGAGGCGGCAGTGCCATGGCGGACGCGGGGATCGACTACGCGGCGGTGTTCCAGGCCCTGCCCGGCATGGTGGCGGTCCTGACACCCGATCTGGTGTACGTGGACGCCAACGAGGAGTTCGTCCGTATGTCCGGCCGCAGCCGGGAGCAGCTGGTCGGGCACTACCTCTTCGACGTCTTCCCGGACAACCCGGAGGACCCGGGCGCCTCCGGCATGCGCAATCTTGCCGCCTCCTTGCAGCGTGTCCTGACCACCGGCGAGCGCGACACCATGGCGGTGCAGCGCTACGACGTCCGGTCCCTGGAGCTGCCGGGGCGCTGGGAGGAGCACTACTGGAGCCCGGTCAACGCCCCCGTGCTGGGCCCCGACGGCGAGGTCGCTCTGCTCGTGCACCGGGTGGAGGAGGTCACCGAGTTCATCCGAGACCGCGGCGGGCCCGTCGGCACCCGGGCCCGGGCGCTGGAGGCCGAACTGTACATCCGTGCCCGGGAGTTGCAGGAGGTCAACGAGCGCCTGAGAAAGGCCCACGCCCGTGAGCGTGAGGTCGCGCTGGCGCTCCAGGAGGCCATGCTGCCGACACCCAAGCTGAAGGGGGACCACCGGGTGGCCGTGCGCTACCGGCCCGCGGTCGGCGCGCTGAACGTGTGCGGTGACTGGTACGACCTCGTGGACCTGGTCGGCGGCGACCGTATCGGTGTCGCGGTCGGTGACGTGGTCGGCCACGGACTCGCGGCGGCCTGCGTGATGGGTCAGCTGCGCAGCGCGCTGAGCGCCGCCTCGCGGGTGGCCGAGGGTCCCTCGCAGGCCCTCGACGTCCTGGGGCGCTACGCGCACGTGGTGGCCGGCGCGGAGTCCGCCACGGTGGTCATCACCTTCATCGACTTCGACGTCCGCACCGTCACCTACAGCAGTGCGGGGCATCCTCCGCCGGCCCTGGTCCACGCCGACGGCAAGGTCGAGTTCCTCGACGCGGCCACGGACCCGCCGCTGGACGCCAGCCCCGACCCGGTCCCGCGACCGCAGGCGACGACCTCCTTCACCGACGGCTCCACCCTGGTGCTCTACACCGACGGCCTGGTGGAACGCCGCCGCGAGGACATCGAGATCGGTCTGGGGCGCCTGGCGGACTCCCTCACCCGCCACCGGGACGCCGATCCGGAGACGCTGGCGGACGCGGTCCTGGAGGAACTCCTCCCGCCGGAGGGGGCCACGGACGACACGGCCCTGATCGTCGTACGGCTGTGAGGAGCGCGCCTGCGGGGAGGGCCGGGGCGGCGCGTACGTCCCGGAGGTGATCCGCTGCCGCGTCAGGCCGACGGCAGCGCGCGCCTGCCGAGCAGGAGGGGCGTGGCGAGGAGGAGGAGTCCGGCCACGGCGATGGCGGTGCGGGCGCTGGTGAGGGTGGCCAGCAGGCCCCAGAGCGCGGTCAGGGCGGCGATGGTCAGTTTGGCGCTGATGGACCAGGCGGAGAGTGTGCGGGCGACACGGTCGTGCGGGGTGTGTTCGAGCCGGTAGGTGGCCAGAACCGGATTGAAGACGCCGATGCAGGTGATGAGCCCGAGCTCGACGACCATGACCAGCAGGAGTCCGGGCACACCGGGACCGACGAAGGCCAGCCCCAGCGGCCAGCACACCCGCAGGGTCCCGGCGGTCACGAGGACCTCGTGCCGGCCGAACCGCGCGACGAGCCGCCGGGACAGCCGAGCGCCGATCAGCCCGCCGACGCACGGCACCGCGAAGGCGAGGCTGTACTGCCAGGGTGCGAAATGGAGGCCGCCGAGCATGAGGACGGAGAGCAGCGGGGCGGCCACCATGATCAGCCCGTTGACGAGGACGGCGTTGAGGAACAGCGGGCGCAGCACCGGATCGGTGAGGATGAAGCGCCAGCCGTCGAGCAGGTCACCGCTCCTGAGCCGGTCTCCCGTCTCGGGCCGTATCGGGCGGGTCTCCTTCTTCCCGCCCATGGCGCGGATCCCGACCGCCGAGAGCAGATAGCTGACGGCGTCGGCGACGACGGTCACCACAGGGCCGAGCAGCCCGATCGCCGCGCCGCCGAGGGGCGGCCCGATCATGGTGGTGGTCCACATCGTGGCCTCGAACCGTCCGTTGGCGGTCAGCAGATCCTCCGGCGGCACCAGCGCCTTGAGGCAGGCGCCGGACGCGGCGGTGAAGGTGATGTCGGCCGCGGCGACGAGCACCGACACAACCAGAAGTTGTACGAAGCTGAGCCGATCGAAGGCGTACGCCACCGGGACGCTCAGCAGCAGCGCGCACCGGGCCAGATCCATGGCCATCATTACCGGCCGCTTACGGCGGAACTCCACCCACGGCCCGAGCGGCACCGCCACCACCGCCCCGACCGCGAGCCCCGCCGCTGCCAGCACCGACACCTCGGCCGGACCTGCGTGCAACACGAGGATCGCGATCAGCGGAAAGGCATGGAGAGCCAGCGCGGTGCCGAGCGCACTGACGCCGTACGCGGCCCACAACCACCCGAACGCCCGCCCCATGCCGCCGCCTCTCTCCCTGGTCCACGGACATCCAAGCGGTCGACGGATCCAGAGATCAAACAACCCCCGAGCGGCTCGGACACAACCAGGGGTTGTGGCTCTACGATGGCGGCCATGGACCTCGATGCCGTGCGGACGTTCGTGACGGCCGCGGAGACGGGACGGCTCCAGGACGCCGCCACGGCCCTGGCGGTCACCCAGCAGGCGGTCTCCAAGCGCGTCGCCGCGCTCGAGAAGGAGCTCGCCGTGCGGTTGTTCACGCGCACCCCGCGCGGAGTGCGGCTCACCATCGACGGTCAGGCGTTCCTGCCGCACGCCCGGGCGCTGCTCGACACCGCGGAGCGGGCCATGGCCTCCGTACGGCCCGGCTCCCGTGCTCTGCGCGTGGACGTGATCGGCCGCCGGCTGGGCCCGGCCGCGCTGCTGCGCGGTTTCCATCGCGCGTGTCCCGAGATCGAACTCGACGTGGTCACCCTCTTCGACGCCAAGGAGGCACTGGCCGCCATCCGGTCCGGGACGATCGACGCCTCCTTCCGCGCCGTCACCGTCCCCGCTCGCCGGCTCCCCGACGGCATCGACGCGGCGCGGGTCCACGACGAGCCCGTCCAGCTGCTGACCGGGCCACAGCACGCCCTGGCCACGGCCCGCGCGGTCACCCCGGCCCAGCTCGCCGGGCACCGGATCTGGATGCCGGGCCTGGTCGCCGGTACCGAATGGGCGTCGTACTACGACGAGTTCGCCACGGAGTTCGGTCTCACCATCGAGGCGACCGGACCCGACTTCGGCACCGATCCGCTCCTGGACACGATCGCCGACTCCCCGCAGCTGGCCACCCTGGTCGGCGAACAGACCCGCATGGTCTGGCCCACCGACCAGGACCTGCGTCGCATCGCGCTGCGCGACCCGGTGCCGGTGTACCCGCACTCACTGATCTGGCGGTCCGACAACCCCCACCCCGCCCTCGCGAGGCTCCGTGCCTACCTCGACAGCACGGGGCCGGGGCGCCCCGACGCGGAGACCTGGGCGCCGCACTGGGCGCGGTGAACCGGCAGGGGGTGTCGCGAATCGCTACGGAGTGCCGGCCGACCCGTTCCGCCTGCGGATCGTCATGCCGACCCTCGGCCAAGCAGTAGGGCAGCACCTGGTGCGCCGATCCAGCCGTGACCGGCGCCGCCGCCCGAGACGGCCACCGCGGCTCGGCGGGAATTCGGTGTCGCCGGGCCCGGCCCACTGCGATCGTGGCTCCGGACCCCCGGTACCCGGATCAGCAAGGAATCGCCACCATGCCCGTACCCGCCGACCCCACGGTGCTTCATCCGATGCCCGAGCAGCCGCGTGTGGTGCTGCTCAAGCCGTTGGTGAAGTCGCCGCTCATCGAGGTGGGGGAGTTCTCCTACTACGACGACCCGGAGGACCCGACCGCCTTCGAGACGCGGAACGTGCTGTACCACTACGGGCCGGAGAAGCTGGTGATCGGCAGGTTCTGCGCACTGGGGACGGGGGTGCGGTTCATCATGAACGGTGCCAACCACCGTATGGACGGCCCTTCGACGTTCCCCTTCCCGACCATGGGCGGCTCCTGGTCCGAGCACTTCGACCTGCTCACCGGACTGCCGAACCGGGGTGACACGGTCGTGGGCAACGACGTCTGGTTCGGCCACGGCACGACGGTGATGCCCGGCGTACGGATCGGTCACGGCGCCATCATCGGCACCGGCGCGGTGGTCACCACCGACGTCCCCGACTACGGGATCGTCGGCGGCAACCCGGCCCGCCTCATCCGCACCCGGTACAGCGACGAGGACATCGCCCGGCTGCTGGCGGTGGCCTGGTGGGACTGGCCGCTGGAGCACATCACCGAACATGTCCGGACGATCATGTCGGGCACCGTCGCCGACCTGGAGGCGGCGGCCCCCTAGAGCCCGCCCCTCCGAGGGCTGCGATCATCCTCGGATGCGGGAGATCGACGAGCTCACACGGGTGGACGACCCGGCCTGGCCGGAACTCCGGGAGGCGTTCGCGGGCAGTGCCGTCCCGGTGCGGGTGCTCGCCGCCGACCCGGCCGAGGGGCGTCGGAGCGTGCTGCAGATGCAGGTCACCGCACGCTCCACGCTCGGCGCCCTGGCCTGGAACTGCGGCGGACTGGTCCTCGACGACGGCTGGGTACGGGTCTTCGGCGGCGGCTCCGACGCGAGCGGCGGCCTGCCGAGCCTGGCCCAGGTCAACCGCTTCCCCGACGCGTTCGACCCGGACTGGTCTCCCGAGGCCGGGCTCGTGGTGGGCCAGGACGCGCTGGGAGGTGTGTTCGCCCTGAACGGTCATGATCCCGCAGCGTCCGGACGCCCCGGTTCCCCGGGCCGGATGACCTACTTCGCGCCCGACACCCTGGCGTGGGAGGCGATGGACATGGGCCACTCCTCATGGGTGCACTGGCTGTTGTCCGGCCGCCTGGAGACGTTCTACGACGGGCTGCGGCGGCCCGGCTGGCGCGAGGAGGCCGCCGCGCTGGATCTCTCGCAGGGCATCAGCGTGTTCCCGTTCCTGTGGACCGAGGAGGCCCACGCCGATCTCGCCGCGAACAGCTGGCGGGCCGTGCCGATGCGCGAAGTCCTCGGAGTGGCCGCCGACTTCGCCCGGCAGCTGGGCCCGGCCGACCCGGGGTTCCTCGGCGCCGTATGAGCAGGACCGCCACGTGTGAGTGAGGCCGCTCAGTCCCCGACGAACACGAGATAACTGCCGGGGGTCGTGGCGCAGTCCTCCAGACACGCGGCGAGGTCCCGGACCGCAGCGGTCTGAGCGTCGTCCGCGCAGCGGTTCAGCAGATCGGGGATCTCCCGGAGCGCGGCCTCGGCCACCTGCTCGTTGAAGAGGGTGTCCCTGTACGGGTCGACCATCCAGAGCTTGCCCGAGGTGTTGGTGGGCAGTTCGGAGATCAGCCCGGCCAGCGCCTCGCCATGCTCGTGGGACTGACGGATCAGCGTCGGCTTCGGCTTCTGCTTCTGACGCCGCTTGGGCTGGTGCGGCCGCCCGTTGTGCAACTGCAGATCTATCCCCATGGCCCGATTCTTCCGTGGTCGCCGCCGGAATCGGTAACTAATTGAGAGGCGCGAACCGCGCCCGGGTGAAACGCTTCCGTGGACCTGATCCCAAGTGCGGGTCGGGTGCGGGTGGTTCGAGTGTGGGGGATGGGTGCGGGGCGCGGAGCATGCGGTCTGGGAGCGGGATGTCCCGGTCAGATATCTGCTGGTTCAGGAGGACGCGGACGGCGAGGAGCGGTACTGGGGACGCTGTGCCGCTGTCGAGGGCCTGTTCGTCGACAAGGTGCCGCCGCCGCGTGAGGTTCTGACGCTGCGGGGCTGCACTCCCGAAGGCCCGCTGCGGGACGCCCTGTTGTCGGACAGTACGGGCACCGGGCTGCTGGGTGACCTGTGTGTCGAGGTCTGGGACGAGGAACAGCCGCTGCAGTGGTGGACCCTGGCCGACACCGTCGTACTGGCACACCGGCCGAACCGGAGCCATCCGGCACTGGTGGATGTCGTCGTGGGGGCGGGCGTCGAAGAGGAACACGCCTGGGAGCACACGCGGCCGGCACAGCCGGTGTTCAAGGTGTTCGCAGGGACCACCGCGGGGGCCACGCCCGCCGGGCAGTGCCTGGACGTGGAGGGGCTGTTCGTCTCCCGTTACGGCCGGGGGCCGGTGCCGATGCACCTCCTCGGCTGTGAGCCCGCCGAGCCGCTGCGCACCGTACTGAGCCGACGGCGCAAGTGGGACAGGGACTGGGTGGGGCTGTGGGCGCTGGACCAGCACGGCCGGGTGATGTACCGCCACCACGTGTATCTGCGCATCGAGAAGGCACGTCCGTCCGTGCTCGGCGCCGACCTCCTCGACATCACGCTCACCGACGGCGGCGACCAGCGCCCGTTGGCGGCCCGTCCGATCTGGGAGACCTGGTACCGGGGAGCCCCGACGGTCCGTAATCAATGGGCTCCCCACACGACCGAGGGCCGGTACGAGTGGCTCGAACTCACCGCCACCGGTGTCGGCGAGCCGCACTTCGACCGCTCCGGTGGCGTCCACCACCTCGACGGCGCCTTCGTCACCGACGAGCCCGGCCTGCACTGTGCGATGGCCGAGGCGCTGGTGGGTCCGGGCGGCTACTTCGGGCGTGAGTGGAACGCGTTCAGGGACTGTCTGGGCGGTGGCTTCGGCATCGCCGCGCCCTTCACCCTGATCTGGCACGGCTCCCACATCGCACGGCAGGCCTTCGCCGATGACGTGTCCGAGGAGGGGCTCACCTACTTCGAGGAGATCGTCCAACTCCTCGAACGCCGTGGCGCGACGGTCGAACTGCGCTAGAACTGGGGCCTGTTCGGTCCTCGCCCCCGACGGTCAGGTCGTCTCCCAGGGCCGTGGCGATCCGCACGGCGCGCGCGTGGTCGTCCAGTCGGCGGGTCAGATACGCGCAGGCGTGCCGGTGCCGCAGTGACCACCAGGCGGCGGAACCGCCGATGCCGCCCTTGACGATCTTCCCCTCGTCGTGGCCGGTGACCTGGGAGGTGAGGAGCTCTGAGTGCAGCCGCGGGCCCAGGAGTTGACGTACGGGTCCGTCGTCGTCGGTGAGGCGGGAGAAGAAGGCCGCGGTCGAGGTGGCCGTCGTCTGGAGGTTGGCCGCGCCGAACACCGACTGGCGCCAGGCCCGGGAGTTGGTCCGCTCCGTGTCCAGGGCGCCGTGGGGGATCCGCAGCCAGGGCGCGGCGGGCAGTTGCTCCGGCCAGTCGGGGTGCGCGTACTCGAGGTCGGCGACGCGGTCCAACGCGCCGTCCGGTACGCCGAACCAGGCGTCGAGGTCCAGTGCCGGCCGCACGACGTCGTTGAACATCGCCCCGAGCGTGGTGTCGGCGGCCGCGCGCAGGATGCCGTCGACGAGATGGCCGTACGTCAGGGCGTGTTCGCGAGCGAGGTGCCCGGGACGTACTCCGGTACCGCCCGCGCCAGGCTGTCGCGCAGCCCGGCGTCGTCCAGCAGGCCGAGGTCCGCGGCCTCGGCGGGGAAGCGGGGCTGGCCCGCGCGGTGGTGAGGATCTGGCGGAGGGTGGTCGCCTCCTTGCCGTTGCTCCCGTACGCCTTCCAGTACGTGCCGACGGGCTCGTCCAGCGCCAACACCCCCTCGCGCACCGCCACCAGCGCCGCGAGCGTGACGAAGGTCTTCGACAGCGAGTACGGCATGACCAGTGTGTCCGCCCGCCACGGCCGACTCCGCCCGGCATCGGCCCACCCCGCGCTCAGCCGCGCCACCTCCCGCCCGTCCCGCCAGACCGACAGCCCGGCCCCGGTCTCCGCCCCGTCGTCCACGAGCCGTTGAAAGACCCGCCGCACCTCGGCGTACCCGTCCTCGGCGAAGCCGTCGACGCCGGCAGGGTTCTCGGACATGGCGGTCACCCTCCTTGTGCCGTGCGGGAGTTCCTCTCGACGGAACATACCCGGGGAGGGTATATGGGACAAGGTTCCGGGCACTCACTCTTCGTCGTCGACACCCCCTCTCAGGCCCCACTCGTCGAGGCCGGAGTAGATCAACGCCGTACGGGATTGGGGAGCCGAAAGACAGTCGGCCTCACCGTTGAAGATCGCCACGAGCGAGTCGGTGCCCCGCCACCAGGTGTCCGCCAGCCCTCTGACCTCGCGCACCGGCTGGTAGCCGTCCAGCGAGATGGCCTCGACCTCGTCGCCGGTCACCTTGGTGATGCACTTGGCCCACAAGGCCGCGTGGTAAGCCAGGGCGAGGGACTCCACCCACCCCTCGATCGTCTCGTGCAGGGGGGTCCAGCGCCACGAGTGGATGCCGAACTCCCCGCCGGGTCCGATCATGAACGAGAAGGGCACCGAGCACCGTTGGTCCCCTGCCGCGAACCACCAGCCTTCGTCCCCGGAGCGCACCGGCACATCGGGATTCAGATAACTGGGCCCACCGTCGTAGCGCGGATACGGTGGCAGTACGAGGCCGCCCCATTGGCGCTGAAACGCCACGACGCGGTCTATCTCCTCCGCGGGGATGCCGAACTCGAGCCACGCCTGCCGGTTTTGCTCCCTCGATTGGACGTCGACCTTGACGCAGTCGCTGCCGATGAAACTGCGGGCGCGCAGGGTCAGCCCTTTGGGGACCTTGTCGGAGAGGTTCAGATTCACCGGGCGGACACTACCGGGTGCTGTCAGTGATCCGGCTTGCTCCCCCGTACGGCCCACGCGCGGGCTTTCAGGGCGATCGTCCCGTCGGCCCCGGCCGGTACCCGGTCGTGCAGCGTCCGGCGCAGCCGTTCCCGGGTGGCCGGTGAGAGGGTGGCGACGTAACCGGGGGCGGGGCCCTGGCCGGAGAGGAACGGGGACCACAGGTCGTCGAAGTGGGGGAAGAGGGTGGTGATGTCGATCGGTGCGACCGTCACCCGGGTCAGCCCGGCCTCGTCCCACAGGTCGCGCAGTGCGGTGGGATCGCAGAGCGGGAAGCGGCGGCTCTCGTCGTGGGCGGTCGCCGAGGGATCCACGGTTGTCGCGGCAGCCCAGAAGTGGCGCAGGAACTCCATGCCCTCGGCGTAGTCCCACACATAGGCGGCGACCAGGCCGCCGGGCCGCACCGCGCGCGCCGCCTCGGCGAGCGCGGCGCCGGGCGTGGGGAGGAAGTTGATGACCAGTCCGCTGACGGCCACGTCGAAGTCCGCGTCCCGCACGGGCAGGGCACGGGCGTCCGCCACGGCGAAGCGGGCCGGTTCGGGGGTCGAGGCACGGGCCGTGGTGACGAACCCGGCGGACCCGTCCAGTCCGAGCACCGTCCGGGGCCGGCAGCGGACGGCCACCGTGGAGGTGAGCGCGCCCGAGCCGCATCCGATGTCCAGCCACCGTGCGCCGGGCGGGCAGGGGAGCCACGCCACGAACTCGTCGGCCACGAGCCGGCTCCAGCGGCCCATGTACCGCTCGTACGCGTCCCCGGCCGCCCATACGTCGAAGCGTCGTTCGGTCACCCCTCAACCTTGCACCGGTCTCACCGGCGCTCGCAGGCGGAGGGCTCGGGTGCGGGAGGCGTGAGGGTTCGCGGACGGGAGTCCCGTCGGCCCGGGCGCGCGGGCCTGCCCAGCACCACGCCGATCAGCACGAGCGCCAGCCCGCACAGTTGCCGGCCCGTCATCGCCTCGCCCGCGACGGCCGTGCCGAGCAGCACACCCGTCACCGGGTTGAGCAGCCCGATCAGGCCCACGGTCGCCGCGGGCAGATGGCGCAGTCCGGCGAACCAGACGGTGAAGGCCAGCGCGGTGGCGACCAGGGAGACGTAGCCGAAGGCGAGAAGCGCCGACGGGGAGAGCGTGGGTGGTGGGCCCTCCACGGCCGCGGCGACCGGCAGCAGGAACACCGCCCCGGCGGTCAGCTGCCAGGCCGTGGAGGCGAGCACGTCCGTACCGGCGTTCCACCGCTTGGTCAGGATGTGACCGAAGGCCGACACCAGCATCGCCCCCGCCGAGGCGAGGACGCCCGGCACGTTCACCCCGCCCTCCCCGGTGAGCAGCATCAGGCACACCCCGCCGAGCCCGACCGCCGCGCCGGTCAGGTGCGCGAGGCCGGGCCGCTCGGCGACCAGCGGCCAGGCGATGAGCATCATCGTCAGCGGGGACATGGCCATGACGGTCGAGGCGATGCTTGTCGGAAGCAGCTGGGAAGCGACGTAGACGAGCACGAAGAACACGCTCACATTGAGCAGCCCCAGTACCGCCGACCGCCACCACCACGCCCCACGCGGCAGCTTCCGGCACAGCGCGAGCAGGACGAGCCCGGCGGGCAGCGCCCGCAGAGCGGCCCCGTACAGCGGACTGTCGGCGGGGAGGTACTCGTGCGTGACGTAGTAGTTGGTGCCCCAGGCCACCGGCGCGACCGCGGTCAGGGCCACCCAGCGCGCATTAGCTTCCATGGAAGCCAATATAGCTTCCCGGGAAGGTATTGTGACCGCATGGAAGAACTCGACCGCGTGGCCCGCATCCAGGCCGACTGGCGTCGTGAACGGCCGGACGTCGACGTCACCCCGCAGGGAGTGATCGGCCGGCTGCACCGCCTGGCCGACCGGCTCACCGAGGAGCTCTGCCTCGTCTACGGCGACTACGGCCTGAGCGAGGGGGAGTTCGACGTCCTGTGCGCCCTGCGCCGCGCCGGCGAGCCCTACGAACGGGCGCCCGGCGAGCTCGCCGCCCACACCATGGTCACCACCGGCGCGATGACGAAGCGGATCGACCGCCTGGAGCGCGCCGGACTCGTCACCCGCCGACGCGCCGCCGACGACCAGCGGGGCCGGATCGTCGCCCTCACCAGGCCCGGCCGCGACCTGATCGACCGGGCCTTCACCGACCACATGCGCAACGAACGCCGGCTCCTGGACCTGCTGACACCCGGCGAGGCCGAGACCCTCGAAACGCTCCTCACGACCTGGCTCGCCCGGGCGGAGTCCCCCGGCGGTCGGCAGGGCGCGCGCACCGACTGACGCCGGAGCGGCCGAACGCCGCTTCAGACCGTGACGACCAACTTGCCCCGCGGATGCCCTTTCTCCAGGTGGCGTACGGCGTCGGCCGCCTCGGCCAGGGGATAGGCGCGGTCGATGACCGGAGTGATCGCGCCCGTCTCGACGAGAGCCCTGAGCGTGAGGAGGTCCTGCTGCCGGGTGACCGCGAACACCGGTCGCAGGCGCTGGCCCACGAACGCGGAGAGGACCAGACCGCGGACCCACCGGTCCAGTCCGCCGAGCACGGGGCCCGCGTCCTCGCCGGGGGACCGCAGACGCCGGTGACCTGGGCGCCGTAGTGCGCCGCGAGCTGGACGGCGTACGTCCCCACCCCGCCCGACGCGCCGATGACGAGGACCTTCTGCCCCGGCCGGGGGCGCGCCACGTCGAGGGCCTGGAGGGCGGTGACGCCCGAGACGGGCAGGACGGCGGCCTGTTCGAAGGAGAGGCTCGCCGGCTTGGCGGCGAGCTGTCCGGCCTTGCCGCGCGCGTACTCCGCGAAGGAGCCGTCGCACTGGCCGAAGACCTCGTCGCCGGGCTTGAACCCGGTCACCTCGGCGCCCACGGCCTCGACGCGTCCGGCGGCGTCCCAGCCGCGCACGGTGTGGGCGGGGCGGCGCAGTCCGAGCTGAGGACTGAGCCGGGCGATGTAGGGCCGTCCGGTCATCAGGTGCCAGACGCTCGGGTCGACGCCGGCGGCCCGCACCTCGACGAGCACCTCGTCGTCGCGGGGCACGGGACGGTCGATGTCCCGCAGGTGCAGTGTGTCGGTGGAGCCGTAGGCGTTCTGGACGATGGCCTTCACAGGGGCTCTCCTTGACCGCCGATTGGTCGGGATTCCCTCGGATCGTCGCGGTGAACCGTGCCGCCGGCCAGTGCCCGGGGTAGGACTGCGTCAGGAGTCGAGGAGAGGGTGGACGCGATGCGCAGGATTCCTGTCCGGGCCGTCCAGGTGGTCGGAGTGCTCGCCGCGGTGGTGGTCGCGTTGTGGCTGGCGACGTTGCTCGTCAAGAACTTCTGAGGCAGGGCCCCCGCACCGTGAACTGCCGTGGATGCGAGGGCCCTTGGAGCGTGCCGCCGGACTACTGCTGAGCGCCGCCCCGTCGGCGTACGACGAGGAAGACCGCCCCGGCCACGAGCAGTACCGCCGCCGCGATACCGATCCACGCGCCCGTGGACAGACCGCTGTCCTCGTCCTGTTCGGTGTCGGCGGCCTGCGGGGTGGAGGAGACGCCGGTCTCCGTGGCGGTCGGCGTCGGCGTCGGCGTGGGCGACGTGCTGGGGGTGGGGCTCACCGTGGTCGCGCCCGGGGTGGCCGCCTTCAGTTCGAGGACCGGGGCCTCGTTGCCGTGCCCGTGTCCGTGGCCGTCGTCGGACTCGCCCAGTTCGATCCAGCGGTCGACCTTGCCGTCGCTGTAGGTCTGGAGCGTCTTGAACACCAGCTCCTTCGCGTCGGGCAGCTGCCGTACGACCACCGAGTGCTCGGCGTCGCCACCGACCTTCACGGCCGGACCCTTGACGGTGTAACCGTCGTTCGTGGTGGCGAACTTCCAGCCCTCGGGGCCGTCCTCGTACGTCACGTCGGACGGGGCGATGCCCTTGGGCAGGATCACCCGGAGCTGGGTGATGCCGGCGGTCGCCGACTCCGACTCGGCGGTGAAGGTGAGCTCGACGTCCTGGGCGAGGGCCTGTGCGCCGTCGGCCTCGACCTCCACATGGGCGGCGGCCGGAACGGCGCTGAGCAGGACGGCGGTTGCCGCGGCCGCGGTGGCGACGGCGAGGCGGCGGGTGGTGCGGGACATGGGTGTCTCCAGGCAGGGGGGTGCGCCGGGGCGGCCTCAACAGGCCTCCCGGCTGGGTCAGTTGGCTTCGGCCGACCCGAACGCGGGAGGACCGCGCCGTACCACCGCATACGCGAGCACCGGACCGGTGGCCGCGCACCATCCGGTCTCCATCGGCACGAGCACCGGCGGCCGGAGCCGCACCGCCGTCCGGGGCCGTGTGAACAACGTGTGCGCGGCGGCGACATGGGCACGCGCCGCGTCGAACACCGCGGCCACGCCACGCGCGAGGGTCCAGCACGCCGCGTCCGCGCGGTGCAGCAGCACCGCGACGAGCACGGCGGCCACGGCGTGGGCCGCCGCCATGGCCACGGAGTCGTACGAGGCCGTGTGGGCGCCCTGCATGCGGTGACCGTGCTGGTGAGCGGGCGGCCGCGCGTGCGCGCCGAGGGTCAGCCACAGGTGCAGCCCGGACTGGCCCACGACACTGCAGGCCACGACCGTTGCCATGCGCCGGGGACGGCGTACGCCGACCAGCCCCAGACCGAACAGCGCGGCGGCCACGACCGAGCCCCGCGCCCACGGTACGGCGCCCTCGGCGGCCAGATGGTGGGCGCTCACCCCCAGCACCGTGCCGACGACGGCGAACACCGCGGCCCGCAGGACGGGCAGGGGCGCTGGACGGTGCGTGGCGGGTGGGTGCATGACCTGCTCATCTTGGGCCATGGGTCGCTCGGCGCGCAGGCCGGTGGGCAAATGAGATGGACGCCTCGGCAGTGTCAGGGCGTCACAACTTGAAGACGACGCCGCGCCACGTCCAGCCCGCGCCGAGGACCGCCGCGCGCAGCGGGTCCTTGAGGTCCGCGGGATCGAAGCGGAACACCTCCGTCTTGTGCATCCGGCCGTCGTCCCCGCGCTCGTACGTCCATTGCCGGCTGACCATGGAGACCTGCCCACGCGAGTACTCGCGCGAGATGGCCAGCCGGGGCGTCTCCCCGACCCAGGTGACCTGCCACTGCTCGTCGACCGCCCGCACCTCCTGGTCGTCCGGGACCAGGCGCATCCGCGTCCTGAGGGTCGACGTGAGCTGGGAGCGGGCGAAGAAGGTGTGCCAGGCGGGTTCCTCGATCCGCCACTCCGCGACCAGGTCGGCACGCTCGTCGGGCCGGGCGTCGCGCACGACGTACGGCACGTCGGGCCGGTTGACGGCGAGCAGCGCGGTCCTGACCTCCTCGGTGGAACGCGGTGCGGTGCCGCGGTCGGGGTGGCGCGTGCCGGTCAGCTTGTCGAAAAGGCCCATCGGGTCAACTTACGGCCCGCTTCGTCGGCATGTCACTGGGCGGCGTGCTTGCCGGGCCGCTGCCCGGAAGCGGCGCCGGAGCGCACGGCGCCTCGATTTCGCTACAAGTTCCGAAATTATTCGCGACGGCTCCGTGCATATGGCCGAAATGCATGCCTCGTAGCTTCGTCCTCGGGTCCGCCGGACCGAAAACGCTACTTCCCCCTGAAATCCCAGGAGCCCAAGGTGCCCAACCTCTCCAGACGCGGTGCCCTGAAGCTGACCGCCGGCATGGCCGTCCTCGGCACCCTCGGCCTCACCGGCTGCGGACGCGAGGACGGCGCCGCCGCCGCGAAGTCCTCCGCCTCGCCCATCGGGGACTCGCCGGCCACCGGAACCGTCACGGTCTGGGCCGCGCAGGGCGACGCCGATGTGCTCGACAAGGTCATCAAGCCGTTCAAGACCGCCAACCCCGACGTCACCGTGAAGTTCACGCTGATCCCGAACGCCGACTACTACACCAAGCTGCAGTCGGCGGTCGCGGCGGGCAAGGGGCCCGACATCGCCCAGTTCTTCCCCGAGTCGCAGGCCCAGTTCCTCGACCCGTCGATCCTCCAGCCGGTGCCGGGCGGCCTCGTCGACCCGAACAGCTTCTTCAAGAGCCTCTGGGACGCGGGCGTCGTCGACGACGTGGCCTACACGGTGCCCTGGTACGCCTATACGTACGCCCTCGTGTACCGCTCCGATCTGGCCAAGAAGGCGGGCGTCGAGGCGCCGGCCACGTGGGACGAGATGGTGCCGTTCTTCAGGGCCCTCCAGAGCGCCGGCGCCAAGCACGGCCTCGCGGCCGACATCGGGTGGGACATCTTCAACGGCCAGGACGTCGCGATGTACGCATGGCAGGCGGGCGGCTCGCTCCTCTCCGCCCGCGGGAAGTGGACACTCGACACCCCGGCGATGATCGACGCGCTCAAGTACAACGCGTCGTTCTTCACCTCGGGCGTCGCCGACACCGCCACGCCCACCTTCCTCGACGCGCAGCCGTACTTCGTCAGCGGGAAGACCGCCACGATGATCACCGGTCCGTGGGTGGTCGGCCAGCTCGACACCGCCGCGAAGAAGGACGGCTGGACCGCGTCCCACGTCGCCACCGCACCCCTGCCGGCCGGGTCCTCGGGCAGCGTCTCCTTCTCCGCCGGCGGCAGCTGGGGCGTCCTCGCGGACAGTGCCAACGCGGACGCCTCGTGGAAGCTCGTCCGGCACATGGCGCAGCCGAGCACCCAGGTCGCGCAGTACAAGGCGTACAGCTCACTGCCCGCGGTGGTCTCCGCCTGGGACGACTCCGCGATCAAGGGGCAGCCGCTCCTCGACGCCTTCCTCACACAGCTCAAGAACACCCGGACCTTCCCGCGGGTCAGCACCTGGCAGCAGGTCGCGACCCGGATCGGCAAGGAGATGGAGGCCGTCGCCCGGGGCACGTCGACCGCGGAGAAGGCCGCCGCGGGCATCCAGTCGTACGCCGACAGCCTTGGCACGGGCGCGAAGTGAGCCGCCCATGACCACCACCTCCGTGGCGCGCCCCCGGCGGCGCGCCCGCCGTACCGCCGTCGCCTGGCTGTTCCTCGCGCCGTTCGCCGTGGTGTTCCTGGTCTACACGGCCGTCCCCACCGTCGCCGCGCTCGGCTTCAGCCTCACCGATCTGCGGGGCACCGACCTCAAGCATCCGTTCGCGGTCGACTTCACCGGCCTGGACAACTTCGTCCGGCTGTTCCAGGACGACAGCTTCCTGCGCGACATCCTGAACACGGCCCTGTTCGTGGCCGTCGGCGTGCCGCTGACCATGGTGATCGGCTTCGCCCTGGCCGTGGCGCTGAACTCCGGCATCCGCCGTCTGCGCGGCACCTTCCGCACGCTCTTCTTCGCGCCGGTCGTCACCAACGTCGTAGCGGTCGCCCTGATCTGGCAGTACGCCTTCTCCGCCGACGGCACCGTCAACAGAGGGCTCGGCGCCGTCGGCCTCGCCGGGCCGAACTGGCTGGACGACCCGAACCTCGCCATGCCCGTGGTCATCCTGCTCGGCGTCTGGCGCAACTTCGGCACCGCGATGGTGCTGTTCCTCGCCGGTCTGCAGGCCATCCCGGACGACGTGTACGAGGCCGCCTCCCTCGACGGGGCGGGGAAGTGGCGGCAGCTCCGGCACATCACCCTGCCGCTGCTGCTGCCCACCACCTTGATGGTGTCGGTGCTGCTGACCGTCTTCTACCTCCAGGTCTTCGACGAGCCCTATCTGCTCACGGACGGCGGCCCGCTCGGCTCCACCGAGTCCGTGGCGCTGTACACCTACCACCAGTTCGGCGCCGGCGAGTTCGGGATGTCCTCGGCCGCGTCGTTCGTGATGCTCGTCCTGGTGGCCCTGGTGAGTCTTGTCCAGTTCCGACTGCTGAGGCCCCGCACATGACCGCTCTCGCCGCGCTGCGGAACACTTCCACCACCACCGATCTCCTCGCCCCGCGCCGCCGGCCCGTGCCCCGGCCACTGCTGTACGGCGCGCTGGTGCTGTGCGCGCTGCTCACGGCGCTGCCCTTCTTCTGGGTGCTCAGCGGCTCGCTGCGCAGCCTCGACGAGATCCGCTCCGACCCCGGCGCCTGGCTCCCGCACCACGTCACCTTCGACAACTTCCTGCGGCTGTTCCGCACCGAGGGTTTCGGCCAGTTCATGGTCAACAGCGTCGTGGTCGCGGCCATCGTCGTGGCCGGCAACGTCGTCGCGGCGTCGGCCGCCGGATACGCGCTCGCCAAGCTCGACTTCGCGGGCAAGAGGCTCGCGTTCGGCGCGGTCATGGCGGCGATGATGGTGCCGTTCACCGCGGTGTTCGTCACGCAGTTCGTGATCACCGTCGACCTCGGTCTCGCGGACACCCTCACCGGGATCGCCCTGCCCGGCGTGGCGATGCCGCTGTCCGTCTTCATCATGCGGCAGTACGCGATGTCGATCCCCGACGAACTCCTCGAAGCGGCCCGGATCGACGGCGCGGGCGAGTTCCGGATCTTCTTCAGGATCTTCCTCCCGCTGTCCGGCCCCGCCGTCGCGACGATCACGATCATGTCGTTCCTCGCCTCGTGGAACAACTTCATCTGGCCGCTCATCGTCGCCCAGAGCATGGACACCTACACCCTGCCGGTGGGCCTGGCCGCCACCAGCCAGGCGGCCGCCAACGTCAAGGACTACGGCCTGCTCCTCGCCGGTGCGATCGTCGTGATGCTGCCGGTGCTGCTGCTCTTCCTGTTCCTCCAGCGCTACTTCGTGCAGGGCATCTCGGGAACGGGAATGCGGTGAGCGTGATGAACTCCCTCGACGCGCCGGGCGAGCCGGTCACGGTCCGCGCTCCGGCCGGCACGATCACCGGTCGCCGCCATCGTCAGGTACGCCGCTTCCTCGGCATCCCCTACGCCCAACCACCCACGGGCGTACGTCGGTTCGCCGCGCCCGTCCCACGCGGCCGGTTCCCGGAGCCGTACGACGCCTCCCGGCACGGCCCGACCGCCCAGCGCGTGCCGCTGTTCGCTACGACCACCGTGCCCGAGCCGTCGGTGCCGGGGGACGACGTGCTGAACCTCAGCGTGGTCGCCCCGGCCGCGGACGACGACCGCGGGCCCTTCCCGGTCATGGTGTGGATCCACGGCGGCGGGTTCCTCGCGGGAAGTCCGGCCGGCCCCTGGTACGACGGCCGCGCCTTCGCCCGCGACGGCGTCGTCTGCGTCACCGTCGGCTACCGGCTCGGCGTCGACGGATTCGCCGTACTGGACGACGTCCCCACCAACCTGGGGCTGCGGGACCTGCTGCTCGCCCTCGACTGGGTGCGGGAGAACATCGCCGCCTTCGGCGGTGATCCGGACCGGGTGACCGTCGCAGGGCAGTCGGCCGGGGGCGCGGCGGTGCTCGCGCTGCTCTCGTCGCCGGCCGGCCGTGGCCGCTTCCAGCGGGCGGTCAGTCTGTCCGGCGGGTTCTTCGAGCCACGCGCGGTCCGCGCGTTCCTCGGGCGGCTGGGGGAGCGGCTCGGTGTGCCCGCGACGCGCGCCGGATTCGGCGCCCGCGGCGTTGCGGACCTCCAGCGGGCCGTCCTCGACCTGCGGGACGAAGCAGGCGACGACGCGCTCGTGCTGGGCCCGTTCGTCGGCGACGACATCCTCCCGGTGCCGGTCGTGGAGGGTCTCGGCGCGCACGGGCATGACGTACCTCTGCTGCTCGGTGCCACGGGGGACGAGTTCGACAGCGGCCCAGGTCCCGTTCACGGAGCCCGCGCGGCGGGCACCCGTCGCACCGACACCCTGTTCCGCGCCGCCTGCCCCCGAGCCGCGGCGGCCCGTCGCGCCGCCCGCGCCGACACCTGGCTGTACTCCTTCGAATGGCCCTCGCCCGTGCTCGGAGGCGCCGCCCACTGCGTCGACATCCCGTACTTCTTCGACGTACTCGACGCGGGCGGGATCGCCGAGGCCCTCGGCACCGACCCGCCCCAGGAGCTGGCCACTTCCATGCACGCCGACCTGGTCGCGTTCCTCCACGGCGAGGAACCGGACTGGGCACGCGCGACCGGCGTGCCCGGCGACCCGGCGCGCGAGTACGGCCGTACCGGTGCACCGCTCGTGGCCGACACCACGGGCGTGTTCGATCCCGTCGTACGGCCACTGCCCGAGGCGGCGACGTGCTGATGTCCGGGATGAACCAGAGCGCCGTCCGACGCGTCAACACCTCGGTCGTGCTGCGGGCGCTCGCGGTGTCGGCCGGGCCCACGACGCTGACCGCGCTCGCCGGTCAGGCCGGTCTTTCCCGCCGTACCATCGAACTCATCCTGGACTCGCTCGTCGAAGCCGGCTGGGTGGCGGAGCTCGACCGGGTCCCGGTCAGCGGCTCGGCCGGCAGGCCCGCCCGGCGCTACGAACTACGCGCCGAACACGCCCTGTTGGCCGCCGTGTGCATCACCACCTCGGGCGCGTCCGCGGTCGTCGCCGATGTGCGCGGACGCATCCTCGGCAGGGCCGAGGGACCACTGCGCGCCTACCAGGACCCGCAGACCACGCTCGACGACGCGGCGGCGCTGGTCCTTCGGGCGCTCGACGACGCGGGCGGGTCGGTGGACCGGCTGCGCGCCGGAGCGGTCGCCGGTGGCGGCGCCATCGACGACGAGGGAGTCGTACGGCGGCTGGTGCACACGAAGCACTGGGAGGGCGTGCACCTCCCCGAGGAACTCCAACGGCGTATCCCGATGCCGTGGTTCGCGGACAACGACACCAACCTCGGTGCGCTCGCGGAGCGTTGGCGGGGCGTGGCCGGCGACCACGACAACGTCGTCTGGGCCATCCTCGGCAACCGCACCGGTCTCGGCATCCTCATACGGGGCGCCGTGCACCGCGGTCTCGACGGCGCGGCGGGCGAGATCGTCGAGGCACGGTCGATACCGACGGCCTCGGTCGAGAACCACCCCGTGGCTTGGCTGAGTTCACCCGAACCGGGACAGCGGGCCGTCGCCCTCGCCCGCTGCGAGGCCGCGAGATCGGGCGAGGCGTCCGCGCTCGCGGAGGTCGACGAGTTCGTGGAGAACATGGCGTCGATCCTCACCATCCTGTCGTGGACGGTCGCCCCCTCGCTCATCGTGCTCGGCGGCGGCCTGGAGGACGCGGCCGACGTGCTGCTGCCCCGGGTGCGGGAGGCGATGCGCGACGCCCGCGCCCCCGAGATCGAACTGCGCGCCACCGTCCTGGGCCGCGACGCGGCCCTCGTCGGCGCCGTGAAGCTGGCCCTCGACCGCATGGACACCGAACTGTTCGGCCCGCTCGTCCCGCGCGCGTGACGGCAACCTCCCACTCTTCTCCCGCACCCGTGGCACAACACATGGAGTCTCACCTTGACCGACACCCCCCGCACCGACGTCCTCGTCGTGGGCAGCGGCATCATGGGATCCGTCGTGGCCCGGCAGCTGCGCGACAGCGATCCGGCGCTGCGCATCACCATGGTGGACGGCGGCAGCACGATCGGCGCGGCTCCCGGCCTGCACCTGCACGACCTCGACGACCCGGACCTGTGGGCGCGCTACAACGAACGCGTCGCCACCGGCATCCAGGGCATGTACACCGGCGCCGAGGTGGTGCGCGAGGTCACGGGCAGCCTCGCCGACCTGACACCCGGCATGTTCCACGCCCTGGCCTTCGGCGAGGACGCCGAGGCGATGCCCCAGGCGGCGCTCGCGTGGAACGCGGGCGGCATGGGCGTCCACTGGACCGCCGCGACCCCCTGGCCCGCCGGGGACGAGGTGTTCGACTTCGGTGACCCGGTCGGCTGGGCGACGGACCTGGACACCGCGCGCCGGATCCTCGCCGTCACGCCCGCCGCGATCGGCCCGACCGAGGTGGGGAGCCGGGTCCTCGACATCCTGCGCCGACGCTTCGACGGCGTGGGACCGCAGGACCGGCGACCGCAGCCGATGCCCATGGCCGTCACCCCGACCGCGTCGGGCCCCATGCCCCGCACGGCTCCCGGGACGATCTTCCCCGCCCTCGCGACCGGCGGCGACCGCGCCTTCACCCTGCTGACCGGCACGGTCGTGACCTCCCTCCTGGCCACGGACGGCCGGGTCACCGGTGCCCGGCTGCGCCGCGTCGCCGACGGCGCCGAGTCCGAACTCCACGCCGACACCGTCGTGGTGTGCGCCGATGCCCTGCGCACCCCGCAACTGCTGTTCGCCTCGGGCATCCGGCCCCCAGCGCTCGGCCGCCGCCTCAACGAGCACGCGTTCATCACCGCCCGCGTCCTGCTCGACCTCGACCGGTTCGGCATCGACCTCGACACCCTGCCCCTGCCACGCCCCGGCGAGTTCAGCACCGACTCGCTCTGGCTGCCGCACAACGGGCCGGCCCAGCCGTTCCACGGCCAGATCATGAACCGCACCTACGTCGACGACGGCGGCCGCCCCCTCGCCCACTCCGTGGGCCTGTCGCTCTACGCCCCCGTCGAGTCCCGCCCCGAGAACCGGCTCGTCTTCTCCGACACCGAGACCGACCTCGCCGGAATGCCCCGGATCACCGTCGAGTTCGGCTACTCCGACACCGACCGCACCCTGATCGACCGAGCCCTGGCCGAAGTCCGTTCGCTGGCCGAGGAGTTCGGGCCCTTCGACCCGGCGACCGAGAGCGCGCTGCTCCCGCCCGGCTCGTCCCTGCACCAGACCGGCACCGTCCGCTCCGGCACGGCCGACGACGGCACCAGCGTGTGCGACCAGGACGGCAGGGTGTGGGGCTACGACAACCTGTACCTCGCCGGAAACGGCGTCATCCCCACCGCGATGGCCGCCAACGTCACCCTGACCGGCGCGGTGACCGCCATCCGGGCCGCCCGCGCCGTGACCGTACGCAACACCGCACTCGCCGCCCACTGACAGGAAGCCCCACCGTGATCGACATCGCCAAGCAGTTCCACCTGGCCCTGCCGGCCTGGATCGACGACGAACTGGCCGACGTGCCCGCCGTCATCCCCGACCGCGACGAGCGGATGCGCCTCGTCCACCGCATGGCCGACCGCAACTGGCGCGAGGGCAACGGCGGCCCGTTCGCCGCCCTTGTCGCCGAACGGGACACCGGCCGGATCGTCTCCGTCGGCGTGAACGTCGTCCTCGCCTCGGGAGTCTCCAGCGCCCACGCCGAGGTTCTCGCGCTCGGCCTCGCCCAGACGGCGACCGGCGGCTGGGATCTCGGCGGCGAGGGGCTCCCCGCCCATGAGCTGGTCGTCAACTGGCGTCCCTGCATCCAGTGTTACGGCGCGACCATGTGGTCAGGGGTGCGCGGACTCGTCGTCGCCGGCGAGGGTCCGGAACTGGAGGAGATCACCACCTTCGACGAGGGCCCGCTCGGCGCGGACTGGGCCCGGCAGTTCGAGGCACGCGGCATCGAGGTCGTGGGCGACGTGCTCCGGGACGAGGCTCTCGCCGTGTTCCGCGACTACCGCAAGGCCGTCGACGCGGGCGACGGGGTCGTCTACAACGCCCGCGGAGGTGCCGAATGACGACGCCGCGTTTCGCGACCGACATCATCACCTTCTACCACCCGGACTTCTGGGGCCTTGCCTCGGCGGACGCCGTACGCGAGTGGGCCCGGGCACACCCGGAGCTCTTCTGGGCCCGGGTCATGGACGTCCTGGGCGACGCCGGTGTCACCGGGATCGAGCTGACCTTCGCGCCCGGCGACATCGACTCCGCCCTGCGCGCCTTCGGCAGTGCCCCCGCGTTCCGCGGCGAGCTCGCGGCCCGGGGCCTGTCCGTCGTGAGCGCGTTCATCGCGGGCAGTGACGCCCCCGACTGGCGGCACGGCGACAACCTGCCCGCGATCGTCGCCGACGCCGAACGCCGGGCGGCCTTCCTCGCCGAGGCCGGCGGTGAACTCCTCGTCGCCGGGCTGCCGATGCGGACGACGTACGGGACCCGGCCGCCGTTCTTCGTCGACGCCGCCTACATGACCCGCATGGCCGACATCGCGCACGTGGTAGGCGAGGCCGTCGCCCGGCAGGGTGTGAAGCTCGCCTTCCACACGGAGTCCCACAGCACGCTCTGGTACGAGCGGGACATCGACCTGTTCATGGCCCTGACCGACCCGCGCTACGTCTGGCTGTGCCCCGACTCCTGCCACATCGCGCTCGGCGGCGGCGACCCGGTGGCCGTCGCCCGCCGCCACGCCCCGCGGATCGCGCTGGCCCACTGGAAGGACGCGGTACGCCCGATCGACGTCCACCTCACCGTCGACGACACCATCTACGCCCAACAGCAGCCGTACATGACCGAACTCGGCAACGGCATCGTGGACTGGCCGGGCTGGGCCGCGGCGATGTCCCGCACGCCGGGTGCCGGCACGGTGCTGATCGAGTTGGACGAGGCGGCCGATCCCGTGGCCGCGCTGCGGGCCGGAACGGCCGTGGCGAGGGCGGCGTGGAGCGCGAACGCCTAACATGGGCGGATGTCCCTCGACCTCTTCGCAGGCATTCCGGTCAGCGACTACACGGCGGCCCTGGCCTGGTACGAACAACTCCTCGGCACCCCAGCGGCGTTCTTCCCGAACGACACGGAAGCCGTCTGGGAGCTGGCGGAACACCGCTACATCTACATCGAGCAACTCCCCGCCCGCGCCGGCAACGCCCTCCACACCCTCTTCGTCGACGACCTCGACACCCGCGTCGCCGCCATCGCCGACCGGGGCCTGCGACCCGCGAGGCGCGAGACCTACTCCAACGGCGTCCGCAAGATGACCTACCACGACCCGGACGGCAACGAGATCGGGCTCGGGGGCGGTCCTGTATCGACGTAGTGCGCGGGGAAGCCTGCCGGGGTAAGAGCTCTACGTGAACCCCCAGCGGGCCCTGCCGCCCGTCTGGATCTTGTGTGTAGCGTCCAGCCTTGTGTCGAGCGGCGGTCGTGCAACCGCCGTTCTACGCGCGCAGATCCGGCGCCCGCACCGCCTCCCGCTCCCCCCACCCCTGGAGGTTCACCGCATGCTCGGCCTCGGCACGTCCCCCCGCAGATTCACCACCGCCGTCACCGTGTTCGGACTGCTCGCCACCGGCGCCGCGGTCCAGGCTTCCACCGCCGGTCCGGCGGCCGCCGCCACCACCCACCGCGTCCTGTTCGACAACGCGCACGCCGAGACGGCCGGCAACGCCGACTGGATCGTCTCCACCAGCCAGCCCGACCCGACCGGCGAGGACTCCTCGCCCTCCGGCGAGACGGACTGGACGGGCGCGCTGTCCTCCTGGGGTGTGGCGCTCCAGCAGACCGGCGACTACACGCTGGACACCCTGCCGTCGGGCTCCGGCCTCACCTACGGCGGCTCCTCGGCGACCGACCTGTCGAACTTCGACACCCTCGTCCTGCCGGAGCCCAACACGCTGTTCACGACCGCCGAGAAGACGGCGATCATGAACTTCGTGAAGAACGGCGGCGGCCTGTTCATGATCTCCGACCACACCGGCGCCGACCGCAACAACGACGGCGAGGACGCGGTCGAGATCCTCAACGACCTGATGACGAACAACAGCGTCGACTCCACCGACCCGTTCGGCCTGTCCATCGACTCGCTCAGCATCAGCTCCGGCTACCCCGCGGCGATCAGCGACAGCGCCGACCCGGTGCTGCACGGCTCCTTCGGCACCGTCACCAAGAGCCTGATCGCCAGCGGTACGACGGCCACCCTCAAGCCCGCCGACAACTCGGCCGTCAAGGGGCTTCTCTACCGCAGCGGTCATTCCGGCACCACCGGAGCCTTCTTCGCGACCAGCACCTTCGGCAGCGGAAAGATCGCCTTCTGGGGCGACAGCTCCCCGATCGACGACGGCACCGGCCAGTCCGGCAACACGCTCTACGACGGCTGGAACGACACCGGCGCCACCAACGCGGCGCTCGCGCTGAACGCCACCGAGTGGCTGTCCTCGTGACACCGGCCCGCTGAGCCCGCACAAGGGGGATGGCGGGTGCGGTCCCGGAAGCCTTCCCGGGGCCGCACCCGCCATCGACCCACTCAGGACACGTCGCCCCGGACCTCACGTGCCGCCGCCACCAGGTTCTCTAGCGACGCACGCACCTCGGGCCAGTCACGGGTCTTCAGACCGCAGTCGGGGTTCGCCCACAGCCGTTCGGCCGGCAGGGCCTCAAGTCCCTTGCGGAGCAGGGCCGCGGCCTCCGCCGCACTCGGCACCCGCGGCGAATGGATGTCGTACACCCCCGGCCCCGCCTCGCGCGGATAGCCGTGCGCGGCCAGCTCACCGGCCACCTGCATGTGCGAGCGGGCCGCCTCCAGACTGATGACATCGGCGTCGAGGTCGTCGATCGCCCCGACGATGTCACCGAACTCCGCGTAGCACATATGGGTGTGGATCTGCGTCTCGGACCGTACGCCCGCCGTGGTGAGCCGGAACGCCTCGGTGGCCCACGTCAGGTAGGCCGGCCGGTCGGCGGCCCGCAGCGGCAGGGTCTCGCGCAACGCCGGCTCGTCGACCTGGATGACCGAAGTGCCGGACGACTCCAGGTCGTTCACCTCGTCGCGCAGGGCGAGGGCGACCTGGCGGGCGGTCTCCCCGAGGGGCTGGTCGTCGCGGACGAACGACCAGGCGAGCATGGTGACCGGACCGGTGAGCATGCCCTTGACCGGGCGGTCGGTGAGGGACTGGGCGTACGCCGTCCAGCGGACCGTCATCGGTTCGGGGCGCGAGATGTCGCCGGCGAGGATCGGCGGCCGGACGTATCGGGTGCCGTAGGACTGGACCCAGCCGTGCCGGGTGGCGAGGTAGCCGGTGAGCTGTTCGGCGAAGTACTGGACCATGTCGTTGCGTTCGGGCTCGCCGTGCACGAGGACGTCGATGCCGGTCTTCTCCTGGAAGGAGATCACCTCGCGGATCTCTGCCTCGATGCGCTTGTCGTATGCCGCCGTGTCGATGCGTCCGGCCTTCAAGTCCGCCCGTGCCGTGCGTAGTTCGCCGGTCTGGGGGAAGGAGCCGATGGTCGTCGTGGGCAGCGGCGGGAGCTTCAGACGGGCGCGCTGGGCCAGAACACGCTCGGCGTACGGCTGTGAGCGGCGGGTGTCGGCATCGGTGACGGCGGCCGTCCGGGCGCGCACGGCGTCGTCGTGGGTGAGGGGGGAGGCCGCGCGGGAGGCCAGGTCCGCGCGATTCGCGGCGAGTTCGGCGGCGATGGCGTCGGTGCCGCGGGCCAGTCCGCGTGCCAGGGTGACGATCTCGGACGTCTTCTGCCGGGCGAAGGCAAGCCAGCGGGCGATCTGAGGGGCGATATCGCGTTCGGCCGTGACGTCGAGCGGGACGTGGAGCAGGGAGCAGGAAGCGGCCACGTCGACCCGGTCGGCGAGGCCCAGCAGGGTGCCCAGCGTGGACAGTGACTTCTCCAGATCGTTGATCCAGATGTTGCGCCCGTCGACCACCCCGGCCACCAGCCGCTTGCCCGGCAGCCCGCCCACGGCGGCGAGGTCGTCGAGGTTCGCGGCGGCCGGGCCGGTGAAGTCCAGGGCGAGGCCGTCGACGGGTGCCTTGGCCAGAACGGGCAGGGCCTGTCCGAGGCGGTCGAAGTACGAGGCCACGAGCAGCTTCGGCCGGTCGGCCGGAGCGCCGAGTTCACGGTAGGCGCGGGCGGCGGCGTTCAGTTCCGCCGGGGTCCGGTCCTGGACGAGCGCGGGCTCGTCCAGCTGCACCCACTCGGCGCCGGCGGCCCGCAGATCCGACAGGACGTCGGCGTACACGGGCAGCAGCCGGTCCAGCAGGGTCAGCGGGTCGAAGTCGGCGGCGACCCCGGGGGCGGGCTTGGCCAGCAGCAGATAGGTGACCGGGCCGACCAGGACCGGCCGGGCCGCCAGGCCGAGTGCGCGGGCTTCCCGTACCTCGGCCACCTGCTTCGAGGGATCCGCGGCGAAGACGGTGTCCGGCCCCAACTCGGGAACGAGGTAGTGGTAGTTGGTGTCGAACCACTTCGTCATCTCCAGTGGCGCGGTGTCCCGGCCGCCGCGCGCCATGGCGAAGTAGCCGTCCAGTGGGTCCGCCGCGACGGCGTCGCGGTGGCGGGCGGGGATCGCGCCGACCATGACGGTGGTGTCCAGGACGTGGTCGTAGTACGAGAAGGCGCCCGTCGGCACCTCGTGGAGGCCGGCGTCGGCCAGCTCTCGCCAGTTCGAACGGCGCAGGTCGGTGGCGGTCCGGTGGAGCGCGTCGGCGGTGACGCGGCCCTTCCAGTAGCCCTCGACCGCCTTCTTCAGTTCCCGGTTCGGGCCCTGGCGCGGGTAGCCGTACACGGTGGCGTGCGCTGCCGCGGCTGCGGACTCGGTGGTCACGGAACTCTCCTTCGCGAGCTGTTCTCGTAGCACGACCCCGGCGACGGGGGAGAACGCGAAGGGAACGGCACTCCGGGCGGCCGCACGAGAACCCGTGCCCGCTCTGAGTGTTCGCCGACCCGCCCTCGAGGTCACCGGGATCTCCGTGTACGAATCGGTCGTACACGGGCAGTGGCAGGTCTTCGGACTCGCGGGCACACCTCGTGACATACGAGGCACCTAATGGCCGTCGCTTCCCAGACCCGCTTGCCGGGTCCAGTGCGTGTGACGGCGGTCGTTCCCGCTCACCGCTGCGGGGCAGTCCCGGATTCCCACCGGGTTCCCTCTTACGACGCGCCTGCCTGGCGGACAGGGCGAACCAGCTGCGTGCTCAGCCTATACACGAAGACGGGGTCGCCGCCGGTGACTTGACCGGTGGCGACCCCGTCCCCGGTTCAGGAGATGCGGTGCACGAGCTGGGTGGTCAGCTCGTAACGGGCCCCTACGACGGCCAGTTCACCGGCGGCCACCTTCGCGGCGAGGTCGGGCTCCGCGGCGATGCGGGAGCGGATGGCCCGGACGTTGGCGTCGATGGTCGCGTCGACGCGGGCGGCGCCGTCCTTGGTGCGGTCTATGTTCGGTCGTATCTGGTCGGCCAGGTACTGGATGTGGGCGGGCAGTTGCGCGCCGGTGACGTCGCTCTCGACGGCGGCCTTCACGGCGCCGCAGGACTGATGACCCAGGACCAGCACCAGCGGGATGTCGAGTTCGAGCACTCCGTACGCGACACTGCCGAGCACGGCCTCGTCCAGCACCTCACCGCCGCTGCGCACCGTCATCAGATCGCCGAGGCCCTGGTCGAAGACGAGCTCCGGGGGCACCCGGGAGTCGATGCACCCGAGGACGAGGGCGAAGGGGTGCTGTCCCGTGGCCAGGGCCTGCCGGACGGCGGGTGATTCGTCGGGGTGCCGCTCGCGGTAGGTGCGCCAGCGCAGATTGCCCGCCGCCAGTTCCCGCAGCGCCTCGTCGGGAGTGCCGGGTCGAGGACGCGTGCCGGCGGGGGTAGCCGAGGCGGGGGTAGCGCCGAGCGTGAGGCCGGCGCCGAGAGCCGCGGCACCGGTGAGCCCGGCGCGCAGCAGTGCGCGGCGCCCGGCTCTGTGGGGAGTGTCTTGAGAGTTCACGGCGACGAACGTATGTCCGAGTCCGGCGCCGGTCCGTCGCGTTGCCAAACCATGGTGAAGCGCGGGGAAAGCGTGACGTGATCTTGGGCGGATCTTGGTCTTACCCGGTGCCGTCCTTGGTGCGGCGGCTGCGGCAACTGCCTTGCTGTGTACTGCATTTGAGACAATCTGGCTCGAGAGAAGGTGCAGACCTGATCCCTGGAGAGCCCTTTCCGCAGGCTGTGCGGGAGTCGTCGCGGAGGCCGGAGCGTGTGAATGAGTCAGGGCGGGAACCGGCCTTGTTCGGCCCGTTGATAGTTCAACGTGGCCGCTGCGAGAATCCCCGTCCCGACCCCGTTGTGACAATTCGCGTCACGCGAATTTCTGATGCACGAATCCCCCACGAAGTCCGCACAGAGCGTGGCTCTGGCCTGCCTCCGCGCAAAGCAGCGAAGAAGGTGCATTGTGTCACGGCACTCCCTGCCGTTCGGCGCCCCGCCGCCGAACTCCGAAACTCCCCGTGAATCCACGGAGCGGTCGACGGTGGCGCGCGATCCCGCCTATCGGACACTCCGCCACGCCCACCGCCGGTTCGGAGCGCGGGCCACGGCCGTCGCCGTCGGCGGATTCCTGGTGTACGTCCTGCTGTCCGGCTTCGCTCCCGCTCTGATGAACCGCACCCTCGGCGGCCACCTCACCCTGGGGCTGGCCCTGGGGCTCGGGCAGTTCGTGCTGATGGGCGTCATCGTGCGGCGCTACCTCGTGCACCACCGCACCCACATCACACCCGTCGTCCGAGGCCTGCGCGGGCTCGCCCGCCACCAGGAGGCCGCGGCGCGGGCGCGAGTGAGCGCCGCTCCCCGTGAGGGGGACCACCGCCGATGATGACGACCGGCGCCGCGGTCGTGGACCGCTTCAGCCTGCAACTGACGCTCGTGCTCTTCCTGTCCGTGGTCGTCGTCACCCTCTTCACCGCGTTGCTGACCGCACCGCAGGGCGACGAGATCAGCGAGTTCTACCTCGGCAACCGCATGATGTCGCCGCTGCGCAACGGACTGGCCATGTGCGGCGACTACCTGTCGGCCGCGACCCTGCTGGGCAGTACCGGCCTGGTCGCCCTGACCGGCTACGACGGACTGCTGTATCTGTGCGGCACCGCCGTCGCCTGGATGATGGTCCTGCTGCTCATCGCCGAACCCCTGCGCAACGCCGGCAGGTTCACCCTGGGCGACACCCTGGCGTACCGTCTGCCCCGCATGCAGCGACCGGTACGCCTCGCCCTGGCCGTCTGCACCCTCGCCGTCGCCACCCTCTACCTGGTAGCCCAACTCGTCGGCAGCGTCGCGCTGTTGACCCAGTTCACCGGCGAGCCCAGTGCCACCACCCGCGCCCTGTGCGTGGTCGTCATCGGCACCATCGTCATCGTGTACGCCGCCATCGGCGGCATGCCCGGCGCCACGTTCATCCAGGTCGTCAAGGCCGTGATGCTGATCTGCGGGGTCACCGTGACCGCCGTGATGGTGCTGCACCGCTTCGACTGGAACTTCGACGCCCTGCTGGCCGCCGCCGCGGACAACAGCGGTCGAGGCCAGCGGTTCCTCGAACCCGGACTGCGCTACGGCGGCAGCACCACCAGCAAACTGGACTTCTTCAGCCTCCAGTTGGCCATCGTGCTCGGCCTCGCCGCGCTTCCGCACGTGATGATGCGGCTCCTCGCCCCGAAGCAGGTCGGCGTGCTGCGCTCCTCGGTGGTGTGGGCCATGGGCCTGGTCAGTCTCGTCTGTCTGGCCGCGGGCATCCTCGGCCTGGGCGCCACCGCCATCGTGGGCCGCGACACCATCGCGCAGACCGACCGCAAGGGCGACGCCGCCGTCCTGCTGCTGGCCCAGGACCTCGGCGGGGGCATCCTGACCGCCCTGCTGTCCTGTCTGGCGTTCGTCACCCTCCTCGCCGTCGCCGCCGGCCTCACCCTGGCCGCGGCCTCCTCCCTCGCCCACGACCTCTACGGCGAGGTGATCCGCAAGGGTCGGGCGAAGGAGACCGAGGAACTGGCCGTGGCCCGTCTCGCGGCGGCCGTCATCGGTGTCCTGGGCATGCTGCTCGCGCTGATCTCCTGGGGCGCGAACACGGCGACACTGGCATTCCTCGCCTTCGCGATCGCCGCCTCCGCTCTCCTGCCGACACTCGTCTACACCCTGTTCTGGCGGCGGTTCACGGCTCAGGGCGCCCTGCTCAGCCTCTGCGGCGGCCTGTTGAGCTCCATCCTGCTCGTCGTCTTCTCGCCGGTGGTTTCCTCCACTCCCTCCTCGCTCTACCCGTCCGCCGATTTCGCCCTGTTTCCCCTGCAGAATCCCGGCATTGTCTCCATTCCGGCCGGATTCCTTCTCGGTTGGCTGGGCTCGGTGTTGAGCAGTCCGCAATCGCCCGAAAGCTACGAGGACTTCGAGGTCCGCACCCTCGTCGGAGCGGACCAGGAGTGAACTGGACCACGACATGGGGAATTTGTGGAGTTTTTGTTCATCGATGATCAGGGCTTGCGGCGACAACTCCCGTGCAGTAACTAGGTGAATCATGAAATTGTTCAGCCGTGACACTTCGTTCCGCCGCACGGAGCGCGCCGTCACGCCCCAGCCCCCCACCATGGCGACGGCTGCCGGCACCGCGCTCCTCCCGGACCCGGCGCTGGCGCCTCTGACCGGCGAATGGGTCATCGATCCCGCCCACAGCAGGATCGGCTTCTCCGTACGGCACGCGATGGTGACCACGGTCCGCGGATCCTTCGCGGAGTACCAGAGCCGCCTGTACTTCGACGGCCGCGATCCGTCCCGCTCGCAGGCGGAGATCCTGCTGTCGACCGGCAGCGTCGACACCGGCGTGGAACAGCGCGACGCCCACCTCGTGGGCCGTGACTTCCTCGACGCCCGGAACTACCCGCGCATGCGCTTCGCGAGCACCGCCGTGGAGATGGTCGGTAACGATGTCTACCGCATGACCGGCGACCTCACCATCAAGGCCCGCACCCGCCCCGTGGTCCTGGAGCTCACCTACATAGGCCATGTCACCGACCCGTTCGGCTACCAGCGGGCCGGTTTCGACGGCACCACCACCATCAACCGCACCGAATGGGGCCTGAACTACGACTCCAGACTGGCCGAGGGCGGCGCCATGGTGAGCGAGAAGGTCCGCCTCCAGTTCGACATCGCGGCCATCCGCACCGCACCGGTCGGCTGACCCCGTCCCGGCACGGTGAGCCGAGCGAGCACGGCGGACCTCCGCGGCCGGTCACCGTCGTAGAGGCAACACGACCCGAGGCTACGACGCCGAAGCCCGCCGTCGTTCCAGGCGGACGATCACGCTCTTCGACGTGGGCGTGTTGCTGATGTCCGCGACGCTGTCGAGCGGCACCAGCACATTGGTCTCCGGGTAGTACGCGGCGGCCGAACCCGGGGGAGTGGGGTAGGCGACGACACGGAAGGCGTCCGCGCGGCGCTCCGAGCCGTCGGACCAGACGCCGACCAGATCGACGAGGCTGCCGTCCGGGATGTCGAGGTCGGCGAGGTCTGCGGAGTTCACGAGGACGACGCGGCGGCCGCCCTTGATGCCCCGGTAGCGGTCGTCCATCGCGTAGGGCACGGTGTTCCACTGGTCGTGCGAGCGCAGGGTCTGCAGGATCAGATGGCCCTGCGGGGCCCGGAGCATCGTGAAGTCGTTGACGCTGAAGACGGCCTTCCCGCTGGGTGTCCGGAACACCTTGTCGTTGACCGGGTTGGGCAGCCGGAAACCGCCGGGGCGCCGTACCCGCTCGTCGAAGTCCTCGAAGCCTTCGACGACTCGGGAGATGCGGTCGCGGACGAGACCGTAGTCGGCCTCGAAGTCCTCCCAGGGGATCTCCGGTGCGGAGCCCAGGACCTTGCGGGCGAGGCGGCTGATGATGGAGACCTCGCTCAGCAGCCGCGCGGACGCGGGGGCGAGCCGGCCGCGGGTGGCGTGGACCTCGCTCATGGAGTCCTCGACCGTCATGAACTGCTCCCCGCCCGCCTGGACGTCCCGGTCGCTGCGGCCGAGCGTGGGCAGGATGAGCGCCGTGCGCCCGCACACCGTGTGGGAGCGGTTGAGCTTCGTCGAGATGTGCGCGGTCAGACGGCAGTTGCGCATGGCGCGCTCGGTGACGTCGCTGTCGGGCGTGGCCCGCACGAAGTTGCCCGCGACACCGAGGAAGACCTTGGCCCGTCCGTCGAGCATGGCCCGGATGGAGTCGACGGAGTCCAGACCGTGCGCCGTCGGCGCGGTGAAGCGGAACTCGTCGCCCAGCCGGTCCAGGAACGACTGGGGCATGCGCTCCCAGATGCCCATCGTGCGGTCGCCCTGCACGTTGCTGTGCCCGCGGACCGGGCACACCCCCGCGCCGGCACGCCCGATGTTGCCGCGCAGCAGAAGGAAGTTGACGACCTCCCTGATGGTGGGCACACCGTGCTTGTGCTGCGTCAGGCCCATGGCCCAGCAGACGATGACCCCACGGCTCTCCAGGACCCGTGCGTGCACCTGCTCGATCTCGTCCTGGCTCAGCCCCGTGGCCTCCAGGACCTCGTCCCACGACGTCGTGGCGCGCAGATGCTCGGCGAAGGCCTCGTAGCCGGTGGTGTGCGCGTCGATGAACTCCCGGTCCAGGACGGTGCCCGGCTCCTTGTCCTCGGCCTCGATGAGCATCAGGTTGAGCGCCTGGAAGAGGGCCAGGTCGCCACCGGGACGGATCTGCAGGAACTGGTCGGCGAGGGCGGTGCCCCGGCCGATGACGCCGCGCGCCTTCTGGGGGTTCTTGAAGCGCATGAGCCCGGCCTCGGGCAGTGGATTGACGGCGACGACACTGCCACCGCGGCGCTTGGTCTCCTCCAGCGCGGACAGCATCCGCGGATGGTTGGTGCCGGGGTTCTGTCCCACGACGAAGACGAGGTCTGCGTTGTACAGGTCGTCGAGTGTGACGCTGCCCTTGCCGATGCCCAGGGTCTCGTTCAGCGCCGAGCCGCTGGACTCGTGGCACATGTTGGAGCAGTCCGGCAGGTTGTTGGTGCCGAAGGCCCGGGCGAACAGCTGGAGCAGGAACGCCGGCTCGTTGGCCAGCCGCCCCGACGTGTAGAACAGCGCCTCGTCCGGGTGGTCCAGGGCGCGCAGCTCGCGGGCGAGCAGCTCCAGTGCCTCGTCCCAGCCGATGGGCTCGTAGTGGTCCGCGCCCTCGCGCAGCACCATCGGCTCGGTCAGCCGCCCCTGCTGGTTGAGCCAGTAGTCCGACTTACGGCTCAGCTCGGCTACGGAGTACCGCTGGAAGAACTCGGCGGTCACCCGCCGGGACGTGGCCTCGTCACTGATGTGCTTGGCGCCGTTCTCGCAGTACTCGTTGAGGTGCCGCTGCCCCGGCGCGGGCTCCGGCCAGGCACAGCCCGGGCAGTCGATGCCCTTCGCCTGGTTGAGGTTGAGCAGGGTGAGCGCGGTGCGTTTCGGCGAGGTCTGGCCCAGCGCGTACTGAAGGGCGTGCACGACGCCCGGAGTGCCCGCGGCCCACGTCTTGGGAGCCGTCACCGACAGCTCGCTCTCATCCGGTTCGCCGATGTCCCGCATCGAGCACCACGCCCTCTCCCAGCTGTTCTCCCCTCACTCTTCGTCAGCGCATCCGTCCAGGTCAAAGCGGTAGTTGTTATCGCGTGATAGGCCGCACCGATGACACCCGCACAGCCGTCGGCCCCGGATCCCGCGCACGCGGTGGATCATTGAGGGGTGCTGCTCCGTCAACTCGAGTACCTCGTCGCCCTCGCCCGGGTCCGCCACTTCGCCAAGGCGGCGCAGGCCTGCTATGTCTCCCAGCCGGCCCTGTCCGAGGGCATCCGGAAGCTGGAGGAGGAGCTCGGCATCCCCCTGGTCCAGCGGGGGCGCCGGTTCGACGGGCTCACCCCGGAGGGCGAGCGGGTCGTCCTGTGGGCCCAGCGGATCCTCGCCGACCGGGACGCCATGGAGAACGAGATCCAGGCACTGCGGGCCGGGCTCAGCGGCCGCCTGCGGATCGGGACCGTGCCCACGGCCTCCACGGCGGTGGGGCTGCTGACCCAGCCGTTCTGCGCCGCCAACCCGCTGGCGACCGTCCAGGTCTTCGCCGACCTGCGGGCCGAGGACATCGTGAACCGGCTTCGCGCATTCGAACTCGACGCCGCCGTGACCTACCAGAGCTCGGTCGCGGACCACGACTTCAAGTTCGTCCCGCTGTACCGGGAACGCCACGTCCTGTTGACCCAGCGGAGCGCCCCGGACACCGGCCCCGTGGACATCTCCTGGGAGGAGGCGGCTCAGTACCCCCTGTGCCTGCTCGACCCGATGATGCAGGGCCGCCAGATCCTCGACGCGGTGTTCGCGACCGTCGGGGTCTCCGTCACCCCGCGCGTGGAGACCGACTCGATCGCCTCCCTGTTCGCCCAGGTCAGGGCCGGACAGTGGGCGAGCATCGTCCCGTATGCCTGGCTCCATGTCTTCGGCGTCCCCGCGGGCATGCGCGCCGTCCCGCTGGTCCGGCCCGTCCGCTCCGAACAGATCGGCCTGGTGCTCCCGGCCCGCGAGCCCGTCTCCGTGATCGGACAGGCGCTGATGGAGGTGGTGGAGCGGTCCGGGATCTCGGCGGCGCTGGAGCGGCTGCCCGAGTAGAGGTCGGGGTGATCCGGTCCGCTTCGGTCGGTCGGCGGAGGGCCGCCCGGCGCTGGACGCGACGGTGTCCGCCCCTGTCCGCCGGATTGCTTCGGCCATGATCGGCCCCCTTGCGCCGAGGCGGGTGGCCGACAGTGAAGACCACCGCTCGGGAGCGGTGCTTCCCCGGGGCGGACATCTCCCTTTGCCTGTTCGGGACGGGCGAGGCGAAGACGCGCGACCGACGGGGCCGCAGATGCCTCACATGTGGTCGAAGTACCGGTCGTGCCAGTCCGACGTGCCCAGCTCCTCGTCGTCGTCCTCGGCCTCGGCCAGGCCGGCGGCCACGAGCACCGCCGCCAGTTCCAGGTCTCCTGCCGCCGCCAGGACCGACGGCCCCTCATACGGTTCACGAAGCAGCCCGGTCGGGATGAAGGTGCACCCCATGGCCGTACATACGCCGTCGAGCCACGTCACGAACTCCTCGGGCGGGCATGCCTCTCTACCGGGAGAGCCCTCATCAACCCTCATGAACGCGGTGACGAAGTAGGTGCCGAAGTTGCTCATCGCGACACCCATGGGCCGGTCGACGCCTGTCGCGCCCGCCGGGACATCGATGACACCGTAGAAGCTGCTGTCCTGACCCAGGCCGCTTGAGCAGGACGGCCCGAAGCGTTCCTCGAGGGCGCTCAGCAGCCGGGCGAAACAGTGCCGTGAAGTGGCCCGGTCGAAGTCCGCGGGGCGTTCCAGGTGACCGGGGTCGTCGTGTTCCCGCAGGCGTGCCCGGAGCTGGTCCATCGGGAGCATGGCGTGTTCTTCCGTGAGTTCTCGTGCGGGCACGGGTCGTGGTGGGCCTACGGCCCGGGTCCACCACCCTAGGGCGAGGCCCGGGTACCGGGGGCTCCTCGCTGTGGGTGCGCCGTCGCGCTGACCACGGTCGCGGTCCGGCATCCCCGGCCCCGCGTCCTCCGCACGCAGCAGTCGGCGCTCGTCCTTGAGGAGGAGACGAGCGCCCCGTCTCGTGCAGGGCCACCAACGGGGAGTGCCAGCACCGGCACGATGTGTCGGTGCCCCCTGTCAGGCCAGGCTGGTGATCTACCCGAACCCAGACCTGGAGATCCGTTTCTCGTGGCTACCTTCCTGTATCGGATGGGCCGGGCCGCCTTCCGGCGGCGCCTGCTCGTGGCGCTGTTGTGGGCCGTGGTCCTCGGCGCCGTCGGCCTGGGCGCCGCCAAGGCGCCCGCCGCCTCCGACGACGGCACCTCCTTCATGCCGGGCATCGAGGCGCAGAAGGCCTTCGACCTGATCGGGGAGCGTTTCCCCGGCGGGGACGCCAATGGGGCCGACGCGCGGATCGTGTTCACCGCCCCCGACGGGGAGAAGGTGACGGCGGCCGGCCACCGCGCCGCCATCGAGTCGCTCGTCGCCGAGGCCGCCGACGAGCCCCGGGTCGCCGGCGCCACCAGCCCGTTCACGGTGGGCGCGGTGAGCAAGGACGGCTCCACCGCCTACGCCACGGTGGAGTACAAGGTGAAGGCCGCCGACCTCACCGACGCCGACAAGGCCACGCTGGAGAAGGCCATCGACGAGGCCCGCCACTCCGGCCTCACGGTCGAGGCCGGAGGCACCGCACTCGCCACCCAGCCCGCGGCGGGCGGCGCCTCCGAGGCCATCGGCATCGCCCTCGCCGCGGTCGTCCTGCTGATCACCTTCGGCTCCCTCGCGGCGGCCGGCCTTCCGCTGCTCACCGCCATCATCGGCGTGGGCGTCAGCATGGCCGCCATCATGGCCCTGGGCAGCGTCTTCGGCCTCTCCATGACCACCGGGACGCTCGCCACGATGCTCGGCCTGGCGGTCGGCATCGACTACGCCCTCTTCGTGGTCTCCCGCTACCGGGAGGAGCGCGCCAACGGACACGACGCGCGTGAGGCGACCGGCCTCGCCGTCGGCACGGCCGGCTCCGCCGTGGTGTTCGCCGGTCTCACGGTCGTCATCGCCCTGGCCGGACTGACCGTCATCGGCGTGCCCATGCTGGCCAAGATGGGGCTGTGCGCCGCGGGCGCGGTGGTCGTCGCCGTGCTGATCGCGCTCACCCTGGTCCCCGCGCTGCTGGGCATGTGGCCCGACGCCGTACTGCCCCGCCGTACCCGCAAGAACGGCGCCCCGGCTCCGTCGACGGAGGGCAACGGCGGATCCCGGTGGGCACGGTTCGTGCTGCGCCGCCCCGTGGCCGTGCTGGTGACCTGCGTCGCCGGTCTGGGTGTGCTGGCGCTGCCCGCCGCACAGCTGGAACTGGGCATGCCGGGGGACGAGTCCAAGCCCGTCTCCTCGACGGAACGGCGTGCCTACGACGCGCTCGCGGACGGTTTCGGCGCCGGCTTCAACGGGCCGCTGACGATCGTGGTGGACGTCAAGGGGGCCGCCGAACCCAAGGCCGCCGTGAGCGACATCGCCGAGAAGATCGGCGCGACCAGCGGAGTCGTGTCCGTCACTCCCGCGCAGTTCAACCAGGCGGGAGACGCCGCCCTCCTCTCCGCGGTGCCGGCCACCGGTCCGAACGACGAGAAGACCAAGGACCTCGTCCAGTCGATCCGCTCCGAGCGCCCGGACCTGGAGCGGGAGACGGGGGCGACGTTCGAGGTGACCGGCAACACCGCGATGAACATCGACGTCGCCCAGGCCCTTCAGGACGCGCTCGTGCCCTATCTGGCCGTCATCATCGTGCTGGCGCTGATCCTGCTGCTGGTCGTCTTCCGCTCCGTGCTCGTGCCCGTCAAGGCCGCACTCGGGTTCCTGCTGTCGGTGCTGGCCGCGCTCGGCGCCGTCGTGGCGGTCTTCCAGTGGGGCTGGGGCGCGGAACTGCTCGGGGTGGAGCAGTCAGGTCCGATCATGAGCCTGATGCCGATCTTCCTGGTGGGCATCGTGTTCGGCCTGGCGATGGACTACGAGGTCTTCCTCGTCTCACGGATGCGGGAGGCGTACGTCCACGGGGACCGGCCCGCCCAGGCGATCGTGACGGGCTTCCGGCACAGTGCCCGGGTGGTCGCCGCCGCGGCGGTCATCATGATCGCGGTGTTCTCCGGCTTCATCGGCGCCCAGGAGTCGATGATCAAGACCATGGGCTTCGGGCTCGCCGTCGCGGTGCTGTTCGACGCGTTCGTCGTCCGCATGGCGATCGTGCCCGCGGTCCTCGCCCTGCTCGGCGACAAGGCGTGGTGGCTGCCGGCCCGGCTCGACCGGCTGCTGCCCCGTGTCGACGTGGAGGGCGCCGGACTCGGCACGCCGAAGACGCACGAGGTCGGCGAGGCGGTGCCGCAGGAACCGGCCCGGATCTGAATCTCCTGCGACGGACCGCGGCGCCCTTCTGCGAGACGGCATCGCGGTCCGTGGTGTGTGAGCATGACTGTCCTCGAACCTTTCTCGGAGCGCGATGAGCAACAGCTGGCAGCGGCGGGCGGCGACCCGTCCCCAAGCGGTCGAGGCCACCACACTGGTCCTGCTGTTCGCGCTCACCGTCGCCGCTGTCCTCGTCACCCGGGCGGTGATGCCCGGGACACCCCACCTGTGGTCCGGCATCGCGCTCGCCGCGGTGGGCTGCGCCGCACTGCCCTGGCGCCGCGAGCGCCCCCTGGTGGTACTCGCCGCGACGACGCTGTGCACCATCGCCCTGGGGGCCGTGGGATACCTCCTGACGGCCGGAGTGATGGTCCCGCTCCTGGTCGCGCAGTACTCCACCAGCGTGCGGACGCCGCGTCGTACCAGTTGGAACAGCGCGCTCGCGGCTGCCGCGGGTCTGGTCCTGACCGGTCTGTTCGTTCCGTCGTTTCGCGACTCACCGATCCTCGGGACCGTCAACCCGGTGGCCATGGTGCTGCTGTCGGCGGCCCTCGGCGCCTATGTCCGGGTGCGCCGGCAGTACGCGGTGGCCCGCGCCGAGCACGCCGTCCGCGAGCGTGAGGAGGAGGCACGGCACCGCGTGATCCAGGAACGCATGCGCATCGCACGGGAGTTGCACGACGTGGTCGCCCACCACCTGACCCTGGCCGACGCCCAGGCCGGCACCGCGGCGCACCTCGCGCGCACGCACCCGGAGCAGGCCCTCGACATCCTCGCGAGACTGCCGGAGACCACCGCGGCCGCGCTGCGCGAACTCAAGGCCGCGGTAGGGCTGTTGCGCCAGGACAACGACACCTCCGACCTGACTCCCGCACCGGGACTGGACCGGCTGCCCGACCTGGTCGACGCCTGCTCGATGGTCGGCCTGGAGGTGACGGTCACCGTCGAGGGACAGCGGCGACCACTGCCACCCGTACTCGACCTGACGGCCTACCGGATCGTCCAGGAAGCGCTCACCAACGTCACCAAGCACGCCGCCACCCGCACCGCTCAGGTCCGACTCGCCTACACACCCCACTACTTGACCCTGACCGTCACCAACGACACCACCCCGGACCGCCCCGTGGCCCCCGGCACCACCGGGGGCGGCTTCGGCCTGCTCGGTATGCGCGAGCGCGCCGCGGCCGCGGGCGGCACCTTCCACGCCGGCCGGCGTCCGCACGGCGGCTTCGAGGTCGCCTGCACCCTGCCGCTCCACCACCACGGTGCCCCGCCACCGGACCCGCACGACGCCCCGCCGCCGCACAGCCACGACGAGAGCCCCGCCACATGACCATCCGAGTCCTGCTCGCCGACGACCAGGCCCTGCTCCGGGCCACCTTCCGCATCCTCATCGACTCGGTCGAGGACCTGACCGTGGTCGCGGAGGCCGCCGACGGTCAGGAAGCCGTCGACCTCACCGCCGAGCACCGGCCCGACGTGGTCGTCATGGACATCCGTATGCCCAACCTCGACGGGGTGGCGGCCACCGCCGCCATCTGCTCCCGGCCCGAGCTGTCGGGCACCCACATCCTCGTCCTCACCACGTTCGAGAACGACGAGAACGTGGCCAAGGCCCTGCGCGCCGGCGCGAGCGGCTTCCTGGGCAAGGGGGTACGCCCCGAGGACCTGCTGTCGAGCATCCGTACCGTGGCGGCCGGTGACGCCCTTCTGTCGCCCGCCGCCACCCGGGCCCTCGTCACCCGCTTCCTGGCCACCCCCGACACCGACGGCTTCCTCGCCCTCCCCGACGCCGTCAAAGCCCTGACCGACCGCGAACGCGAGGTCACGGCCCTGGCCGCCTACGGCAGATCCAATGCCGAGATCGCCGAACGGCTCGTGCTGAGCCCGCTGACCGTACGCAGCCACATCCAGCGGGCCATGACCAAACTGGATGCCCGCGACCGCGCGCAACTCGTCGTCATCGCCTATCAGAGCGGCCTGGTGAAGCCGCACACGGCTTCGTAGGACGAGGTCAGCGCCAGCCGAAACGACGGTCCACCACGGCCGCGAACTCCTCCAGCGTCAGCACGGCGTCGCCGTTCTGGTCTGCGGCGTGGAACAGCGCGGAGGAGGCGTCGGCGTCTCCCAAGGCCCAGAGCGGCAGGGCTCCCGACGCGGCGAGCGTCGGCCCCTTCGACCGCAGGGCGATGATGATCTCCTGCCGGGTCAGGGTCCCGTTCTGGTCGAGGTCGAGGGCTTCGAACAGGATCCGGGCCTTGTCACTCATGGATCGTCCTCATTCGCTCCGGCGGAGAGTCAGGGCCCGCCCTCCACTCCCTCATCACAACGCTTCTGCCCGGCCTTCCGGTTCCATGGGACACCCTGGGCGGTGCGCGTCTCGAGCGCGTGCAGCACGGCCACCATGTCCTTCCCGCCATGGCCCTGGTCGACCGTCTCGCCGAAGAGGGTGTGGCAGACGTCGAGGAGCGGGGAGGCGATGTCGGCCTTGCGGGCCGACTCCGCGATCAGCAGGTTGTTCTTCAGCACGTCCGCGGCGGCCGCCTGGGCGGCGAAGTCGCGGGCCAGCAGCTTGGGTGCCTTCATGCGGGAGACGGCGCTGGCCATCGGGCCCGCGTCCAGGACGTCCCGGAGCAGACGCTGGTCGAGTCCGTGCCGGTCGGCGAAGTGGAACGCCTCGGTCAGCCCGGTGACCAGGGTGATCAGGAACAGGTTCACCGAGAACTTCATCAGCAGCGCGCCCGGTACGGCACCGCACTCGAACATCTCCCGGCAGACGGGCGCCAGCAGGGGACGTACGGCCGCCACGGCGTCGTCGTCACCGGCCAGCATCCCGACCAGCTCGCCCTGCTCGGCCGGGGCACGGGAACCGGAGACCGGCGCCTCGACATAGCGGCCGCCCGCGGCCCGGACGTCGTCCTCCAGGCCGCTCGAGTAGTCGGCCGAGGTGGTGCCCATGTGGACCACGGTGTGTCCGGCGACGCGCGTGGCGAAGTCCGGGGTGCCGCGCCCCAGGACCGCGTCCATGGCGGCCTCGTCGGCCAGCATGAGGATCACGGTCTCCGCCCGGTCGAAGAGCTCGGCCGCGCTCGCCGCGACCTCCGCTCCCGCGGCGCGCAGGGGTGCGCAACGCCCGGGCGTGCGGTTCCAGACGACGAGCGGAGTCCCGGCGCGGACGAGGTTGAGCGCCATGGGCTGCCCCATGAGCCCGAGGCCGACGAATCCGACGTGCATGAGGCGCCGCCTTTCCCGGCCCCCACCGAAGCAGGGCCGCCCTGAATCCAGCTATGACAGCGGTCATAGTAGCCGTCGTTATGACAGCGGTCATAGAGTGGGCGTCGAAGCGCACGACGAAGGGGAGACCGACGACGATGTCCGAACGAGGACCGCGCGAGCGGATGGTCTTCAGCGCGGCCCAGCTCATCCGGCGCGACGGGGTCGCCGCCACCGGTATGCGCGAGGTCGCCGCCCACGCCGGCGCGCCGCGCGGCTCGCTCCAGCACTACTTCCCGGGCGGCAAGGAACAGCTGGTCAACGAGGCGGTGGGGTGGGCCGGCCGGTACGCGGGCAGACGCGTCGCCCGTTTCCTCGTCGCCCTGGACGAGCCCACGCCCGGCGCACTGTTCGCCGAGATGGTGCGGCAGTGGACCGACGAGTACGCGGCCGACGGCTTCGCGGGCGGCTGTCCCGTCGCCGCCGCCACGATCGACTGCGCGGAGTCCACCGAGTCCACGCGGCAGGCCGCGTCCGCCGCGTTCGCCACCTGGACCGGACCGGTGGCCCAGGCGCTCTCCGACATGGGCGTGCCCGGGCAACGGGCCGGGGATCTCGCCACGCTCATGATCAGCAGCCTGGAAGGGGCCCTCCTCATCGCCCGGGCCGAACGGGACGTCCGCGCCCTGACGACCGTGGCCCGGGAACTCGGCCCCCTCCTCGACGCGGCGGTGACGACGGGCGACTGACGAGCGGTCACGGTTGGGGCCCGCGAGGACCATGCGTTCCCAGGAGTCGCTCCGAGGGCACTGCCCGGGGCATTAGCGTGCTCGCATGGACGATCCCGGTGTTGCTCATGGCTTCACGTCGGTGGACTCGCAGCCCCGGCCCGGCGACTGGGTGCGAGTCCTGGACCGGGTGGCCGCGGAGCCGTTCTACGCCGCCTACAAGCAGCGCTTGCAGGAGTTGCTGCGCCCCGCTGCGGGCGGCGTGTTCCTGGAGGTCGGAGCGGGTACGGGGGATGCCGCGCAGGCGCTGTGTTCGCGTTGGGGGGCCGAAGTCGTCGCGGTCGACAGCTCCTTGACGATGGTCGCGCAGGCCCGGGCGCGAGGGCTCGCGCACGCCTGCGTCGCGGACGGCCACCGGCTGCCGTTCGGCGCGGGGCGGTTCGACGGGGCCTGGGCCGACCGGGTCGTGCAGCATGTCGCCGATCCCGGCCGGGTGCTGGACGAGCTCCTGCGGGTGGTCCGCCCCGGTGGCCGGGTCGCGCTGGCGGACCCCGACTACGACACCCAGGTCCTCGACATCGACGACCAGGACCTCGCCCGCCGAGTGCTGCGCTTCCGCGCCGACGTGCTGCTGCGCAACGGCACCCTGGCCCACCGGCACGGCGGCCTTCTCGCGGCGCGTGGCCTCGACGACATCACGGTGGAGGCCCGCACGCTGGTCGTCCGTGATCCGTCGGCGGTCGACCACGTCATGGGCCTGCGCACCTGGGCGCACACGGCCGCGGTCCGAGGCCACCTCGATCCGGCGGACGCGGACCGCTTCGTGGTCCAGTTCGACGAGGCCGCGCGCACGGGTTGCTTCACCTACGCCGTCACGTTCTTCCTGACGGCCGGAACGCTCCCCGATGCCCCGAACAGGCCGACCTCGGCCGTCAGGACTTACGGGCGAGCATCTGGATCCCCTTCGACGTATGCCCGTTCATCGTCCGCACGGGAATGACCCGGGTGTCGACGGTTTCGAACCCGGCGAGAAGAGCGCAGAGCCGTTCGCGCGAGTGATGGCGGCACACGGCACCATCGCCGGCCTCGAACACGCCGTAGCTTCCGTACCGCGTGGCATGGCGGCTGTAGCGGTCGCGGTAGCGCTCGTCCTCCTGCAGCAGAAGGTCACTGATGAAGAGGAGCCCGCCGGGTGCGAGGACGCGGTGCAGCTCGGCGACCAACCGGTCCTGGGCGTCGTCGACGGGGACGCAGGTCAGCACGGCGAAGAGCAGGACCGCGTCGAAGGCGGCGTCCGGACACGGCATGAGCGGTGGTGTGTCCAGGAGCGCGAAGCGCATGCCGGGGTGCAGGTCGCGGGCCCGGTCGAGCATTCCCGGCGAGGTGTCGACGCCGGTGAGGTTGTCGAAGCCGTGCCGTTCGAGCTCTGCCATCGCGCGGCCGTACCCGCATCCGTAGTCGAGGATCGCGGCCTGTCCGCCGAGGACGTCCAGCCAGGGCAGATGGAGCGGGTGCGTGAACGTCTTCGTGGCGGCGGCCGCGTCCCAGTAGGGGACTTGACTGTCGAGCTCGGACATCGTGAGTGCCTCCCGGGAGACCTAGTCGCCGTCGAGATGGATCTCCAGATCCGGCTCCGACGCGCAACGGTGGGCGAGGGCGATCAGGTCGTTCAGCAGCCCGACGGCCCCTGGATCCTCACCCTGTGCCCGTGTCGCTTCGAGCTCGGAGATGAACTGCGGCATGTCCCGCACGGTCAGGATCCGGGTCCTGTAGGGGTCCACGCGACTCAGCATGGGAAGTCCGCTCCGGGCACACAGGTCGGCGAAGGTCTCGCCGGATCTCCCCACGGTGGCCATGCGGCGAAGGCTGCGCCCCTTGGAGCTGGTGCCGACCTGAGTGACGTGTACGAGGCTGACGTGGACTCCCACGTGCGCGCTCCCTTCTCCTTGCTGCCGGGCGCCATGATGCCTGGTCGGGGAGAAGGAAGCACGCGTGAGGGAGCTGGGGCTGCCGTTCGCCCGGCCGGGGCGCAGCGCGCTCACCCTCGCCGCCGTCGTCCTCGGCGTGACCACCGTGACGTTCGCGACCGGCCTGGCCACCACGATGGACCGGTTCGGGACCGCGGGCCGGGACGCCTACCAGGTCACGGTCTACGTCGGCGCCTTCAAGGACGGCAAGGAGATCCGGCCCCGCCACGACGATCCCGAGCTGCACTCGCTCCTGCGCGCACTGCCCGACGCCCGCGAGGTCACGGCCCGGGCTGATGTCGAGGTCCGCGTGGCGGGCTCCGGGGAGACCGTGTGGCTCGAAGCCCGTCGGGGGGACCGGCCGCGACTGGACAGCGTGCTCACCGCGGGCCGGTGGACGCGGCACGCGGGCGAGATCGTCGCCGGCTCGGCCTTCCTGCGCGAGAACGCCCTGCGCGTCGGCGACCGGCTGCGACTGGAGAAGGGCGGCCGGGGCGAAAGGGTGCTCGTCGTCGGGGAGTTCATGGAGAGCAACGCCCGGCTGGTCGTCGCCGACCGTGCGACCTTCACGGCCCCGGCACCCAAGGAGAAACCGATCGCGTACCACGTCACACTCCGCGAGGGCGCCGACCCGGCCGCCTACGCCCGGGCTGCCCGAGCCGCGGACGCCGGGCTCAGCCCGACCGTGCAGGGCTCCGACACCGTCACCCAGACGATCATCGGCTCCGCGACGGCACTCACCCTGATGCTCGCCGTGGTCGCGTCCCTCGGCGTCTTCAACACCGTCGTCCTCAACACCCAGGACCGCCGCCGTGACCTGGGCATGCTCAAGTCCATCGGCATGACGCCACGCCAGGTCACGGTGATGACGGTGACGTCGATGGCGGTCCTCGGTGCCCTCGGCTCCCTCCTCGGCATCCCGCTCGGCATCGTGGTCCACCACCTGGTGGTACCGCGGATGGCGGACGCGGTCGACATCACCCTGCCCTCGTACATGACGGACGTCTGGCACGCCCCGGCCCTGACCGGACTCGCCCTCGCGGGCCTCGCGATCGCGGTCCTGGGCGCGTTCGTCCCGGCCCGCCGTGCGGCACGGCTGACGATCGCGGAAGTGCTGCACAACGAGTGAGCCGGCGACCGGCCGGTCACCTCGGGCGCATCAGGCCGAGGTCCGTTCCCCAGGCGTCCAGCACCGCCCCGTGCCCGGCCTGCCGGGCCGCCGCCTCGACGCGGGCGAAGAGGCGGCGTTGCAGGACCGCGTCGCCGGTCCGCGCGACGCGGTCCACGGCGTCGAGGAGCGGGCCGGTGTCCCAGCCGGGCAGCGGACGGCGGGCGAGTTCCCACTCCAGGTACTTGTTGTAGGGACGGGGGCGGCGGTCGAGGGCGAAGAGCAGTTCCAGCAGGAACCGCACGCTGTCGGAGGCGTCGAGCCGGGCGGCGAGCCCATGGCCGTCGCGCGCGTTCTTGAGGGACCGGTAGAGGGAGTTGGCGTAGGCGTCGAGCCAACCGCCGGCGTCCCGGTACGCCTCGTCGGCGTCCAGGAGTGCCTTGGCGGCCAGGATCCCGGAGATGCCGCCGTCCAGCCGGTCGAGCACGACCTGCGCGCGGGCGAGGGCGTAGCGCTCGAAGCCGGGCATGCCGGCCGTGCGGAACTCGGTGAGCGGGATGACGACGAGATCGAGCCCGGCGGTGCGGTAGCCCTGGAACCGGGTGAGATCCGTGGTCGCGCCGTCGGCGAGAACGACGTACAGGTCGTGGTCGGAGTGCTCGGTGACCATGCCCTCGTGGGCGCGGGAGCCCTTGAGGACGAGGCCGACGACGGCGGGGTCGGTGAGGGCGAGCTTCACGAAGGAGTCGTAGGTGAGGGGGTGCGGAGCGGGCATGGGTGATCTCCAGAAGGCCGGCGGCATGGCTGTGAAGGCGGCCCCGCAGCGGGGGCGCCCCGTACCGTCCGCGGCGGCGCTCGGCCGCCGCCCGGGAGATCAACGCACAGCGGGACGGTATGCCTCGACCGGCCCCGCCCGCAGCCGATTTCGCAGCCATGAAACGGATCTGCGTGGCATCGAGTCGAACGGGCACTCGTATGTCACCAACGAGTGAGGGGTGGCATACCGCTCATGGAGATATCAGGTGTCATCAGCGCGATCGTGATCGGCATAGTGATCGGTGTGCTCGGCCGGCTCGTCATTCCTGGCCGTCAGCGCATCGGTGTGCTGTGGACGATCGCGATCGGCATCGTCGCCGCGTTCATCGGAAGCGGCATCGCCTCGGGCCTGGACGTCGCCGACACCGACGGCGTCGACTGGGTCGAATGGCTTATCCAGATCGCGCTCGCGGCCCTCGGTGTCGCAGCGCTCAGCAAGGTGAAACTGCGCCGTTGACGAAAGGCGTCGGAAGGGCTCCGTCGACCGTCCGCCGCGCACGGTGAGGGGCCGCACCCGCGGTGGGTGCGGCCCCTCACGACGACGGGATGTTCAGGCCTTGCGCGTCACTGGTGACGCGGCGACGTGAGGCAGCCGCGGGTCGACGTGGATCTTCGGACCCGGCCCGGCGCCCGCCGGACGCTCACCGGCGAGCACCGGTCCGACCTCGTCGAGCCCCACGGTGGCGGCGACCAGCGGCCTGGGGTCCACCGACCCCTCGGCGTAGGCCTTGATCGTCGCGTCGAGCCCCGGGGAGGCGGACAGGACGCCCACCGCCGTCACGTCCTTGAGGAGGAGCGTGCGATGGTCGAGACGGGCGGGTTCGCCGGCCAGCCCGATGTACACGACACGGCCCGCCGGCTCGACCAACTCCAGGGCGCGGTTGGGGAGATGCGGGGCGGTCGAGGCGTCCACGACCGAGTCGAACGGCAGGTCCGGCACGTCCCCTTCCGTCCATACGTGCGCGAAGCCCAGGTCGCGGGCGAAGGCGAGGGAGCTGTCGGTGACCCCCATCAGGTGCACCTCGGCACCGGCGGCCCGCAGGAACATCGCGACCAGCAGCCCGATCGTCCCCGGGCCCAGCACCAGGGCCCGGTCACCGGGACGCGACGCGGCGGCCCGTGCGGCGCGCAGGGCATTCCCGCCCGGCTCCACGAGTGCTCCGAGCACGGCGTCGACGGAGTCCGGCAGGTCGTGCAACGAGGAGGCGGGAACGGCGAGTTGTTCCGCCAGCGCCCCCGCCCTGGCCCCGCGGATACCCACCTCCTGGCGCTTCTCGCAGACATGCCCGCGGCCCAGCAGACAGCGACGGCAGGTGCCGCAGCCGAGCATCGTGTCGCCCATGACCCGTCGTCCGAGCCGGCCGGGGTCGACGCCGTCGCCGAGCGCCGTGACCCGGCCGGACCACTCGTGGCCGAGGCGCATCGGGTAGGCGGCGTGTCCCTGATGGAGATAGGCCATCTCGCCGGTGAAGAACTCCACGTCGGTGCCGCACACGCCGACCCGCTCGACGTCGACGACGACCTCACCGGGTCCGGCCACCGGCGCCGGGAGGTCCTGGACCTCGTAGGTACCGGGGCCGGTCAGTACGAAAGCGCGCATCGAGAGCCGTTCACCGGGGCCCGAGCACTTGCTGGCGCTGCGTGCCGAGCTGCTTGATGCCCAGCTCCATCACGTCACCCGGCTGGAGATACACGGGCGGGGTGAGGCCCATGCCGACGCCGGGCGGGGTGCCGGTGTTGATGAGGTCGCCGGGTTCCAGGACGAGGAACTGGCTGAGGTAGTGCACGATGAAGTACGGGTCGAAGATCATCGTCTTGGTGCTGCCGGTCTGCCGCCGCACCCCGTTGACGTCGAGCCACATGTCCAGCGCGAGGACGTCGTCGATCTCGTCGGCCGTGGCCAGCCACGGTCCCGCCGGGTTGAAGGTCTCCGCGGACTTGCCCTTGGCCCACTGCCCGCCGCGCTCCAGCTGGAAGCCGCGCTCGCTGACGTCGTTGACGACCACATACCCGGCGATGGCGTCGCGGGCTTCCGCCACCGAGTCCAGGTAGCTGGTGCGCCGGCCGATCACGATGCCGAGCTCCACCTCCCAGTCGGTCTTGGCGGAACCGCGCGGGATGCGCACGTCGTCGTGGGGCCCGATCAGGGTGTTGGGCGACTTGGTGAACAGGATCGGCTCGTCGGGCACGGCCATGCCGCTCTCGGCGGCGTGGTCACGGTAGTTGAGCCCGATGCACAGGATCTGGTGCGGACGTGCGAAGGGGGCGCCGACGCGCTCCCCGGCGAAGCGGGACACCTGCCCCGCCGCCGTCCGCTCGGCCACGACGGGACGGACGCGGTCCAGGCCGCCCGAACCGAAGAACGCCTCGTCGAAGTCGGTGACGACGTCGGAGAGATCGACGTAGGTCTCGTCGTCGACGCGGGCGACGGGCTTCTCGGCGCCGGGGGCACCGATGCGCATGAGGTACACGGGGCTGTCTCCAGCGGTGACGGGGGCTTCAGCCGTTCGGCTCGTTCAGCAGGGCACGGATCTCGTCGAGGGCGTCGACGAGGGAGGCGAGCGGTGTCCGGTAGGCGAGCGCGCTGATGCTCACGGCTCCGGAGGGGGTCGTCGGGGAGGTGAGATAGACCGGCAGGGCAAGGCAGTTGACCCCGGTCTCGTTCTCCTGGTCGTCGACGCCGTACCCGCGCTCCCGCGTGGCCGCGAGCTCCCGGTGCAGATCGGCCGCCGCGCACAGACTCCGTGGCGTACGGCGATCCGGGCCGCCCGAGTCCCCCACCCACGCCTCGACCTCCTCCAGGGAGGTCAACTCCCTTGCGAGCAGCAGCTTTCCGACGGCGGTGGTGTGGGCGGGGTTGCGCCCGCCGATCGTCGACGTGAGCCGTACGGCACCGGTGGGCGGGTCGACCTTGGCGCGGTAGACGACCTCATGGCCGTCGAGCACCGCGTAGTGCGCCGTCTCACCGAACCGGCCCGCCAGCGCGTCGAGCACGGGACGGACCCGGACATGATCGGGCCGTGCCTCGTGGTGGGCGAACGCCATCCGCAGGAACTCGTCCCCCAGCACATAACGGCCGCGCGCGTCCTGGTCGGCCAGCCCCGCCCGCCGCAGCGCCCCCAGCGCCCGGTGCACGGTCGGCTTGGGGCTTCCCATCACCCGGGTCAGCTCCTCCAGCCCCACGCCGCGGGGATGGCGGGCGAGCTCCTTGAGGACCGCGAGCACCCGGTCCGAACCCACAAGGCGGCCGCCGTCGACGTCGGTCGCGCCGTCCGTGCCGAGGTCTGTCGATCCGTGGTACGTCTGCGTAGGCTTCATCGCGTTCCGAACAGTAGACCGCCGTACCGACTATTGGAAGGGACTCCATGGTGAGGCTCCGCAGCGCACAGTGGTACGCGGGTCAGGACCGCAACGGCTACATCCACCGGGCGTGGATGCGCCGGGGCGTGCCCGCCGACGCGTTCACCGGGCGGCCCCAGATCGCCATCGCCAACACCGCCTCGGACCTGACCCCCTGCAACGCACACCTCGACGAGGTCGCGGCCTCGGTGCGCAACGGCGTCTACGAGGCGGGCGGCATCCCGCTGGACCTGCCGGTCGTGTCGCTCGGCGAGACGAACGTACGGCCCACCGCGATGCTCTGGCGCAACATGGCCGCGATGGCCACGGAGGAGATGCTGCGGGCCAACCCCCTGGACGGCGTCGTCCTGTTGGGCGGCTGCGACAAGACGATCCCTTCGTTGCTCATGGCCGCCGCCTCGGTGGACCTGCCCGCGGTCGTGGTTCCCGGCGGCCCGATGCTCAACGGCACCTTCCGCGGCGGCCTGCTGGGCTGCGGCACCGGGGTGTGGCAGCTGTCGGAGGAGGTCCGGGCGGGCACGCTCTCCCAGGAGCAGTTCACCCGCTCCGAGTCCTCGATGATCCGCAGCCGCGGACACTGCAACACCATGGGCACGGCGTCGACGATGGCGCTGGTCGCCGAGGCGCTGGGCACGGTACTGCCCGGCGTGGCCGGCACCCCGGCGCCCGACAGCCGTCTCCTGGAGGCCGCGCACCACACCGGACGGCTGGCGGTGGACATGGTCGCCGCCGACCGGCGGCCGGGCACCTTCCTGACCAAGGGCTCCTTCCACAACGCGATCGTGGCACTGGCCGCGGTGGGGGGCTCGACCAACGCGGTCGTCCATCTCCTCGCGATCGCGGGCCGGTTGGGCATCGCCCTGACCCTCGACGACTTCGACCGCATCGGTTCACGCGTCCCCGTCCTGGTGGACCTCCAGCCCGCCGGCCGCTTCCTCATGGAGGATCTCCACCGCGCCGGGGGACTTCTCGCCGTCCTGCGCGAAGTCCGCGACCTGCTCGATCCCGACGCGTTGACCGTCACCGGCGAACCCCTGGTCGGTTTCCTCGACGACGCCCCTGTCTGGGACGCCGAAGTCATCCGCCCCCGCGCCGAGCCACTCGTCGCCGAGGGCGGTATCGCCGTCCTGCGCGGCAACCTCGCCCCCGACGGCGCCCTCGTCAAACCGGCCGCCGCCTCTCCGCACCTGCTGCGCCATCGAGGCCGCGCCGTCGTCTTCGACTCCATCGAGGACTTCCACGCCCGTGTCGACGACCCCGACCTGGACGTCGACGCCGACTCCGTCCTCGTCCTGCGCGGCTGTGGACCCAAGGGCTACCCGGGCATGCCCGAGGTCTCCAACATGCCGCTGCCGAAGAAGCTCCTCGAACAGGGCGTCCGCGACATGGTCCGCGTCTGCGACGGCCGGATGAGCGGCACGGCGTACGGCACGGTCGTCCTGCACGTGGCCCCCGAAGCGGCGGCGGGCGGTCCGCTGGGGCTGGTGCGCACGGGTGACTTCATCACCCTCGATGTCGGAGCCCGCCGTATCGACGTCGACGTACCGGACGACGAACTCGCCCACCGCAAGCCCGACCAGGCCACGGTCGACGGCTTCGCCGCACCCCGACGCGGCTGGGAGCGGCTCTACGTCGACCATGTCCTGCAGGCCGACACCGGGGCCGACCTCGACTTCCTCGTCGGCTCCAGCGGGTCCGAAGTCAGCCGTGAGTCACATTGAGCGTGCGCGGAAAGTGCGGCGATAGCTGTCCGGGGGCACACCGACCGTGCGGTTGAAGTGGCGGCGCAGGGTCGTGGCGGTGCCCATACCGGTGGCCGTCGCGATGGCGTCGACGCTGTCGTCGGTGGCCTCCAGCAACTCCTGGGCCCGGCGGATGCGTTGGGTCAGCAGCCACTGGAGCGGGGTGGTGCCGGTCGTCTCCCGGAACCGGCGGCCCAGGTGGCGTGAGCTCATCCGGGCCTGACGGGCCAGATCCTCCACGGTCAGCGGCCGGTCGAGCCGCTCGACGACCCAGGGGAGCAGCGCGCCGAGCGGATGGTCGTCGCGGGTCGGCACCGGGGCGGCGACGAACTGTGCCTGGCCGCCCGCCCGGTGCGGTGGCACCACCAGGCGGCGGGCGACGGCGTTGGCGACGGCCGAGCCGTGGTCCTGCCGGACGAGGTGCAGACACAGGTCCATCGCGGCGGCCTTGCCCGCGGAGGTGAGCACGCTGCCGTTGTCGACGTAGAGCACGTCCGGATCCACGTCGACGCGCGGATGCCGGGCGGCCAGCACGTCGGTGTGCGCCCAGTGCGTGGTCGCCTGCCTCCCGTCCAGCAGACCGGCGGCGGCCAGCACGAACGCCCCCGTGCACAGGGAGGCCACCCGGGCACCCGCCTCATGGGCCGCGCGCACCGCGTCGACCAGCTCGGCGGGCGGGTCCACGTCGACGTCCGCCCAGCCCGGCACGATCACCGTGTCGGCGTGCCGGAGCCCGTCGAGCCCCTGATCGGGCTCGAGGCGGAACCGGCCGACCCGCACGGCGGCGGAACCGCAGACGGTGACCTCGTACCAGGGGACGGTCACGCCGACCGGGGCGGCTTCGAACACCTCGTAGGCCATGGACAGTTCGAAGTGGAGCATTCCGTCGGTGACGGCGAGCGCGAGAGAGGCCATGTCCGAAAGTGTACGGGGCACGTCGTTCCAGACACTCACGCATGGGCGTAGGAATTCGACAGGATGGTCTCAGTCGATCAGCGCACACCGTTGATCAGTCGCACACAGGGGAGATCTCATGGGATCGGGACAGACGGTCACGGTGTACGGCGCGTACGGGCACACCGGACGCTTCGTGGTCGCACACCTGCTGGAGCGCGGATTCGTCCCCGTGCTCTCCGGCCGTGACGCCGACAAGCTGCGGCAGCTGGCCGCCTCCTTCCCCGGCCTCGACGTCCGGCCCGCCTCCGTCGACGACAGCGCCGCCCTCGACCGCGCCCTGGCCGGCGCGGACGCCGTGATCAACAGCGCGGGCCCCTTCGCGACCACCGCCGCCCCCGTGATCGAGGCGGCCCTGCGCGCCGGGATCCCCTACGTGGACGTGGCCGCCGAGATCGAGGCCAACGTCGACACCTTCACCGGCTTCGCGGACCGCGCCCGGGCGGCGAGAGCCGTGATCGTCCCCGCGATGGCGTTCTACGGCGGTCTCGGCGACCTCCTGGCCACGGCCGCGATGGGCGACTGGACGACGGCCGACGAGGCCCACATCGCCTACGGGCTGAGCAGCTGGCATCCCACCGCCGGCACCCGGGCCGCGGGCGAGGTCTCCCACGGCCGACGGGGCGGGCAGCGCGTGCGCTACACGAAGGGGCGGCTGGCGTACCACGACGACCAGCCGACGGTTCTGAAGTGGCACTTCCCCGAGCCGATGGGCATCCGGGACGTCATGGGGGAGTTCACGATGGCCGACGTCGTCACCATCCCCAGCCATCTGTCCATCCCCGAGGTGAGCACCCACATGGCGACCGAGGCGGCCAGGGAACTCGCCGCCTCCGACACACCGGCGCCGACCGTGACCGACGACGGGCGCTCCGACCAGACCTTCCTCGTCGACGCCGTCGTCCGCTCCGGCGGCACCGAACGGCGCGCGGTGGCCCGGGGTCGGGACATCTACGCCGTCACCGCACCGCTCGCGGTCGAGGCGGTCCACCGCATCCTCACCGGCCGGACCAGGACGGTCGGGGTCGCCTCCGCCGGCGAGATCTTCGACGCGCCCGACTTCCTTCGCGCACTGTCGCCGCACATCTCCGTCGAGCTGCGCCCGTAGCGGCACGGCGACCGGAACTGGGGCCACGAGCACGGAAGTTGATATGCGAAGCTGTCCTCACCGTGGGCGGCGAGCGGGCCGTGGCGGGCGTCGAGAGGAGCGCAGGGTGACAGCGGACGGCGTGCGTGCCGAGGTGATCGACACCAGCAGACCGCACCCTGCCCGGATCTACGACTATCTGCTGGGCGGCAAGGACCACTACGAGGTCGACCGGCGAGCCGGCGACGAACTCGCCGCCGCCGCACCCGAGGTACGGATCGGCCTCCGCGCCAACCGGGGGTTTCTGCGGCGCGCCGTCCGCCACGTCGTCGCCGAGGGCGGCGTCCGCCAGATCCTCGACATCGGCACCGGCCTCCCCACCTCGCCGAACGTCCATGAGATCGCCCACGAGGTCGCATCGGACGTCCGTGTCGCCTATGTCGACAACGACCCGATCGTCAAGACACACGGCGACGCCCTGCGTAGCGGCGACGGCACGACCAGCATCGTGCTCGGCGACCTCCGGGACCCGCGAGCCGTCGTGGACCACCCCGACATCCGCCGGGTCATCGACTTCGACGAGCCGGTCGCCCTGCTGCTCGTCGCGATCGTCCACTTCCTGACCGACGCGGACAAGCCCGAGGAGATCATCGCCACCCTGCGGGACGCACTCCCCTCCGGCAGCTACCTCGTCCTGTCCCACGCCACCGGCGACTTCGCCGACCGCACCGCGGCCCAGGCCGTCTACAACAAGGCCGCCGCCAGCCTGAACCTCCGGTCCCACGCCGAGGTCGAGCGCTACTTCGACGGCTTCGACCTCGTCGAACCCGGCCTCGCCCAGGCCCCGCTCTGGCGCCCGGACGCTCCGCCGCCGCCCGGGTCCGAACTGATCGGCTTCTACGGCGGCGTGGCGCGCAAGCGCGACTGAGCGCCGCACCAGGTTCAGCATCAGCCGGCGAACGGGGGAGCGCGGTGGTGGATCAGTGGGGCACGCTGTTGGGTGTGCTGGTGGGTGCCGTGGCGTCGTACGCGGTCACGGCCCTGACCGAACGGGCACGGTGGCGCCGTGCGCAGGCCGAGCGCTGGCAGGAGAAGAAGTTCGACGTGTACGCGCGCTACAGCAACGCGCTCAAGGAACAGATCGGGATCACCCAGCGCATCGGAGCGGCCCTGGGGTACGCGCATGTCGTCGACCCGCTGGAGCCCGCGGAAGGGCTGCCCTTGCTGGCCGAGGCAGAAGCGCGCCGGGCCACACTGTGGGAGTCCGTCCTGCTGGTGGGCGACGCGGAGACGGTGACCGCCGCGCGGTCGTGGCACGAGGCCGTCTGGACCCTGGAGCTGCACGTGCGGGAGCAGCGTCAGGACGCGCAGGGATGGACCCGGGACTCCCAGCGGCTGAGCCGCAAACGCGACGCGTTCTACACCTGCGCCCGCAGCGAGCTGGGGGTGGCCGGTCCGCCGCCGCCCTCCGGCAACTGGCCGCGTGCCTGGCAGCCCGCCGAGGGGACCGCCGACTGACCGCCGCAGCAGGGTCTTTGGCAGGTGACCGGCACCGGCCCGGCGGCATCCCGCCCCTCCGCCGGACGCAACGCAACCGGGTCGCCCCGTCCCCGATCCGGCCGACCACTCGCCCGGAAGGTGATCACCCGTGCCCGTGCCGAGCCTGCTCGCCGTCTTCGCCCACCCCGACGACGAGTCCCTGTCGGCGGGCGGAGTGCTCGCCCGCCACGCGTCCGCCGGCGCGCGCACCGGGGTCGTCACGGCGACCTGGGCGGAAGGCACCCCGCGCGCCGCGGAGTTGGCCGAGGCGCTGCGCATCCTCGGTGCGGGCGCCCCGCGGATGCTCGGCCACGCCGACGCGCGTGCTCCTCACTCGGCCCCGGGCAGTCCACGGTTCTGCGATGCGCCGCTCGACGACCTGGTGGGTCAACTGGTCACGCGCATCCGGGAGTTCCGGCCCGACATCGTGATCACCCACGATGCCTACGGCGGTCTGACGGGCCATCCGGACCATGTCCACACCCACCGGGTCACGACACTCGCTCTCGAGGCGGCCGGCCTGGAACGCCTCTACCCCGAAGCCGGCGAGCCCTGGCAACCGAGAGCCATGTACACGGCCACGCATCCGCACTCCGCCATGCGGGCGTGGGGCGACCACTGGGCCCCCACGGGCAAGGCGATGTACACCGTTCCCGACGCGCGCGTCACCGCGACGGTCGATGTCCGCCCTTGGCTGGAGCAGAAGATCGCCGCCGTCCTCGCCCACCGCACCGAGGTGACCCGAGGAGCCGCCCCGGGCCTGATCGCCGACCTCCCGGCGGCCGGCCGTGAACTGCTGCTGTCGACGGAGTGGTACATCCGCCACGATCCCGTCTCCACGGGAGCGGCACAGTCGGAACTGACGTCCTGAGGCCCTCGGCAGTGGACTCTTCCGTCAGGTGCGCTCTCCGTGCCGCGACCGCTGAGCCATCAACAGTGCCGCCGCGCCCACCACCCCCAGGACGCCGGCCGAGCGGAAGGTGCGTGAGGAACGCCAGGACAGCACCGACCACTGCGACTGCGCGGACAGGCACGATCCCGTGCTCAGCCATGATCCGAACGAGACCAGCGACAGCGCCGACCCGATCGACCCCACGGACAGCGCGCTCCCGATCGACCCGACGGACAGGGCCGAGCCGACCGACCCGATGGACAACACCGATCCCACGGAGCCGATCGACAGCACCGAGTCCTGCGACCACAGGGACAGCAAGGAGTTCGAGCCGGTGCGCTGTGTCGACGATCCGGATGTTTTGGTCATGAGGCCATCTTGCCCGTCGCTGCGAAGAGTTCGCACCCGATGCGTCCCACGAGGGTGCTCACCGAACGGCACGTAGTCTCCGGGGCGTGACTATCACCTACGTACTGGACGGCTCGCAGGTCACCACGCTGGAGGACTTCTGGCGCGTTGTCGGGGAGAGCATCGGCGACGACGGGTATTTCGGCCGCAACCTCGACGCCTTCGCCGACTGCCTCCGAGGCGGCTACGGCACGCCGGAGGACGGCGACTACGTGATCGAGTGGCGTGAGCACGAGGCGTCCCGCCGTCACCTCGGCCACCCCGAGACGGCCCGGCAGCTCGAGATCCGGCTCGCGCGGTGCCACCCGACGAACCGGCCCTCCGTGAGCGCGGAACTGGCGGAGGCCCGCGCCGGACGTGGGCCCACCGTCTTCGACTGGCTGGTCGAGATCATCGAGGGCGAGCATCCGGGCGGACTGCGCCTGCGCTGACCGCCCCCGGTCGCTCAGGGCAGAACCTTCACCTGCACCCCCGATATCCGCCCCACCGCGTCGAAGCCCACCTCGACCGTGTTGCCGGCGCCCAGGTCCGCGACGATCCGGTCGCCCTCGGAGCTCCGGGGCACACCATGGTGATCGAAGTAGCCGCCGACGACCTCCCGGGCCGAGTACCCGATCAGCCCCGCTCCGGTGAGCAGCGTCCGGGGCAGCGTGACCGGGTCCAGGCCGGCACGGGGGACCCGGGCGTCGTCGGGCAGGAAGTAGACCTGAGTGGCCGGTCCCGCCGGAACGCCGATGTACCCGGGCGCCTCGGCCACTCCCATCCCGGTGAAGGCGAGCATCTCGGCGGCCCGCCGAGGATCGGCGAACCCGGACAACGGCACGATGTCCTCGGTCAGTTCGGCGATCCCGTGCACCCGCCCGTACCGCCGGACCGCGCCGGTCAGCGCCACCACCTCGGTGCCCCGCAGACCAGGATTGGCCCAGCCCCACATCCAGGACCGCTGCTCCATGTCGTACGTGCCCAGCACCGCCACCCGCAGCTCCAGCTCCCCCTGCTGGTAAAGGCAGGAGGGCAGATCGGCGGTCCACGGTCCCTCGGGCAGAAACGCGCCCAGCGCGTCGAGCTGGGCCGCGCCCCACGCGGCATGTCGTTCGGCCTCGAGCAGGAACGCCTCGCTGAATTCGCTCACCATGCCCCGACCCTATGAAACCGCCGGATCACACCTCGAACGGGGTCGGCCCCGGCGGAGGAGAAGCCCGGGCCCGTCGGGTCGCCGGGTTCGGCCGGGCGAGGCGCGTCACCGCAACGGCCTCTTGCTCCTCCGTGCGCGATCTCGCAGGCTCGAAATGCTCTGCTCCCAGCGTCGAGGAGGATCTGTGCCCGCTGAAGCCGACATCTTGGCGCCGCCCCAACGGGTGATCGAACGGGTCGAACGCTGGGACGCGTTCCTCGACGGAGCGGTACCGGCGAAGGACGACGGGACCAACCTGCTGATCGCGACCTGGAACCTGCGCGCCTTCTCCGACCTCACCAAGGCCTGGACCACCCCGGAGGGTGCCTCGCCGAAGCGGAACTTCACCGACATCCACCTGATCGCCTCGGCCGTCCGCAGGTTCGACGTCGTGGCGGTGCAGGAGGTGCGCGGCAACCTGCGTTCCCTGCGCTACCTGCTGAAGGTCCTCGGCGACGACTGGGCGTTCATCCTCACCGACGTGACACGGGGCAGCGCGGGCAACAGCGAGCGGCTGGCGTTCCTGTTCGACACCCGCAGGGTGAAGCCGTCAGGCCTGGCCTGTGAGCTGGTGGTGCCCATCGAGGAGGACGCGGGCGTACCCGCGACCGATCTGGAGAAACAGTTCGCCCGTACGCCCTACGCGGTCAGCTTCCTCTCCCAGGGCCAGACGTTCACCCTGGTCACCCTGCACGTCCTGTACGGCGACAAGGCCGGCGACCGGGTACCGGAACTGCGGGCGATCGCGCAGTGGCTGGCCTCCTGGGCGGAACAGGAGTTCGGCTGGGACCACAACCTCATCGCGCTGGGAGACTTCAACATCGACCGCGCCGGCGACCCCCTGTTCCAGGCCTTCACCTCCACCGGCCTGGTCCCCGCCCCCTCCTTGGACGGTCTGCCGCGCACGATCTTCGACGACCCGGGCGCCGAACACTTCTACGACCAGATCGCGTGGTTCACCAAGGGGCAGAAGCGCCGGCCGGTGCTGACGCTGGAAGCCCTGGCCGGAGGGCACATCGACTTCGTGCCCGAGCTGCGCGGCGAGCGGACGCTCAACGAGCTGTCCTGGCACATCTCGGACCACTTTCCGCTGTGGGTGGAGTTCGGGATCCCGGCACCCTGACCTATTTGCGGAGCCAGAAGCCGGAGCGCTCCAGCCACAGGGACAGCAGGTCGCCGTCCCCGAACACCTCGACCGACGGGTCGGCCGGGGTGCGGCGGCCGTAGAGAAGCAGAACGAGGTCGGTGAGCGGGGCGCGTACCGCCACCGCGGCCTTCGCGTGGGTGTGGCTCCAGGTGATCGGGACGCCCGTGAGGTCCACCAGCCATTCGGCGTGGGGCGCGTCGGTGGCGTGCAGGTGCAGGGTACGGCCGGGTCCGGTGAGCGGCGGGGTGTCGGGCCCGGCGGCCTCCAGCACCCGGGGCAGCGCGCCGAACCCCATCCACTCGTCCAGGGCGTCCCGCGCCAGTTCCTCCCGTACGGCGAAGGGGGTGCCCGTGACGAAGGCGGCGTCGGCGGCGTGCAAGGTCGTCTCATGGGCCATCCGCCGGGCCCAGAAACCCGCGACACCGCTCGGCGCGACGGTCCACACCGGGGCGTCGGGACCGGCCTCGCGCAGGGCACCGGTCAGCTCCGCCGCCCCCTCGGCGACCCAGGCGTCCAGGTCGGCGGCGGCCTCGGGACCGGGAGAGAAGACGTCGTCCACCATGTCGTGTGCGACGGGACCGGTGGCCCGGCCACGGACGATCCGCGCCGCCCACCGATGGGTTCCCCCGACATGCCGGGCGAGCTGGGTGAGACTCCACCCGGGACAACTGGGAACGGGCGTCGCCGCGGGCCCCGCCTCGGCTGACCGCACCACCGCGCGCAACTCGTCGGCCCGAGAGCCGATTTCGGTGCAGTAGACGTCGTGCTCCACATCACTCACCGAGCCACCGTAGGACGGACCGGGCTCCCGCTCAACGCGGATTCATTCGCGACTGGCTTCGCGCACCGGCCGTGCAGTTGAATCGCCGGGTGGAAGCCACGAGTGGTCCCGCTCGACCGCCTCGGCTCCCGCGAGGCATCCGGAACCGCCGACGACTCGACAGTGGGAAGGTTCGTCGCCGACGGGGATGTCGCCCGCCGCCTGGCCCACGCCCGGCGCGTCTTCGACGCCCTGTGCGGCCAAGGACGCTTCTACGACGCCTGGTGCCCTCTAGTGCCAGTCGCTGATCCGGACATCGGCGGGTGCCGGGCTGCCGTGACCCGTCTCGGCGTACTCCTTGAGGCTCATCAGGAAGAGCGCCCACTTCGTACTGCAGTGGTGCATGAACTCGACCGGCTCGCGCCAGCCCTCGTGCTTGAACAGGACGATCGTGTATTCGTCGGTCCGGCTGAGGGTCCAGTCGATCTCGGTGCCGATCCATTCCGCGGGGCCGTCCGTGACGCGCCACCGGACATGGCCGGCGGGGTCGAGTTCCAGGATCTCCATGTCGAAACCGCCGACGTCGCCGAAGCGGAACGCCAGTCGGCCGCCGACCTCGCTCTTGCCCGTGGTGTCGGTGGTCCACCAGCCGGCGAGGCCTTCGGGTGTCGCGAGCGCCTGGTAGACGTCGTCCAGCGGGGCGACGGCGCCGATGCGGTGCAGGATGTCGACCATGATCATGTTCCTTCCGTAGTGGTACGGCTTCGTTCGATCGTTTCGGCGATGTGCTTGATACGGCGGAGCCGGGCGTCCCAGGTGGCGCCGACCGCGGCCAGTTGAGCGACCGCGCGGGCGAGTTGGGCCTCGTCGACGCGATAGCGCCGCTCCCGTCCGGCCGCCTCGGCGTGGACCAGCCCGACCCGGTCGAGGACGGCGAGGTGCTTCGACACGGCCTGCCGGGTGACGGGAAGGCTCGCGCTGAGCGAGGTGGCGGTCCCCGGTCCGGACGCGAGGAGCAGGTCGATCATGGTGCGCCGGGTCGGGTCGCCGATCGCGGACCACAGGTCGTCGTCGACCGGCGTGCTCATCGGGTCGACGCCAGCCGTGCTGCGTAGGCGCCCAGCCGGGGGATGTAGTGGTCCCAGCCGTTCACGTGATCGCGGTACTGCTCCTCGAGTACGGCGATCTCCCAGCCCATCTCGCGGAACCCGGTCTCGGTCATCCGTACCAGGGTCCCCGTCTGCGTCGGCTCGAGATCGAAGGTGACCAGCAGGGAGTCCCCGCCGCGTTCGGCACCGGTGTGGCACCACCGGAACGAGAACCGTCTGGGCGGGTCGACCTCGACCACCGTGAACGCCACGGTCTTGGTCTCGCCCGTGTCCTTGTCACGCCAGAAGAGCTCTCCGGGTGCCCCTTCGACGGACTCGAACCGGGCGTCGTCCGGCCACCACTCCCGCATGTGTTCCGGTCGGCTGACGACCTCGAAGACCACGTCGGGCGACGCGTCGACGTGGAGGTCGCGCTCGATGCTTCCGTACTCCATGTCCGGCTCCCTTTTGCAACCATCGGTTGCGTATCAGAGTACGACCGAAGGAGCTCTGACGCAACCATCGGTTGCGATGCCGGGAAGGGGGCGGTCAGCTCCGGTTCAGGGTCCGGGTGATACCGGCGAGCACCGCCGTCGTGAGGATCCAGCCCGCCGCGATCAGGGCGTACGACAGCCAGGCGGCCGTCCCGCCCTCCCAGTACCAGGACGTGCGCTGGCCGAGACCGCCGATGGGTATCAGCAGGTCGAGCGTGTAGACCAAGGGGGTGAACGGGGGTACCTGGCCGGGCTCGGTCGCGGTGGGGGTGTGGGTGGCGAAGACCGTGGTGCCGAGCAGGACGAGCGCCGCGAGCCACACGCCCGCACGCCACGGGCGGTAGCCGTAGCCGACGGTGGCCTCCAGGACGTGGCCCCACAGCCGGGCGGGCAGCGACAGGGTTCTTCTGCGATGACGCTGCTTGGCCAGCAGAACGCGCCGGGCGTCGTCGTCATGGCCGATCTGCCGGTACCAGGACGCCAGTTGCTCGTACGGCTGGGCCGCGTACCCCGGATGCCGTCGCACCCACGCCACACGGCGCTCCACGGACGATGCCTGGAGCTCGCTGCTCTCGTGCAGGGAGCCGTAGGTGAAGCCCTGCAGCCGTACGGTGTCCGGCCAGACACCCTCCCGGTCGTGGAGGGCGGCGGCCCGGGCGTCCTCGAGATCCACCACGCCGGACGGCGGCTGGGCCGGGGTGAAGACGACGATTCCCGCCTGCATACGGGCACAGTCGAGGGCCGTGCCCTCGGCCCGCAGCACGGCGGCGTCGAAGGTCACCTGGTCGGTGATCTGCGTGCCCCGCAGACTGACCGTCCCCTCGGCCGTGAACCCCTCGGACAGTGCCATGCTGCTCACCACCGCGTGGTCGGCGAGGAGCGCCACACCCCCGGGATTGTGCAGCCGCGCCCGCTCCATGTGCAGGCCACCGAGCAACTGGGCGCCCACGAGCCGCATGCCGCCGCGCACGGTGGCGGTACGGCAGAACAGCCCGCCTTCCATGACGAGCCCGCCGGCGAACAGGGCCCATTCGCCGGGATGCGAGAGGACCGCGTGGCTGAGCGCCAGCTCACCGGTCACGCGCGCATTCAACAGCTTCACGGCACCGCTGACCACCGTGTACCGCAGAGCGACCCTGCCCTCCACCCTGGCCATGCTGAGATCGAGCCCCGGCAGCCTGCTGCCCTTGATCTGGATCGTCCGGGTGGTCGCGCCGAACAGTCCGACACCCTGTTCGAACCAGCACCCCTCGAACCGCATGGCATGCCCGATCTCGGCCCCGCCGAGCTCCAGGACCCCGCTGATCCGCGCGCCCGCGAGCCGCAGCGCGGGCACCCCTCCCGGCCGGGCCGGGTTCGCGCCGAGGAGCAGGGCGGCCACGACACCGGCTCGCACGGTCCGCTCGTCGCCCCAGTCGCCCCCGTTGTCGGGGTCGTCCTCCGCCTCACCCGTACGGAAGTCCACCAAGCGGCCCGTGGGATACGCGTCCCACAACTGCCGCTCCGCCGAAGTGAGTTCCTCGTACGCATACACGCCGGAAGAGTAACGGGCAGGAGCCGCGGATGATCGACACTGGCTCTGCACCGCTGGTACACCGGAAGGAAGAACACATCGTGCCGCATGTCCTGAACCTCTGGCGTCAACAGCTGGGCGAGGTACCCGAGTCGGTGTGGGACCGGACCGAGCTCCAGGTGCTGATCCTCGCGGACAACGGGCTGACCGAGCTCTCGGCCGAGGTCGGGCGGCTGCACCGACTGACCACACTGGACCTCGGCCACAACCTCCTCCCGGCGGTGCCCGGCACGCTCGGAGACCTGACCGCCCTCGACGGCTGCCTCTATCTGCACGACAACGAGCTGGCCGAACTCCCGCAGTCCCTGGGCAACCTGACCCGACTGCGCTACCTCAACGTCGGGGAGAACCAGCTGACCGCGCTGCCGGAGACCATCGGCCGGATGGCGGGGCTGATCGAACTGCGAGCCCAGCACAACCAGTTGACCGCACTGCCCGACAGCCTCGGCGACCTGCGCGGTCTGCGTGAACTCTGGCTCCGGGGCAACGCACTCGGAAGCCTGCCTCCGACCGTGGCCGACCTCCACGAACTGCGCCACCTGGACCTGCGTGAGAACGCCTTCGCGGAACTCCCGGAACCCCTCACCGCACTGCCCCGCCTCCGCCACCTCGACCTACGCGGCAACCGCCTCGTCCACCTGCCGCACCGGGTGCTGGAGATGCCCGCCCTGGAGAAGCTGGACCTGCGCTGGAACGCCTGCGACCCTCCCGCGTCGCTCCTCGCCGAGCTGGAACGACGAGGATGTGTCGTCCTCCTGTAGACCCGGAAAGCGGCCGGACAGGCGCCACCCGCGGGGACCGACCCCTCAGACGACGGGTTCACCGATGCCCAGCAGGTTTCCCTCGCTGTCCCGGAACCAGGCGGCGCGCTCGCCCCGGGCCCCCTTGCCGGGATAGTTGCCCTCGACGTCCGCGATGGAGTCCTTCGTGCGGAGACCGGGCACATCGACGTCCTCGAACACCACGCCGCGCCGCTTGAGCTCCGTCACGACGGCCTCGATGTCGTCGACCTCCCAGCCCATCTGTGTGAAGGTGCCGGCCGAGGCTCCCGTGGAGGCGAAGAGGGCGAAGTCCGTGCCCGAGCATCGGTACAGCAGTCCGCCGGGTCGTTCGTCGACGGGCTCCAGCCCGAGTTTCTCGGCATAGAAACGCCGGGCCCGCTCCAAATCCTGGGCGGGCAGCCGGGTCGCCACGCGTCCCCGGGCCAGCATGTTCCTGTCGTCTGCGTCCATAGGCCCACTGTGCCGTCGGCCGCCGCGGAGCGCAGGGAACCACGTGCGACCGCTCAGGTGAGGTTGAGTCCGCCGTCCAGGACGATGACCTCGCCGGTGAGGTAGGTGCCGGCGATGACGGAGGCCACGAGGTCGGCCACGTCGGAGGGCTGGGCGGGGCGGCCCATGGGGGCGCGGTCGCGCCACAGTTCGTGGGCCTGCGTCCAGTCCTTGGTCATGGGGGTGTCGACCAGGCCGGGGGCGATGGCGTTGACGCGTACATCGGGTGCGAGGGCGGCCGCGAGGAGCCGGGTGACGTGGTTGAGCGCCGCTTTGCTCGCCGCGTACGGCACCGACGAGCCCTTGGGGCGCACCCCGGCGTGGCTGGTGATGTTGACGACGGAGCCGCCGCTGGGGGAGCGGCGCAGCGCGGGAAGGGCGGCCGTGCAGAGCACCCAGGGGGCGATCAGGTTGACCTCCAGCAGTTGCCGCCAGTCCGCCGGTGTCGCGGCCGCGAGGTCGTGGTGGGGGATGGGCCGGCTGATGCCGGCGTTGTTGACCAGGACGTCCAGCCGGCCATGGCGGCCCAGTGTCTCCTCCACCAGGGCGCGCGCCTCGTCCTCGACCGCCAGATCGGCCCGCACATACGCGCCGTCGAGCTCCGCCGCCAGCGCCTCGCCCGCTTCCACGCTGCGCCGCGAGTGCACGACGACACACATCCCGTCCGCCGCCAGCCTGCGTGCGACGGCCTCCCCGATGCCCGAGGTGGAGCCGGTGACCAGGGCGACGGGGCGATCCGCTTGTTCGATGCTGCTCATGCCTGCGGATCTTGCCATGCCTCCCGGAGCCCGGAGCCCGGAGCCCGGAGCCCGGAGCCCGGTGCCCGAACGGGCGGCGCACTGGCATCATCACCGGGTGATCAGTGACGGCATACCGCCCAGCCCCCGTAAGTGTGTCCTCCTCGACGTCGACGGCACGTTGATCGACGCCGTGGACAACCAGCGTCGCGTATGGGCGACTTGGGCACGCCGCTACGGACTGGACGCGGACGAGGTCTACCGCGTGGCACTGCGCACCCGGCCGGTCGAGACCTTCGCCCAGGTCGCTCCCGACCGGAATCCGCAGGACTGCCTGGCCGGTCTGCACGAACTGGAGGATGCCGACGTCCGTTCCGGTGACTACACCGCCTTCGACGGAGCCGCCGACCTGCTCGGCACCCTGCCGCCGACGGCATGGGCGCTGGTGACCTCGAACTACGAGCACCGGGTACGCGGACGGTTCTCCCGCACGGGCCTGCCGGTCCCGCCCCTCGTCGTGGACGCCGCGGCCGTCCAGGAGGGCAAACCGTCGCCCGAGCCCTATCTCCAGGCGGCCCGACAGCTCGGAGTCCGGCCCGAGGACTGCCTGGTCATCGAGGACGCCCCGTCCGGGGTGGAGGCGGGACTGCGGGCCGGCATGACGGTGTGGGGCGTCAACGCGTCGGTGCCGGTGCCTGGCGTACACCGCCACTTCGCCACCCTGCGCGCAGCGGTACCGGAGATCCTCGCCTTCGCGGAGACGGCTTCCCCGTCACCCCGGAGTTGGTCCCCAGGGCGCCATCCGGTCAGTTTCGGAGAAGCCGCCGCGCCGGAGGACTCCTAACCTGGAGGCATCCCAGCAAGGCTCGTCCGAAAGGAATCTGCCATGAAGAGCTCCCAGACGTCGGCGAAGAGCGGCGGCGCGGCAGGCGAGAAGTACGACGGCTTCACGGACGAGGAGCGGGGCGCGATGAAGGAGCGCGCCCAGGAGCTGAAGACGGCCGCGCGGCGGGGCCGGGGGGCCGCCAAGGCGGACCCTGAGATCGACGTACTGGCGAAGATCGCGGAGATGCCGGAGCCGGACCGTGTCCTGGCCGAGCGGCTCCACGCCGTCGTCAGGGCGAGCGCGCCGGAGCTCGAGCCCAAGCTCTGGTACGGCATGCCGGCGTATGCCAGGGGCGGCAAGGTCGTCTGCTTCTTCCAGAGCGCGCAGAAGTTCAAGACGCGCTACGCCACGCTCGGCTTCAGCGACCTGGCGAAGCTCGACGACGGCCCGCTGTTCCCGACCGCCTACGCGCTGACGGACCTGACGGGCGACACCGAGGAGCGAGTCGCCGCGCTCATCAAGAAGGCCGTCGAAGGATGAGTTGACGGGCGCGTCGATGTGCTGGTCGCACCCGCTCAGCCGACCGAAGTGCGCTGTGTCGCCTTGCGTGCTTCGGCGAGGGCTCGCTGCCTGAGGTTGCCGCCGAACAACTGCATCGTGGTGGCGGCCAGGATGTCCTCCCTGCCGATGGTCCGACCGTCCCCCCTGCGGGTGGACAGGGCCTGGAGGGGATCCTTGTGGAACGGGGGAGGGGACGGTTCGCCCGACATCTCCAGGGTGACCGTACCGAAACGTTGGACCCCGCCCTCGCGGACGACCATGACCGCGTCCCGGGCGAGGTCCGTCAGGAACACGCTCGCGATTCCGTCCAGGTCGCGGACCATCGCCGGGACGGCCGTCGCCCGCCGGCTCCGCAGCAGCTTCTTGACCCCGGCCTCGAACCTGTGGGCGCCGACCACCGCACTCGGCCTGCGCGACCTGCTGCGCTGACGAGAAGGCACGATGACGCCCTCGGCGTCGTACAGGACACCGGTCAGGCCGTGAAACGTCGGGCTGTGGTCGTACCACTCGGTCCCCACCTCGAGCTCGACGTTCCGGTCGATCGCCGAGAGAAGGTCCCCGGGGATCAGCTTCTTCCGGGCCTCCGCCTCCGCCGCCCGCCTCGCACCGTCGATGATCTCCGTCAGCACTGTCCGCGTCACCGACGCGGCGGCCCACGCGGCCGACCGAGACACGTGCATCGGGCTCACGTCCCTGAACACCGCTTTGACGAGGGAAGGCTTGAACGGCGAGACATCCACCGCCGAGTCGGTCCCGGGGCCGCCGCGCTCAGGGCGTGCGGGCTGTGTGGTGGTCATCGGAAGGAACGCTCCCTGCTGTCGGAGTTGTCGAAGGCCCACACTTCACCACGCGGACCCGCTCTCATCCCTCATCCTCCAAGCGGGGATACGCGCAGCCTCGAAGCGTGCAGCCGGTTCGGGAATCAGGGTGGCCGATCGTCGCGTTGTTCCCACGACCGCTCACCCGTCCCAGCTCGTCCAGGAGACCTCCCCATGGCAGAGCCGGAGATCGACGCCATCGTGTTCGACGTGCTCGGCACCCTCGTCGACGAACCCGCCGGTCTGCGCGCCGGTATCCGTGAGTTCGCCCCGAAGCTCGACGCCCCCGGGATCGAGGAACTCCTGTCGCTGTGGCAGCGGCACATCGAGACCGAGCAGCGCCGCGTCCTCGACGGAGTCCGGGCTTATGTCCCCACCGACGTACTGGACCTGGAAGCCGCCCGCGTGGTCGCCGACGCCGCCGGAGTCGCCGACCCGGCGGCGGTGGCGGCGCTGTCCCTGTCGGGTCGCCGGCTGCCGCCCTGGCCCGACACCGTCGCGGGGCTCGCCCGCCTTGCCGAACGGTTCCCGCTGATCGGACTCTCCAACGCGAGCCGGACGGCGCTCCTGGGCATCAACGCCCACGCGGGACTGCGCTGGCATCAGGCCCTGTCCGCCGAGGACGTCCGGAGCTACAAGCCGGACCCGGCCGTCTACCGACTGGCTGTCACCGTCTCCGGCCTACCGCCGGAGCGGCTGCTGATGGTCGCCGCCCATGCCTGGGACCTGCGCGGTGCGCAGAGCGTCGGCCTGCGCACCGCCTATGTGGCCCGCCCGGTCGGCGACCCGCCCGCTTCCTCGGACCGATTCGATGTGCACGCCGCCGACTTGAGCGATCTCGCCGACCGACTCGGCCAGAAATAAGGGAATGCCTGGGGGGTTGGACACCCCAGGCATTCCCGGCCGTGGGTTACAGCCCGTCACGCACCATGGCGGCGACGATCTGCACATGGCGGTCGGCCGCCGTACCGGACATCTCGTTCTCGTAGTTCAGGCCGTAGGGCCAGAAGTGGCCACCGCCCGTGGACAGCTTGGCGCTGGAACCGTCGAACTGCCGGACCAGTGCCGTGGCTTGCGCGCCGGTCCAGGTGCCGCTGCCGCCGAGAGCGGACCAGCGCGAGCTCGTTCCCACTCCGATGGTGTGGGCGATCTCGTGCAGGGCCGTCCTCTCGGTCATGTAGCTGCGGTTGCCGAAGCGGATGGTGCCGTTGATGTTGCCGTCGGCGGTGGGCACGCCCGGGTCGTAGCGCACGGTGATGCTCTTCCCCAGGTCGCTGAGGTTGTTGTAGCGCGCCACGGCCGCGTTCATGGCCGCCGTGATGAGGTTGTACGCGGTCTGCTGGTCCGCCGTGGGATTGCTCGCCCGTTCCAGGGTCCAGGTGATGGTGGCCGCCGCCACCTGCTCCTGGGGAACGGGCGCTGCCTTCGGCGCGGCCTGCGCGACGCCGGGCCCCGCGAGCAGGGCCGCGGCGAGCGCGGTGACGGCCAGTGCGGTGCGCCGGGGTATGGCCGTTCGAGGACTGTGCTCCTTGCTCTGACGTGGGCTCATATGAGGTCCTCCTGTGGGGGGTTGGCCGTCGAGTGTGGGGGGACGGCGTGACCGGTACGCCCGGCCTGGGGGTCACTCCCGACGGTCGCCGATGGTGACCAATCCGGTGATCTTCGAGCTGGTGACGTTGTCGTAGACGACATCACCACCGGACTTCTTCCAGATCCTGACGTGGAAGCTGTCCGGGGTATCGGTGGCGGTGACGCGGAAGGCGTAGCCGTCGGTGCCGTTGACCGTGCCGGTGCCCTGGTAGACGGCCTGGGAGCCGGTGACCACGAGCCAGTCGGAGCCGGTGGAGCGGAACTTGAGCTTGGCCGGGCCGAAGTCGAGGGACATCTGGCCGATGGGGACGGAGGTCAGATTCGTGTAGAAGGCGGTGAAGAAGAAGGCGGCCTTGCCGGTCAGTGTCGGCTTGGCGGGGTAGGCCCCGGCCGGTGAGGTGAAGAGGCCGGTGCCGAACGCGGGTCCGGCGGCGCGGTCGTAGACGATCAGCTCGGGGAGCGTCCTGCTGTCCGAGGCGCCTTCGTCGTCGGTGACGGTGATCACCGGCTTGCGGATACCGGTCTTGCGGTAGGTGTGCTCCGCCCGGCAGCCGGACGCGGTGACCGTGCCGGCCGTCGGCGCGGTGCCGTCCTTCCAGTCGACCGTGCAGGTGTGGGTGTCACGGGTGCCCGGGTCGGTGAACCCGGCCGTGACGACCGCCTGCTTGCCCACCGACACCGGGGACTTCGGTCCCGTGGCGGAGGTGAGGGCCGGTGCCGCGTTGGCGACCTCGACGGTTGCCGTGTCGCTGCTGCGGCCGCCGGTCAGTGTCACCTTGAACGTGCCGTTGTCGGTGCAGGTGAGCGTCGTACGGGCGGCCCCGGCGTCGGCGAAGGTGCAGGGCGCCCCGGCCTCGGTGGTCCACTTGGCGGTGCCCGCGCCGGATACCGTGCCGTTGAGCTGGATCCTGTCGCCTTCCTTGCCGGAGGCGTCCGCGCCGGCCCGGGCGATGGTGACCGGGTCGATGCTCTCCAGGGTGGGGACGACCTTCTTGATCAGGCCGTCGGCGTCGAACTCCATTGTGTCGATGGTGGTTTCGCGGTGCATGCCGTCACCGCCGGGGATGGCGAAGCGGTGGTAGACGATGTACCAGTCGTCGGTGTTGGGGACGTGGACCACCGAGTGGTGGCCGGGGCCCTTGATGCCGAGCGAGAGGTCCTTCTCCAGGATCACGCCCTGCTTGGTCCAGGGACCGGTGGGCGAGGGGCCGGTGGCGTAGGCGACCTGGTAGTTCTCGTCACGTGTGTCGTTCTCCGACCACATGAAGTAGTAGGTGCCCTTGCGCTTGATGACGAAGGAGCCCTCGTTGTAGTTGCTCGGCGTGATGTTGGTGACCTTCGAGGCGTCGAAGGAGACCATGTCGTCGTTGAGCGGGACGACATAGGCGCGGCCGTTGCCCCAGTACAGGTACGAGGTGCCGTCGTCGTCGGTGAAGACGGCCGGGTCGATCATCTGGCCCGGGTAGGCACCGGCCTTCAGCAGCGGCTTGCCGAGCGCGTCCTTGAACGGGCCGGTGGGTGAGTCGGAGACCGCGACGCCGATGTTCGCGTCGGCGCAGAAGTAGAAGTAGTACTTGCCGTCCCGCTCCTCCATGGCCGGCGCCCAGGCCCTGCTGTCCGCCCAGGAGACGTCCGGACCCAGGTCCAGGATGACGCCGTGGTCGGTCCAGTGGACCAGGTCCTTGGAGGAGTACGCCTTGAACTGCGTACCGCTCCAGCCCTCGAAGCCGTCGGTGGTCGGGTAGATGTAGAAGGTGTCGCCGAAGCGGACCACGTTCGGGTCGGCGTTGAGACCCGGCAGGACCGGGCTCTTCATGATCGCCGCCGAGACCGTCCAGGTGCGCTTCTTGCCGTCCGAGCCCGTGACCTCGTACGTCACCGGCTTTGTGAAGTCGCGCAGGGTGCCGGAGGCGGGGCTGATGGTCGCGCCGTGGGCGAGGGTGAACTGCGGTGCCAGAGCGGTGACATCACTGCCCGGGGTGAGCGGCAGGACGATCTTGCTGTCCTTGTCGGTGATGATCGCGTCGGTCTTGAGCGCCGGGTGGGTCGCCGCGGCGATCCCGGTGGTGTTGCCGCTGAGCTCCAGGATCTCGGCGGGCGTCAGGGCCCGGTTGTAGATCCGGAAGTCGTCGACCTCGCCGCCGAAGTATGGGTCCGGGGAGTAGAGGGACTTGCCGATGTAGCCGGAGTAGTCCTTCGCCGAGTCGTACAGCTCGGACGGCTTGACGGTGACCCCGTTGACCCGGGCCGCCTCGGCGCCGTCCACGTAGAGGATCGCCGTCCCGGTCGCGCCGTCCAGGGTGACCGTGAGGTGCTGCCACTCGCCGGCCGTGAGCCGGGAGCCGCCGATCATCTGCTTCTCACCGGACCAGGTGGCCTTGGTGATCGCGGAGAATAGCTTGCCGCCGCCGTTGGACGGGGTGGCGAACAGGTACTTGTTGCTGTCCGGGCCGAGTCCGAACAGCCACTGGAAGTTGTCGCCGCCCTTCCACTTGACGTACGTGGAGACGGTGACGCTGGTCGTGTCCTTGAGCACGCCGCCCGGGATCTTGACGTACGGCGAGCTGGAGCCGCTGTCGCCGCCGGACATCTTGAACGAGCCGCCCTCGACGCCGGTGCCGAAGTCGGGCGTACGGACGTAGGTGCCGTGATAGCCGTGGCCGCTGGAGTCGCGGGCGATGCTGCCGCCGCTCTCGTCGAAGTCGTAGTGCAGGAGCAGGTCGGCCGGGACGTCCGGGCCCTCGGCGGAGACCGTGACCTCGGCGCTGACGCCGATCGCGGAGTCACCCGCCAGGTCGCCCTTCACCGTGAAGGTGCCGGCCTGCGCGTACTGCGACGGGGCCACGTCCTCCCAGGTGACGGCGACGGGACGCTTCACCCCGCCCGCGGACTCGGCGATGACGGTGGCGGGCAGGACCGGGGCGTCACCGATACGCGTCTCGACCTTGACGTCCTCGACGCCCGTGATGATCTGGTCCGGCTGGTACGTCTTGAGGAGCCGGTCGTACTCGGCCTGGGTGACCGGGAGCACCGTGCCGTGCCGGGGCTTGGACGGCAGGTCGTAGCCGGTGGACGGGGTCCAGACGCCGGAGGCCAGGTCGGTCGTCTCGAAGGGGATGTAGCCGCGTCCGCCGAACTCGTCGAGGAACGCGTACCACTTCTCCTCGGTGTTCGACTTGAACACCAACGGGCCCTCGGCCGCGCTCATCTCGCCCTTGCCGATGCCCTCGGCGACGGCGGTCCAGGAGAGGTTGCGGAGCGTGTCGCTCTTCTCCTCGAAGATGAACTTGCTGTTGGGCGTGGAGGAGCTGTTGTTCCGCTCGTCCTTGGAGAGGCGGAAGTACGTGCCGTCGTGCTGGATGACCGTGGAGTCGATGACCGAGTAGCCGCGGTCGACCCAGACCTTGGGCTCGCTGAAGGTGTAGAAGTCACGGGTCGTCGCGTACATCATGCGGTTGTACGTGTCGCCGGAGTGGGCCTCGTTGTCGTACAGCTTGGAGGCCCAGAAGACGACGTACTCGCCGAGCTTCTCGTCGTAGTAGGCCTCGGGGGCCCAGGTGTTGCCGGCCGCGTCGGGGGAGACCTTCACCAGACGCTGGTTGGTCCAGTTCACCAGGTCGGTGGATTCCCAGACCATGATGGACTTGCTGCCGGTGCGCTGGGAGGCGTCCCAGTCGCCGTTGCCGTAGATCCGCAGGTCGGTGGCGATCTGGTAGAACTTGTCGCCCTCGGGGGAGCGGATGATGAACGGGTCGCGCAGGCCCTTCTCGCCGAGCGTGGAGGTCAGGACCGGCTTGCCGTCGTTCAACTCCCGCCACTTCAGCGGGTCGTTGCCCTTGCTGAGCGCGGCGTAGAGCTGCTCGCCGTCCGAGGTGCCCTCGCCGGTGAAGTAGCTGAACATGTAGCCCTTGAGGGCTTCCTTCTCGGGCAGTTCCGGCACCTTCGCGGTGAAGGCGCGGGTCGTCTTCGCGTCGCCCTTGGTGACGGTGGCGGTCAGCTCGACGGTCGTGGTGCCGTCGCCGTGTTCGGGCCGGTGGACCACGCCCTCGGCGGAGACGACGTCCGTGTTCGCGGAGGACCAGGAGACCTTGGTGCCCAGGTCGCCCTCGGCCGGGAAGGTGAGGTTGCCGCGGACGTCGTCGAGGTTGTGCACGGTCAGTGCCTCGGCGGCCTGCTCGACGGCGGTCGTGTCGTCGACGGCGGGCAGGACCGTGACCTCGAAGGTCTTGGTGGCGCTGACGGTGCCCTTCCTCAGGGTCGCTGTCAGCGTGGCGTGGCCGTCCGGCTGACCGGAGGCGGGGCGGGTCACCGCGCCGGAGTCGGAGACGACGTCGGTGTTGTCGCTGTCCCAGGTGATGGAGGAGCCGCCGGCCGTGCCGGTCTTGGGCAGGGTCAGATCGGCGGTCACCGCGCTGGTGTCGCCCAGGGTGAGAGCCGCCTTGTCGGCGGCGACGCCCTGTTCGGCGATGGGGAGCGAGAGCTGCTCGACCTCGGAGCCGGCGAGTGCGCGGTCGTAGACCCGGAAGTCACGGATCTTGCCCTTGAAGAGCTTGTCGCTGGTGTAGACCGACTTGCCTATGTAGTTGGCGGTCGTGGTGCCCGAGCCGATGGAACCCGGGGTGGTGGTGACCGAGGTATTGCGGCCGACCTCCGTGCCGTCCTCGTACAGCACGGCCGTGTTGCCGGTCTGGGTGTAGGTGAGCTGCTTCCACACCGAGCGGGTCAGGTTGTGCGAGTCGGCGGGGCGGGTGTTCTGCTCCGTCGACCAGTTGCCGGACGCGATGGCGGTGCGCAGCGAGTTGCCGGTGGCGAAGAGGTAGCCGTTGCCGGCGCCGCTGGCGGTGTTGCCGAAGCCGTAGATGAAGTACGGGGTGCTCTGCGACTCGTCCATCAGCACGTCCATGGAGACGCTGATCGAGTCCATGCCCTTCATGACGTCGTTCGGCACCTTGATGTAGGTGTCCGAACCGTTGAAGGCGAGGCCCTGGCCGGTGCCCGTCCAGCCGGCGGTGCCGTTGACCGTGCCGTCCCGGCCGTTGCCGGAGGCGTCGGTGACGGTGGTGCCGGAGGAGGCGTCGAGCTTGTACCAGAGAGCCAGTCCGTCGGTGACGTCCGCGGTGTCGGCCGCCTGCGCGGGGAGGAGGGGGGCGGTGAGGCCCAGGAACAGCGCTGCGACGGTCAGGCCGGCGAATCGGCCCGTCCGGCGTCTCCCGCGAGTGCGCGGACGTGCGAAGTACGTCATGTGGGGTTTCCCTGCTGAGGCATGGCTGACGGGGGAGGGAAGAGGCGTGGCGGAGCAGGCCGTCGACGGGGGTGGCCTCGGCGGTGGACACCCTGGCGTTTCGGCTGTGTGACGTCGTGTTGCGAGAGTGTCAAACGGGGTGTGGCGCAGCGTCAAGAGGTTTCGAACAATGTCCGACAGGTCGAACAGCGCTGTGAGGGGTCCATCGGCCGGAGTGCGGCGCCCTGTTGGGCAGGCGGCGTCGCACCCCGGGACCCGCTGACTGCCTAGCGGGGAACGTCCTCGTGCTCGTCATGTCCCGTCTGGCGGCGACGCTCCTCACGGTAGAGGTAGCGGCTCATCGCATCCGTTCCCGACTGGTCCCGGGCCGCGTGGGCCCCCTGACCGCCCTGGGAGAACGACTCCACGATGCTCCCGTCGGGACCCGCGTAATGCGGTGCGTTCTCCAGGGGATACGGGGAGCCCGCGGCCGGGTCGACGGGGACCTCGTGCGGCGCCGCGTAGGTGATCGTGTGCGGCAGCATGATCAGTGACGTCGTGCCCGACTGCTGTCGCGAGGGCCGCAACTGGACACGGATGCCGTGCCGGTCGGCGAGCCGGCCGACCACGAACAGACCCATCTGCCGGGAGATGTTGGCGTCGACGGTCGGCGGATGGGCGAGCTTGTGGTTGATGGCGGCGAAGTCCTCGGCGGTCAGGCCGATGCCGCTGTCATGGATCTCCACCATGACCCGCCCGTCGGGAAGCCGGCCCGCGGTGACGTACACCTTCATCTGCGGTGTGGAGAACGCGGTGGCGTTCTCCAGGAGTTCGGCCAGCAGATGTACGAGGTCGCTCACGGCACGGCCGTGGATCTCGGCCTCCGGGACGCCGGAGAGCTCGATCCGCTCGTACTGCTCCACCTCCGAGGCGGCGGCCCGCAGCACGTCGATCAGCGCGAGCTGCGGCATCCCGTGGTGGTTGGACTCCTCGCCGGCGAGGACCAGGAGGTTCTCGCCGTTGCGGCGCATACGGGTGGCCAAATGGTCCAGGCGGAAGAGGTTGTCGAGCTGGTCCGGGTCGGCCTCGTTGTTCTCCAGGTCGGTGATCAGGGCCAGTTGACCCTCGACGAGCGACTGGCTGCGCCGCGACAGGTTGGTGAAGATCGCGTTGATGTTGCCCCGCAGCGCCGCCTGCTCGGCGGCCAGCCGCACCGCCTCACGGTGCACCTGGTCGAAGGCCCGGGCGACCTCGCCGATCTCGTCGGTCGAGGTGATCGGGATCGGCGCCACCCGGGTGTCGACCCGGCCGGGAGTGGAGCGGTTGAGCTGGGAGAGCAGGGCCGGCAGCCGCTGCTCGGCGATCTGGAACGCCGAGCCGCGCAGGACACTCATCCGGCGGCTCATCGAGCGGGCCACCCCGGCGGCGATCAGGAACGCGGCGAGCACGGCGCCGAGGACCACGGCCGACAGCACGATGGCGTCCCGGCGCGCGCTGTCGGCGATGTCCTTCGCGTTGGCGAGCGCGGTGTCGCTGAGATAGACCTCGACCTGGCGGTACGCGTCGAAGGAGAGGGTGGAGGCGGCGAAGAAGGACTCGGTGGTGATGCCCTGCTCCGCGAGGTCCCCGGCCGACTTCCCCGACGCGATCTCACTGATCATCGTCGTCATGGCGGGCGGAGCGACGTAGTCCTCCCCGGCCGCGTCGGCACGCGCCGCGGCCTGGGTGACCTGCTGCTCGCCCTTGGTCTTCGCGGCTGCCAGCGCCTTCTTCAGCCGCGCGGTGTCCTGGCTCGTGGCGGCGCCGTCGAACTCCACCAGCGCGACCCGCTGGAGATAGGCGTAGGAGCGGAACGAGGCGAGCTGGGTGGCGAGTTCACCCTTCTTGAGCTTGCTGCGGTCCTCGGCCAGGATGTGCGTGCCGATGGCCCGGGTCAGGGACTCGGCCGCCTGCGTGAGCGAGATGGCGTACAAGGCCCGGCCGAAGCTGGCCTGGTTGTTGCTGCCGAAGCCGAGCTCGTTGGAGAGTTCCATCAGCGGGTGCTGGATCAGGTGGTACTTCTCCTCGGTCTGCACCCCGGGCAGCGCGGACGTGAACGCCGCGTCCCGGATGCCGGCGAGTTGCTTGCCGCCGCTCTGGACGACCTCGACCCTTCTCAGCAGGCGCTCGGTTCGGGGCATCCGATCGACCGTCTTGTCGAAGGCGGCCCTGTCCTGATCGGTGATCTTGCGTGCCTTGGCGACGACACTCGAGTCGGTGTCGCCCCGCAGCAACGGGACGACCGACAGATCACGCTCGTTGATCGCGTCACTGGCGTACTTGTTCGCCGCCTGCACCAACTCCGCGACCCGGACCGCGTCGTCGGCGCTCTGCCAGGTGTCCACGGCGCGCGTCACCCGGAATCCCCCGAGCACGAGCGTGACCACGACCGGGATCAGCAGGATGGCCCGCAGCCGCCGCGCCACCCGCCAGTTGTGGGTGAAGGACATGCCCTTTCTGCGCCCGGTCGCTTTCGGCTGCTCAGGCTGACCGGGCTGCTGAGGCGGTGGAGTCGGCTGAGCCGCGGGGGCTCCCGCAGCTGCCTTGCGGGGCGCTGCTCGCCTTGCTTTGCTCACTCGACTACCGACCTCTCGACGACGGGTGGCCCGCGACCGTGCCCGGCTGAACATGTCGGGCCGTTTCCTGGCTGCATGTGTGCGGGGCCCGATCACTGCTCCTTTGAACCGTTACGGATATGAAGCGCTCCGTGTTCAGACCATGACAGCGCCGATCCCCCGGTGACCGGTCGGGAGTGCGCCTGGACCGGTGATGTCGGCGCGGGGCGAGGGAAACGTCGCTCCGGGCCGCCGCGGACACCCCCGCCGCGCTGCGACAGCGTTACCCGCGAGGGCGACGGACAAGAGGTCGCGTGCGCCGAATATGTTGAGGGCATGACGAACCTGCGCCATCCGTGCCTGTCCGGGCTGGCCCGGAATCCGGCAGCCCCCGAGGACGTCCTCGTGCGGATCGCGGCACACCGGGCCGGCCGGCACGGGATGGCACGGCGTCGGGAGCCGCTGCCGGATGCCGTGGTCGAGGCGCTGCTGGCGCACGACGACGGTGACGTCTTCGCCGGCCTTCGCGCGGAACGGATCTCCCCGGCCATGCGCCGCAAGATCGCCACGCACCCCGATCCGGCGATCCGCGACGCCCGGGCGGACTTCATCCGCCATCTGGTGGAGCGCGGGTCGACGGCCGTTCTCGCCGATCTGGAGGAGGTCTACGGCCGGCCCCGCACAGCGCTGGTCGCGGCACCCGACCCCAAGCTGCGCGCCGCGGTCGCGGGGTCCTGGTACGACCGGCCGGCCGAGGTGCAGACGGCACTGCTCGCCGACCCGGATCCAGAGGTGCGCGCGGCGGCCACCCAGCACAGGCAACCGGGCGTGCCGGCCGAGTGGCGGGACCGCTGTCTCGCCGACCCCGCGGTGCGGGCCAACGTGGCGTGGTACGTCCCGCTCACCTGGGACCAGTTCACCGAGCTCATGGGCAGCGGCGACGAGGACATCCAGCGGGCCGTGGCCGCCAATCCCCATCTCACCGCCGACATGGCGGCCCAACTCCTGGACGTCGAAGACCCGTTGGTGCGGGTCGCGGTGGCGCAGAGCCGCCATGTCGACAACGCCACGCGCGAGCGGCTGTACGCGCTCGTGGAAGCCCGGCGCGCGGACGGCGACATCGACGCCAAGGTGGCATTGAGCTGGAACTCCGCCGAACCGGCCTGGATGCGCGAAGCGCCCCTCGACGAGCGGCTGAGCTATCTGGACAGCCCGCACACGATATTCCGGCGCGTACTCGCCGGCAGCCGCGACCTGCCCGAGGACGCATGGCGCCGGCTGGACCACGACCCGGAGTTGTCGGTCCGCCGCACCGCCGCCCGCCGACCGGACGCACCACCGGACGTCCTGGAACGGCTGGTACGCGCCCACGGCGACGTCTTCCACCACCGCCCCCTGCTCGTCGAGCACCCCAACTTCCCCCGCCACACGCTGCGCACGTTCGTCGACGAACCGATCCCGAACGTGCGTTACGTCGCCCTCCAGGACCCCGAACTGCCCGTGCCGGCGCTCCAGGAACTCGCCGCGGCCGAGGAGCCCTTCCTGCGCCGCGGGGTCGCCCGTCACCCCAACATCACCGACGCCTTGCTGGACCGACTGCTGTCGGACCCCGACCCGAACGTGGCCGACGACGCCGCCGCCAACCCGGCACTGCGTCCCGCCCGTATGAACCGCATCCTCACGGAGGCCGACCTGTGATCCCGGACGCCACGAGCCACTCCGCGACCGAACCGGCGGTGCAGTGCTCCATGTTCCAGGCCACGACCGGTCCGCTGGTCTCCATGGCCCTGCTCTCCCTGGAACTCGACGAGGTGGCGCGGCGACTGAGCCTGACGATCGAGGAGTCCTGGGACGAACACGGCGCCGTGCGCGCCGCGTTCTTCACCCTGGCCGGCACGGACTTCGTGGTCACCCATCACGAAGGCGATCCGCCGGAAACGTACGTCTGGGTCAGGAAGTCCGGCCCCGTCGACCCGGCCGCCCGCACCGGCATTCCCTGACGGCACTCGGCGTCGGCACGGAGGTGGTGTCGTACTCCACCTGGGGCATCGGCACCGACCTCTCCCACATCCCGGCCGCCTGGCGCCGGTTCAGACACCGACCGGTCGACTCGCACCAGAGGTTCTGGGAGAGCTTCCGGGATCACATGGGGATGTACGTCGGCCGCATCACCTACGAGGGAGTGACGGCGTACCTCGACGGCTACGACCACGCCGGCGGCGGGGTGCTGCTGGACGGTCTTCGGGAGTGGCTCGCGGCCACGTACGGGGCGGGCGAGAACCTCGTCTGGGCGGCGCAGGTCGTCCAGGTCTTCCCCGAGGGCCGGCCGGACTCTCCGTGGTCGCAGGACCAGCACACCCGTGCCGTCGAAGGCCTCGTCGCCCTGCTGGAGGAGTTCTTCCAGCACCTCCAGGACCCCGCCGGCGCACCACCACGGACCGCCTGACACCGGGACCGCACCAGCGCGGCCGGCCGGGAGCCTCCGCGCACCGTTTGCGGTCGCCGGCACACCGCCGACCAGCCCCACAACCGCCTGCACCTGAGTCACCGCGGCAGCGTTTTTTGGCACCCGGCGGATCGCACGGCGACATCTGTCCGACCCGGCGGAATACATCCGACGGCTCCGCCCTTGAGCGTGCTGTGGGAGAGGAGCAGCACTCGTGAGTGACTGGGAGTTGGCCGAGACGTTCCGCAGCACGTCGGGGGAGGTGAGGTGGGGCAGCCTCGGCCCTGACGGCCGGGACCCGGTGGTGCTGCTGCACGGCACGCCGTTCTCGTCGTACGTCTGGCGCTCCGTGGCCCGCGCGCTGGCCCGCGACCATCAGGTGTTCGTGTGGGACATGCCCGGCTACGGCGCCTCGGAGAAGTCCACCGGCCAGGACGTCTCCCTGGCCGCGCAGGGCAGGGTCTTCGCCGAACTCCTCGCACACTGGGGTCTTGACGAACCCCTCGTGGTCGCCCATGACTTCGGCGGTGCCGTCAGTCTGCGAGCGCATCTGCTGCACGGAGCCCGCTACCGTGCGCTCGCCCTGGTCGACCCGGTCGCACTGGCCCCATGGGGGTCACCGTTCTTCCGGCTCGTCGGCGAACACCCGGCGGTCTTCGAACAACTGCCGCCCGCACTGCACCGGGCCCTGGTACGCGAATACGTGAGCTCGGCCAGCAGCCCCGGCCTGCACCCGGCCGTCCTCGACCGACTGGTCCGGCCCTGGCTCGGCGACCCCGGCCAGGCGGCCTTCTACCGGCAGATCGCCCAGGCGACCCAACGTCACACCGACGAGATCCAGGACCGGTACGCCGACATCACGATCCCCACGCTGATCTGCTGGGGCGAGGACGACACCTGGATCCCCCCGGAGAAGGGACGCGAGCTCGCCGCCCGTATCCCCGGCGCACGTCTCGAACGGCTCGCCGGTGCGGGACATCTGGTCCAGGAAGACACGCCTGCCGAACTCACGGCTGCTCTCGCGGCCTTCCTCCGGCAACACGGCCAGGCAGGTTAGTCGGCGGCCACCGGGAAGAGCATGCAGCTGCTCGTGGCGTGGGCCAGCAGGCGCTCCTCGGTGTCGATCAACCTGGCCTCGGCGAGCGCGGTCTGCCGGCCTCGGCTGACGACCGTACCGATGGCCCGGACCCGGCCTGTGTCGGCGGTGATCCGCTTGAGGAACTTCACGGTCAGATCGAGCGAGGTGTACCCCATGCCGACCGGGAGCGTGGACTGCACGGCACACCCTGCCGCCGAGTCGAGCAGGGTGGCGTAGACGCCGCCGTGCACGCTGCCGATCGGGTTGTAGTGCTCCTCGCCCGGGGTGAACGAGAACACGGCCCTGCCCTCGTCCACCTCGTCGAGGGTGAAGTCGAGGGTCGCCGCGACGGGAGCCGCGGGCAGGCGGCCGGCCCGCACCTCACGCAGGAACTCCAGGCCTGAGGAGCGCCCCACGGCGGCGGCGGTGATCGCGGGGTCGTCCCACTCGTAGGTGCGTATGCGTCCCATGTTCCGGTGCCCTCCCTGCTGACTTCGTCGACTGAAGCTAGCCCGGCACTCCTGGACTGTCAAAGGCCGGAGCCAAGGGGACGGACGCTATCCGCGGTCGCGCAGGTACGCCTCCAGCTCCGCGGCCCCGGTCAGCATCGCCCGCCCGCGGGCGGACAGCCTGCCGTGCCAGTCGCGCAGGGTGGCCTCCAGCGGCTCCGGCCCGCCGGCCGCCCGTACCTGGGCGATCAGCGGGGCGATCTGCTCCAGCAGGTAGCCACCGCGCCGGAGTTGGTGGGCGAGCCGGGCGTCCCGTACGTCGGCCTCGTCGTAGACGCGATACCCGGTCCGTGGATCGCGGCGCGGGCGTACCAGGCCGGCGCGCTCCCATTTGCGCAGCGTCGCGGGCCGGATACCGAGCTGGCCCGCCAGCACCCCGATGAACCCACCGGCGGACCGGACCGCTGCGTGGGGCTCGGGCGCGGGGTCCAGGTCGCGCAAGGCGCGCTCCACGGCCTGGAGGGTGCGCCGGTCGTCGAGGAGCTGGGCGTGGCTCTCGTCGATGAGGCGCATCGCCTCCTCGGTCGCGTCCTCGTTCACAGCGCGCATGATCGCTGTCGCCGTCTGGTGGCCGTGCCCGGGCACCAGGGCGAGGAACGCCTTCAGAGCCCGCGCGTGCAGCGGGGTGTAGGTGCGGTAGCCGTGCGGTGTGCGACCGGCGGGCGGAAGGATGCCCGCCTCCTCGTAGTTCCTGACCGCCTGTGTGGACAGACCGTGCCCGCGGGCCAGGTCTACCGGCCTCAGTCGCTCGTGACTTTGAAGGTTTCGTCCCATGATCCCGCTGATATCGAGCAAAAGTTTCAACCGAAGGTTCAACGATAGCGTTGAAGGCATGGCTACTGACATCAAGGACACCGTCCATGCCGTCGATGCCGCCGCCGTCATGGGGCTGCTCCCGGGCCGGCCGCGGCTGCTCGCCCTGGGGGAGCCCACCCATGGCGAGGACGTTCTGCTCGGCCTGCGCAACGACGTCTTCCAGCAGCTCGTCGAAGAGGAGGGTTACCGGACGATCGCGATCGAGAGCGACTGCCTGAGGGGTCTGGTCGTGGACGAGTACGTCACCACGGGCAGGGGCACCCTCGACGAGGTCATGGAGCACGGGTTCAGCCACGGCTTCGGCGCCTCCGCGGCCAACCGCGAACTCGTGCGCTGGATGCGCGCCCACAACGACGGCCGGCCCGCGTCCGAGCGGCTGCGCTTCGGCGGCTTCGACGGCCCGCTGGAGATCACCGGTGCGGAAAGCCCCCGGCAGGCCCTCACCGCACTGCACGCCTACCTGTCTGCCGAGATCGACGCGGACCAGCTCCCGTGCACCGCGGAAACACTCGACCGCCTGCTCGGCGTCGACGATCCATGGACCGACCCCGCCGCGATGACGGACCCGGCCCGGTCCGTGGGGCAGTCGGACGAAGCCGGTCGACTGCGGCTGCTCGCCGACGACCTCGTGGCAGTGCTCGACGCGCACACCCCGCACCTGATCCAGGCGACCTCACGGGACGACTGGGACCGGGCGCGCCTGTACGGGCGTACCGCCACCGGCCTACTGCGGTACCACTTCTGGATGGCCGACACCTCACCGGGCCGCATGACCCGACTGCTGGGCCTGCGGGACTCGATGATGGCCGACAACCTGCTTGCCCTAGCCGAGCGCACCCCGGTGCTGGTCTTCGCCCACAACGCCCATCTCCAGCGGGAGAAGAGCTCGATGCGTATGTGGGACCACCCCCTGCTGGAGTGGTGGAGTGCCGGCGCGATCGTGAGCTCCCGCCTGGGCGAGGAGTACGCCTTCCTGGCCACGGCCCTCGGTACGATCCGGCACCAGGGCGTGGACACCCCGCCGCCGGACACCGTCGAAGGACTCCTGTACGCGCTCCCCGAGGACCGCTGCGTCATCGACGCCGCCCGCCTGGCCACCACCCTCGCCGACACCCGGCCCACTCACCGGGTGTCCCCGTACTACGGCTACGCCTCGTTCGACCCGGCGCACCTGACCTCGACGGACGGGATCGTGTTCATCAAGGACGTCCCCCGGACCTGACTCCCGCGTCACGCCGCCGGGGCTCCGGCGGGCGCCTCGACGTCAGTCCGTACGCGCGCGAAGGCGTCGCAGCATGCGTGGGTCCGTGAAGCCGACCGAGCGGGCGGCCGCGTCGACGGTGGCGCCGTGGCTGATGAGGTGCTGGGCGCGTTCCAGGCGGAGGGTCTGCTGGTAGCGGAGAGGGGTGAGGCCGGTGGCGCGGGTGAAAAGACGGGTGAGGGTGCGTTCGCTGACGCCGACGGCCGTGGCCAGGGTGGGGAGCGGCAGTGGCTCGTCGAAACGGGTGTCGATGAGGTCCTGGGCGTGGTGCACGGTGTCGTCGAGATGGGAACGGTGCCGGAACATCGCGCTGGACTGCGGCTCATGGCCGTTGCGGCGGGCGTAGACGACCATGTCCCGGGCGACCTGGGCGGCGACGGCGGGGCCGTGCCGGCCGGCGATCAGATGCAGGGCCAGGTCGATGCCGCTGGCGATGCCGGCCGAGGTGATCACGCGGTCGTCGGAGGTGAACAGGACGTCGCGGACGACCAGCGCGCCGGGGTGGCGTACGGCCAGTTCGTCCTGCACGTCGTGATGGGTGGTGCAGCGCCGGCCCTTGAGCAGTCCGGCCCGCCCGAGCGCCTCCGCCCCGGCGCAGACGCTGGCCACCGTTCCGCCCTTGGCGTGGTGGTCTCGCAGGACCTGGAGGGAGGCCTCGCCGATGGCGGGCGAGTCGGCGAGGGTGACGGCACGCCAGCCGGGCACCACGATCAGGTCCTGGGGGCCGAGCTCGGGCCAATGGAGGCCGGCCACCAGCGGCAGCCCCTGGGCGGTGGGGACCTGTGGCTGCTCGGCGACATAGGTCAGGGTGTAGGGGTGCCCGAAATCGGCGGCCGTGGAGAAGACCTGCGCGGGGCCGGCCAGGTCCAGCAGATGGACTCCGGGCACCAGGAAGAAGACGACGTGGCTCACGATTCGGTCATCATGCAGGAAGGGCGGCCGCGGCTTCCAGCTCGTCGACCGTGGCAATGGTGGCGAAGCGTCCGGCGAGGGCGTATTCGGTACGGCGGATGACCTCCTCGGCGGACAGGGTGCGGGGGTCGGCGAGCAGTGCGGCGACGCTCTGGTCCTCGGGGGCGTCGCGGTGCGGGATGGGGTTGGTGGCGGTCGCGTCGACGACGAAGGTGACCTGGTATCCGAGGTCGCTCGCGACGCGGGCGGTGGTCTCCACGCACTGTTCGGTGCGGATGCCGCACAGGGTGAGCTCGCGGATGCCGCGCTCGGTGAGGAGTTGCTGCAGGTTGGTGGTGGTGAAGGCGTTGTGCGAGGTCTTGTGGACCAGGGGCTCGCCGTCCGTCGGCGGCTCGACTTCCTCCAGTAGCCGCACATGGCCCAGGGCCGGGTCGAAGACGCCGCCGGTGCCGGGCTCGGAGTGCAGCACCCACACCACCTGGTCCCCGGCGCGGCGGGCGAGCCGGACCAGGCGGTTCACCTTGTCGGCGATCTTCGGGTCGGAGATGGTCTCCCACAGCGGCCGGGCGCGGAAGGACTCCTGGACGTCGATGACGATCAGTGCTCGGGTCATGCACCAAGCCTGATCCGTGCGGGTGGGCCGACGACAGGCCGCATCGGGTCCGGCAGCGGACCGATCCGGTCATCAGTGCCGCCTTCGGGACTCCGGTGGGACAGGAGCGGTCGCACCCGCCGCTTCTTTGATGTCCTCGGCGAGTTTCGCGATTCTCGTTCTCTTCGTGGTGATGGCGCGGGTGAGCAGGCGCAGGTGGCTGGAGGACTCGGGGACGGTGGCCTCGAGTTCCGCCAGCCGCCGCTGTTCCACGGCGAGTTGGGTTCTGAGGCGTGAGGCGGGGTCGGCGGGTGGGGGAGGGGCGGGCGCGTTGAAGACGACGTTGTACCGGGGGTGCTCGGCGCGGACTGCCTGGCGTTCGGCTGCTTCCGGGTCCTCGGGATAGTCGATCCGGACGGCGATGACGAGTGATCTCCAGGGCTGTTCGCGCAGGTGGGTGCGTATCCGGGTGAGCGGGCAGATCGTGATCCCGACGTAGAGCAGGCCTTCGGGCCCGTACAACCGATACAGGGCGGTGCGACCCGCGGTGTGCAGGCTGCCTTCCTCGTCGAACAGGCCGCGCAGGAACTGTGCGTCGGCATCGGCCATGACGGGGCCCCTCCTTCCCCTCGTCCTGCCTCCACGGTGGCACGAGGGTCTGACAGCGCGGCCCGCCCGCGATGTCGAATGCGCCGCTTCCTGATCGACGTGAGAGTGAAGGCACCACCCCAGGACCCGAGGAGCACCCCATCGTGACCGTTACCGCTGATCTGGCCATGTCCCTCGACGGCTACATCGCCGGGCCCCACGTCACTCTCGACAACCCGGGAGGTGACGGCGCCGAGCCGCTCTTCGAGTGGATCCACAACCTGGCGAGCTGGCGGGAGCGCCAGGGGATGGACGGTGGGGAGGAGAACCGGGATTCCGAGCTGATGGGTGAGTGGTTCGATGCCACCGGAGCCGTGGTCATGGGGCGGATGATGTACGACACCGGTGAGGAGTTCTGGGGCGACAACCCGCCCTTCAGGACCCCGGTGTTCGTACTGACCCACCGGCCCCGGCCGACCCTGGTCAAGGAGGGCGGCACCACGTTCACGTTCGTCGGCGACGGCATCCACAGCGCCCTCCGGCAGGCGAAGGCCGCCGCCGGGGACAGGAACGTCGACATCGCGGGCGGCGCGAGTACGGTGCGGCAGTACCTCGAGGCGGGACTCGTCGACGAGCTCCAACTGCACGTGGTGCCGGCGCTCCTGGGCGACGGTCTGCGGCTCTTCGGCGGGCTGGAGTCGGGCCGACGGAACCTTGAGGTGGCCCGGGTCGTCGACACCCCGCTCGCGACCCATCTGAAGTACCGCTTCGTGAAGTGACCTGGCACAGCCGAGTACGGGCCTAGGGGCTGCGATACATCGGATGAGTTGGTGGCGTATCGGGGCAGCTCAAGCGCACCCTGAAGCTCATCCCCCTCTGTCTGCATCAGCTATGGCCGAATTTCGTCACTGTAAAGGTTCTTGACAGTTGCATGACGCATGCCTACGTTCCCCGATACACCCGATGTATCGATGATCCCCTCAGACCCGGAGGACGACGATGACCTCGCAGTCGGGGAAGACCTCACCCATGCCCCGCAGAGCCGTACTCGGCACGGCCCTGGGCGGCGCGGCAGCCGCGGCCCTGCCCGGGACGGCCCACGCCGAACAGCCCCAACGGTCCCTACCGACAGAGCGGTCGGGCGATGACGGCCTGGCCGCCGAGCAGGAACGCCGCCCCTGGAAACTCCGCGACACCATGACCACCGACCGCGCCTGGGAAGGGTTCCTGCGCGGTCAGGACCTGCTCTGGAGCAGGCTGCCCACCCTCTGGCACGAGGGCCCCTTCCTCGGCGACGGCCTGCTCGGCACCATGGTCTACCAGGAGCCGAACACCCAGCACATCCGCTTCACCGTCCAGCACGGCCGCGTCCAGGACCACCGGCCCGAGTTCGGCAGCGGCTGGGGCACCGCCCGCCTGCCGGTCGGCCGGCTCACCCTCGAACCGGTCGGCACCATCACCGCCGTCGACTGGCGACTGAGCCTGTGGAACGCCGAACTCACCGGCACGATCACCACCACCGCAGGCACCCTCACCCTCGCCGCCCTCATCCACGACGAGGTCCTCGCCGTCCGGGTGACGTCCGACGGCGACGAAGAGCCCACCTGGACGTTCCACCCCGAAGAGGCCATCAGCCCCCGGAAGATCCAGGAGGCCCCGCCCGCCGGCTACACCCCCAACCCGCCCTGGACCACCCGGACCACCACCGACGGCACCGAACAGACACTCCAGCCCCTCACCGGCGGCGGCCAGACCGCGACCTCCTACCGCCGCACCGGAAACGACCTTCTGCTCAGCGTCGGCCACAGCTTCCCCTCCGACACCGCCGCCGGGGCCGACTCCCTGCGCAACCTCCGGCGCGCCGCGTCCTACGACGTCCTCAGACGACGGCACATCCGCTGGTGGCGCGCGTTCTACCGGAAGAGCTTCGTCTCGTTCCCCGATCAGCGGTTGGAGAGCTTCCACTGGATCCAGCTCTACAAAGTCGCCTCCGCCAGCCGCGCGGGCGGCCCCGTCATGGCCACCTCCGGTCCATGGCTGGAGCCGACACCGTGGCCCGCGGTCTGGTGGAACCTCAACGTCCAACTGGAGTACTGGCTCATCCACGGCTCCAACCACCTGGAACTCGACGCGCTCGCCACCACCCTGCGGCAGAACCAGGAACAGCTCATCGCCAACGTGCCCGCCGCCTACCGCTCCGACAGCTCCGGCGTCGGCCGCAGCTCCGACATGTACGCCAACCGCGGTGTGGGCATGCCCGGCACCGGCGCCGAGACCGGCGATCTGACCTGGGCGCTGCACAACGTCTGGCTGTCGTACCGGCACACCATGGACACCTCGCTGCTGCGCGACACGATCTACCCGGTACTGCGCCGGGCCATCAACTACTACCTGCACTTCCTCACCCCGGGCAGCGACGGCAAGCTCCATCTGCCGAGCACCCTCTCGCCCGAATACCCCGTGGTGCCGCCGCAGGACACCAACTACGACCTGGCGCTCATCCGCTGGGGCTGCCAGACGCTCATCGAGTCCGCCGAACTGCTCGGCCTCGACGACGAGTTGACACCGCGCTGGCAGGAGGTGCTGGCCCGGCTCACGCCGTACCCGGTCGACGGCAACGGCTTCATGATCGGTGCCGACACCCCGTACGCCCAGTCCCACCGCCACTACTCGCACCTGCTGATGGTCTACCCGCTGTACCTCGTCAACTGGGACCGGCCCGAACACCGGGACCTCATCGCGAAGTCGGTGGTCCGCTGGCACGCGCTGGCCGGAGCCCACCGCGGCTACAGTTACACCGGCGCCGCGTCGATCTACGCGATGACCGGCGACGGCGACACCGCGATCGCCTACCTGCGCAAGTTCTTCGACACCGGCACCCGCTACCCCTGCCGGCCCAACACGCACTACACCGAGGCCGGTCCGGTGATCGAGACGCCCCTGTCCGCCTCGCAGTCCCTGCACGACATGTTCTGCCAGAGCTGGGGCGGCGTCATCCGCGTCTTCCCCGCCGTCCCGTCCACCTGGCAGGACCTCACCCTGCACGACTTCCGCGCCCAAGGCGCCTTTCTGGTCAGCGCGGTTCGCAAGGCCGGAACCACTCGGTTCATCCGGATCAAGAGCCTGGCGGGCGAGCCGCTCAAGCTCCGCCACGGCCTCGCCGGAACCCTCACCGTGCTCCTCGACGACGGCACCCCGGCCCACACCGAGGACCTGGGCGACGGGACCCTCGCCATCGACCTGCCCAAGGGCCGCGAGATCCTCGTCCACGCCGGCCGCCGCCCCGACCTCGTCATCGCGCCCGTCGCCATCAGCGAACCGGGACCGGCCTGGGGACTGCCGTAGCCGCACAGCGCCCACCTCACCCCGCCTCACCTCGTCAACAGGGAGGATTCTCATGGCGGTTCCGATCAGGACCGCGGCTGCCGCGCTGTGTGTCGGCCTGGTGGCCACCCTTCTCACCACCGTTCCCGCGCGAGCCGACCAACGCGAGCACACCTGGACCGTGTCCGGCCCCGGGCGGGACGCTTCGCACGCACCCCACGCGCGGATATCCCTGGACGACATGACCGGCACGGTCAGCCTCTCCGTGACCCGCGACCGCCGTACCGTCATCGAGCCGTCACCCGTCGGCATCGTCACCGAACACGCCGACCTCTCCAAGGACTTGAGCTTCCTGCACCGCAAGGACCGCCTGGTGGACGAGCGGTACCGGACCAAGTCCGGCAAACGACTGGAACGCCGGGCCGTCATGAACGAAACGCGCCTGTCGTTCGCCACACCCACGGGTGCCCGGCTCGACCTCGTCGTCCGCGCCTCCGCCGACGGCGTCGCCTATCGGTACGTCCTGCCCGCCGGCCTCGGTGACGTCCTCGCCGAGACCTCCGCGTTCCGCCTTCCGCAGGACGCGACCGCGTGGCTCAGCACCTACCGGGTCGACAACGAAGGCCAGTTCGCCCAGTACACCGCGGCGACGGCCCCCACCGACGACTACTCGCCCCAGGCCCTGTTCGCCACGGACGGCGGCTACACACTCCTCGCCGAGTCCGACCTCACCGGCACCTACTCGGGCGCCCGCCTCGCCCACGACCAAGGCACCGGAACCTACCGGATCAAGCTCGCCGACGACCGGGTCCGGACCACCGGCCCGCTCGCCACCCCCTGGCGTGCCATGGTCACCGGCGACCTCGCCACCGTCACCCGCTCCACCTTCACCGACGACCTGGCACCCGCCTCCAAGGTGACCGACCCCGGCTGGATCCGCCCCGGCACCGTCCTGTGGACCTGGCTCGCAGGCGGCCGCGCGGCCGGCCAGAGCCTCACCGCGCAGAAGGCCTACGTCGACTACGCCGCCGAACGCGGCTGGCCCTACGAGGCCGTCGACGCGGGCTGGTACTTCAAGTCCGACGCGTGGGACACCACCGACCCGAACTGGCAGACCAACAGCTGGATGCCCGAACTCGTCGACCACGCACGGGCCAAGGGCGTCGGCATCATCGTCTGGATCCATCAACGCGACCTCGACACCCCCGAGGAACGCGCCCAGTGGCTGCCCACGCTGGAGCGCTGGGGCGTCAAGGGAGTCAAGATCGATTTCATGAACTCCGAGGCGCAGTCCATGCTCCGGTGGTACGACGCCATCCTCGCGGAGACCGCCGCCCACCACCTCATGGTCGACTTCCACGGCTCCACGATCCCCAAGGGCATGCAACGCACCTGGCCCCAGGTCATGACCCTGGAAGGCGTCGCGGGCGAGGAGAAGCGCACCAACACCGCCGCGCACCTGACCACCCTGCCCTTCACCCGCAACATCATCGGTTCCATGGACTTCACCCCCGGCGCCTTCCAACGCGTAGGCCTGCGCCCCAACTCCGACGCGGCCGAGACCGGACTCGCCGTCGTCTACGAGTCGGGCCTGCAGATGTACGCCGGCACACCCCAGTCCTACGACGAACGACCCCTCGCCCGTGACTTCTACGACCAGCTCCCCGCCGCCTGGGACGACACCCGACTGCTCGCCGGGCACCCCGGCCAGGAGGCCGTTCTCGCCCGCCGCGACGGCGACCGCTGGTTCCTGGGCGGGGTGTACTCCGGGACCGCCCGCACCGCCGAAGTACCGCTCACGATCGGCCCCGGACGATGGCTGGTCGAGACGATCCGCGACGGCACCGATGGACTCGTCCAGGACCGTCAGATCCTGCGCGGCGGCGACACGCTCGACATCGACGTCACCGACAACGGCGGCTTCGCCGGCATCGCCTGCCGGTGGAGGCCGGGCATCTCCACCTGTCACCGCTAGCCCACGACTCCCCGCTGGAGGGACAGAGATGAGCGTTTCCCGGCGTACCGTGCTGACGACAGCGGCCGGTGCCGCAGCCTCGTTCGCCACCTCGACGCCACCCGCGGCCACGACCGAAAGCCGGTTACCGGAACCGACCCTGCACGCACTGCGCTCGGCGGCCGACTACGCGGTCGAGAAACTACGCACCGTCGCGCCGAACGTGACCGCGTTCCCGGTCGGAACCAGATTCGAGAAATGGGTCTATTCCCAGAACGGCGACTGGGTGGGCGGGTTCTGGCCCGGAACCCTGTGGATGGCATGGCTGCACAGCAATGACGACGACTTCCGCACCTGGGCACTCGCATCCGCGCGGAAGCTGGCCCCTCGCCAGTACGACACCGGTACCCACGACCTCGGTTTCCTCTTCTACCCCTCCTGGGTCACCGCCTGGCGCCTGACCGGCGACGACGCCTGGCGCACCGGTGCTGTGCAGGCGGCCGATTCACTGATCCAGCGGTACAACCCGCGCGGCCACTTCATCCGGGCATGGGGCGCACTGACCGATCAGAAGAACGCGGGCCGGGTCATCATCGACACGATGATGAACCTGGACCTGCTGGCCTTCGCGAGCCGGCAGACCGGCGACCGGAAGTACCTGGACATCGCCGTGGAACACGCGAAGACCACGCGACGGTTCTTCCCGCGCGCGGACGGATCGACCCCGCACGTCTACGACTTCGACCCGAACACCGGCACCCCGATCGGCCCGAACACCGTGCAGGGCTACAGCCCCACGTCCTGCTGGTCACGCGGACAGGCCTGGGGCCTCTACGGCTTCACCACGATGTACCGCCGGACCGGAGACCCCGACTTCCTGTCCACCGCCCGCAGACTCGCCGACTACGCACTGGCCGCGCTGACCCCGGACCACATCCCGGTGTGGGACTACCGATCACCCCAACAGCCCCACGACATCAAGGACGCCTCGGCCGGCGCGATCATGGCCTGCGGACTCCTCGACCTCTCCACGGCCACCGGCACACCGTCCTACCGCGACGCGGCGCTACGCCTGCTCACCGCCCTGTCCCAGACCGGCCTGACGAAGAAGTCGACCCGCGCCGACGCGGTCGTGGCCCGCTGCACCCGCAACCGGCCCGCCGAGGACGGGATCGAGATCTCCCTTCCCTACGCCGACTACTACCTCCTCGAAGGCATTCTGCGCGTACTGCGGCCGCGGGACATCGACCGAGCCATCGACCTGTCCACGCTCTGAGCACGGCGCTAGGTTGGCTGAAGCACGGGGAGACGAGTCCGAGTCCGCTCCCTGCACCGGGGGCGGTCGGCAGAAGGGGGCCGGAGTGATGCGGAACCTGAACGGGCGCCTGCGCGCGTGGCTGCTCGTGCTGATGCTGCTCGCGGGCGGACTGGCGGCTCTGGCCCCGGTGAGCCACGGCGGGTGATGTCCGCCCGGTCGCCACGGGGCCTGAGGCCGGGCAGCTGAGCGGTCGAGGTGTCGAGGGGCTGGGCTGGAGCACGAGGAGGGTCCGAGTTGCTCCCGAGCCGGGGCGCGGCCCGCAGAAGAGGGGCGGAGTGATGGAGAAACTGAATGGACGTCTGCGCGCGTGGCTGCTCGTGCTGATGCTGCTCGCGGGGGGACTGGCGGCTCTGGCACCGGTGAGCCACGGTCCGTGATGTTCGTACCGCCGTCACGGGGCCTGAGGCCGGGCAGCTGAGGTGTCGAGGGGCTGGGCTGGAGCACGAGGAGGGGCCGAGCTGTTCCCGAGCCGGGGCGCGGCCCGCAGAAGAGGGGCGGAGTGATGGAGAAACTGAATGAACGTCTGCGCGCGTGGCTGCTCGTGCTGATGCTGCTCGCGGGGGGACTGGCGGCTCTGGCACCGGTGAGCCACGGTCCGTGATGTTCGTACGGCCGTCACGGGGCCTGAGGCCGGGCAGCTGAGGTGTCGAGGTGTCGAGGGGCTGGGCTGGAGCACGAGGAGGGGCCGAGCTGTTCCCGAGCCGGGGCGCGGTCCGCAGAAGAGGGGCGGAGTGATGGAGAAACTGAACGGGCGCCTGCGCGCGTGGCTGCTCGTGCTGATGCTGCTCGCGGGCGGACTGGCGGCTCTGGCACCGGTGAGCAACGGCCCGTGATGTTCGTACGGCCGCCACGGGGCCTGACGCCGGGGATCTGAGCGGGCGAGGTGTCGAGAAGCTGTCGATATCCTCGCGGGCGTGATCTACGAGGGAACGGCGGGCATGACCGAGGGCGCCCCGACGACAGCTCGGCTGCGGGAGGTGCTGAACCGTGCCGGGCACGTCGTGATCGTCGAGGGACCGCGTGCCGCGGTCGACCGCGCCGACGTGGCACGGACCGTGGTCAGCGGCGCCGAGATCGACGGTCTGGCCCGGCTGTTGGCGATTGTGAACGGCGGCACGGGCGACCGGTGCCGGTGCATGGGCTGGCCGACGATCATGGTGTACGACGTGCACGGCGAGCTGATCGCCTGCTGGGTGCTGCACCATCAGTCCGGTCTCCGCGGTCTCGGCGACTGCGACGCCGACCTGCGCGACGGACCGGCACTCACCGAATGGCTCGCGGAGCGAGGTCTGACCCGATCGCGGGAGGTCCGGTCGGAGCTGGCCGCGCAGGACGCCGAAGCCGACCGGCGTCGGACGCGCTGGGTCCGCGCCGCGCCCGCCGGGCTGTCCGACGCGGCCGCGGACGTGGCACAGCCGCCGGGGCGCGACCACATGGCCTGGTCGCGCCGACTGCAAGAGGCCAAGGCCCGGCTCGCCGCGCTCAGCCGACAGCGCTACCCCGACGGGATCGAGCGGATCCGTGTCCTCCTGGCCTGGGCCGGAATTCCCTCCAGAGAGTCCACCGGCGGCCTTCAGTGGTACGACCTGGCCGTGCAGGAGCAGCTCCTGGGCGAGGATCCCGCCCTCGTCCTCGCCGCGGCGGCCACGCGGCCGTCGAGCCCCGACCGGCTCGACGGGGCGGCCGAACTCTTCGGCTCCACCAAGTGGACCGAGGCGCACGGGAGGGGGCTGCCCAAACCGCTGAGGTCGATGCTGAGCGAGCACATCCGGGCCGACGGCACGGACGCCATGAGGTTCCGGATGAGCCACGGCTACTACGGGGCCAAACGAACCGTGTGACGGCGCTTTCGGCCGGGCCGACGCCCGCGACGGGGACCGCCCACCGCGCCGTCAGTCCGCCAGCCGGGCTTTCCAGATCTCTTCGCTGGGCCATTGCCGGGCCCAGTCGGCGGACACTTCCGAGTAGTCCCGCTGCGCAGGCCGGGGTGCCTGAATCTCTATCAGGTCCTCGACGACGAACCCGCAGGACCGGAGCAGACGAAGTGTCTCGCCGTGCGGCAGGACGAACTGCACATGATCCCCTCCGTTCCATCGGGTCAGACCGAATTGCGGGCGGGACAGCGTGGTGCCCGCCGCTCCCTCGGGCCCCGTACACAGCGCGAACAGCGGTGAGTAGCGCATGAACACCAGTCGGCCTCCGGGAGCGAGGAGCCGGGCTGCCTCCGGGATCCAGCGATAGGGGTCGCACCACAGCGAGGCGCCGTATTCGCTGATCGCCAGGTCGAACGAGCCGTCCTCGTAAGGCACCTCCTCGGCATTGCCCAGGACAAGGGGAAAGTCGATGCCGAACTCGGCCTGCATGGCCCGAGCAGTGCTGAGCTGCTGCTCGGAGAGGTCGATCCCGACCGGATGGGCACCCGCTCCGGCCAGCCAGGCGGACACGTAGGCGGTACCGCAGCCCAACTCGATGGTGCGCATCCCGGCGATGTCGGAGGGAAGCACGGAGACCTGTGACTCCGGGGTCCCCCACAATCCCCAGCGTGGTTCCACCTGCGCCCAGTGATCACGGGCGAGCGGGCCGTGCCATGCGGCCGCCTGGTCATCCCAGTACCGTCGGTTCTGCTCCAGATGGTCCGTGGGGCCGTCATAAGTCATGGAAGCATTGGACCGAAGACGGCCAATGCCCGGCAACGGAATTGTGACCTCGCCGGACTGCGGCTGATGACAACCAGGAGATCAGTCGTGAATGCGTGGTCGGCAACCGGGTCCCATAACCTCGTACATACGTAGTACAGGACGTCGGATGCCCTGTGTGTCGATATTGGGGAGGCCGTGGTGTTCGGTAGGCGCGCGGGGTTGTTCGCGGGCGCGGTGATCGTCGCGTGCATGGCGCTCGTCGGCTCCGGTGCACTGGGCGGTGCTCTCTCCGGCAGGTCGGAGCCCACCGGCGCGGTCAAGAAGGTCGTTCCCAACCGGGTCATGACGTGGAATCTGTGCAACCCGTGCGAGGAGAGCAATGTCGACCGGGCGGCGGAGATCGCCGAGTACGCGCCGCAGGTCATCGCCGTGCAGGAGGCGTGCGCGCCTGACGTGAAGAAGATCCGCGACTATCTGGAGAGTCTTTTCGGGCTGGTCTACCACGTCGAGTACGGGTCGGTTCTGCAGAACTGGGGCCGTTGCGGGGGAGCGCCGTGGAATCCGGGCGGCTACGGGCAGGCGCTGCTGTCGGCGGCACCGATGACCGACCGCGTCAACGTGGAGTACCCCGACGGCGGATCCGAGGACCGCGGCTACATGGCCGTCACCACCAAGGTGGGCGGCCAGTCCGTGCGGGTCTTCAACACGCACTTCGCCGAACGCCGGCAGGAAGAGGTCCGGGCGGAGCAGGCGGGCGTACTCGCCAAGGAGATCGCCCGCCATGACCGCGCCATCGTCCTCGGCGACTTCAACGCCGTGCCGGACGCTCCCGAGCTGTCCCCGATTTGGGCGCTGGCCACGGATACCGACCCGCAGTGCCGTCCCGCCTCGGTCGGGGTCTGCAAGCCGACCACCGAGTGGCAGAGCAAGTTCGACTACGTCTTCCTGCGAGGCATCACCCCGCTCAGGCACCGTGTGGAACCCAGCTCGTACTCCGACCATTACGTGCTGCACTCCGACCTGAACCTGTCGTAAGGCGTCCGGCCCGCCCAGGTGGCCGAGGCGGGCCGGACGGGGTCGGTCGGCTCAGCCGGTGTACGGGGCGGCGACGTCCAGGACCCAGGTGACGCCGAAGCGGTCGGTGAGCATGCCGTACAGCGGTGCCCACTGCGCCGGCTCCAGCGGGCGGACGATGGTCGAGCCCTCGGCGAGCCTGCCCCACAGGGCACTGATCTCGTCGTTGTCGTCACCGCGTACGGAGACGAAGAACGGGTTCTCACCCTGGTTCCAGGGCAGCTGCGAGGGCACGTCGTAGGCCATGACGTGGAAGCCGTCGGCGTCGGCCACCTCGCCCCACATCACCCAGTCCGCCTCGCTCTCGTTCTGCACGGCGCCCGCGTCCTTGTAGGTCACCGCGACGGTGCGTCCGCCGAAGACGGACCGGTAGAAGTCCAGCGCCTCTCGCGCGGTGCCACGGAAGTTCAGGTGTGTGGTGGTCGTGACGGACATGATCTGCTCCTTGCCTCAAGGCGACGAAGGCGCCGCCCAACGGTCCAAGGCGCAGGCGGCGGCTGCCGTGTTCAGGAGCGATGTCTCCTGAACGGCTTGGATGTCACCCTGGTGGAGGTAGCGGACAGGATGTGTCCTGTACCGCGGGCAGGATGGATCTCATGCACAAGACATCCTCCCGACTGCTCGTGCTGCTCTCGCTGCTGCAAACGCACCGTGACTGGTCCGGCGAGGATCTCGCCGGGCGTCTCGACATCACCTCGCGCACCGTGCGCCGTGACATCGACCGGCTGCGCGAACTCGGCTACCGGATCACGACCGTCAAAGGACCGGCCGGCGGATACCGCCTGGACGCCGGCTCCCACATGCCGCCCATGCTGTTCGACGACGGCCAGGCCGTTGCGCTGGCCGTCGCGCTGCAGACCTCGGCCACCGGCACCACGGTCGCCGAGGACGCGACCCGCGCCCTGGCCACGCTCCGTCAGGTGATGCCATCCCGGCTGCGCCACCGCATCGACCTGCTGCGCATCACCGCCGTCCCACCACCCGCGGCCCGCGACGCTCCGCAGGTCGACACGCAGGTCCTGGTGGACCTCAGCCGCGCCATCCACGCCCGCGAGGAACTGCGCTTCGACTACACCCCCGGCGCGAGCACGTCAGTCGACGCTCCTCGCCGCGTGGAACCCCACCACCTGGTCACCCGGCTCCATCGCTGGTACCTCGTGGCCTGGGACCTGGACCGCGAGGACTGGCGTACGTTCCGTGTCGACCGTGTCCGGCCCCGCACACCCACCGGCCCCCGCTTCACCCCGCGCGAACTCCCCGGCGGCAGCGTCTCCGCCTTCATCACCGGCCGGTTCCGCGGCAACGACGGCGCCACCACCGACTGGCCCTGCCAGGGCGAGGTCGTCCTCCACCTCCCCGCCGCCGAGATCGCGCCGTTCGCCCAGGACGGACTCGTCGAGGAACTCGGCCCTCACCACTGCCGACTCACCCTCGGCTCCTGGTCATGGACCGGACTCGCCGCCGCCATCGGCCGCTTCGACACCGACTTCGAAGTCATCGGCCCACCTCAACTGGCCACGGCGTGCGCGGACCTCGCCGCCCGTTACGCCCGCGCCGCACGCGCGGCAGGGTCGGAGTGACCGTGTCTCGCGTGCGGCAGGCCGGGCGTCCGGGCTACGTCCGGATCACGGAGGAGAGCAGGGGTAGTTGTTGCCGGTGCCCAGCACAAGGGAATTGATCGGGCTCAGGTTTTGAGGAAACCCCCATCCCGCGGAGATGATGGTGGTTCCTCTGCCAGTTCCGTTGTACCCGGTGCACAGCTCCACCCAGGCGTCGTCGTACTGGTTGTTCATCACGTAGTGCTCGCCGTACTGGTTGCTGAGGTTGTGCGGACCGTAGGCCCAGTAGACACCGCCGCTTTGGATACCCGAGTTCGGGTTGGCGTTGTTGTAGAGGCACACGGCTCCGTAGGGGCATCCGTAGTCGTTGTGAGCCGCGGACGCGGGCCCGGTGGAGACGGCCATGAGCGACCCCGCCACCGCGATGGCCGAGACCGCCATCCTCATGAGTCTGCTGAAAATCGCGCGTACCTCCTTGTAGTTGCTGGTCAGCAGTTGTCGGTCAGCAGTTGCGGATCGACCAGACCGGTTCCCAGTCCACGTCGGGTGCGTCCGTGCTGACCGGGAAGGTCTGGATCACGTCGCCGTTCTGGCCGTAGCTCGTTGCCTGGGCGTCGTCGGTCTGGCTGTTCATGACCTCGCCCGTGCCATGCCAGTTCGACAGGTAATAGCGGTCGCAGTCGTACAGGAAGAAGACCCGCCACTGGTCGACCGTGGGTTCCCACACGCCGGCACAGAAGTTCCCTGTGTCGCAGGTGATGTGGCTGCCGGAGGGCACCAGCTGCGAGGGGGCGGCCGGTGAGATCGTCGGGGCGACGGCGGACGTGGCGGACGACGCCGCCTGGGCCGTGCCGGAGGCGAGGACGGAGGCCAGCACCAGGGTCGTGGTGCCGACCGCAGCGAGGAGGGGGCGTGGGGAACGCATGGGTCGCGTTGCTCCTGTGGGTGTCGAGCGGAGGGGCCTCCGCGGGATCGGGCCGTGGCGGACTGACAGAGGTGGTGCGCCCAGCACCGTAGAGGGCAGCCGGTCCCGACGGTCCCTGACAGATGTCAGGGACCCGCAGCGAGGCCGAGAGGACAGAGCGACGCGGCCGGTCCCGCCCTCTTACGGCGGCGGTCGCGGAGTGGTCTTCGGCCCTGCTCGGTAGCATGCGGCGCATGGGCATCAAACTTGAGAACGTCGGCATCGCCGTTCGCGACCTCGAAGCGACGATCGCCTTTTTCACCGACCTCGGCCTGAAGGTCGTCGGCCGTGACACGGTCAGTGGTGAATGGACCGACACCGCCGTCGGCCTTGACGGCAATCACGCCAACATCGCGATGCTCCAGACGCCGGACGGCCAAGGCCGCCTCGAGCTCTTCGAGTACATCCACCCCGATGCGATCGAGACGGAGCCCACGCTTCCCAACGAGATCGGCATGCATCGCGTCGCCTTCTCGGTCGACGACATCGACAAAGCCCTTGAGGCAGCCGCGAAGCACGGATGCCGTCCGCTTCGCGGTGTGGCGACCTATCAGGACATCTACAAGCTCACCTACCTCCGCGGGCCCAGCGGCATCCTTGTGATGCTCGCCGAGGAGCTGAAGAAGAACTGACCTGGGTGCCCCCTAGTCGCCACTGGGCGCCGCCAGGTTGCCGTCGGTCTCACACATCGAATTAACGTGATGTGTGTCACGCCTGAATTGCGCTCGATGGCATCGATTGACGGGTTACCGAAGGTAATAACTGTGCTCTTTTGAAGCCGAAACGGGAGTTTGTCGCCGTGAACGGCTCATTCGGCTGCTCGTTGCGTCGGTGATCGCGGTTGCGGAGGAGCCCTTTCGGGCTGGTCGGGCTTTGCGGGAGGCATGCGAACGGCGGTCCCTCGTCTGCCGAGGGCTCATTGCGCCAACGCCCGGCAGCGGCGGCGGTGTTCGTTGCCCGGCGTGCCGGGCGATCCCCATAATGACCGGGCTCGCCAGGGCCGAGGCGAGCCGCTGTATGCACCCGCTTTCGATGCGGGGTGCCGTTTTTTGACGCAGAATTCCGTATCACCGAATGAGGCCAGGTATGAGCAAGCACCGTCAGAAATCAAAACGCCGGAAAATAGCCGGTGCCGCGGCCGCCGTGGTGGTTGTCGGCGCCGTGGGCATTCCTTCGGTCGCCCAGGCAAGCGGTGGCGGGCTGGGAGGCTGGCGTGTCGTCTCGTTCCCCTGGTGGGGAGGGGGCAAGTCCGATCCCGTGGCCGACCCGACGCCCTCGGCGTCACCGGTCGCGTCCGCGACCGCCTCGGGCACCTCCGCCACAGCTGCTGCGTCCGGCACCCCCAGCGCCTCTCCCTTCAGCGCCACCCCGAGCGCTTCGCCCTCGGTGGCCGGCAGTCCGTCCGTCGCGCCTGCCTCCGACCCGCCCGACGAGTCCACCTCGCCTTCGGCCTCTCCGCAGGCCACCAGCTCCAGCGGCGCCCCTGGCCCGTCCGTCAGCAGTGCCGCTCCCGGACCCGCCGAGCGTGTGCTGGTCCTCGTCAACGCCGAGCGCGCAAAGGCCGGTTGTGCGCCGCTGACCGAGAACGCCAAAGTCACCGAGGCCGCTCAGGACCACAGTCAGGACATGGCCGATCACCAGAACATGTCCCACACCGGTTCCGACGGGTCGTCCATGACCGACCGGCTCGCCCGCGTCGGGTACAAGTTCAGGTCGGCGGGCGAGAACGTCGCCTACGGGTACAACACCCCCGAGAGCGTCATGGACGGCTGGATGAACAGCTCCGGTCACCGGGCCAACATCCTCAACTGCGGCTTCAAGGAGATCGGTATCGGTCTGGCCCAGCCGGGCTACTACTGGACGCAGGACTTCGGCTCCGCCGCGTAGCCGCAAGCGGAAATCAGCTGGTCCCCGGGGGCCGACAGCCCGGCTCGGGTGGCGGGGACGCGTCACTCGCATGCTGACCGGCGCGGTTGCCGCGGTCAGGCTGCTCGTCGGCGGCGGCAAGGGTGACGACACACTCTCCGGACTGCGGAACCCTCACCATCCTCGGCGTTCGCGCCCTCGACAGTGGAGCCGTGCAGCCGTCGGAACCGCGCCGTCGTGTGCCTTGACCGCCGCTCGACGCTGCATGATGCTGTGTTGCGACACATGAGATGCGTGCCGTAATGAGCAACATCTGATTCGAGTCTCGACCAGCCGAGGAGTGGCCATGACGCACCAGGTGCGTGCTGTCGTCGCGCGGGGCAAGGGCGCCCCCGTCAGCCTGGAGACGATCATCGTGCCCGACCCGGGGCCGGGCGAGGCGCTGGTGAAGGTCGAGGCCTGCGGGGTCTGCCACACCGATCTGCACTATCGCGAGGGCGGCATCAACGACGACTTCCCCTTCCTGCTCGGCCATGAGGCGGCGGGAGTGGTGGAGGCGGTGGGGGAGGGCGTCACCGATGTCGCCCCCGGTGACTTCGTGATCCTCAACTGGCGCGCGGTGTGCGGTCAGTGTCGGGCGTGTCTGCGCGGCCGGCCGTGGTACTGCTTCGACACCCACAACGCGAAGCAGAAGATGACCTTGCTCGACGGCACCGAGCTGTCGCCGGCGCTGGGTATCGGCGCCTTCGCGGAGAAGACGCTGGTGGCGGCGGGGCAGTGCACGAAGGTCGACCCCGCCGCGTCGGCGGCCGCCGTGGGTCTGCTGGGGTGCGGGGTGATGGCGGGCATCGGCGCCGCCATCAACACGGGCAACGTCGGTCGCGGTGACACGGTCGCGGTGATCGGCTGCGGGGGCGTCGGGGACGCGGCGGTCGTGGGGTCAAGCCTCGCGGGCGCATCGCGGATCATCGCCGTCGACATCGACGACAACAAGCTGGAGACCGCCAAGAAGCTGGGTGCGACCCACACCGTCAACTCCAGGAACGCCGACGCGGTCGAGGCGATCCGTGAGCTGACCGGCGGCTTCGGCGCCGACGTCGTCATCGAGGCGGTCGGCCGCCCCGAGACGTACCAGCAGGCCTTCTATGCCCGCGACCTCGCCGGAACGGTTGTGCTCGTCGGCGTGCCCACGCCGGAGATGAAGCTCGAACTCCCCCTCCTGGACGTCTTCGGCCGCGGCGGTTCGCTGAAGTCCTCCTGGTACGGCGACTGCCTGCCCTCCCGGGACTTCCCGATGCTCGTCGACCTCTATCTGCAGGGCCGCCTGAACCTGGACGCCTTCGTCACGGAGACCATCGCCCTCGACGAGGTCGAGAAGGCCTTCGAGCGGATGCACGGCGGCGACGTCCTGCGCTCGGTGGTGGTGTTCTGATGGCGGCCCGCATCGAACACCTCGTCACCTCGGGAACGTTCTCGCTGGACGGCGGCACCTGGGACGTCGACAACAACGTGTGGATCGTCGGCGACGACGACGAGGTGATCGTCATCGACGCCGCGCACGACGCCGAGGCCATCGCGGCGGCCGTCGGCGGACGCACCCTGCGGGCGATCGTCTGCACCCACGCCCACAACGACCACATCGACGCGGCGCCCGCACTCGCGCAGCGCACCGGCGCCCCGATCCTGCTCCACCCGGACGACCTGCCACTGTGGAAGCAGACCCACCCCGACCGCTCGCCCGACGGTGAACTGGCCGACGGCTGGGTGCTCGCGGTGGCCGGCGTCGAACTGACCGTGCTGCACACCCCCGGGCACGCCCCGGGTGCGGTCTGCCTCCACGCCCCCGCCCTGACGGCGCTGTTCAGCGGCGACACGCTGTTCGCCGGCGGACCCGGGGCGACGGGACGGTCGTACAGCCACTTCCCGACCATCGTCGATTCGATCCGGGACCGGCTGCTCACGCTTCCCGGCGAGACCGTTGTATACACCGGACACGGGGACACGACCACCGTCGCCGCCGAGGCTCCGCATCTGCAGGAGTGGATCGACCGCGGTTTCTGACGCCCGCGGACGTCCCCTATATACCCGTATGGACCCGCCGTATCGGCTCGCGATTGTCGCGAGCCGATACGGCGGGCTGCTGTTGTTCTATGTGAACTTGGTTCTGCTCTACGCAACAAGATGAACGGCTCACAGTGCTCTCTGAATGCCTTGACAAGGTTTCTGGCCGACCCCAGACTGATGTTGCGCTTACCGCAATCCGTTTCGCTATACGCACCGAGGTGTCATGATGATTCCCGCGTGCCGTCTCGCGGATCTCCCGCGAGGTGAGGCCCACCGGCTCGACACAGATCCGCCGGTCTCGGTGTTCCACACCGACGACGGCGAGCTCTACGCCATCGACGACACCTGCACCCACCAGGACGCCTCGCTCGCCGACGGCTGGCTGGAGGGCTGCGAGGTGGAATGCCCGCTGCACGCCTCGAAGTTCGACCTGAGGACCGGCGCGGTCGACGCCCCGCCGGCCAAGCTGCCGGTCCGGACGCACGAGGTCTTCGTCGAGGACGGCATGGTCTACGTCCGGGTGTCCACGGCGGCGCCCAACCTCCCGCCCTGCATATCCGCCCGGCTCGCCGGGGGTCCCGCGTGAGGACCGTCGCCGTGGTCGGCGCCTCGCTGGCCGGTCTGTCGGCGGCGCGCTCACTGCGCAAGCAGGGCTACGACGGGCGGCTCGTGGTCATCGGGGACGAGCTCCACCGGCCCTACGACCGGCCCCCGCTCTCCAAGGAGTTCCTGGCCGGCACCCTCGGCGAGACCGAACTCTCCCTGGAGGCCGGTGACGAGGACCTGCGGGCGGAGTGGCTGCTCGGTACCCGCGCGGTCGGACTCGACCGTACGGACCGCGCGGTCCGGCTCGCCGACGGACGTGAGGTGCGCGCCGACGGCATCGTCATCGCGACCGGCGCCGCGGCCCGCACCCTCCCCGGCTCCGAGGGGCTGGCGGGAGTGCACACCCTGCGCACCCTGGACGACGCCCGCGCCCTGCGGGACGAACTGGCCCGCGGCGGACGGCTGGTGGTGATCGGCGGCGGCTTCATCGGCGCCGAGGTCGCCTCCACGGCGTACGCCCTCGGTCTGGACGTGACCGTCGTCGAGGTGGCTCCGACGCCGCTCGCCGCGCCGCTCGGGGAGATCATGGGCGCCGTCGTCTCCGCCCTCCACACCGACCACGGCGTACGGCTGCTGTGCGGCGTGGGGGTCAAGGGGCTGAGCGGGGAGAGCCGGGTCGACGCCGTCCTGCTCGAGGACGGCCGCAGCGTCCCGGCCGACATCGTCGTCGTCGGTGTGGGCGCGCGTCCGTGCGTCGACTGGCTGGCGGGATCGGGCGTCGAACTCGACAACGGCGTCAAGTGCGGCGCCGACGGCCGCACCACCCTGGCCGGGGTGGTCGCGGTAGGTGACTGCGCCAACTGGTACGACCCGCGCGCGGGCTTCCATCGCCGTGTCGAGCACTGGACCGGCGCCCGGGAGCGGCCCGACGCCGCGATCGCCACGCTGCTGGCGGGCGGCGCGCTGGAGCCGGGTGTGCCCCGGCCGCCGTACTTCTGGTCCGACCAGTACGGCGTGAAGATCCAGTTCGTCGGGCACGCGGCGGGTGCCGACAGCGTGACGGTCGAGGCGGGCACCGCGGACGACCGTGACGTACTGGCCGTCTACCGGCGCGCCGGAGATCCGGTCGCCGTGCTCGGTATGAACCAGCCGCGGCTGTTCACGCGCTGGCGCAAGCAGCTCGCCGCCGCGGGCTCTTGACACCGCCTCTCAGGCATCCCATGCTGCGGTTGCATATGGCACGCAGCGTTGCTCCATACAGAACACCGTCCGGAGTCGCTCTTCCCGGCGCGTGAATGACCCCTCCCTGACGTTTCCCGAGGAGTGCCCTGTGACCTCGACCGGTCTGCCGGACAGCCTGATCGCCACCCTCCCCGGCTCCTCCTACACGGATCCGCAGATCTTCGCGCAGGAGCAGGAGCGCATATTCGAGACCATGTGGTTCTGTGTCGCGCGCGCCTCCGAACTGGCCAGGCCCGGCGCCTTCCGCACCGTCGACGTCGGCCGCGAGAGCATCCTTGTCACCCGGGCGCGTGACCACTCCGTCCGCGCCTACTTCAACGTCTGCCGGCACCGTGGCGCCAAGCTCTGCACGGAGGAGTCCGGCGAGGTCAAGCGGGCCTTCCAATGTCCGTACCACGCCTGGACCTACGGCCTCGACGGCAAGCTCGTCGCGGCGCCCAACCTCACCAAGATGCCCGACGTCGGCCGTACCGAGTACGGCCTGGTGAGCGTGGCCGTGCGGGAATGGCTGGGCTATGTGTGGGTGTGCCTGGCGGAGAACCCGCCGTCCTTCGAGGAGGACGTCATCGGCGAGGTCGTCTCCCGTCTGGGCGACGTGGAGTCGATCGAGCGCTACGACATCGACAACCTGTCGGTCGGCAAGCGCATCGTCTATGACGTGAAGGCCAACTGGAAGCTCATCATCGAGAACTTCATGGAGTGCTACCACTGCGCGACCATCCACCCCGAACTCACCGAGGTGCTGCCGGAGTTCGCGGACGGTTACGCGGCGCAGTACTACGTGGGCCACGGCGCGGAGTTCGGCGAGGAGGTCCAGGGCTTCACGGTCGACGGCTCGGAGGGCCTGGACCGCATTCCGGGGGTGGCCGAGGAGCAGGACCGCCGCTACTACGCGATCACCGTCAGGCCGCAGGTGTTCATCAACCTCGTCCCCGACCATGTGATCTTCCACCGGATGTACCCGCTGTCCGTCGACCGCACGATCGTCGAGTGCGACTGGCTCTACCTCCCGCACGTCGTCGAGAGCGGCAAGGACGTCAGCCGGTCCGTGGAGCTCTTCGACCGGGTCAACCGGCAGGACTTCGACGCGTGCGAACGCACACAGCCCGGGATGAGCTCCCGGATGTACGCCAAGGGAGGCGTACTGGTACCCAGTGAGCACCACATCGGTGCCTTCCACGACTGGGTGAACGAGCGTCTGGGCGCCCCTGGGGTGCCTCAGCCCAGGTAACCCATGCGGTGGCTGATCTCCTCGGCGCCCTTGAGGAGCACCGGGGAGAGCTCGTGCAGACGCTCCTCGGTGAAGCGGTACGCGGGCCCGGAGGCGCTGAGTGCGGCGATGACCTCGCCGTCGCGGTTGCGGACCGGGGCGGCCATGGCGTGCAGGCCGATCTCCAGCTCCTCGAGGGTGAAGGCGTAGCCGCGCTCGCGGGCGTCGGCGAGGTTCTTCTCGAGCTTCGTCTTCGCGGTGATGGTCCGCGCGGTGACCTTCTTCATGCCGGTCTCGCTCAGCAGCGCCGCGCGCTCCTTGGCCGGCATGTGGGCCAGCAGGATCTTGCCGCTGGACGTGGCGTGCAGCGGGGTCAGCTGGCCGACCCAGTTGTGCGCGGTGATGGCCCCCGGACCGCGCACCTGGTACAGGTTGATCGCGTAGTGCTCCTGCATGACCGCGATGTTGACGGTCTCGCCGATCTCCTCCGCGAGACGCTCGCAAACCGGGCGGCCCTGCTGGGTGATGTCGATGCGCCCGGTCACCGCGCCGGCCAGCCGCACGATGCCGAAGCCGAGACGGTACTTGCCCCGCTCGCCCGCCTGCTCCACCAGACCGCGCGCCTCCAGGGCGCCGAGCAGGCGGAACGCGGTGGACTTGTGGACGTCGATCTCGCCCGCCACCTCACTGACGCCCGCCTCGCCACGCTGAGCGAGGATCTCCAGGACGCTGATGGCGCGGTCCACGGACTGCACGCCGCCGGCTTGTGAATTCGACGTTTCTGTGTCAGTGCTGTAGTTGCTCACAGTGAAACTATACGCGTAGTAAACAACACGACTGCAAGTAACGGCGCCGAAACAAGGTCCCCGAAGTTGCGCCGTTCGCAACCTGGTGCGTATAACGCTACGGCGCTAGCATGCCTCGCATATCTACGGCGCGAGCGAGACGAGGCACCATGGCTCCCCTGCAATACGACTTCGTCATCGTCGGCGGCGGATCGGCCGGCAGCGCACTGGCGAACAGGCTCTCCGCGGACCCGGCGAACCGGGTACTGGTACTGGAGGCCGGCCGCTCCGACTACCCGTGGGACGTCTTCATCCAGATGCCCGCGGCGCTGACGTATCCCATCGGCAGCCGGTTCTACGACTGGAAGTACGAGTCCGAGCCCGAGCCCCACATGGGCGGCCGCCGCGTCTACCACGCCCGCGGCAAGGTCCTGGGCGGCTCCAGCAGCATCAACGGCATGATCTTCCAGCGCGGCAACCCCCTGGACTACGAACGCTGGGCGGCCGACCCCGGCATGGAGACCTGGGACTACGCGCACTGCCTGCCGTACTTCCGGCGGATGGAGAACTGTCTCGCCGCCGACCCGGACGACGAGTTCCGTGGCCACGACGGCCCCCTCGTCCTCGAACGCGGCCCCGCCACCAACCCCCTCTTCACCGCCTTCCAGAAGGCCACCGAGGAGGCCGGCTACGCCCCCACGGACGACGTCAACGGCTACCGGCAGGAAGGCTTCGCCAAGTTCGACCGCAACGTCCACCGCGGACGCCGGCTGTCGGCCTCCAAGGCGTACCTCAAGCCGGTGCGCAAGCGCCCCAACCTCACCGTCAGGACCCGCGCCCTGGTCACCCGCGTCCTCTTCGAGGGCAAGAAGGCCGTCGGTGTCGAGTACCAGCGCGGCAAGGGCGCCCCCCAGCAGGTCCGCGCCGGGGAAGTCATCCTGTGCGGCGGCGCCATCAACTCCCCGCAGCTGCTTCAGCTCTCCGGCATCGGCAACGCCGAGGAACTGCGCGCCCTCGGCATCGACGTCGTCCACGACCTCCCCGGGGTCGGCGAGAACATGCAGGACCACCTGGAGGTGTACATCCAGTACGCCTGCAAACAGCCCGTCTCCATGCAGCCCTACCTGGCGAAGTGGCGCGCCCCCTTCATCGGCCTGCAGTGGCTCTTCCGCAAGGGCCCGGCCGCCACCAACCACTTCGAGGCCGGCGGCTTCGCCCGCAGCAACGAGGACGTGGAATACCCCAACCTGATGTTCCACTTCCTGCCGATCGCGGTCCGCTACGACGGCTCCGTGCCCGCGGGCGGCCACGGCTACCAGGTGCACGTCGGGCCCATGTACTCCGACGCCATCGGCTCGGTGAAGATCAAGAGCAAGGACCCGCGCGAACACCCGGCCCTGCGCTTCAACTACCTCTCCACCGAGCAGGACCGCCGCGAATGGGTCGAGGCGATCCGGGTGGCCCGCAAGCTGCTCAACCAGCCCGCGCTCGCCCCCTTCAACGACGGGGAGGTCTCGCCCGGACCGTCGGTGGAGAGCGACGAGGAGATCCTCGCCTGGGTCGCCAAGGACGGCGAGACGGCGCTGCACCCGTCCTGCACCTGCAAGATGGGCACCGACGAGATGTCCGTCGTCGACCCCACCAGCATGCGCGTGCACGGCGTGGAGGGTCTGCGGGTCGTCGACGCGTCGGTGATGCCGTACGTCACCAACGGCAACATCTACGCCCCCGTGATGATGGTCGCGGAGAAGGCCGCCGACCTCATCCTCGGCAAAGAACCGCTCGCGCCCTCGAAGGCCGCGTTCTACCGCCACCGCGACGCCCAGAAGCAGGCGGGATAGACGTTGGCCGCCACAGGGCTACGGGCGCTGCTGGACAGCGTCCGCTACGAGGTGCTGCCCGCCGGGGCGACCGAGGACAAGGTCCTCGCCCATGTCCCGCGCGACGTCGTCGTCACCGTGACGGCGTCGCCGGTCAAGGGCCTGGAACCGACGCTCGCCCTGACCGAGCGGCTCGCGGCGCACGGCCACCGGGTGGTCCCGCACGTGCCCGCGCGGCTGCTGCGCGACGAGGTCCATCTGAAAGAGGTGGCCGACCGGCTGCGTGAGTCCGGCGTCGACGACGTCTTCGTCCCGGCGGGGGACGCCGATCCGCCCGCCGGCGCCTACGAGGGCGCGCTGCCGGCGCTGCGCGCACTGGGCGAGCTGGGCAGCCCCTTCGCACGGGTCGGCGTCACCGGCTATCCCGAGAGCCATCCCCTCATCCACGACGACATCACCATCCAGTCGATGTGGGACAAGCGCGAGCACGCCACCTACGTCGTGAGCAACCTCTGCTTCGATCCGCGGGTCCTGGGGGAGTGGATCGTCCGGCTGCGGCGGCGCGACGTGACCCTGCCGGTGCACGTGGGCGTCGCCGGGCCCGTGCAGCGGGCCAAGCTGCTGGCCATGGCGACGAAGATCGGCGTGGGGGAGTCGACGCGCTTCCTGACGAAGCACCCCTCGTGGTTCGTGCGGTTCGCGGCACCCGGCGGGTACGCGCCCGAACGGCTGCTGACCCGGGCCGAACAGGCCCTCACCGCGCCCTCGGCGGGCGTGGCCGGGCTGCACCTGTTCACGTTCAACCAGATCGCCGAGACGGAGCGGTGGCGTCGCGAGCTGCGGGACCGGCTGGACGGCTGACCGGATCGCATACGAAAGGGGCGGGGCCGCGATCCGGCCCCGCCCCTTGGTCGCTGCCGCTCAGCGGAAGACCACCGTGCGGTTGTCGTCCACCATGACCCGGCTCTCGCTGTGCCACTTCACGGCGTGTGCGAGGACCTGTGCCTCCACGTCGCGTCCGACCGTGACCAGGTCGCCGGGGTCGAGGGAGTGGTCCACCCGGATCACGTCCTGCTCGATGATCTGGCCCTCGTCCAGGTCCGGGGTCACATAGTGCGCCGTCGCGCCGACCAGCTTCACTCCGCGCTGGTAGGCCTGGTCGTAGGGTCGGGCCCCCTTGAAACTGGGGAGGAAGGAGTGGTGGATGTTGATGGCGCGGCCCTCGAGCTGCTTGCACAGGTCGTCGGAGAGGATCTGCATGTAGCGGGCCAGCACGACCAGGTCGATGTCCAGGTCGCGCACCAGCTCCAGTAGACGCGCCTCGGCCTGGTCCTTGGTGTCCCGGGTGACCGGGACGTGGTGGAAGGGGATGCCGTAGGTCTCCGCGAGTCCCTCGAAGTCCCGGTGATTGGAGACGATCGCGGGGATCTCGATGTTGAGGGAGCCGGTGCGCTTGCGGAACAGCAGGTCGTTGAGGCAGTGGCCGAATTTGGACACCATGATCAGCGTCCGGGTCGGTGTCGAGGCATCGCTCAACGTCCAGGTGATCCCGTAGGCCTGGGCGACCGGACCGAACCGGTAACGCAGATGTTCCAGATCGGCGTTCGGATCGGAAACGTCGAAGTGGACCCTCATGAAGAACCGGCCCTGAAGTCGGTTGTCGAACTGCTGGCTTTCCAGGATGTTTCCGGAGTTCCTGACGAGAAAGCCGCTCACGGCGTGGACCAGCCCGGCGCTGTCGGGACACGAAAGGGTGAGGACGTACTCACGGCCTGGTTGTGGGCGAGGGGACATGTGCGGCCTCCGTTGGTGCGTATTGCACAACAAGGTGAGCGATACGCAACATGGTCGGCTCGCTGCGGCCCGCGGTCAAGGGTGGTCGGGCAAGTGGTCTCAAGGTGAGAACGGCATCGGTGAACCTCTTGACGTCTGTCCGGACATTCGCCACTGTGTTCCACCACAAGCAATTGGGTGCATGATGCGCAACGAATTTCCGTTGAAAGGCTCGGCGCGTGGCAGACCTGTATGTGGCTGGCGAATGGCGGGATCCGGTGGCCGGCGGGCACCGGGAGATCCGATGTCCCGCTGACGGCTCCCTCGCGGCGACCGTCTCGGAAGGGACGCGCCCCGACACCGAAGCGGCGATCGCCGCCGCCCGCCGCGCCTTCGACGAAGGCCCCTGGCCCGGCACCCCCGAACGCGAGCGCGGCGCGCTGCTGCTGCGTACCGCCGACATCCTCGAGCGCGACGCCAAGGAATTCGCCCGCGCCGAGTCGCTGGACACCGGCAAGCGGCTGGTGGAGAGCGAGTACGACATCGCCGACGTCGTCTCCTGCTTCCGCTACTACGGCGGGCTCGGCGGCACCGACGCCGGGCGCGCGATCGACACCGGCCGCGACGACGCCGTCAGTCGTGTCGTGTACGAGCCGGTCGGCGTGTGTGGTCTGATCACTCCGTGGAACTACCCTTTGCTGCAAGCCAGTTGGAAGGTCGCCCCGGCTCTGCTGGCCGGCAACACGATCGTCCTCAAGCCCAGCGAACTCACCCCCTCCACCTCGATTTTGCTGATGAAGGCGCTCGAGGAGGCCGGTATCCCGGCCGGCGCCGCCAATCTCGTCCTGGGCACCGGCCCCGAGGTGGGCGCACCGCTCTCCGAGCACCCGGCCGTCGACATGGTCTCCTTCACCGGAGGCCTGGAGACCGGCAAGCGCATCATGGCGACGGCCGCGGCGGGCGTGAAGAAGGTGGCGCTGGAACTCGGCGGCAAGAACCCCAACGTGGTCTTCGCCGACGCCGACTTCGAGACGGCCGTCGACTTCGCCCTCACCGCCGTCTTCCTGCACTCCGGCCAGGTCTGCTCGGCGGGCGCCCGGCTGATCGTCGAGGACTCCCTGCACGACGCCTTCGTCGACGAGGTCGTGCGCCGCGCCCGTCTGATCCGCCTCGGCGGGCCCTTCGACCCCGACGCGGAGACCGGCGCGCTGATCTCCGCACAGCACCTGGAGAAGGTCGAGGCGTACGTCGCCGCGGGCCTCGCCGAGGGCGCCGTGCTGCGCTGCGGCGGTGCGCGCCCCGACGACCCGGCCCTCGCGGACGGCCACTACTACCCGCCGACCGTCCTCGACGAGTGCCGGCAGGACATGCGGGTGGTGCACGAGGAGTCCTTCGGACCCGTGCTCACCGTGGAGCGGTTCACCGACGAGGACGACGCCGTACGCATCGCCAACGACACCGAGTACGGACTCGCCGGAGCCGTGTGGACACAGGACGCCGGCAAGGCCCAGCGGGTCGCCCGGCGGCTGCGGCACGGCACGGTGTGGATCAACGACTACCACCCCTATGTGCCGCAAGCGGAATGGGGTGGCTTCGGGCACTCGGGCGTGGGCCGGGAGCTGGGACCGACCGGCCTGAACGAGTACCGAGAGCCCAAGCACATCTGGCAGAACATCCAACCCCGGCCGCAGCGCTGGTTCAGCGGCTGAACGCCGAAAGAAGGTCGAACGTGACCACACAGACCGAGGTGCCACCGCGGCGCGGCACGCCCCAGGACTCGGGCTCCACCCCGGTCATATCCGTGCGCCGGCTGTGGAAGGTGTTCGGGCCGAAGGCGGACCAGGTGCCGGACTCCGAGGAGCTGCGCGGCCTGACCCGCCGTGAGCTCATGGACCGCACCGGGTGCACCGCCGCCGTACGCGACGTCCACTTCGACGTCTCGCCCGGTGAGGTGTTCGTCGTCATGGGGCTGTCGGGTTCCGGCAAGTCGACACTGGTGCGATGTCTCACCCGGCTGATCGAACCCACCGCCGGTGAGATCGTCTTCGAGGGCGAGGACATCCGCAAGGCCGACGACAGGCGGCTGCGCGATCTGCGGCGCCGCAAGTTCTCCATGGTCTTCCAGCACTTCGGTCTGCTGCCCCATCGTCGCGTCGTCGACAACGTGGCGTTCGGCCTGGAGATCCGCGGCATGAGCAGGGCCGAGCGGAACAAGCGGGCCCTGGAGGTCGTCGAGCTCGTCGGCCTCTCGGGCTACGAGAACTCCTACCCCGACCAGCTCTCCGGCGGTATGCAGCAACGCGTGGGCCTGGCCCGGGCGTTGGCGGGCGACCCCGACGTCCTCTTCTTCGACGAGCCGTTCTCCGCGCTCGACCCGCTGATCCGCCGTGACATGCAGAACGAGGTCATCCGGCTGCACCACGAGGTCGGCAAGACGATGGTGTTCATCACCCACGACCTCTCCGAGGCCCTCAAGCTGGGCGACCGCATTCTCATCATGCGCGACGGCAAGATGGTCCAGTGCGGCACCGGCGACGAACTCGTCGGCGCCCCCGCCGACGACTACGTACGCGAGTTCGTGAAGGACGTACCGCGCGGCGACGTGCTCACCCTGCGGTGGATCATGCGCCCGCCGGCGGACGGCGACGAACTGGACGGACCCGAACTGGGCCCGGACGTCGTGGTCAAGGAGGCCACCCGGGCGGTGCTCGCGGCCGACAAGCCGGTCAAGGTCGTGGAGAACGGCAAGCTGCTCGGCATCGTCGGCGACGAGGAGATCCTCGCGGTGGTCGCCGGGCAGGAAGGCGGCGCGTAATGACCGTCGTCATGGAGAAACCGGAGAAGACCGGGGCCGCGGAGGAGCCGACGCCCGTCAAACCGGTGCGCAGGGTCAGCCGGTCCATGGTGATCGCGGCGATTCTCGTCGTCTGGCTGGTGCTCTTCGCCGTGCTGCGCGGCAAGCAGACCCTCACGCTGGCAGCGGCCGACCTGACCGATCTGCACCGGTGGTTCAACGACGTCAACGACTCCATCGGCGCGAACCGCAACTCCAACCCGCTCTTCTTGTACTTCTTCAACGAGATCCGCCTGGTCATCGACAACGTGGTGACCTTCGTACAGGAGCTGATCTCCCAGCCGACCGGCGACCGCCCCGTTCCGCAGATCGGCTGGCTCGGTGTCGTCGGCATCGTGGGCTTCGGCTCGTGGGCGGTCGGCAACTGGCGGGTCGCGCTCCTCGCGGTGGCCGGCTTCACCTTCCTGGGCCTGCAGGGCCTGTGGCAGGAGAGCATGGACACCCTGGCGCTCACGGTCTCCGCGGTCCTCGTGGCGCTGCTCTTCGCGATCCCGCTGGGCGTGTGGGCAGGGCTGTCCGACCGGTTCAACCGGATCGTGACGCCCTTCCTGGACCTCATGCAGACGATGCCGACCTTCGTCTACCTGGCCCCGCTGACCCTGTTCTTCCAGATCGGCCCGGCCTCGGCCACGATCGCCACGCTGATCTACGCGGCGCCGCCGACGATCCGCATCACCGCGCACGGCATCCGCTCCGTGCCGCACACCACGGTCGAGGCGGCCGACTCGCTCGGCGCCACCCGGCGGCAGTCCCTGGCGAAGGTGCTGCTGCCGATGTCCAAGCGGACCGTGGTGATGGGTGTGAACCAGACCATCATGGCCGCCCTGGCCATGGTGACCATCGCCGCCCTGATCGACGCGCCCGGCCTCGGCAAGACCGTCCTGCAGGCACTCCAGTCGCTGGATGTCGGCACCGCCTTCAACGCGGGCCTGGCCATCGTCGTCCTGGCGATCGTGCTGGACCGCGTCACCACCGCGGCGAGCACCCGCGCGGAGGCGGCGCGGCGCTCGAAGAACCGCTTCCTGGCCTGGCGGCGCCCGCTGCTGGGCGTGGGCGCGGTGGTCACGGCGGTCCTGATCTATCTCTCGCACACCTATCTGTGGGCGGCGGAGTTCCCCGGCGAGGGAGACACGGGCACTGCCATCCGCAGCGGCGCGGACAACGTGACCACTTGGGCGCAGGACAACCTGTCGGGTCTGACCAACGCGTTCCGCGACGCCATCACCAACGGTCTGCTCAACCCGTTCCAGTCGCTGCTCACCGACTCCCCGTGGTGGCTCGTCGGAGCCGCCCTGATCGGGATCGGCGTGGTCCTCGGCGGATGGCGGGCCGGCATCACCACGGCGGTGTGCGTGGGGCTGCTCGTCGGCACCGGAGTGTGGTCGGACAGCATGACGACCCTCGCGTCGACCGCGGTCGCCACGGTGCTCGTGATGCTCCTCGGCATCTGCTTCGGCGTCTGGATGGGACGCAGTGCCCTGGCGGACCGGCTGCTGCGGCCCACGCTGGACGCGGCACAGGTCATGCCGCCGTTCGTCTATCTCGTCCCGTTCCTCGCATTGTTCGGCGCGACCCGCTTCACCGCGATCGTCGCTGCCGTCGTCTACGCCGCCCCCGTCGCCATGAAGATCATCGCGGACGGGGTGCGGAACGTGCCCGCCACCACCGTGGAGGCGGCCACCTCTGCCGGGTGCAACACCTGGCAGATCATCACCAAGGTCCAGCTGCCGATGGCACGCAGCGCCCTGACCCTCGCGACCAACCAGGGCCTGATCTATGTGCTGTCGATGGTCGTGGTGGGCGGCCTGGTGGGCGCGGGCGCCCTCGGCTACGACGTCGTGGCCGGATTCTCGCAGGGACAGTTGTACGGGAAGGGGCTCGCCGCGGGGCTCGCCATCGTCCTTCTCGGTGTCATGTTCGACCGGATCACTCAGGCAGCGGCTCGCCGCACCTCCGCATAAGGAGCACCACACCATGGCAAGACATTGGCGGGCCGGCGCGGCCGGCGTGGCGATACTCGGTCTCACCCTCACGGCCTGCGGCGGCGCGAAGGTCGGCGACGACTCCGCGGCGGCCGGTGAGTCGGGCAAGTGCGGCACCTTCAACCTCGCGGTCAACCCGTGGGTCGGCTACGAGGCGGACGCGGCCGTCATCGCCTACGTCGCGCAGAACGACCTCGGTTGCAAGGTCAACTCCAAGGACCTGAAGGAAGAGATCGCCTGGCAGGGATTCGGGACGGGCGAGGTCGACGCCGTCGTGGAGAACTGGGGCCATCCCGACCTGAAGAAGAAGTACATCACCGACCAGAAGACCGCCGTGGAGGCCGGCTCGACCGGCAACAAGGGCATCATCGGCTGGTACGTGCCGCCGTGGCTGGCCAAGGCGCACCCCGACATCCTCGACTCCAAGAACCTCAACAAGTACGCGTCGAAGTTCAAGACCTCCGAGTCGGGCGGCAAGGGCCAGCTCCTCGACGGTGACCCGTCGTTCGTCACCAACGACGAGGCGCTGGTGAAGAACCTGAAGCTGGACTTCAAGGTGGTGTACGCGGGCAGCGAGACCGCGCTCATCCAGGCCTTCCGCAAGGCGGAGAAGAACAAGGAATGGGTGATCGGCTACTTCTACGAGCCGCAGTGGTTCCTGTCCGAGGTGCCGCTGAAGAAGGTCGCTCTGCCCGCGTACAAGGACGGCTGCGACGCCGACGCGGAGAAGGTCGCCTGCGACTACCCCGTATACGACCTGGACAAGATCGTCAGTGCGAAGTTCGCCAAGTCCGGCAGCCCCGCCTATGACCTGGTGAAGAACTTCAACTGGACCAACGACGACCAGAACCTCGTGGCGAAGTACATCGCGGTCGACAAGATGACCCCCGAGGCGGCCGCCAAGAAGTGGGTCGAGGCCAACCGCGACAAGGTGGACGCCTGGCTCAAGTAACCCCGGCGGACCAGGAGTCGAAGACCGGTCGGACCTGCCCGGTGGACGGTGCGCACCCCGCGCGCACCGTCCACCGGGCATTGCCGTGTCACGCCCTGTTTTCCGAGGTCCCGGCCCCCTTGACACCCACCTGCACGGAAGGCACATTGAGTTGCGCAACCTGAATCACGTTGCGCAGACAGCAACTCGATCGGCTCGGCTGGTCAACAATCCGGAGGTGCGGCGATGGCGGGACCCCGAGTGGTCATCATCGGAGCGGGCGTCGTGGGAGCGGCCCTCGCGGACGAGATCTCCGCGCGCGGCTGGACCGAGGTGACCGTGGTCGACCAGGGCCCGCTGCCCGCCACCGGAGGTTCCTCGTCGCACGCTCCGGGGCTGGTCTTCCAGACGAACTCCTCCAAGACCATGACCGAGCTGGCCCGCTACACCGTCGAGAAGTTCTGTTCCCTCGACGTGGACGGCAAGCCCTGCTTCCTCCAGGTCGGCGGCCTCGAGGTCGCGACCACCCCCGAGCGCCTGGTGGAACTGCGGCGCCGGCACGGCTGGATCACCGCCTGGGGCGTCGAGAGCAGGCTGCTGAGCGCCGACGAGTGCGTCGAACAGCACCCCCTGGTCAACCGGGACAAGGTCCTGGGCGGCCTGCTGGTCCCGACGGACGGCCTCGCCAAGGCTGTCCTCGCCGTCGAGGCGCAGATCCGCCGGGCCACCGAACGAGGCGTCCGCTTCCTGGCCCGCCACGAGGTCCTCGACGTACCGCAGAGCGACGGCCGCGTCACCGGCGTCCTCACCGACCAGGGCGAGATCCCCGCCGACATCGTCGTGTGCTGCGCCGGCATCTGGGGCCCGAAGATCGCCCGCATGGCCGGCATGAACCTCCCGCTGACCCCGCTCGCCCACCAGCTCGCCTGGACCGGCCCGGTACCGGCGCTCGCCGGCCAGACCGAGGAGGCGGTCCGCCCGATCCTGCGCCACCAGGACGCCGACCTCTACTACCGCGACCGCTTCGACGCCATCGGCATCGGCTACTACGGCCACCGCCCGATGCCCATCACGGCCGACGACATCCTCTCCGTCGACGAGGCCGACACGATGCCGTCCGTCCTGAAGTTCACCGAGGAGGACTTCGAGCCGGCCTGGACCGAGACCCAGTCCCTGCTCCCCGCGACGAAGGACGCCAAGGTCGAGGAGGGCATCAACGGCCTCTTCTCCTTCACCACCGACAACTTCCCGCTGCTCGGCGAGTCGCAGGACGTCAAGGGCTTCTGGGTCGCCGAGGCGGTCTGGGTCACCCACTCCGCGGGCGTCGGCCGGGCCATGGCCGAATGGCTGGTCGACGGCCACTGCTCGTCCTTCGACCTGCACGAGTGCGACGTCAACCGCTTCGAGCCGCACCAGCTCTCCCCGGAGTACGTCCTGGCCCGAGACTGCCAGAACTTCGTCGAGGTCTACGACATCCTCCACCCCCTCCAGCCCTCCGGCCACCCGCGCCCGATCCGCAAGAGCCCCTTCTACGCCCGCCAGGAGGAGCACGGCGCCTTCTTCCTGGAGGCGAACGGCTGGGAGCGGCCCCAGTGGTACGAGGCCAACGCGGGCCTGGTCGAGGGCCGTTCCATCCCCACGCCCAACGACTGGGCCGCCCGGTACTGGTCGCCCATCGTCGGCGCCGAAGCCCAGGTGACCCGCGAGACCGTCGCGATGTACGACATGACGGCCCTCAAGCGCCTGGAGGTCGCGGGCCCCGGTGCCGCGGACTTCCTGGAGCGGCTGGTCACCGGCAAGGTCGCCAAGTCCGTCGGCTCGGTGACGTACACCCTGGTGCTGGACCACGACGGCGGCATCCGCAGCGACATCACCGTCGCCCGCCTCGCCCGCGACCTCTTCCAGATCGGCGCCAACGGCAACCTCGACCTCGACTGGCTCACCCGCCGGCTCCCCGCCGACGGCACCGTCCAGGTCCGCGACATCACCCCCGGCACCTGCTGCATCGGCCTGTGGGGCCCACTCGCCCGCAAGGTCCTCCAGCCCCTGACGGACGAGGACTTCACCAACGACGGCCTGAAGTACTTCCGCGCCAAGCGCGCCTACATCGGCAGCGTTCCCGTCACCGCGATGCGCCTGTCCTACGTCGGCGAACTCGGCTGGGAGCTCTACACCACCGCCGACCAGGGCGAGAAGCTCTGGGACACCCTCTGGCAGGCCGCGAGGCCCCTCGGCGGGATCATCGCCGGCCGCGGCGCCTTCAACAGCCTCCGCCTGGAGAAGGGCTACCGCTCCTTCGGCACCGACATGACCTACGAGCACGACGCTTACGAGGCCGGCGTCGGCTTCGCCGTCAAGCTCGACAAGGGCGACTTCACCGGCAAGGAGGCCCTGGAGCGCCGCAAGGAGAACGTGGGCCGCAGGCTGACCTGCCTCACCGTCGACGACCCGCAGGCGGTCGTCCTCGGCAAGGAGCCGGTGTACGACGGGGACCGCGCGGTCGGCTACGTCACCAGCGCCTCCTACGGCTACACGATCGGCAAGGGCATCGCCTACGCCTGGCTGCCCGCAGAACTCGCCGCCCCGGGCACCACCGTGCACATCGGCTACTTCGACCAGCGCGTCGAGGCCGTCGTCGCCGAGGAGCCCCTGTTCGACCCCACCATGTCCCGCCTCCGTGGCTGACCTGCCACGTCGGCTTCGACAGAAGGAGCACAGCCGGTGACTGCACAGCTGCTCGACGGCAAGGCCACCGCCGCCGACATCCGTCGCGAACTCGCCGAGCGCGTCGCCAAGTTGACCGCCGGCGGCGAGCGCCCGCCGGGCCTCGGCACCGTCCTCGTCGGCGACGACCCGGGCAGCCACGCCTACGTCGCCGGCAAGCACCGCGACTGCGCACAGGTCGGCATCGCCTCCTTCCGCCGCGAACTGCCCGCCGACGCCACCCAGAAGCAGGTCGAGGACGTCATCGACGAACTCAACGCCGACCCGGCCTGCACCGGCTACATCGTCCAACTCCCGCTCCCGAAGCACCTGGACGCCAACGCCGTACTGGAACGCATGGACCCGGCCAAGGACGCCGACGGCCTGCACCCCGTCAACCTCGGCCGACTCGTCCTGGGCGTGGAGGCCCCGCTGCCCTGCACCCCGCGCGGCATCGTCGAACTCCTCCGCCGCTACGACATCCCGCTGGCCGGAGCCCGGGTGTGCGTGATCGGCCGGGGCGTCACGGTCGGCCGCCCGATCGGTCTGCTGCTCACCCGCCGCTCCGAGAACGCCACCGTGACCCTGTGCCACACCGGAACCAAGGGCCTGGCCTGGCACGTACGCGAGGCGGACATCGTCATCGCGGCAGCCGGCTCACCCGGGCTGATCACCAAGGACATGCTGCGCCCCGGCGCGGCGGTCCTGGACGTCGGCATCACCCGCACCGACAGCGGCCTGGTCGGCGACATCCACCCGGACGCGGCCGAGATCGCCGGATGGGTCGCACCCATGCCCGGCGGGGTCGGCCCCATGACGAGGGCGATGCTGCTGGCCAACGTCGTCGAGGCCGCCGAGAGGAACGCGAGCACCGTATGAACCTGTCCCTTCCCGAGGACGGAGCCGTCCGATGAGCCCCCGCACCCCCGGCGCCGAACTCCCGGAGCACCCGGACTTCCTCTGGCGCAACCCCGAGCCCAAGCGCTCCTACGACGTGATCGTCGTCGGCGGCGGCGGCCACGGCCTGGCCACCGCCCACTACCTGGCGAAGAACCACGGCATCACCAACGTCGCCGTACTGGAGAAGGGATGGCTGGCGGGCGGCAACATGGCCCGCAACACCACGATCATCCGCTCCAACTACCTGTGGGACGAGAGCGCCGGCATCTACGAGCACGCGCTCAAGCTGTGGGAGGGCCTGGCGGAGGAGCTGGACTACCCGATCCTCTTCTCCCAGCGCGGTGTGCTGAACCTCGCCCACAGCCTCCAGGACGTCCGCGACAGCGTGCGCCGAGTGGAGGCGAACCGCCTGAACGGCGTGGACGCGGAATGGCTCGACGCGGACGGCGTCAAGGAAGTCTGCCCGATCGTCAACATCTCCCCGGACGTGCGCTACCCGGTCCTGGGCGCCACCTACCAGCCCCGGGCGGGCATCGCCAAGCACGACCACGTGGCCTGGGGCCTGGCCCGCTCGGCGGACGCGGCGGGGATCGACATCATCCAGAACTGCGAGGTCACCGGCCTGGACGTGGTCGGCGGCCGAGTCGTCGGAGTCCAGACCAACCTGGGCCCGATCGCCGCGGGCAAGGTCGCCCTGTGCTCGGCCGGCCACACCTCGGTCCTCGCGGCGATGGCCGGCATCGAACTCCCCGTCCAGAGCCACCCGTTGCAGGCGCTGGTGTCGGAACTGCTGGAACCCGTCCACCCCACGGTGGTCATGTCCAACGCGGTCCACGTCTACGTCAGCCAGGCCCACAAGGGCGAGCTGGTCATGGGCGCGGGCATCGACGCGTACAACTCCTACACCCAGCGCGGCGCGTTCCACATCATCGAGGAACAGATGGCGGCCGCCCTGGAACTCTTCCCGGTCTTCGCCCGCGCCCACGTCCTGCGCACCTGGGGCGGCATCGTCGACGTCAGCCCCGACGCCTCACCCATCATCGGCCTCAGCCCGGTCGACAACCTCTACCTCAACTGCGGCTGGGGCACGGGCGGTTTCAAGGCCACCCCGGGCGTCGGCTGGGTCTACGCCCACACGATCGCCCACGACACACCGCATCCCTTGAACGCCCCCTTCTCGCTCGACCGTTTCACCACCGGCGCGCTCGTCGACGAGCACGGCGCGGCCGCGGTGGCCCACTAGGACCACTGGATACTGGGAGCCGATCCATGCTGCTCATCCCCTGCCCGTGGTGCGGGCCCCGCGACGAGGCCGAGTTCCACTACGGCGGCCAGGCGCACGTCCCGTACCCGGAGACCCCGTCGACCCTCACCGACGAGGAGTGGGCCCGCTACCTCTTCTTCCGCGACAACACCAAGGGCCCCTTCGCCGAACGCTGGAGCCACGCGGCGGGCTGCCGCAAGTGGTTCAACGCGATACGGGACACGTCGACGAACGAGATCCTGACGGTGTACAGGTCGGGAGAGGAACGCCCGGCGCCTGTTGAGCCCCGCCCAGTGCACCCAGCCCGTCCGGCGTTTGAGGACGAGGCCCTTTCAGGGCCGACGGGGGTCCAGGGGGCAGAGCCCCCTGGCGGGGTCGAAGGGGCGGAGCCCCTGGGGACGGGAACGGGTCAGGGCGGCGGGGGCGAATCCGTCTTCCGCCACTCCACCCGCGGCCGGATCCACCGCGACACCCCCCTCACCTTCACCTTCGACGGCACCGAATACCAGGGCTACAGGGGCGACACCCTCGCCTCCGCCCTCCTCGCCAACGGCGTCATCCAGGCCGGCACCAGCATCAAGCTCGGCCGCCCGAGAGGCATTTTCTCGGCCGGCGTCGAAGAACCCAACGCGGTCATCCAGATCGAGGCCCCCTTCCCCGAGCCGATGCTCCCCGCCACCACCGTCGAGCTCTACGACGGCCTGGTCGCGACCAGCCTCCCCGGCCAGGGCCGCCTCGCCACGGACCCGGACCCCGCCCGCTACGACGCCGTACACGCCCACTGCGACCTCCTGGTCGTCGGCGCCGGCCCGGCCGGCCTCGCGGCAGCCGCGGCGGCGGCGAGGAGCGGCGCCCGCGTCATCCTCGCCGACGACCAGCCGGAGCCGGGCGGCAGCCTCCTGGGCACCGGCGAACACCTCGACTGGGTGTCAGAGGTCGCCGGCCTCCTCGACGCCGCCCCCGAGGTCCGCGTCCTGCGCCGTACCACCGTCTTCGGCTACTACGACGACAACCACCTCCTCGCCGTGGAACGCCGCACCAATCACCTCGGCGCGGCAGCCCCCGACAACGTCTCCCGTGAACGCGTCTGGCGCATCCGCGCCCGCCGCGTCATCCTCGCCACCGGCGCCCACGAGCGCTCACTGGCCTTCCCGGACAACGACCGCCCCGGAGTGATGCTGGCCTCCTCGGCCCGCACCCACGTCAACCGCCACGGCGCTCTCCCCGGCCGCCGGGCGGTCGTCCTCACCACCAACGACAGCGCGTACGCGGCCGCGTTGGACCTGAGGACAGCGGGCGTGGACATCACCGCCATAGTCGACACCCGCCCCGAGCCGGGGGAGTGGGCACAGCGCGCCCGCCGGGCCGGCATCGAGGTGCTGACCGGCCACGCGGTCACCGGCACGGAGGGCTCCCCCCGCCTGACCGCGGTGACCGTCGCCCCGTACGGAGACTCCGTGGGACAGCGGGAGTTCGCCGCCGACCTGCTGCTGGTCTCCGGTGGCTGGAACCCGGTCGCGCACCTCTACAGCCAGGCGGGCGGAAAGCTCCGCTACGACGAGACGCTCGGCTCCTTCGTGCCCGAGGCATGCCGACAGGCGGTCGAGGTCGTGGGCAGCGCGAACGGTGTCCTGGCCACGGCCGAGGTCCTGGCCCACGGCAGCGCCGCCGGTGCTCGCGCGATCGAGTCCGAGGGCTACACCCCGCAGCCACCCCGCCTCCCGGCCGTCGCCGCGCAGCCGCGGCCGACGCCCCCGATGCACGTGTACGTCGTCCCCGGCACCTCCGGCCCCCACCGCTTCGTGGACCTCCAACGCGACGTCACCGTCGAGGACCTGGCCCGGGCGGCAGGCGCCGGTATGCGCTCGGTCGAGCACACCAAGCGCTACACCACCTCCGGCACCGCCAACGACCAGGGCAAGACGTCCGGCGTCCTGTCCAGCGGCGTGGTCTCCGAACTCCTCGGCGTGGACATCTCGGCACTCGGCACGACCACGTTCCGGCCGCCGTACACACCGGTCTCCTTCGCGGCGCTCGCAGGCCGTGACCGTGGCGTCCTGAGCGACCCGGTCCGCACGACCGCCATCCACGAGTGGCACGTCGACCACGGCGCCCTGTTCGAGAACGTCGGCCAGTGGAAGCGCCCTTGGTACTACCCGTGGAGCGGCGAGGACATGGAGACCGCCGTGCTGCGCGAGTGCGCCGCCACCCGCGAGAGCGTCGGCTTCATGGACGCCTCCACCCTCGGCAAGATCGACGTCCAGGGCCCGGACGCCGGTGTCTTCCTCGACCTGCTCTACACCAACATGATCAGCACCCTGAAGGTCGGCATGATCCGCTACGGCGTGATGTGCCGCCCGGACGGCATGGTCTTCGACGACGGCACCGTCATCCGCGTGGCCCAGGACCGCTTCCTGGTCACCACCACGACCGGCAACGCCGCCGCCGTACTGGACTGGATGGAGGAGTGGCTGCAGACCGAGTGGCCCGAACTGAAGGTCCACTGCACGTCCGTGACCGAGCAGTGGGCCACCGTCGCCCTGGTCGGCCCGCGCTCCCGCGACGTCCTCGGCTCGCTCGCGCCCGAACTCGCCGTCGGCAACGACGACTTCCCGTTCATGGCCTGGCGCGGGACGACCGTCGCGGGCATCGACGCCAGGGTCTGCCGGATCAGCTTCTCCGGCGAACTGGCCTACGAGATCAACGTGTCACCGTGGCAGGCCCGCGCCCTGTGGGAGGCCCTGTACGAGGCCGGCAGGCCGTACGGCATCACCCCGTACGGCACCGAGACCATGCACGTCCTGCGCGCCGAGAAGGGCTATCCCATCATCGGCCAGGACACCGACGGCACGGTCACCCCCCAGGACCTGGGCATGAGTTGGGCCGTGTCGAAGAAGAAGCCCGACTTCATCGGCAAGCGCTCCTTCGCCCGCGCCGACACCGTCCGCGCCGACCGCAAGCACCTGGTCGGCCTCCTCCCCGAGGACCCCGGCACCTTCCTCCCCGAAGGCACCCACCTGGTCGCCGACAGCGTCCTTCCGGCGCCGCCCGTCCCGATGCTCGGCCACGTCACCTCCAGCTACCGCAGCGCGGCGCTGGGCCGGACCTTCGCGCTCGCCCTGGTCAAGGGCGGCCGCGAGCGCATCGGTGAGCGGCTCTACGCCCCCGTGGGCGACCGGCTGGTCCCGGTGACCGTCGCAAGCCCCGTCCTCTACGACCCCGAGGGAGCCCGCCGTGATGGCTGACACCGCACTGACCGCCCCGCCCCGCAGCCCCCTGGCACAGGTCGCGGGCCGACTGGCCGCCGCCACCCGCATCTCCGGGGGCGCGGTCCGGCTGGCCGAACTCCCCTTCCTGGCCCAGCTCAATGTGCGCCTGGACGCCAAGGGGACGGCGGCGGAAGCCGTCGGGCTCGCGCTGGACCTGCAACTGCCCCTTCAGCCGAACACCGTTGTCCGGGCGGGGGAGTTGACCGTGCTCTGGCTCGGCCCGGACGAATGGCTGCTGGTGGGCCCGCCCGGAAGCGAGCGGGAGCTGGAGAACCGGATCCGCACGGCCGCGGGAGACGAACACGTCTCCGTCACCGACGTCTCCGCACAGCGCACCACGCTGCTCGTGGCGGGCCCCCGCGCCCACGATCTGCTGGCGCACGGCTGCGCACTGGACCTGCATCCGCGGAGCTTCGGCTCCGGGCGCTGCGCCCAGACCACCCTGGGCCGTACACAGGTCATCGTGGTCGCCCGGGCCGATTCCCGGGCCGGTTTCTGGGTCCTGGTGCGTTCGTCCTTCGCCGGCTATCTGACCGACTGGCTGCTGGACGCGGCGACGGAGTACGTCTGAGCGAAGGCTGGGCTCCTGCCCGCCCGACGGGCGGGCCGAGCTGGGCCTGGTGCCTGCACGAGTCGCCGCGACGCTCGACGCGGTACCGGGTGACAGCCCGCTGGAGTGCGGAGACGACGTCGTCAGCACGGTCCCTCGGCCCGGGCGAGGGTCAGCCGAGGTAGCCCATCCGGTGGCTGATCTCCCGCGCGCCCTGGAGGAGTGCGGGTAGGAGCTCGTCGATGCGCTCCTCGGTGAAGCGGTACGCGGGTCCGGAGGCGCTGAGGGCGGCGACGACCTCGCCGTCATGGGTCCGGATCGGGGCCGCCACGGCGTGCAGTCCGATCTCGAGTTCCTCCAGGGTCACCGCGTAGCCGCGCTCACGGGCCACGGCGAGGTCCTTCTCCAGGGCCGCCTCGGTGGTCAGGGTGCGCGGCGTCAGCTTCTGCAGCCCGGACGCCGCGAGCACGTCGGCGCGCTCCTTCGCCGGCAGGTGGGCCAGCAGGATCTTGCCGCTCGACGTGGCGTGCACCGGGGTGAGCTGCCCGACCCAGTTGTGGGTGCCGACGGCGCCCGGGCCGCGTACCTGGTACAGGTTGACCGCGTAATGCTCCTGCAGGACCGCGATGTTGACGGTCTCGCCGACCTCTTCGCTGAGCCGCTCGCACACCGGCCGGCCCTGCTGCGTGACGTCGAGACGGCCCGTGACGGCGCCGGCCAGCCGCACGATGCCGAAACCGAGCCGGTACTTGCCCCGCTCGGCCGTCTGCTCGACCAGACCGCGCGCCTCCAACGCCCCGAGCAGGCGGAAGGCGGTCGACTTGTGGACGTCGATCTGCGCGGCGACCTCGCTGACGCCCGCCTCGCCGCGCAGGGCGAGGATCTCCAGGACGCTGATGGCACGGTCGACGGACTGCACCCCGCTCACCGCGGGCCCGGCTGTCTCGCCGTCTGCCGTTTGGTTGCTCATGGCGCAACTATAATCATGGGTTCCCGTCGACGGACCGGTGCCGTGGAATTCGACGGTGCGCCCGATGTCGGCCGGTCAGCGGGCTGTTGAGCGCTGCGGACCCGGTGCTGTCCGTCGCCCGTCAGCGCAGGACGACCGTGCAGTGGCCGTTGATCAGCACACGGTTCTCGCTGTGCCACTTCACCGCGCGGGAGAGCGCCTGGGCCTCGACGTCGCGGCCGATGGCGACCAGTTCGTCGGGCGTGCGCGAGTGGTCCACGCGGACGACGTCCTGCTCGATGATCGGGCCCTCGTCCAGGTCGGGCGTGACGTAGTGCGCCGTCGCCCCGACGAGCTTCACGCCGCGCTGGTGCGCCTGGACGTACGGGCGGGCCCCCTTGAAGCTCGGCAGGAACGAGTGGTGGATGTTGATCGCCCGTCCGTCGAGCTGCTTGCACAGGTCGTCGGAGAGGATCTGCATGTAGCGGGCGAGGACCACGAGGTCGACGTCCAGTTCGTCGACGAGACCCAGCAGTCGCGCCTCGGCCTCCGCCTTGGTCTCCTTCGTCACCGGGATGTGGTGGAAGGGGATGCCGTAGGTGCGCGCCAGCGGCTCGAACTCGCGGTGGTTGGAGACGATCGCCGGGATCTCGATGTTGAGAGCGCCCGTGGATCTGCGGAAGAGCAGGTCGTTGAGGCAGTGGCCGAACTTCGACACCATGATCAGGGTGCGCGTCGGTGTGGAGGCGTCCTGCAGCCGCCAGCTGATCCCGTACGCCTGGCTCACCGGACCGAACCCCGTGCGCAGCTCCTCCAACGAGACCTCGGGATCCGAGACATCGAAGTGCACCCGCATGAAGAAGCGGTTCTGCAGCCGGTCGTCGAACTGCTGGCTCTCCAGGATGTTGCCGGAGTGACTCACGAGGAACGTGGTCACGGCGTGGACGAGTCCGGCCTGGTCGGGACAGGACAGGGTGAGGACGAACTCGCGGCCGGGCTGCGGTCGAGGGGACATGCCATCCTCCGAATGTCTAGCTGCGTATTACGCAACAAGTAGAGCTATACGCAACATGCTCCAACGCGGGTGCCGTGCCGGTCAAGGGGTGGCGTGCGGGAGAGGGGCCGAACCGCCGACCTCTTGACAGTGGGTGTCGGCGGCGGGACAGTTTGGGCGTCCGTTTCATATGACGGTTGTGGTTGCTTTATACGCAACATGAAGCTCGTTCGGCCTCGACTCGGCCGCCCCTTGATGAGGAGACCGGCAGTGACCCAAGAGGGCCTCCCCCTGAGCCTGATCGCCACCCTGTCGGGGGAGCACTACACCGACCCCGGGATCTTCGCCCTGGAGCAGGAGCGGATCTTCGAGGCCATGTGGTTCTGCGTGACCCGAGCCTCGGAACTGGCCAAGCCCGGGAGCTTCCGCACCTATCAGGTCGGGCGGGAGAGCGTGCTGATCACGCGTTCCCGGGACGGCTCGGTCAAGGCCTTCCTGAATGTCTGCCGGCACCGCGGAGCCAAGCTGTGCACGGAGGAGGCCGGCGAGGTCAAGCGAGCCTTCCAATGTCCGTACCACGCCTGGACGTATGGCCTCGACGGCAAGCTGATCGCCGCACCGAACCTGACCTCGATGCCGGACATCGACCGGACCGAGTACGGCCTGGTCAACATCCATGTCCGGGAATGGCTCGGATATGTGTGGGTGTGCCTGGCCGACACCCCGCCGTCCTTCGAGGAGGACGTCGTCGGCGAGGTCGTCTCCCGCCTCGGCGACGTGGAGTCGATCGACCGCTACGACATCGACAACCTCCGACTGGGCCGCCGTATCACCTACGACGTGAAGGCCAACTGGAAGCTCATCATCGAGAACTTCATGGAGTGCTACCACTGCGCGACCATCCACCCCGAACTCACCGAGGTGCTCCCGGAGTTCGCGGACGGATACGCCGCCCAGTACTACGTGGGCCACGGCGCGGAGTTCGGCGAGGAGGTCCAGGGCTTCACGGTCGACGGCTCCGAGGGCCTGGACCGGATCCCCGGCGTGGCCGAGGAGCAGGACCGCCGCTACTACGCGATCACCGTCAGGCCGCAGGTGTTCATCAACCTCGTCCCCGACCATGTGATCTTCCACCGGATGTACCCGCTGTCCGTCGATCGCACGATCGTCGAGTGCGACTGGCTCTACCTCCCGCACGTCGTCGAGAGCGGCAAGGACGTGGCGCGGTCGGTGGAGTTGTTCCACCGCGTGAACCAGCAGGACTTCGAGGCCTGTGAACGGACCCAGCCGGGCATGAGCTCGCGGGTCTACGCGAAGGGTGGCGTCCTGGTCCCCAGCGAGCACCACATCGGCGAGTTCCACGCCTGGGTGCAGGACCGGGTCGACGCGCCGCCCGTCGACTGATATGGGCGACTCCTTCCTTGACAATCCCCGTTCCGCACAGAAACCATGTTGCGCATAACGAGTATCGTTGTGCCATGTGAGACAACTCTCCGTCTGGAGCCCGCATGAGGAGCATCACCGTCGTCGGAGCGTCGCTGGCGGGTCTGAGCACGGTCCGTGCGCTGCGCGCGGAGGGCTACGACGGTGAGATCGTCGTCGTCGGGGAGGAGCGCCACACTCCCTACGACCGCCCGCCGCTGTCGAAGGACTTCCTCAAGGGGGACCTCGACGCCGACGCCCTCGCGCTCGGTGACGCCGATGAGTACGAGGCGTTGGACGTGCAGTGGCTCCTCGGCGAGCGCGCGGTGCGGCTGGACCCGGTGGCAAGGACCGTCACCCTGACCGGGGGACGGCACGTACGCACCGGCGGTGTCGTCGTCGCGACCGGCGCCAGTGCCCGGATGCTCCCCGGTACGGACGGCCTGGCCGGTGTCCACACCCTGCGCACCCTGGACGACGCCCAGGCCCTGCGCGCCGAACTGCTGGACGGCCTGCCCCGGCTCGTCGTCATCGGCGCCGGCTTCATCGGCGCCGAGGTGGCCTCCACCGCCCGCGGACTCGGGCTCGACGTCACCGTTGTGGAGGCGCTCGACGTACCGCTGGAACGCCAACTGGGGCGTCAGATGGGGCTGGTGTGCTCCTCGCTCCACACCGATCACGGGGTCCGCCTGCTGAGGGGAACCGGAGTGGCGGGACTCGTCGGCGCGAACCGGGTGACCGGCGTGCGGCTGGCGGACGGGCGAGTGCTGCCCGCCGACATCGTCGTGGTGGGCGTGGGTGTCAGGCCCGCCACCGACTGGCTCGCCGGATCCGGCGTGCGGGTGGACGACGGTGTGGTGTGCGACGCCGGCTGTGCGACCAGTGTCCCGGGCGTGGTCGCCGTGGGCGATGTCGCCCGCTGTCCCAGCCCGTTCACCGGGCGCCACGCCCGCATCGAGCACTGGAGCAACGCCACCGAGCAGGCGAGAACCGCCGCTCGGACACTGCTCCGCGGGGAGTCGGCCCCGGCGCCGCTCACCGCGCCGTACTTCTGGTCCGACCAGTACCAGGTGCGTATCCAGCTCGCCGGACACGTCGGCCCCGGAGCCGAGCCGGAAATCGTCGAAGGCGATGTCGACAGCCGTTCCTTCACGGCCGTCTACCGGCGCGAGAGCACCCCCGTCGCGGTGCTCTCCCTCAACCAGCCCAAGTTCTTCAACCGGCTCCGCCGCACTCTCGTCCCCGCCGCCGCGGTCGCGCTCTGAGCCGACGCCTGTGCCGCTCACAGCGCCCACACTCAAGGAGACGTCCATGACCCTCTTCAACCAGCCCCTGCACGAGGTGGACCCGGAGATCGCCGCGGCGGTCGATGCCGAGCTGAACCGTCAGCAGTCCACCCTGGAGATGATCGCCTCCGAGAACTTCGCGCCGGTCGCGGT
>NZ_JBIUUU010000015.1:0-298429 GCF_044742595.1 Streptomyces sp. NPDC087859 | reverse complement strand
TCTCGGGCTTTCCTCCGGGCTTTTCCCTTCGGTCTTGCGTTTCCGACTCTATCAGACCGTTTCCGGTTCCGATTTCCTCGGTGCTTTCCAGGTTCTCGCTTTCGCGTTTCCCTTTCCGGCGACTCCGACTTTATCAGAGATTCTGAGTCGGAATTCCCACCCGCTTCGGGGACTGGTTCCGACGCACGAAGCGATCGGGTTCCCGTTCAGGCGGAGCCGTAAACGTACTGGAGCGGGGCGCCTCGATGCAAATCGAGGCGCCCCGCTCCAGGTTCACGCGTACGGATGTCCGACAGACCGTCAGACCTCCACCACCACCGGGAGGATCATCGGCCTGCGGCGATAGGTGTCGGAGACCCACTTGCCCAGGGTCCGCCGCACCAGCTGCTGCATCTGGTGGGGTTCGACCACACCGTCCTGGGCCGAGCGTTCGAGGACCTCCGTGATCCTCGGGATCACGTCGGCGAACGCCGAGTCCTCGATACCCGAACCGCGGGCCTGGACGTGCGGTCCGCCCGTGATCTTGCCGGTCGACGAGTCGAGGACCACGAAGACCGAGATGATGCCCTCGTCGCCGAGGATGCGGCGGTCCTTGAGGGCCGGTTCGCCCACATCGCCGACCGAGAGACCGTCGACGTAGACGTAACCCGCCTGGACCTTGCCGGAGATCTTGGCCTTGCCCTCGATGAGGTCGACGACGACGCCGTCCTCCGCGATGACGATCCGGTCGTGCGGGACGCCGGTGAGGGCGCCGAGCTCGGCGTTGGCGCGCAGGTGCCGCCATTCACCGTGGACCGGCATCAGGTTCTTCGGGCGGCAGATGTTGTAGAAGTACAGCAACTCGCCGGCCGAGGCATGGCCCGAGACATGGACCTTGGCGTTCCCCTTGTGGACGACGTTGGCGCCCCAGCGGGTCAGGCCGTTGATCACGCGGTAGACCGCGTTCTCGTTGCCGGGGATCAGGGACGACGCCAGGATCACGGTGTCGCCGTTGACGATCCGGATCTGGTGGTCGCGGTTGGCCATCCGGGAGAGGGCGGCCATCGGTTCGCCCTGGGAGCCCGTGCAGACCAGGACCACCTCGCGGTCGGGCAGGTCGTCGAGCGTCTTGACGTCGACCACCAGGCCCGGCGGGACCTTCAGATAGCCCAGGTCCCTCGCGATGCCCATGTTGCGGACCATCGAGCGGCCGACGAAGGCGACCCTGCGGCCGTACTCGTTGGCCGCGTCCAGGATCTGCTGGATGCGATGGATGTGGCTGGCGAAGCTCGCCACGATGATCCGCTTGCGGGCGTTCCCGAAGACCTGGTGCAGGACGTTGGAGATGTCCCGCTCCGGCGGGACGAACCCCGGCACCTCGGCGTTCGTCGAGTCGGAGAGGAGGAGATCGATCCCCTCCTCGCTCAGACGTGCGAACGCGTGCAGGTCCGTCAGACGGTTGTCCAGCGGGAGCTGGTCCATCTTGAAGTCGCCGGTGTGGACCACCATGCCCGCAGGGGTGCGGATGGCCACGGCCAGGGCGTCCGGGATGGAGTGGTTGACCGCGATGAACTCGCAGTCGAAGGGACCGATGCGCTCGCGGTTCCCCTCCACCACCTCAAGGGTGTACGGACGGATGCGGTGCTCCTGGAGCTTCGCCTCGATCAGCGCGAGGGTCAGCTTGGAGCCGATCAGCGGAATGTCCGGCTTCTCGCGGAGCAGGAAGGGGACGGCACCGATGTGGTCCTCGTGGCCGTGCGTGAGCACGATGCCCTCGATGTCGTCGAGGCGGTCCCTGATGGACGAGAAGTCCGGCAGGATCAGGTCGATCCCGGGCTGCTCCTCCTCGGGGAAGAGGACGCCGCAGTCCACGATCAGAAGACGGCCGCCGTACTCGAAGACCGTCATGTTTCGGCCGATCTCGCCGAGACCGCCGAGCGGGGTGACCCGCAGGCCGCCCTCGGGGAGCGGCGGGGGCGAACCGAGTTCAGGATGCGGATGACTCAAAAGACTCTCCTCACCACACACGCCACGTACCGGTAGGGCACGTGGCGCGCATGACGTTCGTGCTAGTAGCAGTTGTCGTTGTGGGTGGCAGGCACCGGTGGCCTGCCTATTCAGTTGTGAAGTCTGTTGCGCGCCGGGGGCGCGCGAAGTCCGTTGTCAGAGCTGTACCCCGCCGGCGGCAAGATCGATCTTGAGCTGCTCGGTCTCTTCGGACGTGAGCTCCACCATGGGGGCGCGCAGCGGTCCGGCGGGCAGGCCCTGGAGGGTGAGCGCGGCCTTCGTGGTCATGACGCCCTGGGTGCGGAACATGCCCGTGTAGACCGGGAGCAGCTTCTGGTGGATCTCGGTCGCCTTCTGGACGTCGCCGGAGGTGTACGCCTCCACCAGTGCGCGCAGCTCGGGGGTGACCAGATGGCCGACGACCGAGACGAAGCCGACCGCGCCCACGGAGAGCAGCGGCAGGTTCAGCATGTCGTCGCCGGAGTACCAGGCGAGGCCGGAGCGGGCGATGGCCCAGCTGGCGCGACCGAGGTCGCCCTTGGCATCCTTGTTGGCGACGATGCGCGGGTGCTCGGCCAGGCGGACCAGCGTCTCGCTGTTGATCGGGACACCGCTGCGGCCGGGAATGTCATAGAGCATGACCGGCAGCTCGGTGGCGTCGGCGAGGGCCTTGAAATGCCGGTACAGGCCCTCCTGCGGAGGCTTGTTGTAGTACGGCGTGACGACGAGCAGGCCGTGGGCCCCGGTCCTCTCGGCCGTACGGGCGAGTTCGAGGCTGTGGTGGGTGTCGTTGGTGCCGACGCCGGCGACGACGTGGGCGCGGTCGCCGACCGCTTCCAGCACGGCTCGTACGAGGTCCGTTTTCTCCGCGTCGCTGGTGGTGGGGGACTCACCGGTGGTGCCGTTGATGATCAGGCCGTCGTTGCCTGCGTCCACCAGGTGGGTTGCGAGCCGCTGCGCGCCGTCGAGGTCGAGCGCGCCGTCCGCCGTGAAGGGCGTGACCATGGCGGTGAGGACCCGCCCGAAGGGGGTCTGCGGAGTGGAGGTCGGAGCCATGGGTAACACGCTACTCGCTGCTCAAGGCGTGGTCTGCCCTCGGGGGGCGCGAAAAGTCATGACAAAGAAGGAGCCCGGCACTGCCTGCTCGGGGGTTCAAGCAGTGCCGGGTCCGTTTGATCAGGCTAGATGAACTTCTCCAAATGCCGCAATACGGACACTTCACACGACTGACCCGTACATCTGTGCCCGGAGGGAGAACGCGGGGGCGTTACGGCGCCACACGGCCGTTCGCGTTGAAGGCCGCGTAGGTGAGCGGCATGAGCTTGGCCCACTCCGCCTCCATCTTCTCGCCGACCATCTCGATCTCCCGCTGCGGGAACGACGGGACCTTCGCCAGTTCGTGCTGGGTGCGCAGACCGAGGAAGTGCATCAGTGAGCGCGCGTTGCAGGTGGCGTACATCGAGGAGAACAGGCCGACGGGGAGGACGGCGCGGGCGACCTCGCGGGCGACGCCGGCGGCGAGCATCTCCTGGTAGGCCTCGTACGCCTGCCGGTAGGAGTCCTCCATCGTGCGGGTGACCAGTTGCTGCTGGGCCTCGGTGCCCTCGACGAAGACGTACTTGCCGGGGCGGCCCTCCTGGACGAGCTTGCGGTCCGCGCCGGGGACGTAGAAGACCGGCTCCAGCTCCCTGTAGCGGCCGGACTCTTCGTTGTACGACCAGCCCACGCGGTGCCGCATGAACTCGCGGAAGACGAGGATCGGGGCGCTGATGAAGAAGGTCATCGAGTTGTGCTCGAAGGGGCTGCCGTGCCGGTCTCTCATCAGGTAGTTGATGAGGCCCTTGGAGCGCTCGGGGTCCTTCTGCAGCTCCTCCAGGGACTGCTCGCCGGCGGTGGAGACGCGGGCGGCCCACAGGACGTCTGAGTCGGCCGCGGTGTGCTTGACCAGCTCGACGGTGACGTCGCTGCGGAAGCTGGGCTTGAGGTCGTCGGCGGGGGTGTCGGTCACGGCTCGGAGGGTCCTTCCATCACTTCTCTCGGGCGGCGCCCACTCTACGGCCCGGCACTGACATCGGGGCGTTCGGTGCCGGGACGCGACATCTTCGGTGAAGTTCCGTGAATTCGGGGCATCAGGGCACCTTTTGTGGCACTCGTGCGTCTGTATCAACAACAGTCACTTATTCGAGCTTGAGAGGAGCGTCTCCCCGATGTTCCGTCGGCGTGAGCCCGTCCCGTTCGCCTTCGTCGCCGAGGCCGACAGGTTCCGCAGCAATGTCACTCCCCCGCCCCGTGGGAAGTCCTCCGCGGGGCAGATAGCCGGGAGCTGGCTCCTGGGCATCACCATCGTCGCCGCACTGGTGGGGTCCCTGATTCTCGGGATGCCGGCGCTGACGCTCGATCACTCCCCCTCATCGACGCAGGAGTCGCAGGCGTCCCAGGGACACTGACTCATCCGGACCCCCAAGGGTGGATCCAGGGGACACCGGCGGATAGCCTCACCGGGCACAGCCCACCGCATGGATTGAGTGAGGACCAGTCGTGCCCCTGCCCTTCCTGACGGCCGACCGCGTATTCGAGACAGCCGACGACGTCGCGCTGCCCTTCGACGACCGCGAGCACTGGCGGCGTCCCTACCGGCCCGGCCCCTATCGGGTGGGGGCGGCGGCGCTGCTGTTGCTGCTCGCCTCGTATGTGCTGTTCGCGGCGGTCATCATCGCCCTCACCGGCTCCGCGTCCGAGGGTGGTGTGGTCTTCGGGATCGCGCTGGCCTTCATCGCCGTCGCCCTGCGGCTGCTGCGCATGGGGGTGTGGGTGAGCGCCCGTGGAGTGCGTCAGGTGGCGTTCTTCCTCACGCGTACGACGCGCTGGGACAAGGTCGTCGCCGTGCGCACGGTGCAGCAGCCGGTGCGCTGGCTGGGGCTGCCGCGGACGGTGCAGGGGCAGGCGCTGACCGTCGTACGCCATGACCGGACGGCCGGGAACGCGGTGCCGCTGCTGACCACGCACAACGCGGACTTCCTGGCGCGCCCCGAGGCGTTCGACCGGGCCGCCGACTCGGTGGAGGCGTGGGGCGCGGAGTATCAGCGGGGCTGAGACGCCCGCGGAGACACCGAAGGGGCCGGTCCGCAGCTGCTGCGGACCGGCCCCTTCGGTGTGCGTCGGTCAGGCCTGGACCGGCCTTCCCTCGTGCAGGGCGATCGCGCGCTGCATCGCCTTGCGGGCGCGCGGGGTGTCGCGGGCGTCGTGGTAGGCGACGGCGAGGCGGAACCAGCTGCGCCAGTCGTCGGGCGACGCCTCCGTCTCGGCCTTGCGCTTGGCGAAGACCTCGTCGGCCGAGTCGCGGTCGATACGGCCGCTGGGGGTGCGCTGGAGTTCGTCGAGGGGCAGGCCGCCCTCGGCGTCGAGTGCGGCGGCGAGCTGGTTGGCCTTGCGGACGAACTGGGTGTTCTTCCACAGGAACCACACGCCGATGACCGGCAGGATCAGCACCGCCACGCCGAAGGTGACGGTGAGGAGCGTGCCGGTCTGGATGAGCATGACGCCGCGGCTGCCGACCAGGACGAAGTAGAAGACCAGGACGGCGGCCGTTATGGCGTAGGACAGCTTGGCGCGCATCAGCTCAGGTCCAGGAAGTGTTCCAGGCCGAAGGTGACGCCCGGAGTGGTGACCACGCGGCGGGCGCCCAGCAGGATGCCCGGCATGAAACTGCTGTGGTGGAGCGAGTCGTGACGGATGGTCAGCGTCTCACCCTCGCCGCCCAGCAGGACCTCCTGGTGGGCCAGCAGGCCGCGCAGCCGGACGGAGTGCACGGGAACGCCGTCGACGTCCGCGCCGCGCGCGCCGTCCAGGCCCGTCTCCGTGGCGTCCGGCGCCGGGGCCGTGCCCGCCTCGGCGCGGGCCGCGGCGATGAGCTGGGCCGTGCGCGTGGCGGTGCCGGACGGGGCGTCGACCTTCTTCGGGTGGTGGAGTTCGACGACCTCCACCGACTCGAAGTAGGGCGCGGCGATCTGCGCGAACTTCATGTTCAGGACGGCCCCGATGGAGAAGTTGGGCGCGATGAGGACGCCCGTCTCCGGGGAGGCGGCCAGCCAGCCGTTCAGCTGCGCGAGGCGCTCGTCGGTCCAGCCCGTCGTACCGACGACGGCGTGGATACCGTGGCCGACGCAGTACTCGAGATTGGCCATCACCGAGTCGGGCGTGGTCAGTTCGACGGCGACCTGGGCGCCCGTCTCGGCCAGCGTCTCCAGCTTGTCGCCCCGGCTCAGGGCGGCGACCAGCTCCATGTCCTCGGCGGCCTCAACGGCCCGTACCGCCTCGGAGCCGATCCGGCCCTTGGCACCGAGGACCGCCACGCGCAGCTTGCTCATCTTCTTGCTTCCTTAACCGGGGTTCTGGAGTCTCGGAGTCGGACCGGGTCAGGCCACGGCCTCGTGCAGACGCGACGCCTGCTTGTCCTTGAGCGGGCCGATGACCGACAGCGAGGGCCGCTGTCCCAGGATGTCGCGGGCGACCGCGCGGACGTCGTCCGGGGTGACCGACGCTATCCGGGCCAGCATGTCGTCGACGGACATCTGCTCGCCCCAGCACAGCTCACTCTTGCCGATGCGGTTCATGAGCGCACCGGTGTCCTCCAGGCCGAGGACGGTGGAGCCGCGGAGCTGGCCGATGGCTCGGGCGATCTCGTCGTCGGTCAGGCCGTGCTCGGCGACGTGGTCGAGTTCGTCGCGGCAGATCTTCAGCACGTCGTGCACCTGCGAGGGCCGGCAACCCGCGTACACGCCGAACAGGCCGCAGTCGGCGAAGCCCGAGGTGTACGAGTACACGCTGTAGGCCAGGCCGCGCTTCTCGCGGACCTCCTGGAAGAGCCGGGAGGACATGCCGCCGCCCAGCGCGGTGTTCAGCACGCCCAGCGACCAGCGGCGCTCGTCCGTGCGGGCCAGGCCCGGCATGCCGAGGACGACGTGCGCCTGCTCGGTCTTGCGGCCGAGCAGCTCGACGCGGCCCGTGGTGCGCAGGGCGCGCCTGCCCTCGCGCGGGGCGATGGGCGTGGCGTCGGTGTTCTTGAGGGCGCCCGCCTTCTCGAAGGCGGCGCGGACCTGTCGTACGACCGTGTTGTGGTCGATGTTGCCCGCGGCCGCCACGACCAGGTGCGTCGGGTCGTAGTGCTTCTTGTAGAAGCGGCGGATGCGGTCGGCGGTGAGGGCGTTGACGGTGTCGACCGTGCCGAGGACCGGGCGGCCGAGGGGGTTGTCACCGAACATGGTGTGCGCGAACAGGTCGTGCACACAGTCGCCCGGGTCGTCCTCGGTCATGGCGATCTCTTCGAGGATCGCGCCCCGCTCGACGTTGACGTCGTCCTCGAGGATCAGCGAGCCCGTGAGCATGTCGCAGACGACGTCGATGGCGAGCGGCAGGTCGGTGTCGAGCACGCGTGCGTAGTAGCACGTGTACTCCTTCGCCGTGAACGCGTTCATCTCGCCGCCGACCGCGTCGATCGCCGAGGAGATGTCCAGCGCCGACCTGCGCGTGGTGCCCTTGAAGAGCAGGTGCTCCAGGTAGTGCGTGGCGCCGTTCAGGGACGGGGTCTCGTCGCGGGAGCCGACGTGGGCCCAGATGCCGAAGGTGGCGGAGCGGACCGAGGGCAGTGTCTCGGTGACGATGCGCAGGCCGCCCGGGAGGGTCGTCTTGCGGACCGTGCCGATGCCGTTCGCGCCCTTGACGAGGGTTTGGGTACGGGCGACGGCCCGCGCCTCCGAAGAGGTGCGGGCCGTCGCCGGTGAGCTACTCGACGTCACTTGTCGGTGTCGTCCTTCTTCTCATCGTTCTCTTCGCCCTCGATGACCGGGATCAGGGAGAGCTTGCCGCGGGAGTCGATCTCGGCGATCTCGACCTGGACCTTGGAGCCCACGGCGACGACGTCCTCGACGTTCTCCACGCGCTTGCCGCCGGCGAGCTTGCGGATCTGCGAGATGTGCAGCAGACCGTCCTTGCCCGGGAGCAGCGACACGAACGCACCGAAGGTGGTGGTCTTGACGACCGTACCCAGGTAGCGCTCGCCGACCTCCGGCATGGTCGGGTTGGCGATCGAGTTGATCGTGGCGCGCGCGGCCTCGGCCTGCGAGCCCTGCTGGGCACCGATGTAGATGGTGCCGTCGTCCTCGATCGTGATGTCGGCGCCGGTGTCCTCCTGGATCTGGTTGATCATCTTGCCCTTCGGGCCGATGACCTCACCGATCTTGTCCACGGGGATCTTGACCGTGATGATCCGCGGGGCGTTGGGGGACATCTCGTCCGGCGTGTCGATCGCTTCCATCATCACGTCGAGGATGTGGAGGCGGGCGTCGCGGGCCTGCTTGAGGGCCGCGGCCAGGACGGAGGCCGGGATGCCGTCCAGCTTGGTGTCCAGCTGGAGGGCGGTGACGAACTCCTTGGTGCCGGCGACCTTGAAGTCCATGTCGCCGAAGGCGTCCTCCGCACCGAGGATGTCGGTGAGGGTGACGTAGTGCGTCTCGCCGTCGATCTCCTGGGAGATCAGACCCATGGCGATACCGGCGACCGGGGCCTTGAGGGGCACACCGGCGTTCAGCAGCGACATGGTGGAGGCGCAGACCGAGCCCATGGACGTCGAGCCGTTGGAGCTCAGCGCCTCGGAGACCTGGCGGATCGCGTAGGGGAACTCCTCGCGCGTCGGCAGGACCGGGACCAGGGCGCGCTCGGCGAGGGCGCCGTGGCCGATCTCGCGGCGCTTCGGGGAGCCGACGCGGCCGGTCTCGCCGGTGGAGTACGGCGGGAAGTTGTAGTTGTGCATGTAGCGCTTGCGGGTCACCGGGGAGAGGGTGTCCAGCTGCTGCTCCATGCGGAGCATGTTGAGGGTGGTGACGCCCAGGATCTGGGTCTCGCCGCGCTCGAACACCGCGGAGCCGTGCACGCGCGGGATGGCCTCGACCTCGGCGGCGAGCGTACGGATGTCCGTCACGCCACGGCCGTCGATGCGCTTCTTCTCCTTGATCACGCGCTCGCGGACGAGCTGCTTGGTCAGGGAGCGGTACGCGGCGGAGATCTCCTTCTCGCGGCCCTCGAACTCCGGCAGGAGCTTCTCGGCGGCGAGCGCCTTGACGCGGTCCAGCTCGGACTCGCGCTCCTGCTTGCCCGCGATCGTCAGCGCGGAGGCGAGCTCCGGGCGGACGGCGGCGGACAGGGCCTCCAGGACGTCGTCCTGGTAGTCGAGGAAGACCGGGAACTCGCCGGTCGGCTTGGCGGCCTTCGCGGCGAGGTCGGCCTGGGCCTTGCAGAGCACCTTGATGAAGGGCTTCGCGGCGTCCAGACCGGCGGCGACGACCTCCTCGGTCGGCGCCTCGGCACCGCCCTGGACCAGCTGGATGGTCTTCTCGGTGGCCTCGGCCTCGACCATCATGATCGCGACGTCGCCGTCCTCCAGGGCGCGGCCCGCGACGACCATGTCGAAGACGGCGTCCTCGAGCTCGGTGTGCGTCGGGAAGGCCACCCACTGGCCGTTGATCAGCGCGACGCGGACGCCGCCGATCGGGCCGGAGAAGGGCAGACCGGCCAGCTGCGTGGACGCGGAGGCGGCGTTGATCGCCACGACGTCGTACAGGTGGTCGGGGTTGAGCGCCATGATCGTGGCGACGACCTGGATCTCGTTGCGCAGGCCCTTCTTGAAGGAGGGGCGCAGCGGGCGGTCGATCAGCCGGCAGGTGAGGATGGCGTCCTCGGAGGGACGGCCCTCACGGCGGAAGAAGCTGCCGGGGATCTTGCCGGCGGCGTACATCCGCTCCTCGACGTCCACCGTGAGGGGGAAGAAGTCGAGCTGGTCCTTGGGGTTCTTGGAGGCGGTGGTGGCCGACAGCACCATGGTGTCGTCGTCCAGATACGCCACGGCGGAGCCGGCGGCCTGCTTGGCCAGGCGGCCCGTCTCGAAGCGGATGGTGCGGGTGCCGAAGGAGCCGTTGTCGATGACGGCCTCGGCGTAGTGGGTCTCGTTCTCCACTAGCGTTTCTCCATTACTTTTCGTCTTTTGTCCCGGCCCGCCCGTGTGGCGGGGGGACATGGGTGGAGAAGCGCTCCGTCTGTTGCGGGCCGGTCTTCGATCGAAGCACCCGGGTTCGCATTGCCCGGGAGCCACTACCGAGGACCGGCGGCGGCGAGGTGCACTTCTCCTCGTGGTACTGCGTTGTGCTACCACACTACAAAGTAGGTGTGACACTCCGCACGTTTCCGCACGTACGGCAAAGGGAGCGACCCCCGACTCGTTTCGGGAACCGCTCCCCACATGACGTCTTACTTGGCGCCCGCCGCACCGCGGCGGATGCCGAGGCGGTCGACCAGCGCGCGGAAGCGCTGGATGTCCTTCTTCGCCAGGTACTGGAGAAGGCGGCGGCGCTGACCGACCAGGATCAGCAGACCACGGCGGGAGTGGTGGTCGTGCTTGTGGGTCTTGAGGTGCTCGGTCAGGTCCGAGATCCGGCGCGAGAGCATGGCGACCTGGACCTCGGGGGAGCCGGTGTCGCCTTCCTTCTGACCGAACTCGGCGATGAGCTGCTTCTTCACTGCGGCATCGAGCGGCACTCGAAACTCCTCGTAGTCTGAAAATGGCCACCGAGTGCCCCCGGTCTATGTCTCGGGGGAGCTTCCGTTACTCGGGAGGCGGGGATCCGCTGGGCGCGGCCTCCAGAGCGAAGGGCTCCGGGGGTGCGTACACGAACGGCCGTCACTCAGGGTACCAGGCAAAGGTGGGGGCCTTCGCCCCGGTTCCGGAAGCACCCTGATGGGGCGCGGGGGGCCACTAGGGTGAGCGCTCGGATCGTGGTCGTACGACGTCGGAAGGGGTCGCCGGGACATGGCGGAGACGGCAGAGGAGATCAAGGCGCGCAAGGAGCGGGAGCGGGACGAGCTCTACGCCCTCGACATCTCGGGCGTCGAGTGGCACAGCGCGCCGGGCACCGAGGAGCACGAGGAGCGGGTCGAGATCGCGTACCTGCCCGAGGGTGCCGTGGCCATGCGGTCCTCGCTGGAGCCGGAGACCGTGCTGCGGTACACGGAGGCGGAGTGGCGGGCGTTCGTGCTGGGGGCGCGGGACGGGGAGTTCGACATCGAGCCGGCGCCGCAAGAGGCGGAGTGACGGTGAGGGGCGGCACGCGTGCGTGCCGCCCCTCTTCGCTCTCTCAGTGCTTCAGTCCGGCGCCCCCGATGGCGAGGGCCATCAGTACCGGGTCCGTCGGGTATTTGTCGTCGGCGACCAGTTCCCGCTTCCCGAAGAAGACCCGGCCCTCTTGGTAGAGGATGTCCGACTGCTCCGGGTCGCTGAGCTCGCCGTCCTCGTCGTCCGGGAGGGTGAAGAGGAGAAGCGGGGTCTCCTTGTCCGTCCTCGGGTTCCAGCGCACCACGGCGGCCGGGGCGACGGTGCCCGCACCGCTCCGGTAGATCAGGAGGTCGTCGCCGCTCATCCGCAGCGGATGGACCTTCTGCAGCTCACGCCCGTCGAACTTGCCGACCGTCTTGCCCGTCACCAGGTCGAACGCCACGATCCAGTCCGACGGCTGGTTGACGGCGATGTTCTCCTTGCTGGTGACGAAGGCCCGGTCGCGTCCGACGACCAGGCCGTCGCAGGCCTCGTACTCGCCGAAGAACGACAGTCCGAAGTACCGCTCGCCGCACTTCGCCTCGTAGCCGTTCAGCCCGATGGTCGTACGGCGCTTGCCCACGCTGTCGAGCGAGATCAGGTCGGTCACCTCGCTGTCCCCCGCCGCGACGGCGAGCACCGGCGGATCGGACGACGGCAGGTAGACGGTCTGGACCCCACTGGCGACCCGGTACGTCCACCGCACCTTGCCCGTGCGCGGGTCCAGCTTCTGCACCTGGAAGGTGACGTCGGGCAGTGATCCGCAGCTGAGCAGGGACAGCAGGGCGCGGCCGCCGGCGAAGGCCTTGTCCTGGCACTTGGAGCCGAGGCTGCTGTTCCACAGCCGCTTGCCGGACTTCATGTCGTACGCCACGGAGCCCTGCCCCCAGGCCACGGCGACGACGCCCTTCGTGAGCGTGAGGTTGGTGTTGGTGACGTAGGCGGAGTTCGCCGCGGGCATCTTCTTCTGCCACAGCTTCTTGCCGGTGTCGAGGTCGAAGAACACCACCTGGTCGCAGACACCGTCCTTCTCCGAGCCCTTGGGCCGCGGAGGCTGGATGACGACGGCGGTACGGCCGTCCGCGGTGACATGTCTGCTGGTGGCGCAGATATGGCCGTCCAGCTTGAGGCTCCAGGCCTTCTCGTCGGCGTCGAGGGCGATGTTGTAGCCCTCGAGACGGTCGGCGACACCCTTGACCATGACCTTGTCGGTGGCCCAGGTGCCGGGCGCGTAGCGGGGGGCGGCGTCGTTGGTCTTGGAGAGTTTCTCCTCGTCGTGCTCGATCATCAGCCGGCCCTCGGGCGAGGCGGGGACCGTCTCGGTCGTCTCCCTGATGTCGTCCGGGCTCTGCGCGACGGCCCGCTCGGCGCCGGCGGGTGCTCCGTCGTCCCCGGACGCGAGGAGCCAGCCGCCTCCGCCCAGCGCGACCGCCGCGGCGACCACCACGGCGCCCAGCAGCGTCGTACGGCGGCGGCGCCTGCGGGCGGTGTCGGCCGAGAGTGCGGATTGGGTGTAGATCGAGGGAGGCGGGCCGAAGCTCACGCGAAGGAGCCCCTTCTGTTTTCTGGCGGGATGATGACCGTTTCGATGATCGGATCGGCCCTACTATGCCCGTCGGCCGGTTTCGGGCGGGGATCGGGGTGGACCGTCGCCCGCCCCAACAGCCCTGCCCGGTAAGGCGCTTCGGGAAGGCCCGTGCCCGCCTCCCCTCACCTTCCGTTTGTGTTCGGGGTGTTCACGAACATCGCCCTTTTTGACCATGAATGCGAAAGCTGTGTAGGCCACTTCTGGGCAGGTTGTGACGCAGTGGACGTGCGCTCAGGGGTGGACGGGCCTGCCGGGGTGGGGCTTGCGGTGATTAGGCTGGTACCGGGGGCGGCGCCAGAACCCGTGGACCGGGCGTCGATATCCAGGGGGAGAGCCGGTGGATCGGACGACCTGGAACGACTTCGGACGACGAGAAGACGACAAGAACAGGTCGCCCCTAGCACGGTATGAGGGTGCTCGACCACACCAGGAGGAATTGTGAGCAGCGATCGGGACGGGATCCGCGGGGGCTGGGCCACACCCGGCGATGACCAGCCCGACGCGGAGTCCGCCAGCGAGATGACGGGCGAGTTCACCATCGACTACGCGCCGCCTGCCTGGTACACGCAGAACGCTTCGGGGGGTTCCGGCGATGGGGGGAACGCGTCGGGTACGGCCGGATCGTCAGGCACGGGCGGGTCGTCCGGCGCATCTGGTTCATCCGGTACGACGGGTTCGGCCGAGGCCGGTTCGCCGGCCTCGGGTACGCCCGGTGCCGCGCCCTCTCCCGTGGACTGGTCCGCTTCCTCGCTGCCGGGGCTGACGCCTCCCGCGCATTCGCGTCCCCAGGGTGCCGCTCCGGGGCCCGGGGCTCCGTTCACGCCTCCGGCGCCTGGTCCGGGCGCTCCCTTCACGCCGCCCGCGCCGGGTCCTGGTGCTCCTTTCACTCCGCCCGCTGCCGGTCCGGGGGCGCCTTTCACGCCTCCGGCGCCGCCGTCCTCCGGTCCCGGGGCCCCGTTCACGCCGCCGGCTCCGGCTCCCGGTGCGCCGTTCCAGCCGCCCGCGCCGTCGGGCGAGGGGCCGGGTGCGGTGCCCGGGCTTCCGGCGGGGAGCGGGTTCGAGCCGCAGCCTCCGCAGGCCGCGCAGCCACCGCAGCCCGCTCAGCCCGAGTCGCCGGCTCCGGACGCCGGGTCGCCGACGGCCGTGCCGAACATTCCGGGGTTCCAGTCCCAGTGGGGTGCTCCGGCGGCACCGCCCGCGTCGTCCCCGTCGAGCTTCGCCCTGCCCACGCCGGTGACGCCGCCGGCCGCCGCGGACTCCGACTCCGCCCCGGCAGCGCCGCCCGCCGCGCCTCCGACGAGCTTCACCCTCCCCGCGCCCACGGCTCCGCCTGCCCCCGCGGCGGCGGACGAGGAGCTGGAGTCCGGCAACGGTGACCTGGAGAGCGGCGCCACGATGCGGTTCTCCGCGGCCTCGCTGAAGCGCGAGATCGCGGAGCGCGGCGCGGTGGCCGAAGAAGCCGACGGTGCCGATTCCTCTGTTGCCGACGAACCCGTTGCCGACGAGGCCGTTGCCGACGAGGCCGTCGCCGACGACTCCGCCGAGGATGCCGTCGTGGAGCCGTCGGTGGATGCCGAGGCGGACACCCCGGGTGCCGATGCGGTGGACGAGGCCGACGACGGCATCGCGGAAGCGGTCGAACCGGTCGCCGAGGACATCACGGAGCCGGACGGGACGGCCGAGGAGGACGACGCCGACGTCCTGGCGTTCCCGGGCGCCTCTGAGGAGTCCCCCGCCGAGGACACGGAGCCTGCCGCGGACGACACCTCGCCGTCCCAGGACACCGACGTCGACGTGGAGGACCCGGAGCCCGCGGTGACGGAGCCGGAGGACGCGGGTCCCGACGAGGAGACCGAGGCGGAGGAGACCGCGCCTCAGGAGACCGCGCCTCAGGAGACCGACGCCGAGCCGGAGGACGCGGAGCTCTCGGACGCGGCGCCCGCCGACGCCGAGCCGGAGGACGCCGTACCCGCGACCGCGGAGCCCGTCGACGCCGTACCCGCGAGCCCCGAGCCCGCCGACGCCGTACCGGCTGACGCCGAGCCCGAGGACAGCGCACCCCAGGACAGCGCCCCGCAGGACGCACCCCCCGCCTGGACTCCCCCGCCGGCGCCGCAGGCCGGAATGCCGCCGCTGCCGCCGTCGTACCAGCCCGCCGCTCCCGCCCCGGCGGCCCAGTGGCCGGCACAGGCCCAGCCCCAGCAACCGGCCCCGGCGGCACCCGCCCCGCAGCCGACGGCCGCGCAGGCCCACCCGCCCGTACCGCAGCAGCAGCCGCCCTTCCAGCCGCAGGCCCCACAGCCCGCGCCCGCCGCCTGGAACCAGCCGCCCGCGGCACCCGCTCCAGCCGCACCGCATCCCGGCACCCCGACGGCCCAGCAGCCGCCCACCACCCCCGCCCCGCAGGACGGTCCCGGCTTCCCGCAGCCCGGCGCTGCCCAACCGACCCCTCTCCAACCTTCGGCCCCCAACGCCCAAGGCGGCTACGGCTTCCCACAGCAGGGTCAGCCCCCGGCCGGCGCCCCTTCAGCTCCGCACGCCCAACCGGCGCCCGCCCCCGCCACCCCGCACACCACCGCGCCTCCCGCAGCGGCCGGTTACGGCTTCCCACAGCCCGGTGGAGCCCCCGCACCCAACTCGCAGTCGGGCTACGGCTTCCCCCAACAGGGACAGCCCCCGGCCGGCGCCCCCTCAGTCCCGCACGCCCAACCGGCGCCCGCCCCCGGCACCCCGCAAACCACCGCGCCCCCCGCAGCGGCCGGTTACGGCTTCCCACAGCCCGGCGGAGCCCCCGCACCCAACTCGCAGTCGGGCTACGGCTTCCCCCAACAGGGACAGCCCCCGGCCCCCACCCCCTCAGCCCCGCACGCCCAACCGGCGCCCGGTACCCCGCAACCCGCCGCCGCCCCCGGTCCGCAGGCCGGTTACGGCTTCCCTCAATCCGGCGGAGCCCCCGCACCCGACCCGCAGGCGGGCTACGGCTTCCCGCACCCCGGTGCCCCGAACGCCCCGCAGGCGCCCGCCCCCGGCGGCTACGGCTTCCCGCAGCCGCCCGCGCAGCAGCAGGATGGCCAGCCTCAGCCGGGCGTACCGCAGGGACAGCCGCAGCCCGACGGTCAGCAGCCCCCGGCAGCCGCTCCGCAGGGATACGCCGGGCAGGCTCCGCAGCCCCCCGTCGACCCCCGCACCGGTACCGCCTGGCCGCAGCCCATGCAGCACGACCAGCGGCAGATGACCAACCCCGGTGCGGCGCCGCTCGGTTACACCGCTGCCGTGGAGCTGTCCTCGGACCGGCTGCTGAACAACAAGAAGCAGAAGGCGAAGAGCGGCCGTCCCGCCGCCCAGCCCTCCCGGTTCAAGATCGGCGGGAAGAAGGAAGAAGCCGAGCGGCAGCGGAAGTTGGAGCTGATCCGCACGCCCGTGCTGTCCTGCTACCGCATCGCGGTCATCAGCCTCAAGGGCGGCGTCGGCAAGACCACGACCACCACCGCCCTCGGCTCGACCCTCGCCACCGAGCGGCAGGACAAGATCCTCGCCATCGACGCCAACCCGGACGCCGGTACCCTCGGCCGCCGGGTGCGGCGGGAGACCGGGGCCACCATCCGTGACCTCGTCCAGGCGATCCCGTACCTCAACTCCTACATGGACATCCGCCGGTTCACCTCCCAGGCGCCGTCCGGGCTCGAGATCATCGCCAACGACGTCGACCCGGCCGTGTCCACGGCCTTCAACGACGAGGACTACCGGCGGGCCCTCGATGTGCTGGGCAAGCAGTACCCGGTGATCCTGACGGACTCCGGTACCGGTCTGCTCTACTCCGCCATGCGCGGTGTGCTCGACCTCGCCGACCAGCTCATCATCATCTCGACGCCGTCCGTCGACGGTGCGAGCAGCGCGAGTACGACGCTGGACTGGCTGTCGGCGCACGGGTACGCGGATCTCGTGTCGAGGTCCCTCACCGTCATCTCGGGGGTGCGCGAGACCGGCAAGATGATCAAGGTGGACGACATCGTCAGCCACTTCGAGACGCGCTGCCGCGGTGTCATCGTGGTGCCCTTCGACGAACACCTCGCGGCCGGTGCCGAGGTCGACCTCGACATGATGCGGCCGAAGGTGCGGGAGTCGTACTTCAACCTCGCGGCGATGGTCGCCGAGGACTTCGTACGCCACCAGCAGATGCACGGCCTGTGGACCAGCGACGGCAACCCGCCCCCGGTGGCGGCCCCGCCGATGCCGGGCCAGCCGATGCCCGGGCAGCCGTACCCGCAGCAGCCTCAGCAGCCGGGTCACCCGTACGCCGCCCAGCCGGGCCAGCCCTATCCGCAGCAGGGCCAGCCCTACCCTCAGCAGGGGCAGCCGTACCCGCAGCAGGCCCAGCAGCCCGGCCAGCCCTACCCGCAGCCGGGACAGCCCGGGCAGCCCTACCCGCCCGCGCCCCCGCAGCAGTAGCCGACACGACTGAAGGGCGGCCGGTGCTCACCAGCACCGGCCGCCCTTCGGCGTCGTAGGACCGCGACGAACGACTACTCGGCCGCCGAAATCAGCTCCCGGCACTTCTTGACGTCCTCGGCCATCTGCTCCAGCAGGGCCTCCAGGGAGTCGAACTTCAGCTGGCCGCGTACGTACGCGAGGAAGTCGACGGCGACATGCAGGCCGTAGAGGTCGAGGCCGACGCGGTCGATGGCGTAGGCCTCGACCGTGCGCTCGGTGCCGTCGAACTGCGGGTTGGTGCCGACGGAGATCGCGGCCGGCATCGCCTCGCCCTGGGCGTGCAGCCAGCCGGCGTAGACACCGTCGGCGGGGATGGCGGTGTGCGGGAGGGTCTCGACGTTGGCCGTGGGGAAGCCCAGCTCACGGCCGCGCTGCGCGCCCCGGACGACCACGCCCTCGACCCGGTGCGGGCGGCCCAGGATCTCGTGGGCGCCCTCGACGTCGCCGGCGGCGACCAGGCGGCGGGTGAGGGTGGAGGAGAACGGCTCGCCGCCGCCCGCCTCGCCGCACACGAACAGGTCGATGACCTCGACCTCGAAGTCGTAGGTCTTGCCCTGCTCGGCGAGGAACTCCACGTTCCCCGCGGCCTTGTGGCCGAAGCGGAAGTTGGGGCCCTCGACGACCGCCTTGGCGTGCAGCTTGTCGACGAGGACCTTGACGACGAACTCGGCCGGCGAGAGCTTCGAGAACTCCGTCGTGAAGGGCAGGATGAGGATCGCGTCCACGCCCAGCTCCGCCATCAGCTCGGCGCGGCGGTGGTGCGGGGCCAGCAGAGGCGGGTGGCTGCCGGGGCGGACGACCTCGCTGGGGTGCGGGTCGAACGTGACGACGACGGCGGGAACGCCCAGCTCACGGGCGCGTTCCACGGCATGCCGGATGATCAGCTGGTGTCCGCGGTGGACTCCGTCGTAGGAGCCGATGGTGACGACGCTGCGTCCCCAGTCCTCGGGGATGTCCTCCAAGCCACGCCAGCGCTGCACTGTGACCGCTCCTCGTCGAACCTGTGTCCGTATGTACGGCTTATCTCTTACGCAGGTCTAAGGGTGCCATGCCGCGTCGCTCCGGCCCGCATCGGCATGGGCGCTGTGACTCGACGCACTTAGGACGGGCGGGTCAGGCGGGGACGCGAACACCTGCCAGGTTCTCGATCATCCGGCGGGTACTGGGGCCGACCACCGCCGCCCACTGCTGCGGAGCGTCGGTCAGCCAGCCCGCCACCCGCGCCGCGAAGCCCGGCACCTGACGGCCGAGATCGACGAGGCCGCGGTCGAAACGGGCCGCGCCCTGCGGGGTGCGGACGAGGAGGAGGCCGGTGCGGTGGACGAGTTCGCGCAGCCCGTCGTCGGGGTGGCGGGCGGCGGCGCGCAGGAGGGCGTCCAGGACGGCGGGCGCGTGCTCGTGGCTCAGCAGGAATTCGAGCAGTTCGCGACGGAGGGGGCGGGAGGCGGGGGCGCCGGGAGTGGCCAGTACGGCGGCGAGGGCGGCTCGCACCTCCTCCGAGCCGCCGTCCAGCAGGCCGGTGACCAGCGGGAGGAGTACCGCCCGCGCCCCCGGCCCCTGGTCGAGGCGCCGGTCGACGTACGCGGCCATGTCCCCTGCGGTCTCCGGCCGCTGCTCCACCGCCTCCCGCACGAGCCCGGCGATCCGGCGGGCCTGCGTGGGTGTGGTGACGTCGGCGAGGGTGCGCAGGGCCGCTCCGGCGCCGGGGCGTCGCAGCCGGGCGCGGAAGGCGTCGAGGACCGGCTCAGGGTGTGTGGTCATCGCAGCGACGAGTGCACTCGGCGGGAACTGCGGGTCGCCGGCCATGAAGTGGCCGAGGGCCTGCGGGAGATGACGGGCACGCGTGCGCGGGTCACGGACGAGGAGGGCGAGCGCGCCGCCGTGCAGGGTGCAGTCCGCGGGGCGGGCGAGCAGGGTGAGGGCGGCGTAGCGCAGCAGCTCGCGATCGGCCTCCGTCCGCACGTGCGGGGCGGCGCGCAGGCCGTACGCCACCGCCGCGACCCGCCGGTCAGGGCGCTCGTCGTGCGCCCACCGGTCCACGGCCCGGCACACCGCGGACGGTTCGTCCTCCGCGAGCACGGTGAGCAGTTCGTCGGCCCGCCGGTGCGCGCAGTCGACGAGCACCTCGGTGAGGTCGTCGAGGGCCAGCTGCCGGTGGGTGTGCAGCAGCGCCTGCGCGGCCTTCGCGACGGTCGCGTGCGGGGTGGCGGGCAGCGGGCGCTCGTCGTCGAACCAACGCGTCAGGTGCGGTGATACGGCGGTGGGGTCGGCCGCGAGCAACCCGGAGGCCGCGTCCAGGAAACGGGGGGCGGTGTCGTGTGCGGGGCCGTCGGCGAGGACGAGACGGCGGAGCAGATCGAACAGGGTGATCGGGGGGAGCGGCAGGGCGAGCCAGAAGTCGGGGGCGAACTCGGTGGCCCGGACGGGGAGTTGGTCGAGCTCCTCGTCGCGTCCCTGGCGTCGCCAGTCCACCACGCGGTCCGCGAGCAGCCGCAGCACGCCCGTGTACGGCGTCGCGTCGGGTACGCGGAGCAGGGACTCGGTGAGGAGACGGGCCGCCCACCAGGAGTCGGGGTCGGCGTCCAGTGCCTGGATCAACTCCTCCAGGCGGAGGGCGAGTCGGGGCGTGCCGTGCTGGCGGGACTGGAGGAGCAGGGCCTGGACGACCGGGCCGATGCGGTGGTGCGGCACCGGGAAGGGGTGCGGGCTGCGGCGGTGGACCAGGGCGCGCAGGGCCTCGTCCAGGTCGAGGTGCATGCCCTGGATCCAGTCGGCGAGTTCCTCGTGGGCGAAGCGGTAACCGTTGCCCGCGGGGACCAGGAGGCCCTCGGTGAGGACGGCGGACGCCCAGCCGGTGCCGCCGCCGAGCCGTGCGGAGGCCTGGCCCCAGGGGAACACCGCCTCGAACGACTCGCGGTCCAGTTCGCCCTGGCCCGGGCCGAGGCTGCGGCGGGCGGCCTCGTGCACCTGGCCGGAGACCTTGGCGGCGAGGCGGCGTACGGCGGTGCCGCGCAGGCCGTTCTCGGCGGCGAGGCGGACGGCGACGCGGAGGCACATCAGGTCCAGGTGGGCGGCGAAGACGTCGTGGCGGTCCGCTCGGGTGCCGGGCGTGTCGGTGTCGGGGAGGGCGGCTCGGACCTCGGAGAGGAGGCGCAGGGTGAGGGGGTGGCGGGCGTCGGTGTCCGTGAGGGCGTCCTCGGGGATGCCGTAGCGGACCCGGGCTTGGCGGGCTTCGTCCTCGTGCAGGTCGGCGAGGCGCACGCAGGGCGGCTTCTCGCCCTCGAACGCCGGACGGGCTGGAAGTGGCTCGGCATCCGGGCTGTGCAGCATTCCTCCCGGGAACCCCTCCCCCGCCCGCTCCCAGTACTCCTCCCGGCACGCCACCACCAGCCGTGCCCTCGTCTGACCCAGCCATGTCGCCGTGCCGTCGGTCCACTCCGTGAGGCGGTGGGCCAGGACGGGTGGCATCTCCTCGGGGCCGTCGAGGAGGAGGAGCAGGGGGCGGCCGTCGGTGTGGGCGAGCCGGGCCAGCCGCTCAGGGGTCACCTCGCCCAGGTCGGCGACGTGCGCCGAGCGCGACGCGGCGACGATCCGTGCCGCCCGGGTCAGCGCCCTGCGTGCCGCGTCCGCGACCGAGGTGTCGTCGTCCCTCAGGTCGGCGCCGCGCAGCCACAGGGCCGGGGCGGGCCGGGCACCCCGGTTGCGGTGGGCGGCGAGGGACGCGAGTTCTGTCGTACGACCGCTGCCGGGCGGGCCGACGAGGGCGAGGACGGCGGCCGGGCCGTCGGTGAAGGCCGCGAACTCCGCTGCCGTGGCCGCCCGTTGGACCGGTGTCACCGATCCGGGGGTGCCGGTGCCCGCCCGGCCGACGTAGCCCGCGAGCGCGCCCGGCGGGCCGTCCTGGCCCACCGAGGTCGCCGTCAGCTCGAGTACGCCCGCGAGGTTGAGGTCCACGCCGTACGCGGGCACGGTCGCCGCGTTCTCGGCGAGGAGCTCGGCGAGCGGGCCGGGCGGTGCCGGGAGCAGGGGTACCGCGAACCCGGCGTCACGGCCGCCGCCCTGGAGCGCGGTGCCGAGGACGCCGACCACCGCGCCGGTCGCGGCGTCGAGCACCGGTCCGCCGGCCGCCCCGCCGCCCAGCCGCAGCGCGTCCCGCCCGGCCGTGCCGATCGCCAACTCCAGTGCGCCGTCGAGGAGATGGAAGCGATCCGTCGCGGTGTACGTCACCGGGGCCGCGCCGAGCACCCTCGCCTCACGCCAGCACCCGGCGGGGATCCGCACATAGGCACCGGTCTCGATCCGGTCCCGCACGGTGACGGGGAGCGGTTCGACGCCGAGTCCCTCGGTCCGTACGAGGGCCAGGTTCAGCTCGGGCAGGGCGGTCACCGCGTCGGCGGTCACCACGCAGTGGCGGTCCTCGGCGGCGTAGAGCAGCAGCCTCGGCAGTCCGTCGACGGCCTCGTGGCTGGTGATCACGGTGCCGTGGTGGTCGGCCACGAAGCCGGTGCCCCGGGGACGGCCGGCCAGGTCGTGGATCCGGACAAGGGATGCGTCGCGTGCGTGTCCCGGCCCGGATGTCGCGCCGGAGGACGCGCAGTGCCCGCTGTCACCCGCGCGTCGGCGGCCGCCCGCGGTCCGCGGGCCTCGTCCCGCCATGGTCGAACCTCCCCGCCGTGCCCTGCCCTGTCTTCGACGGTAGGCATCAGGTGATCGGCGGGACAGATCGCGCGGTGAACGCGCCCCCGTCCGCTCCCCCGCTTCACTCCGAGCGCCTGCCCGCACGGGTGAATGAGAGGGAGTCGGTGGATACACCCTAGGGGTGGGGGAACCGAGGGGGGACCGTGGAGCGGCGGACAACTCCGTGACCGCCGCTCCACGGGCGGAGCCTCTCAGCCGAAGACGGCGAGGCTCTTCGCCTTGCCCTTCTGTTCCTCCACGAGGCCCAGCAGTCGGCCCTCGGGGCCGAAGACGGCGACGGTGCCGCGGCCCGCGTACTCGTCGGGCATCTCCAGGCGTACACCGTTGGCGAGCAGCCGGGCCCGCCTCTCGTCCACGTCCCAGCGCGGGAACGCGGCCGCGGCCGCCTCGGCGATCGGCATCACGGTCAGCTCCTGCTGGTGCTGCTCCAGCGTCTTGGCCGCGTCCAGCTTGTACGGGCCGACCCGCGTGCGCCGCAGAGCGGTGAGGTGGCCGCCCACGCCGAGGTCCGCGCCCAGGTCCCGGGCCAGCGCCCGGATGTAGGTACCGGACGAGCAGACCACCGAGACGACGAGGTCCATCACGGGCGTCCCGTCCTCGGCGACGGCGTCCCGGACGTCGTACACCGCGAAGGACGAGATCTTCACGGGCCGGGCGGGGATCTCGAACTCCTCGCCCTCACGCGCCCGCTTGTAGGAGCGCACACCGTCGATCTTGATGGCGCTGACCTTGGACGGCACCTGCATGATGTCGCCGCTCAGCTTGGCGATCCCCGCGTCAATGGCGTCCCGGGTGACCTTCGAGGCGTCTGTCGAGCCCGTGATCTCGCCCTCGGCGTCATCGGTCAGGGTCGTCTGACCCAGGCGGATCGTGCCCAGGTACTCCTTCTCGGTGAGCGCGAGGTGTCCGAGGAGTTTGGTCGCCTTCTCTACGCCGAGGACGAGCACACCGGTCGCCATCGGGTCGAGGGTGCCGGCGTGTCCGACGCGGCGGGTCTTCGCGATCCCGCGCATCTTGGCGACGACGTCGTGCGAAGTGAAGCCCGACGGCTTGTCGACGATGACAAGCCCGTCGGGCGTCTGGTTCTTCTGTGTCATTCGGCGGTGTCGTCCTCGTCTTCACCCGGCTTCTTGTACGGGTCCGCCTCACCGGCGTAGGCGGCTCCGGCCGAGACCTCGCGCACCTTCTCGTCGGACTGGCGCGCCTTGTCGAGGAGGTCCTCGATGGTCTTGGCGGTGTCCGGAAGCGCGTCCGCCACGAAGGTCAGCGTCGGCGTGAACTTCACGCCGGCCGCCGCACCCACCGCGGAACGCAGCACGCCCTTGGCGCTCTCCAGACCGGCGGCCGCGGCCGCGCGCTCCTCGTCGTCCCCGTACACCGTGTAGAAGACGGTCGCCTCCCGGAGGTCACCCGTGACCCGGGTGTCCGTGATGGTGACGTGCGAGCCGAGCCGCGGGTCCTTGATCCCGCGCTGCAGCTTCTGGGCCACCACCTCTCGGATGAGGTCCGCCAGCCTCTTCGCCCGCGCGTTGTCGGCCACTGGTCCGTCTCCTTAAGTGTCTTGCTTGTTGCTGAGTCTTCGTCGCTTCAGTCTTCGTCGCCATGGAGTCTGCGTCGAACCGAGAGCAGTTCCACCTCGGGCCGCCCGGCGACCAGCCGCTCACAGCGGTCCAGTACGTCGGTGAGGTGTCCGGTGTCCCCGGAGACCATCGCCAGCCCGATCTCGGCCCTGCGATGGAGGTCCTGATGGCCCGTCTCCGCCGCACTCACCGCGTACTTGCGCTGGAGCTCGGCCACGATCGGACGGACGAGAGAGCGTTTCTCCTTGAGCGAGTGAACGTCGCCGAGGAGCAGGTCGAAGGACAGAGTCCCCACATACATGTGTGTGTCCGGATGTCCCGCCGGTTCGGGGTATGGGCGCCGCGTCGACGCCGATACAGGAACCGTACACGCAACGGCCGGGGCCGATCGACGGATATTACGTCCGCCGATCGGCCCCGATCGCGTGCTACGACAATCAGCCGCGCGGCTTCTCGCGCATCTCGTACGTCGCGATGACGTCGTCGACCTTGATGTCGTTGAAGTTGCCGAGGTTGATACCGCCCTCGAACCCTTCGCGGATCTCGGTGACGTCGTCCTTGAAGCGACGCAGACCGGAGATGTTGAGGTTCTCCGCGATGACCTTGCCGTCGCGGACGAGTCGAGCCTTCGTGTTGCGCTTGACCTCGCCCGAGCGGACCAGGACACCGGCGATGTTGCCCAGCTTGGACGACTTGAAGACCTCGCGGATCTCCGCCGTGCCGAGCTCGACCTCCTCGTACTCCGGCTTGAGCATGCCCTTGAGGGCCGCCTCGATCTCCTCGATGGCCTGGTAGATCACCGAGTAGTACCGGACGTCGACGCCCTCGCGCTCCGCCATCTGCGCCGCGCGGCCCGCAGCGCGGACGTTGAAGCCGATGACGATGGCGTCGGAGCCGGTCGCCAGGTTGATGTCGGACTCGGTCACCGCACCCACACCGCGGTGCAGGACACGGATGTCGACCTCGTCGCCGACGTCGAGCTGGAGCAGCGAGGACTCGAGAGCCTCCACCGAACCGGACGCGTCGCCCTTGATGATGAGGTTGAGTTCCTGCACCAGACCGGCCTTGAGGGCCTCGTCCAGGTTCTCCAGGGAGAACCGGACTCCACGCCGGGCGAAGTTGGCGTTGCGCTCGCGCGCCGCGCGCTTCTCGGCGATCTGACGTGCCGTGCGGTCCTCGTCGACGACCAGGAAGTTGTCGCCGGCGCCGGGGACGTTGGTGAGACCCAGGACCAGGACGGGGGTCGACGGACCCGCTTCCTCGACGTTGTTGCCGTTGTCGTCGAGCATCGCCCGGACACGGCCGTACGCGTCGCCGACCACCATCGTGTCGCCGATGCGCAGCGTGCCGCGCTGGACCAGGACCGTCGAGACGGCACCGCGGCCGCGGTCGAGGTGGGACTCGATCGCAATACCCTGCGCGTCCTGCTCCGGGTTGGCCCGCAGGTCGAGCGAGGCGTCCGCGGTGAGGACCACGGCCTCCAGCAGGCTCTCGATGTTGAGGCCCTGCTTGGCGGAGATGTCGACGAACATGGTGTCGCCGCCGTACTCCTCGGCCACCAGACCGAACTCGGTGAGCTGACCGCGCACCTTGGTCGGGTCCGCGCCCTCGACGTCGATCTTGTTGACCGCGACCACGATCGGCACGTCGGCCGCCTTGGCGTGGTTCAGCGCCTCGATCGTCTGGGGCATCACACCGTCGTTGGCCGCCACCACGAGGATCGCGATGTCGGTCGACTTGGCACCACGGGCACGCATGGCGGTGAACGCCTCGTGACCCGGGGTGTCGATGAAGGTGATCTTGCGCTCTTCGCCGTTGACCTCGGTCGCGACCTGGTACGCACCGATGTGCTGCGTGATACCGCCGGCCTCGCCCGCGACGACGTTCGTCTTGCGGATGGTGTCGAGCAGTCGGGTCTTACCGTGGTCGACGTGACCCATGACGGTCACGACCGGCGGACGCGCGACGAGGAACTCCTCGCCACCCTCGTCCTCGCCGAACTCGATGTCGAAGGACTCGAGCAGCTCGCGGTCCTCCTCCTCCGGGCTGACGATCTCGAGGATGAAGTTCATCTCGTCCGCGAGGAGCTTCAGCGTCTCGTCGGAGACGGACTGCGTGGCAGTGACCATCTCGCCGAGGTTCATCATCACGCCGACGAGCGACGCCGGGTTGGCGTTGATCTTCTCGGCGAAGTCGGTGAGGGACGCACCGCGCGACAGGCGGACGGACTGTCCGTTGCCGCGAGGCAGCATCACGCCGCCGACCGACGGGGCCTGCATGGCCTCGTACTCCTGGCGCCTCTGCCGCTTCGACTTGCGACCACGACGCGCGGGACCGCCGGGACGACCGAAGGCGCCCTGCGTGCCACCACGGCCACCGGGACCACCCGGACGACCGCCGAAGCCGGGACGGCCACCGCCGCCGGGACCACCGGGACCACCCGGACGACCGGCGAAACCGCCGCCACCGCCACCGGGACCACCCGGACGGCCGGCGAAACCGCCGCCACCGCCACCGGGACCGCCGGGACGACCGGCGAAGCCGCCGCCGCCACCCGGACGACCGCCGCCGCCACCACCGGGACGACCGGCGCCACCGGGACCGCGGCCGCCGGGGCCACCGCCACCGGGACGCGGGCCGGCAGCCGGACGCTGCGGCATCATGCCGGGGTTCGGACGCGGGCCGCCGCCGGGACGCGGAGCGCCGCCCTGCGGACGGGGCATGCCGCCCGGGGAGGGACGAGCGCCGCCCGGAGCCGCCGGACGGGCACCGCCGGCCGCGCCCTGGGGACGGGGACCACGGTCCTGGCCCTGCGGACGCGGGGCGCCGCCGGGACGGTCACCGGGGCCACCCTGGCCACCGGGACGCGGGGCGCCGCCCGGACGGGGCGCCTGCGGGCGCGCCATGCCGGTGGAGCCACCAGAGGTGAAGGGGTTGTTGCCCGGACGGGGACCGGCCGGACGGGCACCGGGGCGCGAGGCCTGGCCACCCGGACGCGGGGCGCCCGGACGGTCGCCGCGGTCGCCGCGGTCACGACCCTGGCCGCCCTGGCCGGGGCCACCGGCGGGACGGGGAGCACCCGGACGCGGCGCCTGCTGGCCGGCCGGACGCGGGGCGCCCGGACGCGGGGCGGAGCCCTGCGAGGCCGGCGGCGCGGCGGGGGCCGACGGGGGTGCCGTGAACTCGGGCGTGGTCGGAGCCGGGGACGCCGGCGCGGGGCGCGGCGCGGGCTTCGGGCCCGGAGTGGGACGGGGGCCGGGAGCGGCCGGCGCGGCGGGAGCCGCGGGCGTCTCGGCAACGGCCGGCTTGGGGGCCGGCGGGCGCGGGGCGGCCGGACGGGCAGCCTGCGCCGGAGAGGGGGCGCCCGGCTTTGCCGGGGCAGCCTTGCGGGCGGGGGCGGGCTTGCCGCCTCCGTTGCCCTGCTGAAGGGCGTCCGTCAACTTACGGACGACGGGCGCTTCGATGGTCGAAGACGCCGAACGGACAAATTCACCGAGTTCTTGGAGCTTGGCCATGACGACCTTGCTCTCCACCCCGAACTCCTTGGCGAGTTCGTATACCCGGACCTTAGCCACTTCGCTCCTTTTAGGTCCGGGTTGCGTCCGGACCGTCGCTACTTCATGGGCGTACTCATCGCGTGCTCATCGAGTGCTCATCGCAATCTCGACCTACTTCCAACTCGCGGGGTACCAGGGCCGCACGGGGTTCCGTGCGACGCTCCTTGCGGTGTTGCCTGCTCAGCAACTGTCTGTCTGCTCGACGTACTGGCGCAACGCCTTTACGTCGAGCGCTCCCGGGGCGCGAAGCGCCCGCGTGAACGCCCGGCGGCGTACCGCCTGGTCGAGACAGACCAGGGCGGGGTGCACATAGGCGCCCCGGCCGGGCAGCGTACCGCGAGGATCGGGGACGCATGCGTCCTTGATCGCCACGGTGCGCAGCAGATCGGTCTTGGCCGCTCGCTGCCTGCACCCCACACAGGTGCGTTCAGGGCATGCGCGGGCGTGCGTCCGGCCAGACACTGCTAAGTCTACCTCCCCGTAGCGACCTCACCCCTTCGGGGCTGGGATCGAACGGTTGTTGTCGTGATCTCAGCCCTCGTGGGCCGAGATCTATTCCCGATCGTGATCCGGGACCTATTCGCTCGGCTGCTCGATGTCCGGGCGGATGTCGATCCGCCAGCCGGTCAGACGAGCCGCGAGCCGGGCATTCTGCCCTTCCTTGCCGATCGCCAGCGACAGCTGGTAGTCCGGCACCGTCACGCGGGCGGAGCGGGCCGCCAGGTCGACGACCTCCACCTTGGAGACGCGGGCCGGGGAGAGCGCGTTCGCCACCATCTCGGCCGGGTCGTCCGACCAGTCGACGATGTCGATCTTCTCGCCGTTCAGCTCACCCATGACGTTGCGCACCCGCCCGCCCATGGGGCCGATGCAGGCGCCCTTGGCGTTCAGTCCGGAACGGGTGGACCGTACGGCGATCTTCGTCCGGTGACCGGCCTCACGCGCGATGGCGGAGATCTCCACCGAACCGTCGGCGATCTCCGGCACCTCCAGGGCGAAGAGCTTCTTCACCAGATTGGGATGTGTGCGCGACAGCGTGACGGACGGACCGCGCACCCCCCTCGCCACGCGCACGACGTACGACCGAAGCCGCATGCCGTGCGGATACGTCTCACCGGGGACCTGCTCCTGCACCGGCAGGATGGCCTCCAGCTTGCCGATGTCGACGAGCACGTTCTTCGGGTCACGGCCCTGCTGGACCACGCCCATGACGATGTCGCCCTCACGGCCGGCGTACTCGCCGAGCGTCGCGTCGTCCTCGGCGTCGCGCAGCCGCTGCAGGATGACCTGCTTGGCGGTGGTGGCGGCGATACGGCCGAAGCCGGACGGGGTGTCGTCGAACTCGCGGGCCTCCTGGCCCTCCTCGAGGTCCTCGGGGTCCTCCTTCGCCCACACCGTCACGTGGCCGGTTTCCCGGTTGAGCTCCACGCGCGCGTGGCGGCGGCTTCCCTCGGTGCGGTGGTAGGCGATGAGGAGGGCCGACTCGATCGCCTCGACCAGCAGGGGGAAGGAGATCTCCTTCTCCCGTACCAAGCCCCGCAGGGCACTCATGTCGATGTCCACGGCTACGCCTCCTCTTCCTTCTTGTCCTTGCGGTTGAACTCGACCTGCACGCGCGCCTTGTCGATGTCGGAGAAGGCGAGTCTGCGGCTGGTGGCCTTACGTCCCTTGACCCCGGGCACCTCGACGTCCAGACCCTCGTCGTCGACCTCGAGGATCCTTGCGACCACTTCGCCGCCCTCGGTCAGCTGGAACTTCACCAGCCGGTCCACGGCGCGCACATAGTGCCGATGCTCCTTGAGGGGGCGCTCCGCGCCCGGGGTGCCGACCTCGAGGGTGTACTCGCCCTCGCCCATTGCGTTCGTCTCGTCGAGCTTCGCCGAGAGCGCGCGGCTCACATCGGCGATCTGGTCCAGGTCCGCCCCGGTGTCGGAGTCGACGACGACGCTGAGCACGCGCTTCCGTCCTACGGAGTCCACTGAGATCTCTTCCAGATCCAGTCCCTGGGAGCTGACGAGCGGTTCCAGGAGCTCTCGCAGCCTCTCGCTCTGGGTGGTGCTCATCCGGGTGACTCCTCGGCCGCGTGTGCTGTTGTGGGTTGGTCGCGTGTCTGGTCAAAGGGTATCCGCTCCAAAGGTGTGTTGCCGTCCACCCTGCGGCGACCGGGGGTCCGCCACGGTGCCGATGAGGGGTTGCGGAGCGGGGCGCGGGTACCGTGATCACCGGCGGGCCGCCTTCCCGCCCATGTGTTCGTACGAGCCCCCGAGGACGACTGCCGTGCCGTACCCCCCGCCGCCGCGTACCCCCTCGGGGCCGCGCCGAAGAACACTGCTCGCCTCGGCCGCCGGTGCCGCCCTGCTGGTGGGCTGCTCCTCCGGGTCCGAGGAGACCGAGGGGAGCACCGGAGGCAGTCCGTCGGTCGCCGAGCGGGCACGCACGCGTGCGGCGCGGGACAGCCGGGGGATCGTCGAGCGGTACGACGCGGTGATCGCCGCGTATCCGGGGCTCGCGGAGCGGCTGGGGGTGCTGCGGGCGGAGGCCGTGCGGCATGTGGAGGCGTTCGGCGGTACGCCGGCGGCGACCGGTTCGGCATCGCCCACCGCCGGCCCCCCCGCCCCCTCCGCCGTACCCGGCACCGAGAAGGACGCCCTCGCCGGGCTCGCCACCGCCGAGCGGTCGCTCGCGGACGCACGGGCGAAGTCGCTCCTCGAGGTCCCGGGCGAGCTGGCCCGGCTGCTGGCCTCCGTGGCGGCGGCCGGGGCGGCGCACGCGTATCTGCTGACGGAGGCGGCGAAGTGAGCGACGAGCAGGACAAGCGTGAGGTGGCCGCGCTCCAGGCGGCGCTGGCGGCCGAACATGCCGCCGTGTACGGGTACGGGGTCGTCGGCGGGCGGATCCGTGAGGGCCGGCGTACCGAGGCGAGGTCGGCGTACGACGCCCATCGCGCCCGGCGCGACGCGCTCGCCCGTGAGGTGCGGGATCTGGGCGGCACCCCGGCGGCAGCCGCGGCGGGTTACGCGCTGCCGTTCCCGGTGCCGGACTCGGACGCGGCCGTACGGCTGGCCGCCGAGCTGGAGGACCGGGTCGCCGGGGTGTACTCCGACCTGGTGCGGGCAACCGTGGACGGGCGGCGCTCCATGGCCGCCGAGGCGCTGCGGGAGGCGGCGGTGCGGGCGGTGCGCTGGCGCGGGGAGAGCGTAGCCTTCCCTGGTCTCGCCGAACGGGCGGCGACCGCGTCGGCCTCGCCGACTTCGGCGACACCCACGGCGTAACGGGTACGGGAAGGGAACTGCTCGCGTATGGCTTTCGAACCGCCACCGCGTCTGGTGAGGGCGCTCGGTGAGACGGCACCCGGAGACGGCTGGCTGGAGAAGCTGCCGGAGGCGGCTCGCCAGGCCGTCGCGCTACGCGAGTCGACCGTGGAGCGGGTACAGGTGCCGGGCGGCCGCAGCAGCCTCGTCGTCCTGGTCCGGCGGTCCGACGGCACCCCCGCCGTGCTCAAGCTGGCCCCGCCGCGGTCCCGGCCGGAGGCCGAGCGGGCGGCGCTGGCGCACTGGGGCGGGCTGGGTGCGGTGCAGTTGCTCGACGAGCCGGTGACCGAGGGGGTGCTGCTGCTGGAGCGGCTGCATCCCGATGTGTCGGTGCGGTCGTTGCCGGAGGCGAAGGCGCTGCTGGAGGCGGCGGGGACGTTGCGTCGGCTGTGGGTGGAGCCGCCGGGTGACCGGGTCTTCGAGACGGTGGCCGAGCGGACCGGGCGGCAGGCCGAGGCGATGCGTGCGGGCGCGGGCGCGGATGTCGCCGATCTCGTGAGTGCGGCTCTCACTGCCCGCGAGGAGTTGCTGGTGGCTCCGCCGGAGTCGCGGTTGCTGCACGGGACGTTTCGGCAGAGCAAGGTGCTGGCGGCGGAGCGGACGCCGTGGCTTGCCGTGGGGCCGGATCCGGTGGTCGGGGAGTGTGCGTTCGATCTGGCTCGGCTGGTGCGGGACCGGGTCGAGGACTTGATTGCTCAGCCGTCGGGGGCGGCCATCACCCGGCGGCGGATCAAGCGGCTCGCCGAGTCGCTGGACGTGGATCAGGAGCGGCTTCGGGGGTGGACGCTGTTCCGGGCGGTGGAGTCGGGGATGCGGGCGCGCCGGGTCGGCCGGAACCAGGACGCCGAGCTGCTGCTGGAGTTCGCGGCCTGGCTGCACGGGTGACCGCGCCCCTCTGCCCGAGGGTTGTCGCAGAGGGGCGCGGTGGGTCCGGCCGACGTGCCTCCCGAGCCTGCCGACCGGGGTCTGTGGTGCGGGGCCGTGCGGCCCGCCGTCAGTGACCGGCGGGCCGGGCCGCAGGCCGCCGTTCGCCGGGGGTGGTGAGGAAGGCTCCCTCGAGCGCCAGCAGCCTGGTGTGGCGGCGGATGTGGGCGGCCTGGTCGGCGGCCCCGTGGCCGTCCCGCGGCGGGCACACCGGGGTGGGCTCCGCGTACGGGACATGGGTGAACAGCGGCAGCTCGGTGGGCTGCAGCCACCAGCACAGCTGCCGTTCCCCGGCCGTGAGCCGCAACAGGTGCGTGCCGTCCGGTCCGGCGCCGGTGGTCGGGGTGACGACGGCGCTCGACGGGTGCAGCGCCGCCAGCCAGGCCAGCAGGTGCGCCCGTTCGAGGGCGACGCGGGACAGTTCCCGTGCGTAGGAGTCGGCGTGCCGCTGCCAGCGGGCGAGTTCCTGCCGACAGCCGTCCGGGGCCACGTCGGCGCGGTGCCCCGGGACGGACCGCGGCGGACCGGGACGGTGCCGAGGTCCGAGCAGCCGGAGCAGGGCGGTGGCCGCACGGCCTCGCGGCCGGGAACCGCCGGCACCGGGTTCCTCGGGCGGCGTTGATGTCGGGGGTAGGGACATGGGTACTCCGGTGGCGATGGGCGGGGGGGGGCGGGTCCGGAACGGGCGGCGGGTTTTCCTGGGCGGCCCCGCCCAGGACGCGAGCATGGGGCGCCGTTGACCGCGGGCGGGGTCCGGGCCCGGCGGTCCGAAGACGGGAGAGGTGGGCGTTCTCGGGCGGCGAGTCCGTGGCGCACCGAGCACTCGGCCCCGGTCGCACGCCGGTGGGGCGCGGCGCTCGGTCAGGTCCGGAACGGAGCTTCGGACGCCGCGGCGGGCCGTATGCCGTCGGCTCGGCCCCGGGTGGAGCCGGTACGGCGGTAGCGGCCGACGTCGCGCGCGTTGGCGTCGCGGCACGCCTCGTCGACGGGTTCGCCCCGGCGCAGGTGACGCTGATAGGCCGCCCGGGTGCCACAAGGGGCGGGTCGCCTGCGCGGCGCGGCGTCCGGCTGAGGCCGCGGCGGGGGCTTTGTCCGCGCGCGGCGGTCCTCCAGGCGCTCCAGGTCGTGGCGCTGCGGGCCCGTCAGTCCGGCGATGACGCCGTCGCGGCGGCCCCTGGGGAGCCCCTTCTCGCGGCGCAGCACCGCGGCCCGGCAGTCGTCGAGCACCGGGCACGCCGCGCATATCTCCCGGGCCCTGGTCCAGGATCTGCGGGAGAACCAGATGTCCGCGTCCTGGTGCAGACAGGCGGCGCCGGCCTCCCAGGCACGCGAGCCCTCCGGTGCGGCACCCCGGTCCTCCCGGGCTCCGGTCCCACGGACGGGCAGGGCCCGGTTCACCGGGTCGGCCCGTCCGGCCCGGACACCGCGGCCGGTGACTGCCGCAGCGGCCGAACCCGTACCGCGGAGCCGTCACCGCCCGTTTCTCCCCGGGCGTGCGCTGCCGTGTGCGGCAGCGTCGCGGGTCCCGTGGGTCTCGGCTCCACGATCCGTACGGTCCCCGCCGCGCCGGCCGTCGGCCGCACCGCCCGGGCCGGGCGCCCGGTTCGCTCCCCCGCCGGGTTCCGGGCCCGGGACCCGGCGTGTGCCGACCGCCGGGCCCGGGCGCGGGCCAGGTCCACGGTCGGGGCGACGGAGGCACGGGGCGGTTCCGCCGTCGAGGCGACGCCCGGCATCACGGGCGGGACGGGTGTCAACGGCCCCAGGTAGGCCGCCACGTTGGCGAGGGTGCATCGTTCGGGCCGGCCGTCGAGGGACATCAGCGGCATGCCGTCCCGGGTGCGGGAGCCCTGGAAGTACCAGACGTCCCCCTGTGCGTCCCGTTGCGGCAGGGTCAGGTCGTACGTGGTGCCGTCGAGGTGGAACAGGCACCTCTCCCGGCCGGTCCGCGGGCTCGGCGGCGCCGTGCCCCTGCCGTGCGCCACCACGGTCACGCGCACGCCGTCGCGTTCCCCCTCGCCGGTCACCGTGCGGGGCTCGGGCCGCTCGCCGACGGCTGTGATGCCGAAGTGGACCCGCCAGCGGACCCAGTGGGCCGGATTGTCGACCCGGAGCAGCACCCGCACCCGGTCACCGTCCACCCGGACGTCGTACGGACCGGGGTGCCCGGCCAGTTCGCGTTCGACGGCGCGCGCCACCTCCCGGGCCCGCGCGCAGGAGTCGTCCCAGGCCAGAGCCTGCCGCTCCAGTTCCGTGGCGGGGTGTCGGGCGCCGGCCCAGTGCCCGTCCGGCGTCCGGTGCAGCACCACGCCGAAGGACCGTTCGGGGTCGACGAGGAGCCGGGCCGAGTCCAGCGCGTACGCGACGGCCGCCGCCTGTTCCGCCCGGACGGACACCAGCACCGTGCGGACGACCCCGGCCGCGTGCAGAAGGTTGCTGTTCACGCCGGCACCGTCCCGATGGTCCAGCGCAGCTTCCGCACCGCCCGGTAGGTGAGCGTCTTGACGGCGCCGACGCTCCTGCCCATCGCCAGAGCCGTCTCCTGCGCCGTCAGTTCGTCGAGGAAACGGAGCTCCACACAGTGCCGCTGATGGGGATTGAGGGTGTGCAGGGCGGTGCGGACGGTCTCGTGGGCCTCGACGGCCTCCAGTTCGCGCAAGGCCAGCGACTCGGCGCCCCGTCCGGAGCCCCCGAGGTCCTTGAGTTCGGCGACCGGCGTCTCCAGGCGGGTGCGGCCGCGGCCGAGTTCGTCGAGGAAGAGGTTGCGCGCGATGGTGGTGAGCCAGGCGGCGAAGGCCCTGCCCTGCCAGGTGTACGCGTCGATATGGCGCAACGCCCGGGTGAACACCTCCTGTGTGAGGTCCTCGGCCAGGTGTCTGTTGCGGGTGCGGACGAGCAGGTAGCCGTACACGAGGCCGAAGTGCTCGTGGTACAGCGCGGCGAACGCCTCCCTGTCGCCGGCGCGGGCGCGGGCGACCAGGTCGGGCTCCAGGCCGTCCGGGGCGATCGAGGGATGGAGCGGTACGGACACAGAAGCCTCCACATATGCAATCTTCATGTAGATGTAGATTCTTTGACCAGACGTCAGGGGCTGGACATCCGGGGGTATCTACAGTCTTCAGGTAGATGCATAGTGTGTCAAGTTACTCACGGAACGTGAGTGGCCCGAGAGGTAAAGGCGCACGCCAGAGGGCGCACCGCATCCGCGTCTGCACGCCGGCGCTCCGGCACGCTCCCCGCGTCCGAATTGCCGGTCTGCGATCTACTTGCGCTTGTAGATACCGATGGCCGATCCTCTGTTGCGTGACGAACGAGCAGAGCCGCCCGGAAGACCCCGCCCCCGGCCACGATCCGGCGCGCCGGGACGAGGACCTCGCGGCGCTGCTCGAAAAGCTCCTGGCGCGGGCCCCGGGAAAGACGCAGAAGGACCTGGCGTCGGAGGCCGGCATCTCGTACCCGACGCTGAACGCCTGGATGAACCGGACGCGCGGCACCTCGCGCATCGACCCGGAGAAGCTGCGGGCCATGGTGGAGGTGTTCCGGCGCTGGGGCGTGCGAACAACGCCGAAGGAGTTCTTCGAGGCCGTCGGCCGCCCTGTGCCCGGCCCCAGTGGGGACGAGCGTGAGGCGCGGCTCCTGAACCTGTACCGGCAATTGCCGGAGTCACGTCAACGCGCACTGCTCAAGGACGCCGAGGCGATGCTCCAGGTCACCCGCATCACGTGAGGTCAGCCGGGTCCGCGCGGGTTCGTGGATCCCGCCCCGACCGTCCGGGGAACAGGAAAGCCTTCCCCGCGCTGCAGGCGAATATGCCAAAAGCTTTCACGATCCCGACGGCCGTCGGTACCATCAGTCCGCCGCTGGCCTCCCGGAGCGGATCACTTCGTACCGTCGTGCATCCCTGGGGAGACAGTTGTGTGCATCCACATTTTATTGACGGACGATCTGCCGCGGATCGCGGTGTGGGATCCGGACGAGGTCAGCATCCGCGTGGCCAGAGGACTCCCGGCACCCGACGTACTCCGTGAAGTACGCGACATCCTCATGACCGACCTGGGCGCCCCTGCCTCACGCGGGGTCCTGCTCCACTGCTTCTGCGGTATGCGCGTGGAACTCCCCGTCCAGTTGATCCCCTGCTTCATGGCGGCCGAAGCGGGCTGAACCGGCGGTGCGGTGGCCGTTCCCCTCCGCGGTGACGTCCAGTCACGCCCCGCGGAAGGGAACGGCCCGAGAGAGCTCCCGTACGGCCTACGGCCCCTGACGACCGATCAGGCGCTGAGCCGGGCGATCGCCTCGTCCACCGTCAGTTCCTCGCGCTCCCCCGTCCTGCGGTCCTTCAGCTCCAGGACGCCCTCGGCGGAGCGGCGGCCCGCGACGAGGATCTTCGGTACGCCGATCAGCTCGGCGTCCGTGAACTTCACGCCCGGGGAGACACCGGCCCGGTCGTCGACCAGGACCCGCAGGCCGGCCGCGCGCAGCTTCTCGGAGACGTCGAGGGCCAGTTCGGTCTGGAGGGCCTTGCCGGCGGCGACGACGTGGACGTCGGCCGGGGCGACCTCGGCGGGCCAGCACAGGCCCTGCTCGTCGGCGCTCTGCTCGGCGATGGCCGCGACCGCGCGGGTGACACCGATGCCGTAGGAGCCCATGGTCACGCGGACCGGCTTGCCCTGCTGGCCGAGGACGTCGAGCTTGAGGGCGTCGGCGTACTTGCGGCCCAGCTGGAAGATGTGGCCGATCTCGATGGCCCGGTCCAGCTTGAGGCCGGTGCCGCACTTCGGGCAGGGGTCGCCGTCCTGGACGACCACGACGTCGACGTACTCGCCGACCTCGAAGTCACGGCCCACGACGACGTTCTTGGTGTGCGTGTTCGCCTTGTTGGCGCCCGTGATCCACGCGGTGCCGGGGGCGACGCGCGGGTCGGCGATGTACTTGACCTTCTCGCCCAGCCCCTGCGGGCCGACGTAGCCACGGACCAGGTCCGGGCGGCCCGTGAAGTCCGCCTCGGTGACCATCTCGACGACCGCGGGGGCGAAGTGCGCCTCGACCTTGCCCATGTCGACCTCACGGTCGCCGGGGACACCGACGGCGACGATCTCGCCGTCGACCTTCACGAGGAGGTTCTTGAGGGTGGCGGAGGCCGGGACACCGAGGGAGGCGGCGAGGGTCTCGATGGTGGGGGTGTCGGGGGTCGGGATGTCCTCGGCGGCGGGTACGTCGGTGGCGTCCACGGGCTTGAGCTCGTACGAGATCGCCTCGGTGTTCGCCGCGAAGTCGCAGTTGGGGCAGTCGGCGAAGGTGTCCTCGCCCGCGCCGGCGGGGGCGAGGAACTCCTCGGACTTGGAGCCGCCCATCGCGCCCGCGGTGGCGGCGCAGATGCGGTAGTCGAGACCGAGGCGCGTGAAGATCTTCTGGTAGGCCTGGCGGTGCAGCGCGTAGGACTGGGCCAGGCCCTCGTCCTCGGTGTCGAAGGAGTACGAGTCCTTCATGAGGAACTCGCGGCCGCGCAGGACGCCGGCCCGCGGGCGGGCCTCGTCCCGGTACTTGTTCTGGATCTGGTAGAGGATGACCGGCAGGTCCTTGTAGGAGGACGCCTGGTCCTTCACCAGCAGGGTGAAGATCTCCTCGTGGGTCGGGCCGAGGAGGTAGTCGCCGCCCTTGCGGTCCTGGAGGCGGAACAGCTCGGGGCCGTACTCCTCCCAGCGGCCGGTCGCCTCGTAGGGCTCGCGCGGCAGGATGGCGGGGAGCAGCACCTCCTGGGCGCCGATCGCGTCCATTTCCTCACGGACGACCCGTTCCACATTGCGCAGGACCCGCATGCCGAGGGGCAGCCAGCTCCAGATGCCGGCCGCGGTGCGGCGGACGTAGCCGGCGCGGACGAGGAGCTTGTGGCTGAGGACCTCGGCGTCCGCCGGGTCGTCGCGCAGCGTCTTCGCCATCAACTGGGACATGCGCTGGACCGGTGCGTTGGCCATGGTTCTCGTACTCCTGCCGGATAAGGGTGATGGCTAGGAGGTTAGCCGGGGGTCCGGTTGTGGCGGAAATCGGTTAACGGCGGCGCAGCGGCAGGGGGGCGCCCATCACGGCGTACGGCTTCGGGGCGCTGGGGAACAGGACCTGGCGGGCCAGGTCCTGGTAGCCGAGGGAGTGGTAGAGGCCGCGGGCGGGGCTGTCGGTGTCGATCGCGGAGAGGATCGAGCGGGGTTCGCCGGCGCCGTCGGTGATGGTGGTGATCAGGGAGCGGCCCACGCCGCGGTTCTGGTAGCGCGGATGGACGTGGAGTTCCGTGATCACGAAGGAGTCGTCCAGCCAGATGTCGTGGCCCTGGGCCCGGAGATAGGGCTCCACGACCGTGGACCACCAGTGGGTGCGGTCGTTGGGCATGCCGTAGACGAAGCCCACGAGACGCTCCGCTGAGGTGGCGCCGAGGGCACGGGCGCCGGGGTAGGTCATGTGACGGAGGACGATCTGGCGGCGGACCGCCACCTCGTCGGCTCCGAGACCGAACGCCACCGCTTGGACGGCCAGGGCTTCGTCGACGTGGGTGGAGAGGTCGAGGGGGCCGATCACGATGTCGTCGGGTTGGCGGCGGTGTCCGTGACCGGGGAAGCGCATGTGGGGATCGTATAGGGGGGCGCGCGTTGTTGGCTGAGTGCGGGTTCGTTGTGGCTGGTCGTGCAGTTCCCCGCGCTCCTACGGCCGTTGCCCCCAAGGGCGCCTGCCGGAAAAGGCTTGTCAGAACAGGATGCTCATGAAGGCGCCGACCTCCTGGAAGCCAACCCTCCGGTACGTCCTTCGCGCCGACGTGTTGAAGTCGTTGACGTAGAGACTGACCACCGGGGCCACGTCCGCCAGCGCGTAGCGCAGGACCGCCGCCATGCCCGGAGCCGCCAGGCCCCTCCCCCGGTACTCGGGGGCCACCCACACGCCCTGGATCTGGCAGGCCCGGGTCGTGGCCGCGCCGATCTCGGCCTTGAAGACGACCTTGCCGTCGGCGTCCATACGGGCGAACGAGCGGCCGGAGCCGACGAGTTCGGCGACCCTCGCCTGGTAGAGGAGGCCGCCGTCGCCTGCCAGCGGGGAGACACCGACCTCCTCGGTGAACATCGCCACGCACGCCGGCATGATCGTTTCCATCTCGTCCTTGCGGACGCGGCGGACGTAGGGATCCGGGGCGACGTCGGTGGGCATACGGTCGGTGACCATGAGGGGCTGGCGCGGACGGACGTCGCGGGCCGGGCCCCAGCTGGGTTCGAGGAGGCGCCAGAGTTCGGCGGTGGGCTCGGCCGGGCCGACGATCGAGGAGCAGCGGCGGCCGGCCCTGCGAGCGCGGTCGGCGAAGGCGCGGACGGCTCGGGGAGTGGCGCAGATGGGGACCAGGTTGGCGCCGGCGTAGCAGAGGGACGTCAGCATGCCGTCCTCGTACCAGCCCCACATCTCGCCGCCGAGCCGCCAGGGGTCGAGGCCGGCGACCTGTACGCGGGAGGTCACGAAGGCGTTCGCGACCGGGTCGCGGTCGAGGACGGCGAGCGCGGCGTCCAGGTCGCTCGGTTCGAGGACCCGGGAGGTCGTCTGGGTCAACACGGGCGGGGCCTCACACTGGGGACTGCTGATCTCCGCACTGTACCCGCGGAAGCTGAGCCATGCCGCCCAGTGGAGAGTGCCGTTGTTTTCGGGTGCCGGGGGTCGAGGGTGCCGGGCGCCTGTGAGCTCGGGAGCTGCGGGGTGTGGGCGGCTGCGGTGCGTGTGGGGCTGGTCGCGCAGTTCCCCGCGCCCCTGGAGGGCTGGGGCCTGCGGCCGCTCAGCCCTCCGGATTCAGGACGCGTAGGGGCGGCGGGGCGAGAACCCCTCAGCCCGCGACCGCCACCGACGGCTCGCCCGAGGCCACGCCGTCCGCCTCCATCTGTTCGGCCAGCTTCATGGCCTCCTCGATGAGCGTCTCGACGATCTTGGACTCGGGGACGGTCTTGATGACCTCGCCCTTGACGAAGATCTGGCCCTTGCCGTTGCCGGAGGCGACGCCGAGGTCGGCCTCCCGGGCCTCGCCGGGGCCGTTCACCACACAGCCCATGACGGCGACGCGCAGCGGGACCTCCATGCCGGTGAGGCCCGCCGTGACCTCTTCGGCCAGCTTGTAGACATCGACCTGGGCGCGACCGCAGGACGGGCAGGAGACGATCTCCAGGCCGCGCTGCTTGAGGTTCAGGGACTCCAGGATCTGGTTGCCGACCTTGACCTCCTCGACCGGAGGAGCGCTCAACGACACGCGGATCGTGTCGCCGATGCCCTGCGAGAGCAGCGCGCCGAACGCCACCGCCGACTTGATCGTGCCCTGGAACGCCGGGCCCGCCTCGGTGACGCCGAGGTGGAGGGGGTAGTCGCACTGGGCGGCGAGCTGCTTGTACGCCTCGATCATCACGACCGGGTCGTTGTGCTTCACCGAGATCTTGATGTCCCGGAAGTCGTGCTCCTCGAAGAGGGACGCCTCCCACAGGGCCGACTCGACCAGGGCCTCGGGGGTCGCCTTGCCGTACTTCTGGAGCAGGCGACGGTCCAGGGAGCCGGCGTTCACGCCGATGCGGATCGGGGTGCCGTGGTCCTTGGCGGCCCGCGCGATCTCCTTGACCTTGTCGTCGAACTGCTTGATGTTGCCGGGGTTCACCCGGACCGCGGCGCAGCCGGCCTCGATGGCCGAGAAGACGTACTTGGGCTGGAAGTGGATGTCCGCGATGACCGGGAGCTGGGACTTGCGGGCGATGGTCGCGAGCGCGTCGGCGTCGTCCTGCGTGGGGCAGGCCACACGGACGATCTGGCAGCCGGAGGCCGTCAGCTCGGCGATCTGCTGGAGGGTCGCGCCGATGTCCGACGTACGGGTCGTGGTCATCGACTGCACCGAGACCGGGGCGTCTCCGCCCACCGCCACGGTGCCGACCTGGATCTGCCGGCTCTTACGGCGCTCGGCAACCCTGGTCGGAACGGACGGCATGCCGAGAGAAATCGCAGTCATCTGCTGTGCAACCCCAAGTCGTGGATCAAGGTCCGGCGCCAACGGAACAGTGGGCTCCAGGCTTCGAGATTACGGCACGAGCGCGGGCCCGAGCACATCCCACCGGTCAACCCACACGAACGAGGACGGCCCGGCACACACGGTGCCGGGCCGCCGCGAACGCCGTATGGCTAAGAGATTCGCACGGGGTTGACCACGTCGGCGATGAGAACGAGGACCGTGAAGCAGATGAAGATCCCCGCCACCACATAGGCGACCGGCATCAGCTTCGCCACGTCGAACGGGCCCGGGTCCGGGCGGCGCAGCACCTTCGCGACGTTCCGCCTCAGCGACTCCCACAGGGCGCCCGCGATATGGCCGCCGTCGAGCGGCAGCAGCGGGAGCATGTTGAAGAGGAACAGGGAGAGGTTGAAGCCGGCGAGCAGCATCACGAACATCGCCAGCTGCTGCGAGGCCGGGATGTCCAGCGTCGCGATCTCGCCGCCCACCCGGGCCGCGCCGACCACACCCATCGGGGAGTCCGGCTCGCGCTGGCCGTCGCCGAAGGCGGCGTCCCACAGGGCCGGGATCTTGGAGGGCAGGGCGGCGAGGGAGTCCACCGCGTCGCCCACGCGGTCCGTCATCCAGACCACCGAGTCGCCGAAGTCCTGCTTGACGACGCCGGTGGCGGCGCTGAAGCCGAGGAAGCCCGCCTTGACGTACTCGCCCTCGACGTAGGCGCCGTTGGAGTCCTTCTTCGCGACGAGGTTGGTGGCGATCTTCGCCTGGAGGGGGACCTCCTTGCCGTCCCGGTCTACGACGATCGCCACGGTCTTGCCGGCGCTGTCGCGGATGAGGTCGGAGAGGGTGTTCCAGTCGTCGGTCCTCACGCCGGCGAAGGAGACGATCTTGTCGCCCTTCTTCATGCCCGCAGCCGCGGCCGGGGAGGCCGCGTCGGTCTTCTTGCACGTGTCGCGGTTCTCGCTCTGGGAGATCACGCACGGGGAGACCGAGGCGACGTCGGTCGTCTGCTGCTGGATGCCGAAGCCCATCAGGACCGTCAGGAAGAGGGCGATCGCGAGGATGAGGTTCATGAAGGGGCCCGCGAACATCACGATGACCCGTTTCCAGGGCTTGCGGGTGTAGAACATCCGGTTCTCGTCACCCGGCTTGAGCTCCTCGTACGCGGCCGAGCGGGCGTCCTCGATCATGCCGCGCCAGGGCGAGGTGGAGCGGGCCTCCAGCTTGCCGTCGGCGCCCGGCGGGAACATGCCGATCATGCGGATGTAGCCGCCGAACGGGATGGCCTTGACGCCGTACTCCGTCTCGCCCTTGTTCCTCGACCAGATGGTCGGGCCGAAGCCGACCATGTACTGCGGCACCCGGATGCCGAAGAGCTTGGCCGTGGACAGGTGCCCCAGCTCGTGCCACGCGATCGAGACCAGCAGGCCGAGCGCGAAGACCGCTATGCCGAGGATGAACATCAGGGTCGTCATGCACGGGCCTCCGCCGTCTGTGCTGCCAGTTCCCGGGCCCGGGTGCGCGCCCAGGTCTCCGCTTCGAGGACGTCCGACACGGTGAGTGAGGTTCCCGTGACCGGCGTGCCGTGTTCGTCCACCACGCGCGTCACGGTCTCCATGATCCCGTTGAACGGCAGCGCGCCGGCCCGGAAGGCCTCCACGCACTCCTCGTTGGCGGCATTGAACACTGCCGGGGCCGTGCCCGCGAGCTCCCCCACGTGCCTCGCAAGGTTGACCGAAGGAAACGCGTCGTTGTCGAGCGGGAAGAACTCCCACGTCGACGCCTTGCTCCAGTCGAACGCGGGGGCCGCGTCGGGGACCCGTTCCGGCCAGCCGAGGCCGATGGCGATGGGCCCGCGCATGTCGGGGGGCGTCGCCTGGGCGATTGTCGATCCGTCCGTGAACTCAACCATCGAGTGGACATACGACTGGGGATGCACGACCACCTCAATGCGGTCGAAGGGAATGTCATAGAGGAGGTGCGCCTCGATGACTTCCAGACCCTTGTTGACGAGGGTCGCGGAGTTGATCGTGATCACCGGGCCCATGGCCCAGGTGGGGTGGGCGAGGGCGTCCTCGACGCTCACCCGGGCGAGGTCGGCTTTGGTACGGCCGCGGAAGGGACCGCCGGAAGCGGTCACGACCAGCTTCCGTACGTCGGCCCTCGTCCCGGACGCCAGCGCCTGGAACAGCGCCGCGTGCTCGGAGTCGACCGGGATGATCTGCCCGGGCTTGGCGAGGGCCTTGACCAGCGGGCCGCCGACGATGAGCGACTCCTTGTTGGCGAGCGCGAGGGTGCGGCCCGCCTCCAGGGCGGCGAGGGTCGGGGCGAGGCCGATGGAGCCCGTGATGCCGTTCAGCACGGTGTGGCTGTCGGAGGCGGCGACCTGGGTGGCCGCGTCCGGTCCCGCGAGGATCTCGGGGAGCGGCTCGCCCGTGCCGTAGCGGCTCGTCAGCGCCTCGCGCAGCTGCGGTACGACGTCCTCGCGGGCGACCGCGACGGTCCGCACCCCGAGCCGGTGCGCCTGCTCGGCGAGGAGGGCGACCCGGCCTCCGTTGGCGGAGAGCGCGGTGACGCGGAAGCGGTCCGGGTTGCGCAGGACGAGGTCGATGGCCTGGGTCCCGATCGACCCGGTGGAGCCGAGGATCACCACGTCCTTGGGGCCGTCGCCCGCCACGGGGTCGTAGACGAGGTGCGGGTCGGCGAGAGGGGCTGGACTGTCGCTCATCCCCCCATTGTTGCCGTAAGGACGGTGTGTGAGGACAGCGCGTCCCTCGAAGGAGGTTCTCCGGGGGACGCGCTGTCATGGGCCGGTCAGCGGATCGGGCGGTGGACGTTCTCCTTCTCCGAGGCGCCCGGCGTGGCGTCGGCGATCCACGGGCCCTCGCCCGACGGGTCGACGATGCCCTCCTCCAGCCATGCGTAGGTGCCGGACATGACGCCCTTGACGACCTTGCGGTCCAGGTCGTCGGTGTTGGTCCACAGGCGGCCGAAGAGCTCCTCGACGCGGATGCGGGACTGCCGGCAGAAGGCGTCGGCGAGTTGGTAGGCCTCGCGGCCGTGGTCCTCGGTGGTGCGCAGGAGCTCGGCGCGTACGCAGACCGCGCTCATCGCGAAGAGTTCCGCGCCGATGTCGACGATCCGGCCGAGGAAGCCCTGCTTGGTCTCCATGCGGCCCTGCCAGCGGGACATGGCGTAGAAGGTGGAGCGGGCGAGCTTGCGGGCGGTGCGTTCGACGTAGCGGAGATGGACCGAGAGGTCGACCTCGCGTTTGAATTCGTTGTACGAGTACGGGAGTTGGCCCTGGCCCGCCACCAGTTTCGGCAGCCACTTGGCGTAGAAGGCACCTGCCTGCGCGCCTGCTTTCGCCTTGTCCGACAGGGACTTCTCCGGGTCGATCAGGTCGCCGGCGACGGAGAGGTGGGCGTCGACCGCCTCGCGGGCGATCAGGAGGTGCATGATCTCCGTCGAGCCCTCGAAGATGCGGTTGATACGGAGGTCGCGCAGGACCTGCTCGGCCGGGACCGCGCGTTCGCCGCGGGCCGCCAGGGAGGCCGCCGTCTCGAAGCCGCGGCCGCCGCGGATCTGGACCAGTTCGTCGGCCATGAGCCAGGCCATCTCGGAGGAGAAGAGCTTGGCCAGGGCGCCCTCGATGCGGATGTCGTTCCTGTCCTCGTCGGCCATCTGGCTGGAGAGGTCCAGTACGGCCTCCAGGGCGAAGGTCGTCGCCGCGATGAAGCTGATCTTCGCGCCGACGGCCTCGTGGTCGGCGATCGGCTTGCCCCACTGCTCGCGGGCGGCCGACCATTCGCGGGCGATCTTCAGGCACCATTTGCCGGCGGCGACACAGGACGCGGGAAGGGAGAGGCGACCCGTGTTGAGGGTGGTCAGCGCGATCTTGAGGCCGGCGCCCTCCGGGCCGATGCGGTTCGCCGCCGGGACGCGGACCTGGTGGAAGCGGGTGACGCCGTTCTCGATGCCGCGCAGGCCCATGAAGGCGTTGCGGTTCTCGACGGTGATGCCGGGCGAGTTGCTCTCGACGACGAAGGCGGTGATGCCGCCCTTGTGGCCCTCGCTCCTGGGGACCCGGGCCATCACGACCAGCAGGTCGGCGACCACACCGTTGGTGGTCCACAGCTTCACCCCGTCGAGGACGTACTCGTCGCCGTCCGGCACCGCGCTCGTGGCGAGCCGGGCCGGGTCGGAGCCGACGTCCGGCTCGGTGAGGAGGAAGGCACTGATGTCGGTGCGGGCACACCGGGGCAGGAAGGTCTCCTTCTGCTCCTGGGTGCCGAACAGCTTCAGCGGCTGGGGGACGCCGATCGACTGGTGGGCGGACAGGAGTACGCCGATCGCGGGACAGGCGGAGCCCGCGAGAGCCAGGGCCTTGTTGTAGTACACCTGGGTGAGGCCGAGGCCGCCGTACTTGGTGTCGATCTTCATGCCGAGGGCGCCGAGCTCCTTGAGGCCGGCGATGACCTCGTCGGGGATCCGGGCCTCGCGCTCGACGAGGGCGCCGTCCACCTTGCTCTCGCAGAAGTCGCGGAGCCTGGCGAGGAACTCCTCGCCGCGCCGGGCGTCCTCGTCGGGCGGCATGGGGTGGGGGTGGATGAGGTCGAGCCGGAAGCGGCCGAGGAACAGTTCCTTGGCGAAGCTGGGCTTGCGCCAGTCCTGCTCCCGGGCCGCTTCGGCCACCTGACGGGCCTCACGCTCGGTGACGACGGGCTTCTGTTGTGGTGCGGACATGAGGGCCACCTCACCGCGAATCGGGATCATGGTTACCGACCGGTGCTACTCGATCGTATGTACCCGATACCGAGCGTGCCCACCACCCCTGGGACGCCGTCGTTCAGCCGATATTGACGGAGTACACCTTCGTGTCAAGGCGTCCGGTGCCCTTGAAGACCTCGGTGCCGGACTCGATGCCGGAGACGTACTTGTCGTTGCTGATCAGCTTGCGCCGAACGAGGGCCTGGGTGAAGTCGTCCAGGTTGAGCGTGGCCTTGGTGGTGTTGGCGCGGCGGACGAAGGAGTACACCTTCCAGCCGATGTCGCCCTGGTAGATGTCCCACATGGCGCCGCCGAGGCTGACGGATCCGTACTTGCTGCCGAGGGGTCCGGCGCCGCCCTGCCGGTTGAGCCAGATCATGATCTCGTCGGTGGGCTGGTCCTGCCAGTCCGCGGTGCTCTTGTCGTGCAGCCACAGGTCGTAGGCGACGTTCATGACGCCGGGGTTCGAGCTGACGGTGAACTCCCAGCTGGTCTTCACCGGCTTGCGGTCGCCGACGCGGATGGGCAGACCGGTGGCGGACCTGTCGACCTTCCAGCCCCAGTGCCAGCCGAGGACGCTGGACGCGTAGGACTTCACGTCGTAGTCCTTGCCGGTGCCGCTGTTGGCCAGGCTGTAGTTCGTGCCCCACGAGATGGTCGATCCCGACCGGGAGTTGTCCCAGACGCACTGGGTGCCGGTGGCCTTCTCCCGGTTCCAGACGTTGTTGTTCACGTAGTACTTGCCGAGCGTGATCGTGTCGAAGTCCGTGCACTTCTTGCCGGACTCGTCCGCCTGCGCGACGGTCACGCCGACGGCCGCGGCCAGCGCGACCGTGCCGGAGACGAGAGTCTTCGCCTTCTTGGAGAGGCGGGGTCGGCGGTGCTGCATGGGGCGGGTCCTCACGAAGGGGGTGATCGATGACGTCCCTTCAGTGGGCGCCGGGGCGCCAAAGGTTGCCGTGGAGGGTGACGTGGGCCGAGCCCCAGGCCGATCCACCGGCCGGGCTCCGCCGATTCCGTTCCGTGGCCCCCCGCGATCGGCCATGGTAGGGAGGAACCCCACACCCCGGAAGAGCCGCCGGGAGGCCCGAAGGGGAGCCCGCACCAACTCGATGTCGAAGCGCTTCGACAGCCTATGGACACCCACCTCCGGTGGAGCTACTGTCGAACCACCCTCACCCGCCCTTGTTCGTACTGCGCACTGTCGAAGCGCTTCACAAAGCTTGGAGAGCTGGATGGTCACCCTCGCCGAGGTCGCCCAGCACGCCGGAGTCTCGGCGAGCACGGTGAGCTATGTCCTCAGCGGCAAGCGGTCCATCTCCGGGGCCACCCGGCACCGGGTGGAGCAGAGCATCCGCGAGCTGGGCTACCACCCCAACGCGGGCGCCCGCGCCCTGGCCAGCAGCAGGTCCAACATCATCGCGCTGATGGTCCCCCTGCGCACCGACATGTACGTGCCGGTGATGATGGAGATCGCCATCGCGGTGGCCACCACGGCCCGTCTGCACGGCTACGACGTCCTGCTGCTCACCGGCGAGGAGGGCCCCGACGCCGTGCGCCGCGTCACCGGCAGCGGGCTCGCCGACGCGATGATCCTGATGGACGTCGAACTCGACGACGAACGGCTGCCGTTGCTGCGCGGCACCGACCAGCCCTCCGTCCTCATCGGCCTGCCCGCCGACACCTCGGGACTGACCTGCGTCGACCTCGACTTCCGGGCCACCGGCGCCCTGTGCGTCGAGCACCTCGCGATGCTCGGCCACCGCGACATCGCTGTCATCGGCGAGGCCCCCGCGGTCTACGAACGCCACACCGGCTTTGCCGAACGCACCCTGGACGGACTCCGCACGCGGGCCCAGGAGCTGGGCGTACGCCTGCTGCACCGGCCCTGCGAGGGCGGCTACGACGCGATGGCCGTGACCCTCGCCCGCATCCTCGACGAGCGTCCGAGCACCACGGGCTTCGTCGTGCAGAACGAGTCGGCCGTCGAGCCGCTGCTCGCCCTGCTGCGCCAGCAGGGCCGCGCCGTGCCCGAGGACGTGTCCGTCGTCGCGGTCTGCCCCGACCAGGTCGCCACCCAGGCCTCGGTACGGCTCACCTCCGTCGCCATCCCCGCACAGGACATGGGCCGGCACGCCGTGGAACGCCTGGTGGCCAAGCTGGAAGGCCGCGGAAAGGACGAAGTCGTGCTCATCGCACCCGAGTTGACCGTCCGGACGAGTACGGGACCCGCGCCGTCGGCGCTCTGACGAACCTCTCTGTTCCTCCGCACCGAGCAGCCCGAGCAGCCCCGCTGGGGCACCACCTGTCTCCACTCGCCTCCAGGAGCACCCCTCGTGACTCAGCCTGCCGAAAATCAGCCCCAGCAGGGCGCTGTCAGCCTCGCGCAGTCGTCTCCCACCATCGGCACGTTCCGTGAGCGGGACGGCGGCCTGGAGTGGAGCGGCCGCCAGGAGACGCTCCGCGTCGAGCCGTGGGGCCCGGACGCGGTCCGGGTCCGGGCGAGGCTCGGTGGCCCGATCCTCGAGGGGCTGCCGGGCGCGTTGCTGGAGAGCCCGCCCGCCACCTCGTCCACGATCAAGATCGAGGACGGCCGGGCCCAGTTGACCGTGGGCACGCTCACCGTCGAGATGGACGCCGAGGGCCTGGTCCGCTTCCTTCGCACCGAGGACTCCGCCGAGCTCCTCGCCGAGGCCCGGGCCCACTTCTGGTGGCCCGGCTCCCGCCTCTACACCGCCGTCGGCAACGGCCACCACCGTCTGGAGCAGCGCTTCGCCGCGTACGACGACGAGAAGCTGTACGGCCTCGGCCAGCACCAGCACGGCCGGCTCGACCAGAAGGGCCTGGTCCTCGACCTGGTGCAACGCAACGCCGAGGTCGGCATCCCGGTGCTGAGCTCCAGCCGCGGCTACACCCTGCTGTGGAACAACCCGGCGATCGGCCGGGTCGAGCTCGCGCACAACGGCACCCGCTGGGTCGCCGACTCGGCCCGCCAGATCGACTACTGGATCACCGCGGGCGCCCCGGCCGACGGTCAGCGCCGCTACTCCGCGGTGACGGGCCGCACCCCGATGATGCCGGAGTGGGCGGCGGGCTTCTGGCAGTGCAAGCTGCGCTACCGCACCCAGGACGAACTCCTCGCCGTGGCACGGGAGTACAAGCGCCGCGGCCTGCCCATCTCCGCGATCGTCTGCGACTTCTTCCACTGGACGCACCTGGGCGACTGGAAGTTCGACCTGAACGAGTGGCCCGACCCGGGCGCCATGGTGCGGGAGCTGGAGGAGCTCGGCATCAAACTCGTCGTCTCCGTCTGGCCGTCGGTGTCACCGCTGAGCGAGAACCACCAGCTCATGGAGCAGCGCGGCTACTTCATCGGCACCCAGTACGGCCCGATGGCGCACGCCGACTGGCCGGACAAGGAGGTCGCCTCCACGGTCCAGGTCGCGTTCTACGACGCGACGAACCCCGAGGCCCGCGCGTTCATGTGGTCGCGCGTCCGCGACAACTACCTGATCCCGTACGGCATCACGGCCTTCTGGCTGGACGCCTGCGAGCCGGAGCTGAAGCCGGGCTTCTCGGAGAACCTGCGCTACTGGGCGGGCCCGGGCCTTGAGGTCGGCAACAGCTACCCGGCGGAGAACGCCCGCACCTTCCACGAGGGCCTGACGGCCGAGGGCGAGGAGGTCATCACCCTCAACCGCTCGGCGTGGGCGGGCAGTCAGCGCTACGGCGCCGCCCTGTGGTCCGGCGACATCGGCACCGACTTCCCGACCCTGCGCCGCCAGATCGCGGCCGGGCTCAACACCGCGCTCTCCGGCATCCCTTGGTGGAACACCGACATCGGCGGATTCCACGGCGGCGACCCGGACGACGAGGCGTACCGCGAGGTCATGGTCCGCTGGTTCCAGTTCGGCGCCCTGTCGCCGCTGATGCGCCTGCACGGCTTCCGCGACCCGGGCATGCCGCTGGGCCCGGAGATGACCGGCGGTCCGAACGAGGTGTGGTCGTACGGTGAGGAGGCCGGCGCCATCCTGGAGCGGTATCTGCGGCTGCGCGAGCGCCTGAAGCCGTATGTCCTCCAGGTCATGCGGGAGGCCCACGAGGAAGGCCTGCCGCCCATGCGGCCGCTGTTCCTGGAGTTCCCCGAGGACCACGCGGCCTGGTCCGTCGACGACGCCTATCTCTTCGGCGGCGACCTGCTGGTGGCCCCGGTGCTGACGGCGGGCGCGACGGCCCGCACGACCTATCTCCCGGCGGGCGCGACCTGGACGGACGCGTGGACCGGTGAGACGTACGAGGGCGGCACGACCGTGACGGTCGACGCCCCGCTGGACCGCATCCCGCTGTTCCTGCGGGACGGGGCGCGCCTGCCCGTGGCGGAGTAGACGCGCCGGTGCGGCCGGTCCCCATAGGGGAGGGACCGGCCGCACACGCGTGTCAGCGGGTGGGTGGCGATGAGGGGGTGGGGTATTGCACGGGTCCCGTGCAATACCCCACCCCGCCCGCTCAACTGCTGCTGACCGTCAGGTTGTTGGTCGTGAAGTTCAGCCCGCCCGACGACGAGGTGACCTCGTAGCCGAACTGCACGTCACCGATGGTCTCGTTGCCGAACCAGCCCTTGGTGTCCTTGATCCACTTCAGGATCGGCAGGACGTTGACCGTGCCGGAGGTGGAGTCGGAGGTGCGCAGGAACGAGAAGACCTCGTTGGCGCCGTTGCTGCCCTTGTAGACGGTCCAGGTGTGACCGCCGAGGGTGACGTTGCCCTGCGAGGTGCCCAGCGGGCCGACGGCTCCGTTGTAGTTGACCCAGAGCATGATCTCGTAGTCGTAGTCCGTGTCCCAGATGTCGTACGACGTGTTGTACGCGCCGGACGACGGGACCGTGACGTTGTAGCTGCTGGAGAGCGAGCCGAGGGAGGTGATCGTCTTGTTGATCACCTTCTTGGAGTTGGGGTAGGACTTGATGCCGCCGGTGTTGGGGTGGTCGGCCCAGACACCCCAGTTGGTGCCGGAGTTGGCCCAGATGCACTGGCTGCCGGCGCCGGAGCCCCAGATGTTGTTGTAGAGCGTGTAGCCGTTCAGGCTGGTGTTGCCCCACTGGTCGCAGGAGTTCCAGACGGCGGCCGAGGCGGGGGCGGAGGCGAGACCGACGGTGGCGCCGAGGGCCATCGCCGGGGCCAGAATCGCCATGGTGATCTTGCGCGGTGTGCTCTTTGCCATGGTGTCCCTTTCCATGGGTGGGGGGAAATGCGGGGGTGGTTACCACGCCCCAAGCGGGAGGACGTGGTCTTCTCCGGCGACGAGGTCGAGCGGCCGCGCGCCGGTGGAAGTCCGGATCTCGATGCGGTGCGTACGGGTGGGGCGTAGCACCGCGGTCGCTTCTTGCGGGGTCCAGCTGAGGTCGAGCTCCGCCCCGAACCGGGTGCGGACGCCCTTGAGTTCGCCTGACGGGTACGCCGCCGGGAGGGCCGGCAGCAGGACCAGCCGGTCCGGCGTGGACTGCACGAGCATCTCGACGAGCACGGCCGGGAGGGTGTGGGCGGCGTCCGCGTTGTAGACGTCGCGGTTCGGGTAGTGCGCGCTCATCAGGGAGGCGTGGAAGAAGTCGCCCTTGAGGACCTGGCCGAGTGCGTGCGCGACCCGTTCGCCGTCGCGCAGCCGGGCGGCGACGAGCGCGTGGTGGAGGTGGCCGTGGGCCGAGTCGTTCTCGGCGCCCCGGAGTTCGAGCGCGCGGTGCGCGGCCGCGGCGAGGTCCGGGGTGTCGTACGGGGTGATCTCGTCGAGCGGCCAGACGCCGTAGAGGTGGCTGAGGTGGCGGTGGTCGTAGGTGTCGTCGAGGCCGGGCCAGGCCCATTCGGCGAGGGCGCCGTCGTCGTTGATCCGGTGGGGCGGGAGCCGGTCGGCGAGGGCTCGCCAGCGTGCTGCCGACTCGGGGTGGTAGTCGGCAGCCGTGTGCAGGGCGTGCCGGGCGGCCGAGAGGTCCATGGCCGCGTTGATCGCGCCCCAACTCGCGTTGGCGGGCCGGTTCTCGGGTGAGTAGGAGGGGACGACGACGAGATGCCCGTCGCTGTCGGTGCGGGTGAGGAAGTCCTCGTAGAACAGGGCGACTTCGGCGAGCACGGCGGCGGTGCGCGGGTCGCGTTCGCCGCGGGTCTCGTCGTGGTCGACGAGCGGCTTGAGCAGCCAGTCGGCGCCGGCCGTCCACAGGTGCAGCGGGTATTCGCGGCTGAAGTGGTACGTCAGTCCGGACTCGCCGTCGCTGTGCGGCGGGGCGACGACCCCGCGGACGCCGAAGACGGCGCGGGCGTTGTCCCGCCAGTCGTCGAGCTGTCCATGGATCAGGCAGGCGAGGGCTTCGGTGACTTCGGGCAGGGCGGCGGCCGCCGCGGACGCGGTCTGGAGGTTGACGTTGGCGTCGTTGGTGAACGCTCCCGACCAGGCGGTGTCCCAGTCGCCGGTCCACAGGCCGGTCAGGCGGGGTGGGAAGAGGCCACTGGCGGAGAGCAGGTGGTAGCGGCCGGCGGCGAAGAGGCGTTCCAGGAGGGCGGGGCTCTCGGTGCGGTCGAGCAGCTCCGAGCCGGGGAGGGCGCGTTCGTCGGGGTCCGCGTCGAGGTCGAGGGTTACGCGTGCGTAGGCGGTGCGGTGGAGGGCGGTGTGGCGGTCGAGGAGGAGCGCGTACGAGTCCCCGTCGTGCGCGGCGAGTTCACGGAGTGCGCGTGCCTGCTCCAGTACGTCGAGCTCGCCGGTGTGCCGCAGTACGCGGGTCAGCAGCAGCACGGACCCGGCTCCGGCGATCCGCAGGCCGGGGGGCGTGAGTGTGGTGGTGCCGCCCGTGACCAGGACCAGGGTCACGCCGGTGTAGGCACGGTCGCCGCCGGGGTAGCGGGCCCGCAGGCTGAGCAGGGCGCCGTCGGGGGTGAGGACGGCCCCGTGGCCGACTCCGAGGTCCTTCGGGGCGCCGGGGAGCCGGTGGTCCAGGGAGATGTCGAGCTCGGCCGCCATGACCCGCTGGACGATGACGTCGTCGGCGCGGGAGACGAAGACCCGGCTGTCCCAGCCCTCGTACGCGCTGTGGACGACACCGGTGGTGAAGTCGACGGAACGTCGGTGTCCGCGCGCGTCGCCGTTCGCTCGGCGCAGCCGTACCCCGAAGGCGGGGTGGAAGGGCTGCACCCACTGGAGGTCCCGTCCGTCCGTGAAGCTCTCCGCGGCGTCCGGCTCTCCGGCGAGCAACCGGTCCTGGAGTGCGGGCAGCTCGGCGGCGAGCTCGGGCGGGCGGGCCTGTTCGGCGCCGTTGGGACGGACGAGGGTGTGATGGGTGACGATGACCTGCTCGTCGTTCGGTTCGCCGAACACGAGAGCGCCGTGATGGCCGTTGCCGCTCAGGAAGCCGTCCTCCCAGCGGGTGGCGGGACGGGGCTCCCAGGTGCCGTGCACGATGCCGGTGCCGGCGTCCGCATGCGCGTTCACGTTCATGGGCGCAACACCACCACGCCGTACCGGTCCAAGGTCAACTCGTCCGTGACGGTCGTCCCCGTGAGCAGGTCGTGGTGGGTGCCGGGGACCTCGACGGTCACGGATTCGCGGGAGTGGTTGAGGACGAACAGCAGGTCACCGCGTCGTACGGCCTCGACGCCTGCGGGGAGCCGGTCGAGCACCGGGCGGACGTCCGCCTCGGACGCGAACTGTGCGAGGAGCGCGCGCAGTCGGTCCGCTTCGGGAAGCGTCGCGAGATACCGCGCCCGCCCCTTGCGGAGCGCGGCCGGCAGCCCGTCGAGTTCGCCGCCCTTGAACACGGCCTCGGCGGTCGCGTCCTCGTCCTTCTCGATCTCCTCCGACCACAGCGTCCCGCGGAACCCGTCGCACTCGACCTCCTCCCCCGCGTCGAGCGGCCACCACTCGTGCAGGGTGCGGATGCCGAACAGCTCACGCAGCCGTCCGTCCATGCCGCCGGCCCGCACCCGGTCGTCCTCGTCGGCGATGCCGGTGAGGAAGCCGGCGACGAGGGTGCCGCCCTGCCGTGTGTACGCGAGGAGGTTGTCGATCGCCGCGTCACTCAGGGAGTACAGCTGAGGGACGACGACGAGCTTGTACGCGCTCAGGTCGTGCTCGGGGTGGGCGAAGTCGGTGGCGAGGTGGGCCTCCCACAGGGCTCGGTGCCAGGCGGTGAGGACCTGGGCGTAGTCGACCTGGGTGGAGAGACGGCCCTCGTGGGCGCCGGCCCACCAGGAGTGCCAGTCGTGCAGGACGGCGATGTCATTGGCGGTGTGACTGCCCGTCACCTCGGCGGAGATCCGGGCGAGTTCCGCGCCGAGCCGCTTGACCTCCTGATACGTCCGTCCCCGCTCCCCCGCGTGACTGACCATCCCGGAGTGGAACTTCTCCGCGCCCTGCCGCGACTGCCGCCACTGGAAGTAGCAGACGGCGTCCGCGCCACGGGCGACGGCCTGGAGGGACCAGAGGCGGTTGAGGCCACGCGGCTTGGGGTGGTTGACGCCCCGCCAGTTGACCGGTCCGGCGGCCTGCTCCATCAGCATCCAGGGTCCGCGGGCCTGCGAACGGGTCATGTCCTGCACGAGGGCACCGGCCTGGGCGCCGAAGGGGTCGCGCGGATCCGGGTAGAGGTCGACGGAGACGACGTCCTCCTCCTCGGCCCACCGCCAGGCGTCCTGCCCGGACCAGAGCGGCATGAAGTTGGAGGTGACCGGGAGGCGCGGGGTGTGCCGGCGCACGATGTCCCGCTCGGCGACGTAGCACTCCAGGAGCATGTCGGAGGTGAACCGCTTGAAGTCCAGCACCTGCGCGGGGTTCTTGAGGTAGTGGGCGTGCCGGGGCGTGTGCACCTCGGCCCAGTCGCCGTAGCCCTGGCTCCAGAAGGCGGTGCCCCAGGCGTCGTTGAGTTCCGCGAGCGTGCCGTATCTGTCCTGGAGCCAGCGGCGGAAGCGGGCGGCGGCCTCGGGGCCCCAGTCGTAGGTGCAGTACTCGTTGTTGATGTGCCACATGGTGAGGGCCGGGTGGTTGCCGTAGCGGGCGGCGAGGTCCTCGGTGATGGCGGCGGCGTACCGGCGGTAGACCGCGCTGGAGTGCGAGAAGTGCTGTCGGCCGCCCCACCACTCGGTGCGGCCGTCCTGGTCGACGGGCAGGGTGTCGGGGTGCAGATGTCCCAGCCAGGGCGGGGGCGAGGAGGTCGGGGTGGCGAGGACGACGCCGATGCCGTGGTCGTGCGTCAGGTCCATCAGCCGGTCGAGCCAGCCGAAGTCCCGTTCCCCCGGCCGGGGTTCGAGCCTGGCCCAGGAGAAGACGCCGAGGGTGACGGAGTTGACGCCGGCGTCCTTCATGAGCCGGACGTCCTCGTGCCAGGTCTCCTCGGGCCACTGCTCGGGGTTGTAGTCGCCGCCGAAGAGGATGCGACCGCGCGTGACATCGCCGAGGCCGGGCCTCTTCTCCATGGCCATCAGACGGGCTCCCCGTACTGGATGCCGCGCCCGTTGGTGGCGAGGTAGACGCGCCCGTACACCCGCGGGTCCCCGGTGATGACCTCGCCGGTCCACCCCCACTGGTGCTGGTCGTCGTTGATCCGCACCCAGGTCTTCGCCTCGTCGTCGGACCGGTACACGGCGGTGATGCTCTCGGTGGAGCCCACCAGGTAGATCGCCGGGTAGTCGGCCCCGGCGGCGGCCTTGCCGAAGCCGAGGGTGTACGAGGCCCGGCAACCGGTGACCTTGTCGAAGCTCAGGCCCCCGTCGGTGGACCGGTAGAGCCCGTTCCCCTTCACGCTCAGCCAGAGGTCCCCGGACCGCCCGGGCGCGGCGACCAGCTCGAACTGGCTGTCCCCGGAGGGAAGGCCGGTCGCGCCCTGAGTGAAGGAGAGGCCGCTGTCAGTGCTGACGTACAGCGTTCCGGTGTCGGTGTCGTACGCGTGGAAGTGCGTCGGGTCGGCCGGGTCGGCCACCGGCGTGGCGCCCTTCGGGAAGGAGGAGATCTCGGTCCAGGTGGCCCCGTTGTCGGCTGAGCGGTAGGCCGGGTACTTCGTGCCGTCCCAGTGCACGAAGACCCACAGCAGCACGCTGCCGTCGGCGTTGACGGCGATCGGCCCCGGTGCGTCCTTGGCGAGGGAGGGCTGGGCCTCGAAGGGCGCCCAGGTCTGTCCCCCGTCGTTCGAGTAGGCGCCGTTGCCGTGGTCGCCCCACCCGCTGCGCACGACGTACGCCGGCTTCCGCGCGGCCTGTGCGAGTCCCGTCGCCGATCCGAACACGGGGTTGGTGGCCATGCCGCGCGAGGGCGAGGCGGTGAGCCGCTCGTGGTACATCACGCCGATGTCCCCGGACCCGCTGAGCAGGTGCGCCTCCCCGGCCGGGGGCGAGATCAGCTGGCGCACGGACGTCTCCTCCATGCCCCGGATCTGCGGCGCCCAGTGCTTCAGGTCCCGGGTGCCGTAGAGGGTGGCGCCGGTGCCGTAGACGACGTGCCGGGAGTCGTACGGGTCGAGGGCGAGCGCCTGGATCCACCAGCCGAACTTGGGGGCGTCCGCACCCCACTTGAGATAGGGGGTCTGCGACACGTCGAGGACGGCGGAGTCCTTGAGGGACGTCCAGTGGCGGCCACCGTCGGTGGACCGGAACACGGTGTCGACGGCGGCCCACCGGTTGTTGGTGGAGACGACGAGGGTGCCGGGCCGTCGCGCGTCCACGGCCACCCCGCCGTAGCCGAAGGTGTCGGCCGACCCGTCGCTCGTGGTCCCGCCGGGCTTCACCGGGCTCACATCGGCCCACTTCCCGTTGGCGGTGCACAGCTTGTGCACGCTGCCGTCGGACTGGCCGTTGGGGCCGGGGGCGTTGGCGTACGTCACGTACAGCTCCCGGGTGAAGCGGTCGTACGCGGCCCGGATCGGCACCTTGGCTGCCGCGCCGGACGGCTGTCCGGGCACGGCCTGCCATTTCGTCCCGTCGGCGGTACGGAACAGGTTGGCGGCACTCCCGTCGGAGTCCCCCCAGCCGGCGTAGAGGGTGCGCCCGGCGGCGACGAGCAGGGTGACCCCCTGCCCGGAAGCGCTCGGGGTGCCGGGAAAACCGGTGGCGGCGGCCCAAGTGGCGCCCCGGTCGGTGGACTTGAGCAGCCCGTCGTGCCGGGTCCCCAGCCACAGGGTGTCACTGTCGCGCGGATCGACGAGCAGCCGCTCGCCGGCCCCCCGCCCGTCCTCGTTGCCCCCGAGCTTCACGGTGAGGTCGGTTCGCGCCCAGGTGGCCCCACGGTCGTCGGACCGCAGGACGGCACCATTACCGGCCCACGACTGGGCGTAGGTGCCGAGCGCGAGATAGACCCGGTTCGGGTGGGCGGGGTCGACGGCCATGGCCTCCACCCCGAGGAGGTTCCAGTCGTCCCACCCGAGGTGGTCGGTGAGCGGGACCCAGGCGGCGGCCCGGTCGTCCCATCTGTAGGCCCCGCCGATGTCCGTACGGGCGTAGGCGAGCCCGCGAACGGAGGGATGGAAGAGGACCCCGGTGACGAAACCGGTGCCACCGATGACGACGTTGCGCCACCGATAGGAGGAGCCTGCGGCCTCAGCAGCGTGTGCCCCCGCCTGCCCGACGGGAAGAGCGGTGAGCGCGGCCGCGGCAGCGGTCCCGGCAAGAACGGCACGACGGCTCAGGTTGAACGTACGCATGACAAGCCTCGCTCTTGAGGAAGAGGGGAGTTGGACCTACCTGGGGGCTCGGGGACCTGCGCGGCCGGCCACGACGGACCCGCAGCCGCCGACGCGCAGAACCACCCCTCCGAGAGGGCGACCGGTCAGCCCTTCACCGCACCGGTCAACATGCCCTTCTTGAAATGCCGCTGGACGAACGGCGACAGCACAGCCACCGGCAGCAACGCCATCACCATGACCGCCATCTGCACGGCCAGCCCCGACAGCTGCCCCGTCTTGATCGCCTGTCCCAGCCCGACCGGAGCCTCCTGCTTCTGCACGAGCTGGATCATGACGTTCTGCAGCGGCATCATGTCCTGGTCGTTGAGATACAGGGACGCGTTGAACCAGGCGCTCCAGTACCCGACGGCGTAGAACAACGTGATCACCGCGATGACGGCACGCGACAGCGGCATGATGATCTGCCACAGGATCCGGAAGTCCCCGGCCCCGTCGATCCGCGCGCTGTCGGTCAGCTCCGGCGAGATCCCCATGAAGAACCCGCGCAGGACCAGGATGTTGAAGACACTGATCGCGCTCGGCAGGATCAGCGCGAGGTAGCTGTCGGTCAGCCCGAGGGTCTGCACCAGGAGATAGGTGGGGATGAGCCCGGCGCTGAAGAACATCGTCGCCAGCAGCGTCATGAGGATCCACCGGTGCCCGACGGACTCCGTCCGCGACAGCCCGTACGCGCACAACACGGACACGGTCATGGAGAACGCCGTGCCGACGAGAGTGACCAGGACGCTGATGATCGCCGCCCGGGTCACCTGGCCGCCGCTGAGCAGCTCCTGGTAGGCGATGAAGGTGACACCCTTCGGCACCATCACCAGACCGCCGGCCTCGTCGATGGTCTTGCGCGAGGAGATGCTGGTGACGACGACGATCCACAGCGGGAAGAGGATCGCGAAGCAGGCGATGCCCAGCACCAGGCCCTTGCCCGCCAGCCCCACCTGCGAGGGCTGCTCCTCCCACACCGGCCGGGGCGGCGCGGTCCACCGGCCGGGCTTCTGTACAGGCTTGTCGATCACGGCGGTCACTTCTTGTACACCCCCTGCTCGCCCATCAGATGGGCCACCTTGTTCGCGGCCAGGACGAGACCGATGCTGATGACACCCTTGACGAGTCCGGCGGCGGCCGCGTAGCCGAAGTCCTGGTTGCGGACGCCGTTCCACCACACGAAGGTGTCGAGCACTTCCGAGGCGCCCGGTCCCACGGCATCTCGTTGCAGCAGGATCTGCTCGAAGCCGACGGTCAGGGCGTCACCGACGCGCAGGACCAGCAGCAGCGCGATCACCGGCCGGAGGGCCGGCAGGGTGACGTGCCACATCCGGCGCCAGCGGTTGGCGCCGTCCATCGCGGCCGCCTCGTACAGGTCGGGGCTGACGGCGGCCAGGGCGGCGAGGAAGACGATGATCCCCCAGCCGGCGTCCTTCCAGACCGCCTGCGCGGTGACCAGGAACTTGAAGGTGTTCGGGTCGGTCATGATGTCGAGGCCGTCGTACCCGTGGTCGCGCAGCAGTGTCGAGAGCAGTCCGGCGCCGCCGAGCAGCTGCTGGAAGACCGCGATGACCAGCACCCACGAGAAGAAGTGCGGCAGATACAGCACGGCCTGCGCGATCGCCCGCACCCGGGGCCTGACCACGCTGTTGATGAGCAGCGCGAGCAGGACCGGGATCGGGAAGAACAGCACGAGCTGGAGGAAGAACAGCACCAGCGTGTTCTGGACCGCCTGCCAGAACGAGGAGTCCTCGAAGATCCGCTGGAAGTTCTCCAGCCCCACCCAGGGGCTGTGCAGCATGGACACGACGCCGTTGTCGCTGATGTAGGGGTCGTAGTCCTGGAAGGCGACCACGTTGCCGAGGATCGGCACGTAGTTGAAGAGCAGGACCAGGGCGACGGCCGGCAGCGTCATCATGAGCAGGACGCGGTCGCGTCTGAGCCTGAGCCGCAGACTCAGCTTGCCGGGGGATCGTTTCCTCCCCGAGCGGGGACCGGTGGCGTCGCCGGACGCCACCGGGGTCTTGTCCGTCGTGTCGGCCTCGGCCCTGCTCCGAGGCACCGTGCTGTGGGACACGGCCGTTCTCCTTGCCTCGGTACCGGGTCAGCTGGCCGCGGAGCCGTTCTCGTCCAGGATCTGCTTGTACCAGTCGCGCAGCTTGTCTCCGCCCTTGCTCTTCCAGTCGGAGACGGCCTGCTGCATGTCGCTGATCTTCTTGCGGCCGCGGACGATGTCGTCCTCCAGCTGCTCGAAGTCGTTGGAGAGGTTGGTGTAGCGGTTGGGCTCGGTGATCTGCATGCCCCAGAAGGTGGACTTCTTGGTGAAGGCGCCCATCCGCTGCTCCCACTCGACCTGGCCCTTGGCGACCTCGGGGAAGTCGGGGTGCGCGAGGGTCGCGGCGGGGCTGGCGACCATGACGTAGGCGTTCATCACCTCGAGGTTGCCCTGGTCGGTCTTGGCGGGGACGCCGTCCTTGACGGTGTAGTGGGTCCCCTCCACGCCGTAGTTGGTCATCATGTACTCCTTGGTGCCGTACGGCGCCGCGGTGACGTTCGCGACGGCCAGTACGTCACGGATGACCGCCTCGGAGGCCTTCTTGTTGACGAAGGCGAAGATCCCGGCGGGCTGTTCGGCCCACATCGTGGGGTTGCCGCCGTCGTGGCCCCAGACGTCCATGCCCCAGATCTTGAACTTCGGGTTCTGGGTGGCCTGTTCGGCGGTGCGGCCCCACCACTGGGAGATGTTGTTGGCGTAGATCAGGAACTCGCCGGCCGCGAACTTGGGCCCGGGGTCCGGGGCGTTCTTGCCCATCTTGGAGTCCGGGTGGACGACCCCCGCCTCGAACAGCTTGCGCGACCACTCCAGCGCCTCGAGGTACTGCTCGGTCTCGACGCGGTAGACCAGCTTGCCGTCGACCATGTTCCAGCCGAGCGGCTTCTCGCTGCCGGAGAAGACACCGAAGGCCTGGAAAGCGGTCCACTTCATGTCCAGACACGCCCAGCGCTTGGCCTTGGCGTTGGTGATCTCCTTGGCCAGCGCCATGAACTCGTCGCAGGACTTGGGTATTTCGTACCCTTCCTTGTCGAAGATGTCCTTGCGGTACAGGGGCACGATGCTGGGCGCCCACGGCGCGGGCATCGGCAGGCCGCGCAGCTTGCCGCCGAAGATGGAGCGCTGCCAGGCGTCCGTCGGGATGGCCGCGAGGTTCGGGTAGTCCTTGACCGCGTCGCCGGACAGGTAGGGGCCGAGGTCGGCGAACTTGCTGATGATAGCGGTGGGTATCTTGCCGCTCATGTTCCAGCCGGGGACGACCACGACGTCCGGGATGTCGCTGGAGGCGAGGATGGCGCCGAGCTTCTGGTCGTAGGTGTTGCCGTCCTGGTTCTGCCAGGCGACGTCGACGCCGATCAGCTCGTTCATCGCCTTGTAGTAGGCGTTGCCGCTCTTCGGCGGGGAGCCCCAGAACGGCGACATGATGGTGACCTTGCCGCCCTTGCCGAGCTTCTTGGTCACCGACGTCTTCAGGGTGGCGAGGTCCAGCTTGCTGGTGAACCCGATCGCCGAGCCGTTCTTGGCGGGGATGTCCGGCGTCACCACGTTGCTGGCCACGTACGCCGGCAGGATCTTCTTCGCGTCCTTGCCCGACGTGGTGCCGTCACGCGAGCCACTGTCCGAACCGCCGCAGGCGGAGAGCAGCGGCACCCCGCCCGCCACCGCTGCGGTGGCCACCGCGGTGGAGGCGAGGAAGCTTCTCCGGCTGGGACCGGAAGGACCAGAGGAGGGGGCAGCGGCGTTCGGCGTCATTGCGTCAACCCTTCATGGCGCACCAGGACACCCGGCGGAGGAGCCGTCGGCTGCGGTGTCTTGAGTGGAACTGGCTGAGCTGAAGCGCTCTTTCGACTTGTACGGTCACCGTGTAGTCGAAGCGCTTCGATGTTGCTGTGAGGTTAAGTGAAGCCCTGTGGGTGCACAAGGGTCGCTCCCAATATTCCTCCGAGGTAGGGGAGGCGACCTTTTCTTATGCACCGCTTGAAGTGATGGCGCTGCTCCCTTGACACCCACCCCGGTGTCGAATGAGCATCGAAGCGCTTCGAAAGGGCTCGACCGCTCCACTCCAAGGGGAACCCCACGTGACCGCACAGCCGCCGCCCACGCCGCCTTTCCGCGATCCGCATCTGCCGTTCGCGAAGCGCATCGACGATCTGCTGTCGCGGCTCGCCCTCGACGAGAAGATCGGGTTCCTGCACCAGTTCGCCCCGGCCGTCGAGCGGCTCGGCGTCGACGCCTTCCGCACCGGCCAGGAGGCCCTGCACGGGGTCGCCTGGATGGGCCCGGCGACGGTGTTCCCGCAGGCGGTGGGCCTGGGCGCGACCTGGAACACCGATCTCGTACGACAGGTCGGCGAGGCCGTCTCCAAGGAGGTCCGCGCGATGCGGGCCCGCGACGAGCGCATCGGCCTCAACGTCTGGTCCCCGACGGTGAACCTCCTGCGCCACCCCCTGTGGGGCCGCAACGAGGAGGGTTACTCGGAGGACCCGAAGCTCACCTCGGCGATCGCCGTCGCGTACACCCGGGGTCTGCGCGGCGACCATCCGACGTACTGGCGCACCGCCCCCGTCCTGAAGCACTGGCTCGCCCACAACAACGAGACGGACCGGGCCACTTCGTCCAGCTCGGTCCGCCCGCGCGTGCTGCACGAGTACGACCTGCGCGCCTTCCGCGAGACCGTCGAGGCGGGCGCGGTGGCCGGGGTGATGCCCGCGTACAACCTGGTCAACGGCCGCCCGAACCACGTGAGTCCGTATCTGCGCGAGCACCTGCGCACCTGGACGGACGAGGACCTGCTGGTCTGCTCGGACGCGGGCGCGCCCTCCAACCTGGTCGACCACGAGCACTACTACGACACCCACGAGGAGGCCACCGCGGCCTCGCTGCTGGCCGGCGTCGACAGCTTCACCGACCACGGCACGGACAGCTCGCAGATCACCGGACGGGTCAAGAAGGCGTACGAACAGGGCCTGTTGACCGAGGCCGACATCGACACGGCGGTCCGCCGCCAGCTCTCGGTCCGCTTCCGCCTCGGCGAGTTCGACCCGCAGTACGACCCGCACGCACTGACCAGGGACTTCGACACCCCGACCCATCGCGCCCTCGCACAGGAGGCGGCCGAGCAGTCGGTCGTCCTGCTGCGCAACGACGGTGTGCTGCCGCTCGCCCCGGACACCCGGCTCGCCGTGGTCGGCCTGCTCGCCGACGAGTGCAAGCTCGACTGGTACAGCGGCACGCTGATCCATCGCTCCACCCCGCTGGAGGGCCTGTACGAGCGGTTCGGCGCCAACCGGATCGAGTTCGCGGAGGGCGTGGACCGGGTCCTGCTGAAGGCGTCGGACGGAACCTTTCTCCGGGTGCCCGAAGCGAACGCCGACGACGAGGTGCGCGGCGCCGAGGGTGCCCTCGACCCGGCACTGCTGGCGGGCCGTACGGACCTCCCGCCGCTCACCACCCACGCGGTCGGCACCGAGCTCGCCCTGATCGACTGGGGCGAGGGTGTGCTGACCCTGCGCGCTCCCGACGGCCGCTATCTCTCGGTCGCCGAGGACGGGTATGTGCGCGCCTCCGCCGACCAGCCCGGAGGCTGGGTCGTCCAGGAGACGTTCCGGCTGGAACCTCATGAGAACGGACACCTCCTCAGGCACGTCGGTACGGGTCGCCACGTCTCTGTCGGCACCGACGGAGTAAAGGTTGCCGATGAAAACGCGGAACTCGACGATCAGCCCGAAATCTTCACGCTGATCATCGCCGAGCACGGAAGGGACGCGGTCGCCAGGGCCGCCGCCGAGGCCGATGTCGTGCTGGTGGTGGCCGGCAACGACCCGCACATCGACGGCCGCGAGACCGAGGACCGCAGGACCCTCGCCCTCCCGGCCCACCAGGACCGCCTGCTGCGGGCGGCCCGCGCCGCCAACCCGAACACGGTGCTGGCCCTGGTCTCCGCCTACCCGTACACGTTCCAGCCGGGTCCGCTGCGGGCCGCGCTCTGGATGTCCCACGGCGGCCAGGCCGCCGGCACCGCGCTGGCCCGGGTCCTGGCCGGCGACGTCTCCCCCGCGGGCCGCCTCCCGCAGACCTGGTACGCCGACGACGCCGACCTGCCCGACCTGCTGGACTACGACGTGCTCGGCGGCCGCCAGACGTACCTGTACTACGAGGGCACCCCGCTGTTCCCCTTCGGGCACGGTCTGTCGTACGCGTCCTTCTCCTACGGCGATCTCACGTCCCGTACGGGGGAAGGGGCGTTGCACGTCTCCTTCACGGTCATGAACACGGGGGACGTGACGGCCGACGAGGTCGCCCAGCTCTACACCCGCGCCGTGGACCCCTCGGTCCCGCGCCCGCGCCGCGAGCTGGTGGCACACCGCAGGGTCACGCTCGCCCCCGGCGAGAAGGCGGAGCTGACCTTCGAAGTCCCGTTGTCGGCCTTCGAGTTCTGGGACGTGGCGCACGGCCGGTGGCGCCTGGAGCCGGGGCCGTACGACCTGATGGCGGCCGCCTCCAGCGAGGATGTGCGACTGCGTACGACGGTTCTCCTGGACGGCGAGCCGGGCCAACCGCGCCCTGTCGTCGAACGGGGCCTGGACGGGGCCGACTTCGACGAGCAGAGCGGTGTCGCGATCGTCGACCGGACGAAGGCGGCCGGCGACGCGGTGACGCCGGCGAACGGCGGGGCGGCCGAACTGGTCTACCGCGCCTGCGACTTCGGGGCGGGTGTCACGGAGGTGACGGTGGCCGTGGCGGGCGAGGGCGCGGTGGAGATCTCACTCGACGGCGGTCCGGCGCTGGCGACACTGTCACCGGAGACGCCCACGTCAGGGCCGTACGGCTATGTCACGCTCCGCACCGGGCTCACGGCCTCCGGTGTGCACGACGTCCACGTCAGGCTGCGCGGCCCGCTGCGGCTCGCGCGTGCCGGCTTCTCCGGCTGAGGGTCCGGAGGAGATCGGCACAAAGAAGGGGCCCGGCACCGGAAGGCATCGGTGCCGGGCCCCTTCGGGACGGTGAGCCACCGTCGCTGCGACGACCTTAGCTGAAAATGGTTCCCATTAGCTAGAGGCGTCGGGGCACGGATGTGCCCGCAGGGTCAGAGCGCGAGTCCGGTGAGGACGAGCACCCGCTCGTAGGTGTAGTCGTCCATCGCGAACTTCACGCCCTCGCGACCCACACCGGACTGCTTGGCGCCGCCGTACGGCATCTGGTCGGCGCGGTAGGAGGGCACGTCACCGATGACGACGCCGCCGACCTCGAGCGCGCGGTGGGCGCGGAAGGCGACCTGGAGGTCGTGGGTGAACACGCCCGCCTGGAGGCCGTACTTGGAGTCGTTGGCGGCCGCGAAGGCCTCGGCCTCGCCGTCCACCTTCTGCACGGTCAGGACGGGTCCGAAGACCTCCTCGCAGGAGATCGTCGTGTCGGCCGGTACGTCGGTGAGGACGGTCGGCGCGTAGGAGGCGCCGTCGCGCTTGCCGCCGGTGACGAGGGTGGCGCCGGCGGCGACGGCCTCGTCCACCCACGTCTCGACACGCTTGGCGGCGTCCTCGCTGACCAGCGGGCCGACGTCGGTCTTGTCGTCGGACGGGTCGCCGGTGACCTGGGCCTCGACGGCGCCGACGATCCGGGGAAGCAGCCGGTCGTACACCGACGCGTCGGCGATGACCCGCTGCACGGAGATGCAGGACTGGCCGCCCTGGTAGTTGGAGAAGGTGGCGATACGCGTCGCGGCCCAGTCGAGGTCGGCGTCGGAGGCGTAGTCGCCGAGCACGACCGCCGCGCCGTTGCCGCCCAGCTCCAGGGTGCAGTGCTTGCGCGGCACCGAGTCCATGATCGCGTAGCCGACCTTCTCGGAACCGGTGAAGGAGATGACGGGCAGCCGCTCGTCCTGCACCAGGGCGGGCATCCGGTCGTTCGGGACGGGAAGGATGCTCCAGGAACCGGCCGGCAGCTCGGTCTCGGCGAGGAGTTCGCCGATGACGAGCCCGGAGAGCGGGGTGGCCGGGGCGGGCTTCAGGATGATCGGCACACCGGCCGCGATCGCCGGGGCGATCTTGTGGGCGCACAGGTTGAGCGGGAAGTTGAAGGGCGCGATGCCGAGGACGACGCCCTTCGGGAAGCGGCGGGTGAGCGCGAGCCGGCCCTGGCCGCCGAGGTCGGTGTCGAGACGCTGGGCCTCGCCGCCGTTGAACCGGCGGGCCTCTTCGGCGGCGAACCGGAACACGGAGACGGCACGGCCGACCTCGCCCCGGGCCCACTTGACCGGCTTGCCGTTCTCGGCGGAGATCAGCTGGGCGATCTCCTCGGTGCGCTCGACGAGGCGGCGGCTCACGTGGTCGAGGGCGGCGGCACGGACGTGGGCGGGCGTGGCGGCGAACTCGTCCCGTACGGCGTACGCGGCGGCGACGGCCTCCTCGGTCTGGGCGTCGCTCGGCACGCTGACCTTGCCGACGACCCGCCCGTCCCACGGCGAGCTGACATCGAAGCTGACCTCGCCGGCGACCTGGCGCCCGGCGAGCCAGAAGGCGTGGGTGGAAGTCATGTCCCGGCCCTTCCGCGTTGGGGGTGTGCGTTGGCTTTCGGGTCCACGGTAGGGGCGGGGGCGCGGAGGGGTGTTTGTCCGGCGCGGAGTGGTGGGGGGTGGGGGTGCGCCGGTTTGGCGGGGTGAGGGGGGGCCGGTTTGGCGAGGTGGGGTGGGCACCGAGCCGTTCCCGCCCCGCGGTCACTGCTCCGTCGACGTCGTCTTCAGCGCCAGCCAGAGCTCCATCCGTACGTCCGGGTCGTCCAGCGACCGTCCGAGGATCTCCTCCACGCGCCGCATCCGGTACCGCAACGTGTGCCGGTGCACACCCAGGTCCGCGGCCGCCGCGTCCCACTGTCCGTGCCGCGACAGCCACGCCCGCAGCGAGGCCACCAGATCCCCCCGCCCCGTCGCGTCATGCTCGGACAGCGGCCGCAGCAACCCGTCCGCGAAAGCCCGCACCGCATCGTCGGCCAGCAACGGCACCACCGACCCCGCCGCCAGCTGCTCATGCTCCACGCACACCCGCCCGCGCCGCCGCGCGACGGACAGCGCCTGCTCGGCCTGCTTGTAGGCGGCCGCCGCCGCGACCGGCCCGACCGGCGCCGACACCCCCACGACCAGCTCGTCCTCGCCCGCCGCGCCGCCCTGCTCCCCCACCGCCCGCCCGGCCTCCAGCCCGGCGGTGTACTCCCCGCACGCCCCGACCGCCGCACCCCCGTCCACGGCCAGCACCACCAGCCGCTCCCCCTCCGCGACGACCAGCACGGCCTCCCCGGCCCGCGCGGCGGCGGACTCCACGACCTCGGCGAGGGCACCCAGAAGGTCACCCTCGCTCGGAGCGCGCCCCTCCGCGGCCATCCGCCCGGCGGGCACCGCCTCGGCGACGACCACCCGGAACGGCGCGTCCAGCAGCGACCCGTACAGATCCCCGGCGACCGCCCGCGCGTGGTCCGGTTCCCCGGCCAGCAGCATCCGCAGCACCGCCGCCCCGAGCCGCTGCTCGGCGGCGCGCAGGGACCGGGACCGCTCGGTGGTCAGGGTCAGCAGGGCGATCGCCGAGTGGACGGCGTACCGTTCCGCCGTCCCCGGCGCCGCCGCCGTCCCCACCGCGAGCGCGGCGCGCGGTCGCCGCCCGGTGCCCAGGGAGTGCAGCTCGACGCGGTCCTCGTTGTCGGGGCCGCCGACCACGGAGGAGGCCGGCGCGGGCCGCTCCCGCAGTCGCTCCACGTCCGCCGTGAGCCGTGCGGCCCGCCGCCCCGCCCACTCCGGCGCGGTGGCGACGACGGCACCGGACGCGTCGTACAGCGCTGCCCACCCGTCCACCTGCGAGGCGAGCGCGGACAGCAGCCCCTCGGGACCGTCCGTCAACGCCTGCCTGGTCAGCTCCCGCTGCGCGGCGAACCCGGCCGTCACCGCCCGGTACTGATCGGCGGCGATGGCCGCGGAGACGGCCTTGCTGATGGCGAGGAAGGGCGTGCGCCGGGGCACTTCGAGCAGCGGGAGCCCCTCGCCCGCGGCGGCGTCGACGAGCGCCTCGGGAATGTCCTCGTAGTTGACCCCGACCGCGAAGCCGAGCCCCACGACCCCCGCCCCGACCAGCCGCTTCACATACCGCCGCATCGCCTGCGGATCCTCCGCGTCCAGTTTCAGCGCGGTGATGAGCAGCAGTTCCCCGCCCTCCATGTACGGCACGGGATCGGCGAGCTCGCTGACATGCGCCCAACGCACGGGGACGTCGAGCCGGTCCTCGCCCGCCCGCACGGTCAGTTTGAGCGCGGAGTGGTGGACGAGCGAGGCGAGCGTGGGTGGCATGGGGCCTTCAGGTCTACGGGGATCGGGCGTGCCCTGTGATCACTTGGCCGTCCTGTATGAACGGCCTGTGCCGATTCTGCCTCACCGTACGGTCACCCGGTCACCGCAAGCCCCCGCAGCGGAAGCCCCGGCCTAGCCCTGTAGATCCACCAGCAGGGGCGGGGCGTGCTCCCCCTTCGCCGCGGTCAGCGACAGCACCGCGTGCCCCGGCGGCACGGCGTGCGCCAGCTCGGAGGCGGACCACCGCTCCCTCTCGACCTGGCGGACGGTGACGGCCTCGGTCGTCACCGCCTTGCCGGTCACCAGCTTGCGCAGGGCGTGCATGGCCCGGGTCATCGGCTGGTCGGCGAAGACCGTGTGCTGGGCGACGTCCTTGGTCTCCACCCACTGGGTGCCCCAGGCTTCGGCGAAGCGGCTGCCGTCCCAGGTCGTCACCCCGGACAGCGCCATCCGGCAGCCGACCGCCCCGAACAGCGGTCCGTGCAGCGCCTCCGGAACGTCGGAGACCGTGCGGAGGGCGAGCACGACCCCCGCGTTCTGCGAGCGCAGCCGCTGGATCCGCCGTACGGACTCGGGGGTCACGGTGCCGGTGGCGTCGTCGACGACCAGTCCGGCGAAGTGATCGCGGCCCCCTTCCCGTACTACGGCGGTGAACTGGGCCAGCACCAGCCGGGCGATCAGCCGGGACGCCTCCGCGTGGCCACGCTCGGGCAGGTCGATCCGGACGCGCAAGGGGTGGTGGACGAGGGCGCGCAGCGAGAACGGACGGATCGTGTCCCCGCCCGAGCCGTGCGAGCCGGCCGAGCCGAAGAAGCCGGCGAACGCGGGCCGGTCCAGCAGTGCCAGCCGGTCGGCGAGGACGGGACCGGGGTCGCCGGGGTGGGTGCTCTGCCGTGCGCGGGCGTCGAGCTCGCGGCGCATCACGGCGAACCGCTCGTCCGCCAGCCCCTCGCGCAGCCCGGCGAGGACCGCGGGGTCCCCTTCCAGCAGTTCGCGCAGGACGGGCAGGGGCGGGAAGTGCCCGTACGCGGTCCGGTAGGGACCGAGGAGCTGGGCGAGGGCCCGCGCCGCGCGCTCGGGGCTCACCGTGTCGAGATCCCCGGCCAGCGCCTCGGCGAGAAGCGCGGCCGCCTCGTCGGGGTCGTCGGTCTCGGCGTACGGGTCGAGGTCGTGCACGGAGCCGGGGTCGCCGACGCGCACGACGACGTCGTACGACGAGTCCGCCCCGATCGGCGTACCCGCACCGCACACCGCGACGACGGCGCAACCGCCGGTGAGTGCCTGCAGAGCGAGGGACTCGGCCACCGGAGCGGTCACATGCCGGGTCTTGCCCGCGCCCGAGGGCCCGACGACCAGCAGTGAGGTGGCGAGGGTCTCCGGCCCGAGAGCCGCGCCCACGCCGCCGTACGCCCGCGGGGTGCGCTCGGCGGTGGCCCACCGTCCGATGCGGACCTGTCCGGTGAGCAGGTCGTGCCGGGCGGTGCGGCCCGCCAGGTCGCGGGCACCGGAGGGGTGGGTGAGCGCGGCGGCGCCCTGGCGCAGCACGGTGTCCGTGAAGGCGGCGAGCCGGCCCTGGCCGCGGGCCCGCTTCCAGCCGCGCTCGATCCGGGCGCAGTCCACGTCGTTCATCCGCCCGGCCAGCACTTCGGCGGTGAGCAGGTCGGCCGCCTGGTGCTGCCCGGCCTCCCGCAGCTCGGGCCAGCGGGCGCGGGGCTGTTCGGCGAGGGGTGCGGGGTGCTGTCCCTGCCGGGCCCGGCGCCGGGCGGCGAGCCGGGTGAGGGCCAGGGACCACCAGCCGCCGATCCGGGCGAACGGCCACAGGACAAGGGCCGTGACCAGGGCGTACAGCGTGTCCGTGGCCCAGGGCGAGGTGTAGACGCCGTATCCGCCGCTAAGGAGGGCGATGAGGGAGAACAGCGGGTTCACTACGGGCAGAGCGTCCCAGCCGACGACGGGGAAGGCGTCCGGGAAAACAAAGCTGAGGGTGATCAGGGCGCCCAGGGCGGCCAGCAGGGCGCGGGCGGGCTGGGGCTTGCGGGTCACCAGGTGCCGCACGACGGCCGGCCAGCTGCCCAGCCGGCCCACCGTGTAGACGAGCACGGCGAAGAAGAGACCGCTGTAGACCTCCAGGGCCTCGATGCCCGGGTACTCCAGCGACTGGCCCTCCAGCCGCTTCGGCGAGGCCATCGTGCCGCCCCACCACCAGTCGTCCGGGGTGAAGAGCCGCAGCAGCGTGAACTGGTACGGGAGCCCGCCGCGCCGCCAGAAGGACCACACCACCAGCGCCACGACGAACGGGATGAGCATGCCGGCCACGGTCAGCGGATTGAGCCGCTCCGCCTTCGAGGCGGCCTTCGGCATCCGGTAGCCGAAGCGCCAGATCCCTGGCTCGGTCGCGGGCCGGGCCTCATTCAGCCAGTCGGCCACGGACGCGCCCGGAGTGTGCGCCGGCCGCGGCGGCGCGTGCGGCACGTCCGGCGGCCCCGCCGGACGCGGCACGGGATTCGCATGCGTACCCCGCGCGTCCTGCGTCCCGTCCCTGTCCATCGCCCTCGTTCCCTGACCAGCCGTTCCGTCCACCATCAGCCGTCAATCTAACGCCCCCGCAAGGGGAGTTCACCGCTTACGCGGCCGACTTCCACGGAGCGGACGATCACCGTCCGCATCGTCCGCGGTGCCGCCGGTACCGAGCCGATCCGCGTCGCTATGTCCACGACGGACAAACCCGCACCCCCGACAACGCCCACATGGAGCATGCCCACCCCCCTTCCTCCGCCCTAGCCTGCGAGAAAAGAAGAGAAGCGTCCGCAAAGACCCCGTTCGCAACACCCCCAGGAGCCCCTCATGAGCGCACTTCCGCAGGAGCGCCGGATCGTCACCGCCATCCCCGGCCCGAAGTCGCAGGAGCTGCAGGCCCGCCGCGTCGCCGCGGTCGCGCAGGGCGTGGGCTCGGTGCTGCCCGTGTTCACCGCGCGGGCGGGCGGCGGCATCATCGAGGACGTCGACGGCAACCGCCTGATCGACTTCGGTTCCGGCATCGCCGTGACGAGCGTCGGCGCCTCCGCCGAGGCCGTCGTACGCCGGGCCTCCGCCCAGCTCGCCGACTTCACCCACACCTGTTTCATGGTCACGCCGTACGAGGGCTACGTCGAGGTCGCCGAGGCCCTCGCCGAGCTCACGCCGGGTGACCACGCCAAGAAGTCCGCGCTGTTCAACAGCGGTGCCGAGGCCGTCGAGAACGCCGTCAAGATCGCCCGCGCCTACACCAAGCGCCAGGCCGTCGTCGTCTTCGACCACGGCTACCACGGCCGTACGAACCTCACGATGGCGCTGACCGCGAAGAACATGCCGTACAAGCACGGCTTCGGCCCCTTCGCGCCCGAGGTCTACCGCGTCCCGGTCGCCTACGGCTACCGCTGGCCGACCGGTCCGGAGAACGCCGGCCCCGAGGCCGCCGCGCAGGCCATCGACCAGATCACCAAGCAGGTCGGCCCGGACAACGTCGCCGCGATCATCATCGAGCCGGTACTCGGCGAGGGCGGCTTCATCGAGCCGGCCAAGGGCTTCCTGCCGGCGCTCAGCAAGTTCGCGAAGGACAACGGCATCGTCTTCGTCGCGGACGAGATCCAGTCCGGCTTCTGCCGTACCGGCCAGTGGTTCGCGTGCGAGGACGAGGGCATCGTCCCGGACCTGATCACCACCGCCAAGGGCATCGCGGGCGGTCTGCCGCTCGCCGCCGTCACCGGCCGCGCCGAGATCATGGACGCCGCGCACGCCGGTGGCCTGGGCGGTACCTACGGCGGCAATCCGGTGGCGTGTGCCGGTGCGCTCGGCTCGATCGAGACGATGAAGGAGCTCGACCTCAACGCCCGGGCGAAGAGCATCGAGGCCACCATGAAGGCCCGCCTCACCGCGATGGCCGAGAAGTTCGACATCATCGGCGACGTCCGCGGCCGTGGCGCGATGATCGCCATCGAGCTCGTCAAGGACCGCGCCACCAAGGAGCCCAACGCGGAGGCGACCGCCGCCCTCGCCAAGGCCTGCCACCAGGAGGGCCTGCTGGTCCTGACCTGTGGCACCTACGGCAATGTGCTGCGTTTCCTGCCGCCGCTGGTCATCGGCGAGGACCTCCTCAACGAGGGCCTCGACATCATCGAGCAGGCCTTCGCGCGCGTCTGACGCCCCAGGAGGAACGCGGGGCGCGCCCCGGCCCAGGTCACACCCGTCGCACCCGCCCCAGCCCCGGATCCACAGCGGATTCCGGCTCTGGGGCGGCCGCCGTCGGAGCGTGTGAAGAACGTGTGCGGGGTCTCTGTCAGGAAGCGATTCCGACTGTCGTAGCCCCATCGGCTGTCGTAGGTTCTACCCAGATGAGAGATACACCCCGCCCACAGGGGACTGTGGGCGACATCAGGCCGGGGCCTCCCCAGCTTCGACCTGGTCGTGCCCTCGCGCACACAACCGGAGCCTCCGGCTCCGGATCTCCTCACCGATCGGACGGTCGCCCGCCCCAAACCCCCCGGGGCGCGCGACGATCCGGTCCGGACGGCCACCCCGGAACCACCCCCCCTGTTCCGGGGTGGCCGACCTCCTTCTCCACCTTCCTTCTTCTCGGCCTTCCGGCCGTCCTCTTCGCGCTGATCACCTGGCAGATCGTCGAGGACGGCCCTTTGGTGCGCCTGGACGAACGCGTCAGCCGCGCCCTGGTCCACCCCGACCGCGCCTCGGAACTCCTCGCCGACCTCGGCAATGTCCAGGTCGCGGTCCCGGTCCTGGCCCTGGCGCTCGGATACGCGGTCTGGCGGGCCCGACGCGCCGGCACAGACCGCTGGTGGCAGCCGTCCGCCGGCGCCGCACTGCTGATGGCCCTGGTCCCCGCCCTCATCATCCCGATCAAGGAACTGACCGACCGCCCGGGCACCCCGGCCGTCCCACCGGCCACCGGCTACTACCCGTCCGGCCACACGGCCACAGCGGCCGTCGCCTACGGCGCCACGACCCTGCTCCTCCTCCCCTGGCTGCGCGCCGGACGGCTCCGCCGCACGATCGTGTTCTCGTACGGCGTCCTCGTCCTCGGCGTCTCCTACGGCCTGGTCCGCCGCGGCTACCACTGGCCACTGGACGTCGTGGCCAGCTGGTGCCTCTCCACGGTCCTGCTCACCGGTTACGTCCTGACCGTCAGCCGAAGTAGCCGTCGAACGTCCGCTGGAACTCCCAGCTCCCGTACCGGTCCCAGTTGATCGACCAGGTCATCAGGCCGCGCAGAGCGGGCCAGGTGCCATGGGTGGTGTACGAGCCGCAGTTGGTCTTCTTTGTGAGGCAGTCGAGGGTCTTGGTGACCTCGGCGGGCGGCACGTGTCCGTTGCCCGCGTTCGTGGACGCCGGCATGCCGATCGCCACCTGGTCGGGGCGCAGGGGCGGGAAGACGTTGTTCGCGTCGCCCGCGACCGGGAAGCCGGTGAGCAGCATGTCGGTCATGGCGATGTGGAAGTCGGCGCCGCCCATGGAGTGGTACTGGTTGTCGAGGCCCATGATCGGGCCCGAGTTGTAGTCCTGGACGTGCAGCAGGGTCAGGTCGTCGCGCAGCGCGTGGATCACCGGGAGATACGCGCCCGCTCTCGGGTCCTGGCCGCCCCACTTGCCGGTGCCGTAGTACTGGTGGCCGAGCTGGACGAAGAAGGTCTCGGGGGCCATCGTCAGCACGAACCGGGAGCCGTACTTCGCCTTCAGCGTCTTCAGGGCCGAGATCAGGTTGACGATGACCGGTGTTCTCGGGTTCTTGAAATCGGTGTCGTCGGCGTTCAGGGAGAGCGAGTGGCCCTCGAAGTCGATGTCCAGGCCGTCGAGTCCGTACTCGTCGATGATCTTCGACACGGAGGTGACGAAGGCATCCCGGGCCGCCGTGGTCGTCAGCTGGACCTGGCCGTTCTGGCCGCCGATGGAGATCAGCACCTTCTTGCCGGCCGCCTGCTTGGCTCTGATCGCCGCCTTGAACTCGGCGTCGCTCTCGACGTTCGGGCACTCGGTGACCGGGCAGCGGTCGAAGCGGATGTCGCCGGAGGTGACCGAGGTCGGCTCGCCGAAGGCCAGGTCGATGACGTCCCAGCTGTCGGGGACGTCGGCCAGGCGCGTGTAGCCGGAGCCGTTGGCGAAACTGGCGTGGAGGTAGCCGACCAGGGCATGGGCGGGGAGGTCGGTCGAGCCGCCGGAGCCGGCGGTGGTGGTCGCCGTGACGGGGGCCGACTTCGCGGACTCGCCGGCGTCGTTGAGCGCGGTGACCTGGAAGCTGTACGCGGTCGACGGGGAGAGCCCGGTGATCGTGGCCGATGTTCCGCTCACCGTCCGGACCCTTGCTCCGTCGCGATGGACGGCGTAGCTCGTGGCGCCCGTGACCGCCGGCCAGGACAGGGTCACGCTGGAGGGGGTGACGGTGGCGACGGTCAGGCCGGTGGGCGCGGCCGGGGGCAGGCCCGCGTCGACGCCGGGTCCTGAGAGGGAGATGTCGTCGGCGTGGTACGCGCCGGTGCCGTACCAACCGTGGGTGTAGATCGTGACCTTGGTGGTGGACGGTCCGGTGCGGAAGGTCGTGGTGAGCTGCTGCCAGTTCGGGGCGGACTGGGTCCAGGCGGTGACGTCGGTGGTGCCGGTGCCGCTCGCCCCGAGGTGGACGTAGGAGCCCCGGACGTATCCGGAGAGGGTGTAGGCGGAGTCGGGCCTCACGGTCACCGTCTGGGCGCACCGGGCGTTGTCGCTGCCCGCCGGGGTCGCCTGGAGTGCGGAGACACCACTGCGCACGGGGCTGTTCACCGTCGTACCGGCCGAACAGGTCCAGGAGTCGAGGCCTGCCTCGAAACCGCCGTTGCGTGCGAGGTCCGCGTCGGCCGCACGGGCGGCCGACGAGAGCGCGGTGATGCCGCCCGCTGCCAGCAGTGTGGCCGTGAGCGCGGCGACGAGAGGTCTGGAGCGATCCACAAGTGCCTCCGGAACTGGGGGAATTGGAGGGGTGGAGCGCGCCCAATTTGGTCCAGACCAATTCAGTTGTCAAGACCTCCCGCGGTCGGCTACCCGTCTCCCTCCGTGGCCAGACCCGCCGCCGCCTCGTGCATCGCCAGTTCGAGGAGTGCCGGGTCGGTGAGGGTGCCGGAACCGTCCGGGGGGACCAGCCAGCGGACGCCGCCTGTGGAGCGTCCCGGGTACGGCACCACGATCCAGGTGCCGACGCCGGCCGTGCGGATGCCCGTGCCGACCCAGCGTGCGGCGGTACCGGGCGGCACGAGGAAGCCCATCCGGGCGTCGCCGAAGTCGACCAGCACCGGGCCCGGCTGGTCGATGATGCGCGTGAGGACGTCGAGCGTGGGATAACCGAGCTCACCCGGCAGGATGAGCACGTCCCAGGCCTTGCCGGCGGGCAGCAGCGCGACCCCGAGGGGATTGCGCTCCCACTCCCAGCGGCAGGCGTCGGGATCCGGTGCCACCGATGCCAGCCACTCGACCGCCGTCTTCGCCCCAGTCATGAGAAGACCTCCCTGTTCCTCCGTGGACGCGGAACGCGTCCACGGAGGAGAGGCAGGTCCGGGGCGTGCATTACGCGGGTTTCACCACCCCGTTGGAGTGAACCGGATCACAGGGGGGCGGGAAGGGCGGGCCGGACCACGCTCAGGCCGCCGGCGTCCCTGATACGCGCGGTGAGTTCCGTGATCTGGTTGTAGACGGAGCGGCGCTGGGCCATCAGGTTGCGGAGCTTGTGATCCGCGTGCTCGACCGTCCCCGGGTCCCGCCCGCCGAAGACGGTGGCGATCCCCGGTGTCGACACGTCGGTGAGCTCACGACACAGGTACATGGCGATCTGGCGGGCGGTCACGATGGCGCGGCCGCGGTTCCTTCCGCGCAGGTCGTCGGAGGTGACGCCGAAGTAGTGGGCGGTCTCGTCGATGATCAGGTGCACGACGTCCTCCTCCCGCGTCGGCACACGGTCCGGGACCAGGTCCTTGAGGACCTTCTCCGCCAACGGCACGTCCATCGGCTGCCGGTTCAGCGACGCGAAGGCGCTCACGCGGATCAACGCGCCCTCGAGCTCACGGACGTTGCGCTGGATCTGCGAGGCGATGTACTCCAGGACCTCCGGCGCGGCGACGAGCCCGTCCCGTTGCGCCTTGTGTCGCAGCAGCGCGATCCGGGCCTCCTGGTCGGGGGGCTGGACATGGGTGATCAGCCCGGACTCCAGCCGGTTGCGCAGCCGGTCCCCGAGCTCGGTGAGCTGCTTGGGCGGACGGTCCGAGGACAGCACGATCTGCTTGTTCGCGGCGTGCAGCGCGTCGAAGGTGTGGAGGAACTCCTCGCGCAAGGGCTGCCGGTCAGCGAGGAACTGGATGTCGTCGAGCAGCAGGACGTCCACGCCCCGGTAGCGACGGCGGAACCGGTCTAAGCCGCGGTCGCGGCCGGCCCGGGCGAACTCGGCGCCGAACTCCTCCGCGGTCACGTAACACACGCGCTTGTCCGGGTGCAGACGGCGCGTGCGCTCCCCTATCGCGTGCAGCAGATGTGTCTTGCCGATGGCCGAAGTGCCGTAGACGAACAGCGGGTTGTACAGCTTGGCGGGGGCCTCCGCCACGGCGGTGGCGGCCGAGTGCGCGAAGCGGTTGCCCTCGCCCGCGACGAAGGCGTCGAGACGGTACCGGGGGTCGAGCCCGTGTCCGGTGGCGGGGCCGTCGTCCTGCGCCGGAGCACCGGAACCGGGGGCGGGCGGACCGTCGTCGGCCTCGGCGCTCTCCTCCTCCCACAGCTCCTCGGCCACGACCAGCTGCCGCTCCAGTTCCTCGCAGCGCCGCTCGGCCTGCGCCCGCCGGGCGTGCGCGTCCTGGAGCTGCTCGCCGAGCGCCTCCACCTCCCGCAGCAGGTTCTGCCGCTCCCTGAGCAGCGCCGTCACCTGATCCTCGTACAGCTGAAGGGACTTGTCCTTCTCGGCGATCCGGTCGTCCTGGCGGCCGTGCAGCTGACGGAGCTGCAACTCCAGGTCGGCGGCGCGGTGTTGCGCGTTCGCCAACGCCCTCTCCAGGGCTCGCACCAGGTTGGTGGACTCCATGGACCGGCGGTCGGCGTCGGCGAGCTGGTCCTCGAGGAGCTGGACCCTGCCGTACGCGGAGCCGCTCTCGGCGAGGGCTTCGCGATGCAGCCGGCGCAGCAGCTCCATGGCTTCGGGGGTGGGCGGCTGGCCCTGCTGCTCGGTCACGTCGCTGATCAGGTCGTTGACGAACTCCCAGGGCGGTACGCGGCTGCCGTTGAGGAACCGGGACACCGAACCGGCGTCCCGGTGCCGCCGGGTGGCGTATCTGCGGACGCTGAGGCCCAGTCCGCCGAACAGGCCGCGCAACGCCTCCGCGAGCGCTCGCCCCTCGTCCGGCAGATCGCCTCCCAAGGGCACGAGACTGCCCATGCCGATCCCCCTGATCTCCCTCGTACCGAGCGTTGCGACAACTGGCAACTGTGACGCGTGGCGCAACACTTCGCGTCCGGCGCAGCCTGTTGTCCCTCCCCCACGGGAGCAGCTTGGCATGAGATCGGATCAGAGAGGGCAGCAATGCACACCCCACGACGACGAACCGACCTGGTGGTCTTCCTCGCGGTCCTGGTGACCGGAGTCGTCCTTGTCCTGTCCGGGATCGAGCCGGAGGCGGTGTCCACCGTGGCGATCGGGCTGTCCACGCTGTACGCCGCGTGGCAGCGTCAGGACGCGTCGCCGGGACGGCGGGAGCCGGAGCCGCCGGCCCCGCCGGAGAGCGAGCGGGGCCGGGCCTCCGAGTGATCAGCTGTCGAAGCCGAGTCCCAGCCTGTCCATCGTCCTCAACCACAGATTGCGCCGCCCGTCGTGCGAGTCCGCCCGCGCCAGCGACCACTTGGTCAGCGCGATGCCGGTCCACGCGAACGGCTCGGGCGGGAACGGCAGCGGCTTCTTGCGGACCATCTCCAGCGAGGTCCGCTCCGTGGTCTCGCCGTCCAGCAGGTCCAGCATCACGTCCGCGCCGAACCGGGTCGCGCCGACGCCGAGTCCCGTGTAGCCGGCCGCGTAGGCCACGTTCCCGCGGTGCGCGGTGCCGAAGAACGCCGAGAAGCGCGAGCAGGTGTCGATCGCGCCGCCCCACGCGTGGGTGAAGCGGACGCCTTCGAGCTGCGGGAAGCAGGTGAAGAAGTGCTCGGCGAGCTTGGCGTACGTCTCCGGGCGGTCGTCGTACTCGGCGCGCACCCGGCCACCGTAGTGGTGGACCGCGTCGTAGCCGCCCCACAGGATGCGGTTGTCGGCGCTCAGCCGGAAGTAGTGGAACTGGTTGGCGCTGTCGCCGAGGCCCTGTCGGTTCTTCCAGCCGATCGCCGCGAGCTGCTCGCCGCTCAGCGGTTCGGTCATCAGCGCGTAGTCGTAGACCGGGACGGTGTACGACCGGACCCGCCTGACCAGGTTCGGGAAGATGTTGGTGCCGAGCGCGACCTTGCGGGCACGGACCGAGCCGTAGGGGGTGCGTACGGCCATCCCGGCGCCGTACGGCTTCAGCGTCAGGGCGGGGGTGTGCTCGTGGACGCGCACGCCGAGTTGCACACACGCCCGCTTCAGGCCCCAGGCGAGCTTCGCCGGGTTGAGCATGGCGACGCCCCGGCGGTCGTACAGGCCCGCCTTGAAAGTCGGTGAGTCGACTTGTTCCCGTACCGCCTCGGCGTCGAGGAACTCGACGCCCTCGGCGAGACCGGCGCGCTCCATCTCCTCGTACCAGTCACGCAGTTCCCGCGCCTGGTACGTCTCGGTCGCGACGTCGATCTCGCCCGTGCGCTCGAAGTCGCAGTCGAGGGAGTAGCGGGCGACCGCCTTCTCGATCTCGTCGAGATTGCGGGCGCCCAGCTCCTCCAGCCGGTGGATCTCGTCCGGCCAGCGGGTCAGCCCGTTGCCCAGACCGTGCGTGAGGGAGGCGGCGCAGAAGCCGCCGTTGCGGCCCGAGGCGGCCCAGCCCGCCTCACGGCCCTCCAGCAGGACCACGTCCCGCTGCGGGTCGCGCTCCTTGGCGAGGAGCGCGGTCCACAGTCCGCTGTAGCCACCGCCGACGACCAGCAGGTCGCAGGTCTCGGCGCCGGTGAGGGCGGGCTCGGGGTGCGGCTTGCCGGGGTCGTCCAGCCAGTACGGGACCGGCTGGGCGTCGGAAAGGGATTTCATCCGTTCACTGCCACGACTCATGGCGCTTGGGGCCATGATTTCAACTCCCTACAAGGGTTTTTCGGTTATGCCTTTTGCTTGTTACGGCGATTACTGATGACCATAGAGGTCAGGACGAGCAGTACGGCGACCAGGAACATGGCCGTACCGATCACATTGATCTGAACGGGTGTGCCGCGCTGTGCCGAACCCCAGACGAACATGGGGAAGGTGACGGTCGAACCCGCGTTGAAATTGGTGATGATGAAATCGTCGAAGGAAAGCGCGAAGGCGAGCAGCGCGCCCGCCGCGATTCCGGGGGCGGCGATCGGCAGGGTGACCCTGATGAAGGTCTGGAACGGGCCGGCGTAGAGGTCCTGGGCGGCCTGCTCCAGCCTCGGGTCCATCGACATCACCCGCGCCTTGACGGCGGTGACGACGAAGCTGAGGCAGAACATGATGTGGGCGATGAGGATCGTCCAGAAGCCCAGTTGAGCGCCCATGTTGAGGAACAGGGTGAGCAGCGAGGCGGCCATGACGACCTCGGGCATCGCCATCGGCAGGAAGATCAGCGAGTTCACGGCGCCGCGGGCGCGGAAGCGGTAGCGGACCAGCGCGAAGGCGATCATCGTGCCGAGGACGGTGGCGCCGACCGTCGCCCAGAACGCGATCTGGAGACTGAGCGACAGCGAGCCGCACATGCCGGCGACACCGCACGGGTCCTTCCAGGCGTCCAGGGAGAACTGCTGCCATTCGTAGTTGAAGCGCCCCTTCGGATTGTTGAAGGAGAACACCGTCACGACGACGTTCGGCAGCAGGAGATATCCGAGCGTCAGCAGTCCCGCGATGACGACGAATTTGCGCTTGAGCCAGTTGACGAAGGCCATTTAAACCAGATCCTCCGTTCCGGACCTGCGGATGTAGACCGTGACCATGACGAGGATGGCGGCCATCAGGATGAAGGAGAGTGCCGCGGCCGTCGGATAGTCCAGAATTCGCAGGAACTGGGACTGGATGACGTTTCCGACCATGCGGGTGTCCGTCGAGCCGAGCAGGTCCGCGTTGACGTAGTCACCGGCGGCCGGGATGAAGGTCAGCAGCGTGCCGGAGACCACACCCGGCATCGACAGCGGGAAGGTGACCTTCCGGAAGGTCGTGACCGGCTTGGCGTACAGGTCGCCCGCGGCCTCGTGGAGGCGGGTGTCGATGCGCTCCAGTGAGGTGTAGAGCGGCAGGATCATGAACGGCAGGAAGTTGTACGTCAGACCGCACACCACCGCCAGCGGCGTGGCCAGCACACGGTCGCCGGAGGTCCAGCCGAGCCAGCTGGTGACGTCCAGGACGTGCAGGGTGTTGAGGGCCCCGACGACCGGGCCGCCGTCCGCGAGGATCGTCTTCCAGGCGAGGGTGCGGATCAGGAAGCTGGTGAAGAACGGCGCGATCACCAGGATCATGATCAGGTTCCGCCAGCGGCCCGCGCGGAACGCGATCAGGTAGGCCAGCGGGTAGCCGAGGATCAGGCACAGGATCGTCGCCGAGCCCGCGTACAGGATCGAGCGCAGGTACTGCGGCCAGTACTCGGCCAACGCGTCCCAGTAGGTCGCGAAGTGCCAGGTGACCTTGTAGCCCTCCTCCAGGGAGCCCGTCTGCACGGACGTGGAGGCCTGGTAGACCATCGGCAGGGCGAAGAAGACCAGCAGCCACAGGATGCCGGGGAGCAGCAGCCAGTACGGCACGAGCCGGCCGCGTCTGCGCGGGGGCTTCTTCTCGGGCGCGGTCGGGGAGAGAGGCGGCGGCGCCTCGGTGAGGGTCGCCATCAGACCGCAGCCTCTTCCTGGATGCCCGCGTCGATGTCCTGAGCCGCGTCGAGGCCGAAGGTGTGCGCCGGGTTCCAGTGCAGGACCACGTCGGCGCCGGGCACGAGCCGGACGTCGCGGTCGATGTTCTGGGCGTAGACCTCGAACTCGGGGCAGACGGGGCTGTCGATGACGTACTGCGTGGAGACGCCGATGAAGGACGTGGCCGCGATCTTGCCGGTGATGCGGTTGCGGCCCTCGGGGATCTCGCCGGCGTCGTCGGCGTGGGTGAGGGAGATCTTCTCCGGGCGGACGCCGACCAGGACCTTGCCGCCGGTCTGCGTCGGGGCGGAACATCGCGCCTCGGGGAGCACCAGCTTGCCGCCCCCGGCCTTGAGGACGATGTCGTCACCGCTCTTGGAGTCGACCTCGGCCTCGATCAGGTTGGACGTGCCGAGGAAGTTGGCGACGAAGGTGGTGTTCGGGTTCTCGTAGAGGTCGGCGGGCGAGCCGAGCTGCTCGACGCGGCCCGCGTTCATCACGGCGACCGTGTCGGCCATGGTCATGGCCTCCTCCTGGTCGTGCGTGACATGGATGAAGGTGATGCCGACCTCGGTCTGGATGCGCTTGAGCTCCAGCTGCATCTGGCGGCGCAGCTTGAGGTCGAGGGCGCCGAGGGGCTCGTCGAGGAGGAGCACCTTGGGAGTGTTGATCAGCGCCCGGGCCACGGCGACCCGCTGCTGCTGGCCGCCGGAGAGCTGGTGCGGCTTCTTGCGGGCCTGCTCGCCGAGCTGGACGAGCTCCAGCATGTCCTCGACCTGCTTCTTCACCGACTTGATGCCACGCCGGCGCAGGCCGAAGGCGACGTTCTCGAAGATGTCGAGGTGCGGAAAGAGGGCGTAGGACTGGAAGACGGTGTTCACCGGCCGCTTGTAGGGCGGCAGGTTGGTGACGTCCTGCTCGCCGAGCGAGACGGTGCCCGTGGTGGGCTCCTCCAGCCCCGCGATCATCCGCAGGGTGGTGGTCTTTCCGCAGCCGGAGGCGCCGAGCAGGGCGAAGAAGGAGCCCTGCGGCACGGTCAGGTCCAGCGGCTGTACGGCGGTGAAGCCGTTGTCGTACGTCTTGCTGATGCCCGAAAGGCGGACGTCGCCGGTGTTGTCAGTCTTGTTCGTCACGATGGTCACGCCCCAGTCAGCTTCGCGAACTTCTCTTCGAACTCGGTCTCTTCCTTCGAGCTCAGCGAGCGGAAGGCGTGGGACTTCGCGGCCATGGCCTTGTCCGGGATGATCAGCGGGTTGTTCGCCGCATCCGGGTCGAGCTTCTCCAGCTCGGCCTTCACCCCGTCGACGGGCGTCACGTAGTTGATGTACGCGGCGAGCTCGGCGGCCGGCTTCGGCTCGTAGTAGTAGTCGATGAGCCGTTCGGCGTTCGTCTTGTGACGGGCCTTGTTGGGGATCAGGAAGTTGTCGGTCGACGTGATGTACCCGCTGTCCGGGATCAGGAAGTCGATGTCCGGGCTGTCCGCCTTCAGCTGCACGACGTCACCGGCCCAGGCGATACAGGCGGCGAAGTCGCCGCTGCTCAGGTCGGAGGTGTAGTCGTTGCCGGTGAAGCGGCGGATCTGGCCCTTGTCGACGGCCTTCTGGATGCGGGCGACGGCCGCGTCGTAGTCGTCGGCGGTGAAGTTCGCCGGGTCCTTGCCCATGTCGAGCAGGGTCATGCCGATGCTGTCGCGCATCTCCGACAGGAAGCCGACCTTGCCCTTGAGCTTGGGGTTGTCGAGCAGGTCGGAGAGGGACTTCACCTCGACGCCGTCGAGGGCCTTCTTGTTGTACGCGATGACGGTCGAGATGCCCTGCCACACGTACGAGTAGGCACGGCCGGGGTCCCAGTCGGGGTTGCGGAACTGCGCCGACAGGTTGGTGTACGCATGGGGCAGGTTCGACGGGTCCAGTTTCTGGACCCACCCGAGGCGGATCAGCCGGGCCGCGAGCCAGTCGGTGAGGACGATGATGTCGCGGCCGGTGTCCTGGCCGGCGGCGAGCTGCGGTTTGATCTTGCCGAAGAACTCGACGTTGTCGTTGATGTCCTCCGTGTACTTGACCGTGATGCCGGTCCGCTTCTTGAACTGGTCGAGCGTGGGGTGGTGCTTCTCGCTCTCGTCCACGTCGATGTACTCGGTCCAGTTGGAGAAGTTGACGACCTTCTCCTTCGCCGAGTGGTCCTCCGCGGAGACTCCGCCCTTGGTGTCGCCCGCCGCGGGGATACCGCAGCCGGTCAGGGCCCCGAGGCCGCCGACCGCGAGCGCGCCGCCCGCGGAGGCGCGCAACAGGGACCGCCGGGTCATGGCGGCCCGGCCGCCCTGGAAGCTGCGCCGCATGGCGGCCACTTGGGCCGGGCTCAGGCGGTCGGGCTCGTACTGCTCCATGCGCGTGGTGCCCTTTCGGGAGGATCGGCCGCGGGTCGGGCGGCCTGGTTACGGCTATCGGTCCCCGAAGATCGTGCGGTGCCAGTCCTTCCTGACGACCGCCGTGTTATCGAACATGACATGCTTGATCTGGGTGTACTCCTCGAACGAGTACGAGGACATGTCCTTGCCGAAGCCGGACGCCTTGTACCCGCCATGGGGCATCTCGCTGATGATCGGGATGTGGTCGTTGACCCACACACAGCCCGCCTTGATCTCACGGGTGGCGCGGTTCGCCCGGTAGACGTCGCGGCTCCAGGCGGAGGCGGCGAGCCCGTACGGGGTGTCGTTGGCGAGCCGGATCCCCTCGTCGTCGCTGTCGAAGGGCAGCACCACGAGGACGGGTCCGAAGAGCTCGGACTGGACGATCTCGCTGTCCTGGGCGGCGTCCGCGACCAGGGTGGGGCGATAGTACGCGCCGTTCTTGAGATCTCCCTGAGGAGCCTCCCCGCCGGTCACCACGCGCGCGTAGCCACGCGCACGGTCGACGAAGGCGGCGACCCGGTCCCGCTGGACGTGCGAGATGAGCGGGCCGAGATCGGTACCGGGGGCGAAGGGGTCGCCGAGCCGGACCTGAGCCATGAGCTCGGCCGTCCGCTCCACGAACGCCTCGTAGAGCGGACGTTGCACGTACGCGCGCGTGGCGGCCGTGCAGTCCTGGCCGGTGTTGATGAGCGAGCCCGCGACGGCGCCGTTGACGGCGGCGTCCAGGTCGGCGTCGTCGAAGACCACGAAGGGCGCCTTGCCGCCGAGCTCCAGGTGGATGCGCTTGACGGTGGCGGTGGCGATCTCGGCGACCCGCTTGCCGACGGCGGTGGACCCGGTGAAGGAGGTCATGGCGACGTCGGGGTGCCCGACGAGATGCTCGCCCGCTTCCTTCCCGGTCCCGGAGACGATGTTGATGACACCGTCGGGGATCCCGGCGTCGGTGGCGGCCTGCGCGAAGAGCAGCGAGGTCAGCGGGGTGAGCTCGGCGGGCTTGAGCACGATCGTGTTGCCCGCGGCGATCGCCGGGAGGACCTTCCAGGCGGCCATCTGGAGCGGGTAGTTCCAGGGCGCGATGGAGCCGACGACACCGATGGGCTCACGGCGGACGTACGAGGTGTGGTCGCCGGAGTACTCACCGGCCGACTGCCCCTGCAGATGACGGGCCGCGCCCGCGAAGAAGGCGGTGTTGTCGATGGTCCCCGGCACGTCGAACTCACGCGTCAGCTTCAGCGGCTTGCCGCACTGGAGGGACTCGGCGCGGGCGAAGTCCTCGGCGCGGTCGGCGAGCACGGCGGCGAAGCGGTGCAGCGCGTCCGAGCGCTCGCCGGGCGTGGTGGCGGCCCAGGCCGGGAAGGCCTCGCGCGCGGCGGCGACGGCCGCGTCCACGTCGGCGGTGCTCGCCAGCTCGTAGGTGTAGACCTCCTCGCCGGTCGCGGGGTCGACGACCGCGTGCGTCCGTCCTGAGGTGCCCTTGGTGAGGCGGCCCGCGATGTACTGCGCGCCGTCCGCGAAGCGCTCCTGCGCGGGGAATCGGTCCGGGGTGGCGTTGCCCGGGTTGTGCATGTCGCTCTCCTCCGCCGCCGGCCCACGTTCCCGTAGGCGGGGCGTAGCTCCAGCTCGATTTGAGTGCCGATCCTGACAGAGCAAGTGCCGTCCGACAAGGGATTCCGTTGTTGCCTTTTAGTTACGCGACGAAATCTGTCGACCGAGTGTCGAGTCGGCCTGGAAAAGCCAGGACGGAGTGTCAGTGGTGGCTGTCAGACTCGCATGCATGACGAAGATCGATTCTCGGGACACCCTGGTCAGGGCGGTCCGGACGGGGGCGAGGGTCAAGTACCTCCACTTCTGGGGACACCGCCCGCTGCCGGACGGCCGGATCGGGGCGAGCTGTCTGAGCCAGTGGTGGCCGTCACCGTTCGTGGTGGACGGAGTGACGTATGCGACCGCCGAGCACTGGATGATGGCGGGCAAGGCACGGCTGTTCGGCGACGCGGAGGCGGAGCGGCGGGTGCTGGCCGCGGAACATCCATCGGTGGCGAAGAAGGAAGGGCGGCTGGTCCGGGGCTTCGACGAGACGGCCTGGGAGCGCGAGCGCTTCGGGATCGTCGTCGAGGGCAGCATGCACAAGTTCGGCGCGGACGACGGCCTGCGGTCGTTCCTCCTAGGCACCGGAGAGCGGGTGCTGGTGGAGGCCAGTCCGGTGGACCGGGTGTGGGGGATCGGGCTCGCGGCCACGGACGAGGGGGCACTGGATCCGCAGCGGTGGCGGGGGCCGAATCTGCTGGGGTTCGCACTGATGGAGGCCCGGGATCGGTTGCGGGGCGCCGGCGGCGCGTAGGCGGAACGGGTCGGGGGGTGTCTGCGGCCGGTGAGAGCGGTAGGGGCAGGGCTGGTGAGGCCTGCGGGGAATCGACTCGCGGCGGGAGCAGGAGCGCATCCGCAAGGGTTCGCGTCGATCGAGCGCGGGTCGGTTGCGGGTGAGGGCCAGCAGCGCATTAGGCGGACCGGGTTGGACGTCTACGGTCGGCGACATCGGCAGGACTCGTGAGACCTGCCGAGAATCGGCTCGCGGCGGGGGCAGGGGCGCATCCGCGAGGGTTCGCGTCGATCGAGCGCGGGTCGGTTGCAGGCGGGGGCCGACGGCGAATAAGCGGACCGGGCTGGAGTGGGCGCCGGCCCCGGTGCGGTGGCGGGGACCGAATCTGCCGGGGTTCGCGTAAATGGGGGCACGTGTGTCTACGGATCGGTCGCGCCCAGGCTGCGGAGCCGTATGGCGGCACGACCCGACCCCCGTACCCCTTCGGGTTTCAGGTCGCGCTTCTGCCTACGTCACGACCAGCAGTACGACCATGCCGATGCCCAGTGCGATGCCCACGGCTCCGCAGATGATCCCGGCCAGGGCCTGACCGGGGTTGGTGGCCACTCCCCTGCGGGCCTTCGCGCGACCGATCGCACCGAAGATCACGCCGAGAACGCCGAGGACGATCGCCAGCGGCCAGAGGCAGAACACGAGGGCCGAGAGAATGCCGAGCACGAGCCCGGCGGTGCCCATGCCGTTACTGGGCAGGGGCTGCATGCCGGGCCAGCCGTAGTAGCCCTGCGGTGCGGCGCCCGGGTAGCCGTACCCACCGCCCGGATAGCCGTAGGGCACCTGGCCCGGGCCGTCGGGGGCGATGGGCGGCGGCGGGACGTGACTGTCCTGGGCGTAGAGGCCGGGACCGGCCGGGGCTGCGAAGGGGTTGACCGGAGGCCCGGGGTGCGGCGGGACGAAGGGGTTCGCCGAGCCGACCCCCGGCCCGCCCGGCGAAACGAAGGGCTCGGAGGAACCGGACACCAACGTCTCCGGCGGGCCGAACGGGTCGGTCCCACCGCTCGCGGGACCGGACGGCGGGGCGAACGGGTTGGCCGGGCCACCGGCCACAACTCCCGGCGAAGCCGAAGCGTCGGCGGAACCGCTCGCCGGACCCGACGGCGGGCCGAACGGGGTGGCCGGGCCACTCGCAGGCGCTCCCGGCGCCGCGAACGGGTTGGTCGCATCGCTCGCCGGACCGGACGGCGGGGCGAACGGGTTGGCCGGGCCACCGGCCACAACTCCCGGCGAAGCCGAAGCGTCGGCGGAACCGCTCGACGGCGCTCCCGGTGGTGCGAACGCGTTGGTCCCACCGCTCGCCGGACCTGACGGCGGGGCGAAGGGAGTGGCAGGGCTACCTGCCGGTGCACCCGGCGAAGCCGCAGGCTCGGCGGAATCGGACGGCGGGGCGAACGGGTTGGCCGGGGCGCTCACCGGCGCTCCCGGTGGCGCGAAGGGGTTCGCCGGGCCGCCGCCCGGTGTGGCCGGGCCGGGCGGTGCGTACGGGTTTGCCCAGGGCCCCGACGGTGGCGTGCCCTGCGGCCCCGAGGCCGAAGCGTCGGCGCCCGGTGTCGACGTGGTCGGCCGCCGGTCGTGGATGGACGGGGGTGGCCAGGAGTGCGGGTCGTTCGAAGCGAGCGTGGTCCCCGGGCCAACGGCACCCCCGGGTGCGCGCGGCAGCCCGGGAGGCGCGTCACTGGCGGCCCGCTGACCGGCGGGCGAGGAGGACGCGTCGTGGGACGGCGTTGCTGAGGCGTCCCCGGCCGACGCGGAGGAGGGAGTGTCGACGACAGGCGCCGCGTCCTCGGGCATGCCCGGACCGGACCATGAGTCACCGACCGCCGCACGGGACCCCGCGGCCCCGTCCTCTTCCGGCGCCGTCGGCGCGAACGGCACGTCCTCCGCGGAGACCGTCTGCCCAGTCGCCCCGTCACCCGCGGGCGGCGCCCAAGCCCCCCGCTCACCACGCCCCTCCACGTCCCGCTCCCCCGCCGCGCCCGCGCTACCCGCTCCCACCCCGGAAGCCGTCCCCTTGTCCAACCCCACCCGGGGAGCCGTCAGCCTGTCCCGCTCCCCTTCGGAAGCCACCGCCTCGCCCCGCTCCCCCTCGGAAGCCGACGGAGTCGACCCCTGCTCCCCCTCAGAAGCCGCAGCCTCGCCCCGCTGCCCCTCGGAAGCCGACGGAGTCGATCCCCGCGCCCCTTCGGAAGCCACCGCCTCGCCCCGCTCCCCCTCGGAAGCCGACGGAGTCGACCCCCGCGCCCCCTCAGGAGCCACCGCCTCACCCCACTGCCCCCCGGAAGCCGACGGAGTCGACCCCCGCGCCCCCTCAGAAGCCACCGCCTCGCCCCACTGCCCCCCGGAAGCCGACGGAGTCGCCCCCTGCGCCTCGCCTGCCGGCTGTCGCGCCTCGTCGGACATGGTCGGGACCCCCTCTGCCGTATGCCGTCATGCTACGACCAGCGCCCCTTCCCCCGACCGGTCGGCCTACGATGATCCCCGAGTCATCGATCAGCCGATCACCCGCGCCCGCCGCACGCCGGCCGAGGGCGCCGTTCCGGGGAGGAACCTTGACCGAGCACCTCATCGACCCCAGCGTCCCGCGCGACCTGCACGCCTTCATCGCCTCGCTGCCCAAGGCCGAACTGCACGTCCACCACGTAGGCTCCGCCTCCCCCCGGATCGTCTCCGAACTGGCCGCCCGCCACGCCGACTCCAAGGTCCCCACCGACCCCGAGGCCCTGGCCGACTACTTCACCTTCACGGACTTCGCCCACTTCGTCGACGTGTACCTGTCCGTCGTCGACCTGATCCGCACGCCGGAGGACGTACGTCTGCTGACGTACGAGGTGGCGCGCGAACTGGCCCGGCAGCAGGTGCGCTACGCCGAGCTGACCATCACCCCGTTCTCCTCGACCCGCCGCGGTATCGACGAGCGCGCCTTCATGGACGCGATCGAGGACGCCCGCAAGGCGGCGGAGGCCGAGTTCGGAACCGTGCTGCGCTGGTGCTTCGACATCCCTGGCGAGGCGGGGCTGGAGGCCGCCGAGGAGACCGTGCGGCTCGCCACCGACGACCGCCTGCGCCCCGAAGGCCTCGTCTCCTTCGGGCTCGGCGGGCCCGAGATCGGCGTACCGCGGCCGCAGTTCAAGCCGCACTTCGACCGCGCGATCGCGGCCGGCCTGCACTCGGTGCCGCACGCCGGTGAGACGACCGGCCCGGAGACGGTCTGGGACGCGCTGACCCACCTGCGCGCCGAGCGCATCGGACACGGCACCAGCTCGGCGCGGGACGAGAAGCTGCTCGCGCACCTCGCCCAGGAGCGGATCGCCCTGGAGGTGTGCCCGACCTCCAACATCGCCACGCGCGCGGTGCGCCACCTCGACGAGCACCCGATCAAGGAGTTCGTGAAGGCGGGCGTCCTGGTCACCATCAACTCCGACGACCCGCCCATGTTCGGCACCGACCTGAACAACGAGTACGCCGTCGCCGCCCGTCTCCTCGACCTCGACGAGCGCGGCCTGGCCGACCTCGCCAAGAACGCGGTCGAGGCGTCCTTCCTCGACGAGCCCGGCAAGACCCGTGTCAAGGACGAGATCGACGCGTACACCACGGCGTGGCTCGCGCCCTGACCCCACCGCGAACCGGTACCGGCCACCAGCACAATGGGCCCATGCAGAAGCTGACCGCAGTGGCCCATCGCGGCGACCCCTACCGCGTCCGTGAGAACACGCTCGACTCCCTGCGTGCCGCGCTCGAACTGGGCGCGGACGCCGTCGAGATCGACGTACGCCTCACCCGGGACGGGGTCCCCGTGCTGCTGCACGACCACACGCTGAAGCGGCTGTGGGAGCACGACCGGCCGCTCAGGTCCCTGTCGTCGGACGAGGTCCGCGGCCTCACGGACGGCAAGGTGCCGACGCTGGCCGAGGCGCTGGCGGTGGCCGAAGGGGCCCGGCTGATGCTCGACCTGCCGGGCGCCCCGGACGTGAAGGCGGCCCGCCGGATCGTCGACGTCGTACGGGAGAGCGGGGCCGAGGACCGCGTGTACTACTGCGCGGGCGCCACTGCCATGCTCGCCGTACGCGCCGCCGACCCGGCCGCCGAGATCGCCCTGACCTGGACGTCGCTGGCCCCGCCGCGCCCCGCACTGCTGGAGGCGGTCCGCCCGCGCTGGCTGAACTACCGCTTCGGGCTGGTCGACAAGGCCCTCGCCGAACGCGTCCACCGCGACGGCTACCTCGTCTCCGTCTGGACCCCCGACACGGTCCGCTCGATGCGCCGTCTCATCGCGGCGGGCGTCGACTCGATCACCACGAACCGCGTCGACGCCCTCTGCGCCCTGCGCGACGAGGACTGAGCCGCGGACTAGGCCCACGGGCGAGGGGGCGCGATGGCCTGCGCGTCCGCCCCCTCCCCCACCCACAGGCCGATCAGCAGCGCCGCCGTCGCCTCCAGCAGCCCGGCCCGTTGCAGCCCTCCGGCGTTCAGCGGTTCACAGCCGAGGTCGCGCACGAGTCGTCGTACGGCCTGCAGGGCCTCCTCGTCGTCCCCGCACAGCGGCACGGCCAGCGGGCGGCCGTCGAAGACCGGCGGGGTCAGGCGCCAGACGTCCTCGTGGCAGAGGTTGAAGGCCTTGACCACCCGTGAGGCCGGTGCGGCGGCCGCGATCCGTTCGGCGGCCGACGGGCCGCCCGCCGTGAGCAGCCGGAAGCCGGGATGGCCCACCGGGTTGGTGCAGTCGATCAGCACCCGTCCACGCAGCACCTCCTCGAGCCCCGCGACCGCTTCCACCGCCGCCTCGTAGGGCACCGCGAGCAGCACCGCGTCCGTCCCGAACCCGGCCGCTTCCCGCACCCCTCCCTGTGACCGGCTCCCGGCCACCACCTCGTGTCCCGCGCGCCGCCACCGCGTGCCCAGCGCGCCCGCCATTCCGCCCGTACCGAGAATCCCTATACGCATGTCCAGGACTGTAGAAAGCCGCTCGGGCACCATTCGGTACGTGACCTACCTCGCCGACTGCCGCGCCCGCCTCGCCTTCGACCTCCTCTCCCACACCTGGAACGCCGTGGTGCTCTGGGCGCTGCGGGACGGTCCCGTGCGCCACGGGGAGCTCCAGGACCGCATCGGCGGCATCAGCCAGAAGGTGCTCACCGAGACGCTGCGGCGGCTGGAGTTCAACGGGCTGGTCCATCGCCGCGCGTCCGGGGGAACCCGGGCCGCGTACGAACTCACCGGCCTGGGACGGACCTTGCTCGCGCCGATCGACGCCTTCGGCGCCTGGGCCTTCGAGCACGGCGACGAGGTGATGGAGGCGCAGGACCGCTACACGCGGGAGCGCTGAGGCACCCTCGCCGGATCGGCGGGTTTCTCCCGGGTGACGTACTGCGGTACCGGCGCCGTGTCCTTGCCGTCGTCGCGGACCAGGCCGTAGCGGATCGCGCCCTGCGGAGGGCCGTAGTTGACGTCCTTGTCCGCCGCCTCCCAGCTGGAAGGGAAGACGGTCAGGCCGTAGGAGGCGCCGCGTTCGTTCACGGTCAGGTCGACGCTGCCGTCGAGGTAGAAGTACTCGTTCTGCCACATCTGCTGGGCGCCGTTCGGCAGCACCGTGTATCCGGTGTCCGGGCCGCCCATGCCGGTGGTGCCGGGGCCGGTGGCGTCGTCCATGCGGCGGCCGCCACCCGAAGCGACATGGAAGAGCCTGCCCTTGAGACCGGTCCAGGTGGGCATGGTCAGGCCTCCCGACCGGTCCTGCGGGGCGATCTGCCAGCGCACCAGCACGTATCCCCGCCCGTTCAGCGTCACCGTCTCACCACGGTGCTGCATGACCGCCCTCGCGCCCCAGCTGCTGGTGACACCGGACTCGGGCCGGCGTGGCAGGTCCGCGGGCCGCGCGTTCGGGTCGGGAGCCGTGTCGACGGCGTCGACGACCGTGCCGTACAGCTCGGCCTTCCGCTGCGTGACCGAGGGGGACGGGGACAGGGACGGTGTCGCCGACGGCGAGGGGACGGCCGGGGGGCGGGCCGTACTGGCGGCCGTGGGGCTGGAGGCGGCCGCGCGCGGGGGCGGGTCTTCGGGGGTCTGTACGACGACGTAGGCGCCGCCCGCCACCATCGTCACGCCCGCCGTCACCGCGACGAAGGGCTGGGTGAGCGCGGCCATCGCCTTGGCGGACCAGCCCACGGAGGCGGCCCCCGCCGCCGCTGCCGCCGTCTTGCCGCCGAAGGCCAGGGAGAGGGTGAAGCCGACGGGGAGCGGGACGAGGGCGATACCGACGAGCAGGCGTTCCGCCGGTACGACGGCCTCGCGGGTGTCCCCGCAGTAGCCGCAGCCCCGGATGTGCCGGGCCAGCCGCTTGCGCCAGACGGAGTCGGGCCGCCCGTTCCAGCGGCCGGTCAGTTCGCGCAGGTCCGGGCAGGCACCGTCGAGGGCTCGCACGATGCCGCGCGCGTTCTCCACGCGCTCCTTGAGCCGCTGGACGCGCACCGCGGCGTGCTGTCGGCTGATACCGGCGGCGGCCGCCAGCTCGCGCCGGGTCAGCTCGCCCGCGACCTCCAGCCACCACAGCGACAGCAGCTGCCGGTCCTCGTCGTCGAGCCAGCGCACCGCCTCCGCGACCTCGCGCCGCTGCCCCTCCAGCTGGAGCCTGAGGACGGTGAGTTCGGCGAAGTCGGCGGCGTCGCGCGCGGCGGCCTCCTCCAACGGGGCGGGGGCCGTGCGGCGCCGCGCCCGGTCCCGTATCTGGCGCATGGCGATGGCCACCAGCCAGGAACGGAAGCTGTCCGGGTCGCGCAGCGAACCGAGGTTGTCGACGGCCCGCAGCATGGTCTCCTGGACGACGTCGTCGACGTCGGCGTGACCGTTGAGGGCGCGGCCGACGATGTTGTAGACCAGCGGCAGCCAGCCCGCGACCAGGTCGTCCAGCGCCTGCCGGTCACCGGCCTGCGCGGCCGCGATGGTGTCGCGCCATTGCCGCGTGTCCACGTCGTTCCGTCCCTCGGTTCGGTTCTGCACGCACCCTCTCAGGCGGCCCCGGGGTCATGGCTATGCCGGAGATCACAGCGTGGAGACGGAGTGAAGGCTTCCGGGATAACAGTTTTTCGCGCGCCGGCGCCTCCCTTAGGGGCGAGCCCGCACAACCCCCTTACCGGGCAGGGAAGTTGCTCAGGGTTCCGCCAGGGTGCGGTGCCCTCCTCGCCGACGATCCCGGCGGACGCGTACCGGCAGACGATGATCACCACACCGATCGCTTGGAGCATCAGATGCGCACCCGTACGTCTGTCCTCACCCTCTCCCTGACTCTCGCCCTGGCCGTCGGCCCGCTCGCCGCCCCCGCCTTCGCCGCGGCGCCGGCCGCCGTCGCCGAGTGCACCATGAACGCGCCGGACGCCAAGGCCCTGAGCGCCGCGCTCACCGGGCTTCCGAACGCGGACGCGACCGCCGCGCTCGTCCGGGTCGGCGGGTGCGGCGGCAGCTGGCGGGGCAGCGCGGGCGTGCACGATCTGGCGAGCGGCCGGGCGGCGGACCCGGACGCGCGGTTCCGGGCCGGGTCGACGACGAAGGTGGTGACGGCGGCGGCCGTGCTGCGCCTGGCGGCCGAGGGGTGGATCGACCTGGACAGGCCGGTTCAGCGCTATCTGCCCGGTCTGCTCGGCAAGCAGTTCCGGCCGGTCACCGTGCGGCAGCTGCTCGACCACACCAGTGGCATCCCGGCCGGCGACGGCCTCGGCGCCACCTTCGAGGAGGTGTACGCCCACCGCTTCGACACGCTCACCCCGCAGCGGGTCGCCGCGTCGGCGGGCGCGAAGGAGCCGGAGTTCTGCCCGGGGAAGCGGCAGCACTACCTCAACATCAACTACACGTTCCTCGGGCTGCTGATCGAGAAGGTGACCGGGCGGCCGTACGCCTCCGAGGCCACCCGGCTGGTGCTCGCGCCGGCCGGAATGCGGGACACCTATTTCCCGGGTACCGACCCCCGCATACGCGGCCCGCACAACCTCGGCTACCAGAGGGTGGAGCGGGCCGACGGGACCACCGAGTTCCTGGACGTCACGGAGTGGAACCAGGCGGACCGGTTCGCGGCCGGGGACATGATCTCCACGACCGCGGACCTGGAGCGGCTGATCACGGCGCTCTTCCAGGGGCGGATCGTGCCGGAGTCGCGGATGAGGGAGGTGTTCGCGGTCCCGACGGACATCACCGGCGCGAGCTACAGCGCGGGCGGCCTGCAGCGCTTCGAGACCGAGGGGACCGTCTACTGGGTCAAGTCCGGCGGCCGGTACGGCTACAACTCGGCGATCGCCGCCACCGAGGACCTGAGCCGTACCGTCGCCTACTCGGTCAACTCCACCGACGCGAAGAGCACGGACGCGAACCCGGTCGTCACCGGGATCATCATGGCCGCGGTCAAGTAGCGCGCACGGGCCGGACGTTGCCGGACGTGAGCGCCTCCAGCCGCTTGATCTTCCCGCGGACGACGTACAGGGGGATCACCCCGAACACCCCGAACGACATGTCGATCACGCTCCACCAGAACGGAATCCCCCGGATCGGCCCGCAGATCAGCGCGAGCGGAATGATCCCGGCGCAGGCGATCATCCCGAACTCGACGACCCAGATGTTGCGGACGGGGTCGCGGTACGCGCCGTAGAAGGCGACCGCGATGACCAGATGGGCGAAGGCCAGCCAGTCGGTGCCGTAGAGGAGGAAGGGGTAGTCGGTGTCGGCGGTGTCGAGGCCCTGGCGGACCCGCACGATCCAGTCCATCAGGGGGTCGGGGGTGGGCAGGTGCCGCAACAGGTCCTCGGTCCAGCGCAGTTCGTGGACGAGGGGGAAGGCCGTGGCGCCGCTGAGCACGAGACACACGACGAACAGGACCAACCAGGCGCGAATGCCCTTGAGCAGGGCGGCTCTGTCGCTCATGGCAGGAGCGTACGCCGAGAATTGAACATGTTCAAAACATCTTTCGGCGGTCGCTTCTACGGCTGCTCCGTGGGCGGCTGCTCCGTAGGCGTCGGCTCGGCGGTGGCGGTGGGCGCCGTGGACGGCAAGGCCGAGGGGGCGTCGCGACTGACGGGTACCGACGTCGGCGGCGCGGACGGCACGGCCGAAGGCTGTCCCTCCGAAGGCCGCCCGTCCGATGGAGGCAGGCTCGAGGGCGGCGCGGTCGGGGAACCGCTCGCGGGCGGCGGTGCGAGCGGGACCGCCGGGGACGCGGGGGCCTCGGACGCCGACAGCCTGAGCGGCAGCAGGACGGCGGCGGCGAGACCGCAGACCACGGCGGTTCCCGCCGCCGCGCGCAGCAGCTTGCGCCGGGTCGCGCCGCGGCGGATCGCCTCGTAGCGGCCGGCGGGCGGGCCGAGGTGGTCGGCGGGGGGCCGCAGGAGGATGGTGAGCGGGTCGTCGGGGTCGAGGTCCGGGTCGTCGTCAGGGCGCGTGATCAAGGCTTCTCCTCAGATGGGCGCGGAGCAGTTCGCGGGCCGCGTGGAGGTCGGCCTTGACGGTTCCTTCCTTGCGTCCGGTCAGCACGGACACCTCTCGGATCGGCATGTCAGCGTAGTAGTGGAGCAGGATCGGGACGCGCAGTCGCTCGGGGAGGGACTGGACGAGCAGGCGTACGGCGGGATCGGCCTGTTCGTTGTACGGGCTCACCGCGGCCTCGTTGCCGGCCCGGCGCACGGCCCTGCGCTCGCGCTCCAGCTTGCGCCAGTGATCACGGACGAGGTTCGCCGCGGTGACGTAGAGGAACCCGCGCGGTTCCTCCACCGCCGTCCAGCGCGCCCACAGCCGGGTGAAGGCCTCCGAGGCGATCTCGTGGGCCGTCTCGTCGTCGTCGACGAGCCGGCGGCACCAGCCGGCGAGGCGTGGATAGAGGGCGGCGAACAGCTCGGACGCCGCCCTCTCTCGGGACCGTTTCAACGTTCTCCTGCAGAGATGGACGCGGCGAAGACGATCACGTTGTCGCGGTACCCGGCACCGGTCCGGGGTCCGCCGCAGGTGATGAGACGCAACTCGGGCCGGTCGACGTTCCCGTACACGGCCCCGGCAGGGAAGTCGGCCTTGTCGACCGTACGGACCTCGGTGACGGCGAACGCCGCCGTGCCGCCGTTCTCCAGGCGCACCTCGACGCGGTCACCCCGGCGCAGTTCCCCCAGCCGCCGGAAGACCCCGGCCCCGTACGAGCCGACCGTGACATGGCCGAGGAGCACCGAAGGACCGGTCTGCCCCGGCGTCGGCGAGTGCTCGTACCAGCCTGCCTGGTCGTGCGCGGTGACAGGGGGCACCTGCACCGCGCCGTCCGGGGCCAGCCCCAGCCGCATGACGGGGGTGTCGACCCCGATCCCCGGTATCCGCAGCCGCACCGGGACCGAACGTCCTTGTGGAGTGGCCGCCTTGGTGGACGACGGCGTACGGGAGGGGCGCTCCTCTGTCGTGGTCTTCCCGCTCGTGGCCCCCGGGCCGCCGCACCCCGCGAGCAGCGTGGTCAGCGCCGCCGCGGTGAAGGCGCGCCTGGAGAGCGGGCTCATGCGCCGGTCGCCCGCCGACGTCGCATGAGGAGGACGGCCCCGCCGCCCAGGACGACGGCCGAGGCGGCACCCCCGCCGACCAGCACGCCCGAGCCACCGGACCCGGACGAGGCCACGCCGGTGTCGGGTGCCCCGCTGGGCACGACGGAGACCTGGTCCGAGGCCGGCGCCTCGGTCGGAGCGGCAGTCGGTTCGGCGCTGGGGACGGTGGACCCGCTCGGCGCCGCGCTCGGAGCGGTCGTGGCGCTGGGGACGGCGCTTGGGGTCGCGGTCTCGTCGGCGAACGCGGGCACCGCGCCCGCCAGTACGGCGGTGCACGCGAGGACCAGGGCACTGAGGCCGGTTCGGCGCATCAATCGCTCTCTTTCGTCGGTCCGCCCGCGGGGTGCGGGACGGATCGAGCGGAGAGACGAGGCAGCGACCGACGGGGTTGTAAAGAGATGGCAAAGCCGTGGAGGGCGGCCTACAGCCCGACGATGGCGTTCCACCGCTTCGCGAACCCCACCCGCTCCTCCGATGTGATGTCCCGCGCGATCACGAGCCGTTCACGCATCTCGTCGTCGGGGAAGATCAGCGGGTTCTCGGCGAGTTCCGCGGTGTCCTTGTCGTCGGACCCGGCGAGGATCTCCCGGGCCGCCGGGACCGGGCAGACGTAGTTGACCCACGCGGCGAGTTCCGCGGCGACCTCGGGCTCGTAGTAGTAGTCGATCAGCCGCTCGGCATTCGCCTTGTGCAGGGCGCGGTCGGGGATCATCAGGGAGTCCGACCACAGCTCGGCGCCCTCCTCGGGGACGACGAAGCGGATGTCGGGGTTGTCGGCCTGGAGCTGGATGACGTCGCCGGAGTACGCCTGGCAGGCCAGGACGTCGCCGGTGACGAGGTCCTTGGTGTAGTCGTTGCCGGTGAAGCGGCGGATCCGGCCGCTGCGGACGTGCCGCTCGACCTGGTCGCAGACCTCGTCGAAGTCGGCCGCCTCCCACTTCCCGATGTCGACGCCGTTGCCCTGCATGAGCAGCGCGAACGCCTCGTCGAGGCCGGAGAGCAGGGTCACCCGGCCCTTGAGGTCGCTCGCCCAGAGGTCCTTGACACTCCGTATCTCGCGGCCCAGCCTGCGGTGGTCGTACGCGATGCCGGTGATGCCCGACTGCCACGGCACCGTGAAGGTGCGGCCCGGGTCGAAGGCGGGCGACCTCAGCAGCGGGTCCAGGTATTGCGTGACGTTGGGCTGGTCGGCCCGGTCCATCTCCTGGACCCAGCCGAGCCGGACGAACCGGGCGCACATCCAGTCGCTCATGACGATCAGATCGCGGTCGGTCTGCTGGTGGTTCATCAGCGCGGGGCTGATCTTGCCGAAGAACTCGTCGTTGTCGTTGATCTCCTCGACGTAGTCGACGGTGATGCCCGTCCTTTTCCCGAAGGCGTCCAGCGTCGGCCGCTTCGTCGAGTCGTCGTCGTCCGTGTCGATGTAGAGCGGCCAGTTCGCCCAGGCCAGCCGCTTGTCGGTGACGGACCGGTCGGGGACGGCACGGTCGCCGGCGGACACGTACGCGGCGGGCACCCCGCACCCGGCTAGGGCGCCCAGCGCCGCGCCACCGCCGAGCGTGCGCAGCAGGGAGCGGCGGGTGAGCCGGGGTTTCCGCGGTGGGAGGGCCATTCCGGCAGCATGCCGCGCCCACCTGTGGCCGGACAATCGACGCTGCGTCGAGCCGTGGAACAGGGAACGGACACCCTGTCGATCAGCCGCCGGGGAGCACGGGAGCAGACGGCGGGAGTCCGACCTCCACCGCCAGTCCCCCCTGCGGGCGGGTGGTGGCCCGCACCCGGCCACCGTGCGCGGCGACGACGGCCGCGACGATGGACATGCCGAGCCCGAGCCCGTCACGCCTGCGTACCCGTTCCGGTCCGAGGCGCCGGAACGGCTGGAACAGTCCGGCCGCCTGGTCCGCCGGGATCACCGGCCCGCTGTTCTCGATCCGCAGCCCGGGTCGGCCCATGGCGTCCACACCGGTCCACACACTCACCCAACTCCCCTCTTCCTCCGCCAGGTTGTGCCGCACGGCGTTGTCCGTGAGGTTGGCGACCAGTCGCTCGATGAGCTGCGGATCCCCGAGTACGGCCGCGGGCTCCAGCCGCGCCTCGACCCGCACCCCCGCCCCCGCCTCCGCCTGCGCTGCCGGCAACCGCTCCCGCACGATCGCCGCGAGGTCGACGAACTCCTGGCGCTCCAAGCCCCGTTGGCTACGGGCGAGGGTCAACAGGGCGTCGATCATCCGCTCCTGCTCCTCCCCCGCCGCCCGCACCCGAAGCAGCGCCGTCCGCAGCGTCTCGACGGAGGCGCCCGGGTCCGCGAGGGTCACGTCGACGACGGCCTGCTGGAGCGTGAGCGGGGTGCGCAACTCGTGCGAGGCGTTGGCGACGAAGGCCTTCTGCGCCTCGAACGCGCCCTCCAGCCGCGCGAGTACGGCGTCGATGGTGTCCGCCATCGCCTTCAGCTCGTCGTCGGGCCCCGCCACGGCGAGCCGCTCGTGCAGATTGTCGGCGGAGATACGGCGGGTGGCCGCGGTCATGGTGCGCAGGGGGTCCAGGACCCGCCCGGCCATCAGCCGGCCCAGGGCCAGGGAGAAGACGGTCATCACGGCCAGCGCCAGCGCCGACTCGATCAGCAGCTCGTGCAATTGCTCGGAGCGCTGCACCGACAGCCGCTGTTCGACGTACGACGCGACCGTGGGCGGGTCCGGCGTGCTCGGGCCCTCGGCCCGCCCGGTCAGCCGTGGTGGCGAGCCCGCGGTGAGGGACGGCTCGGAGTGGGCGACGAGCACATAGGTGAAGGCCAGCAGCACCGCTCCGGCGACGACGAACAGCGCGCTGTAGAGCAGGGTGAGCCGCCACCGGATGCTGTGCGGGCCGCGTACCCGCCAGGTCGGGAGCCGCATCAGAGCCGGTACCCGGCCCGCTCGACCGTCTCGATCAGCGGCGGCTCGCCCAGCTTCCGCCGCAGCCGGCTCACCGTGACCTTGACGGTCTGGCTGAAGGGGTCCGCGGCCTCGTCCCAGGCGCGTTCGAGCAGCTCCTCCGCGGAGACGACCCCGCCCTGCGCACCCATGAGGAGTTCGAGCACCGCGAACTCCTTTGGACTGAGCGGCAGTTGGCACCCGGACCGGGTGACGGTACGCCGGGCCGGGTCGAGCCGCAGTTCCCCGCGGACCAGGACCGGCGGCAGCGCGGGCTGCGCACGCCGCGCCAAGGCCCGTATCCGGGCGACGAGTTCGGTGAAGGCGAAGGGCTTGGGCAGATAGTCGTCGGCCCCCAGGCCCAGCCCCGACACCCGGTCGGCCACCGTCCCGGACGCCGTCAGCATCAGCACCCGCGCCCGGCTGCCGCCCTCGGCGAGCGTCCGGCAGACCTGGTCCCCGTGCACGCCGGGCAGGTCGCGGTCGAGCACGACGACGTCGTAGCCGTTGACCTGGGCGCGCTCCAGCGCGGTCGGGCCGTCGAAGGCGAGGTCGACCGCCATCCCCTCCCGGCGCAGCCCCGAGGCGACGGTCTCGGCGAGCTCTTCGTGGTCCTCGACCACCAGCACACGCATGCGGTCAGTGTCGCGGGCAGGGGGTTACACGAAGGTAAGGGCGGCCGTTCCCGTGCCGTAACCCCGCCGGCGGTTGGCTGAGGGCCGTGAGCAAGTCCCGGCTCCGACTGGAGGAACACATGTCCGCTCTGTCGCCCCGACCACGGCGGCTCGCCCTCGCCCTGGCCGCGATCACGGCTCTCACCCTCGGCACGGTCAGCGCGTCGACGGCCACCGCCTCCGATTCCACCGACGACCCGCCCCGCGCACGACCGGGCCTCGCGATCGGCTACGAGCCCACCGAGAACGCCCCGGACGACCTCAACGAGGCCAACGACGAGTTCGCCGCGTGCATGCGCGGCGAGGGCCAGACGGCCTTCCCCGACTTCCACGCGGAGAAGGACGAGGACGGAGGCATCCGCCTGCGCGTCCAGATGAAGGCCGAGAAGGACGACATCCTCGGCAAGGCCCACCGCAAGGCGCTCAAGAAGTGCGCCCCGATCCTGAAGGAGGCGGGCCTCACCCTCCCATCGAAGCTCCTGCCGGGCCACCCGGCAGGAGACGAACTCCCCAGGCTCCGCAAGCACATGGAGAAAGCCTGACCACCGAGGAGGGGGAAACGCGGTGGCCCCGAAGGGGAGTTCATCTCCCCCGCGGGGCCACTGCAACCCACCCAGGGGCGCGGGGAACTGCGCGACCAGCCCCCACACACCCGCAGACGAAGTACTACGCGTCCAGGGACGTCATCACGTGCTTGATCCGCGTGTAGTCATCGAACCCGTACCCCGACAGATCCTTGCCGTAGCCGGACTTCTTGAAGCCCCCGTGCGGCATCTCCGCCACCAGCGGAATGTGCGTGTTGATCCACACGCACCCGAAGTCCAGCTTCTTGGACATCCGCATGGCCCGCCCGTGGTCCTTCGTCCACACGGACGAGGCCAGCGCGTAGTCGACCCCGTTGGCCCACTCGACGGCCTGGTCCTCGTCCGTGAAGGACTGAACGGTGATGACGGGCCCGAAGACCTCGTTCTGCACGATCTCGTCGTCCTGCTTGAGCCCGGACACGACGGTCGGCGCGTAGAAGTACCCCTTCTCCCCGACCCGGTGCCCACCGGCCTCGACCTTCGCGTGGGCCGGCAGCCGCTCGACGAACCCGGAGACCTGCTTCAGCTGGTTCGGGTTGTTGAGCGGACCGAACAGCACGTCCTCGTCATCCGGCTGCCCGGTCTTCGTGTCGGCGGCGGCCTTCGCGAGCGCCTGCACGAACTCGTCGTGGATGCCCTCCTGCACGAGCACGCGCGTCGCGGCCGTACAGTCCTGCCCGGCGTTGAAGAAGCCCGCGACGGAGATGTCCTCGACGGCCTTGGCGATGTCGGTGTCGTCGAAGACCACGACCGGCGCCTTGCCGCCCAGCTCCAGGTGGACCCGCTTGAGGTCCTTGGACGCGGACTCGGCGACGGACATGCCCGCGCGCACGGACCCGGTGATGGAGGCCATGGCCGGGGTCGGGTGCTCGACCATGAGCCGCCCGGTGTCACGGTCGCCCGTGACCACGTTGAAGACACCCTTGGGCAGGATCGACCCGATGATCTCGGCGATGAGAACCGTCGAGGCCGGAGTGGTGTCCGACGGCTTCAGCACGACCGTGTTGCCGGCCGCGATCGCCGGCGCGAACTTCCACACGGCCATCATCATCGGGTAGTTCCACGGCGCGACCTGTGCGCAGACGCCGACCGGCTCACGGCGGACGATGGAGGTCATCCCCTCCATGTACTCACCGGCCGAACGGCCCTCGAGCATGCGGGCCGCACCGGCGAAGAACCGGATCTGGTCCACCATCGGCGGGATCTCCTCGGACCGCGTGAGCCCGATCGGCTTGCCGGTGTTCTCCACCTCGGCCGCGATCAGTTCCTCGGCGCGCTCCTCGAACGCGTCCGCGATCTTCAGGAGGGCCTTCTGCCGCTCGGCGGGGGTCGCGTCGCGCCACCCCGGGAACGCGGCGGCGGCCGCGCCCATCGCGGCGTCGACGTCCGCCTGCCCGGACAGCGGCGCGGTCGCGTACGCCTCGCCCGTCGCGGGGTTGACCACCTCGGTGGTCCGTCCGTCGGCGGCGTCCCGGAACTCACCGTCGATGTAGTTGCGCAGACGACGCAGCTCGGTGCTCACTGCCGGCCTCCTGTGTCGGGTCGAACTGTCCATTGGTTGAGACACCCACCCTAATCGCCTCACCCACGTTTTCAACACCCCTGATCGCACCGTGGCTGCGAAATCCGCAGTACTCACTCCCGTAAACAACGAATTTCATTGCTGTGGCCTTGCGAAACCATCGAGACGTCGTGCACAGTGAGGTCGTGGCCAGTCGAAGCGCAGAGCACAGGGACTCCCGCGAGTCCAGGAACGGCACTCCTCATCTGGATGCCGTCTCCCTCGCCATCATCGAACAGCTCCAGGAGGACGGCCGCCGGCCGTACGCCGCCATCGGCAAGGCCGTCGGCCTCTCCGAGGCCGCCGTGCGCCAGCGCGTCCAGAAGCTGCTCGACCAGGGCGTGATGCAGATCGTCGCCGTCACGGACCCGCTCACCGTGGGATTCCGGCGCCAGGCGATGGTCGGTATCCATGTCGAGGGCGATGTCGAGTCCGTGGCCGACGCGCTGACCTCCATGGCCGAGTGCGAGTACGTGGTGATGACCGCGGGCTCCTTCGACCTGATGGTGGAGATCGTCTGCGAGGACGACGACCACCTTCTCGAGGTCATCAACCGACGCATCCGCGCCATCCCCGGCGTGCGCTCCACCGAGAGCTTCGTCTATCTGAAGCTCAAGAAGCAGACCTACATGTGGGGAACCCGATAACCGTGAGGACCCGATAACCGTGAGCTCCAAGGACCTCAGCCAGACCGCGTACGACCACCTGTGGATGCACTTCACCCGCATGTCCTCGTACGAGAACTCCCCGGTCCCCACCATCGTCCGGGGCGAGGGCACCTACATCTACGACGACAAGGGCAAGCGCTACCTCGACGGTCTCGCGGGCCTGTTCGTGGTCCAGGCCGGCCACGGCCGCACCGAACTCGCCGAGACCGCCTTCAAGCAGGCGCAGGAGCTCGCGTTCTTCCCCGTGTGGTCGTACGCCCACCCGAAGGCCGTGGAGCTCGCGGAGCGCCTCGCGCACGAGGCGCCGGGCGACCTCAACAAGGTCTTCTTCACCACCGGTGGCGGCGAGGCGGTCGAGACCGCCTGGAAGCTCGCCAAGCAGTACTTCAAGCTCACCGGCAAGCCCACCAAGTACAAGGTCATCTCCCGCGCGGTCGCCTACCACGGCACCCCGCAGGGCGCCCTGTCCATCACCGGCCTGCCGGCCCTCAAGGCCCCCTTCGAGCCCTTGGTCCCGGGCGCGCACAAGGTCCCGAACACCAACATCTACCGCGCCCCGATCCACGGCGACGACCCCGAGGCCTACGGCCGCTGGGCCGCCGACCAGATCGAGCAGCAGATCCTCTTCGAGGGCGCGGACACGGTCGCCGCGGTCTTCCTGGAGCCGGTGCAGAACGCGGGCGGCTGCTTCCCGCCGCCGCCCGGCTACTTCCAGCGGGTGCGCGAGATCTGCGACCAGTACGACGTGCTGCTCGTCTCGGACGAGACGATCTGTGCCTTCGGCCGCCTCGGTACGACGTTCGCCTGTGACAAGTTCGACTACATCCCGGACATGATCACCTGCGCCAAGGGCATGACCTCGGGCTACTCCCCGATCGGCGCCTGTGTCATCTCCGACCGGCTGGCCGAGCCGTTCTACAAGGGCGACAACACCTTCCTGCACGGCTACACCTTCGGCGGCCACCCGGTCTCCGCGGCGGTCGGCATCGCCAACCTCGACCTGTTCGAGCGCGAGGGTCTCAACCAGCACGTGCTCGACAACGAGGGCGCCTTCCGCGCGACCCTGGAGAAGCTGTACGACCTGCCGATCGTCGGCGACGTCCGCGGCAACGGCTTCTTCTACGGCATCGAGCTCGTCAAGGACAAGACGACCAAGGAGTCCTTCACCGACGAGGAGACCGAGCGCGTCCTGTACGGCTTCCTCTCCAAGGCGCTGTACGACAACGGCCTGTACTGCCGTGCCGACGACCGCGGCGACCCGGTCGTCCAGCTCGCCCCGCCGCTGATCTCCAACCAGGAGACGTTCGACGAGATCGAGCAGATCCTGCGCGCGACGCTGACGGAGGCGTGGACCAAGCTCTGACCTTCGCGCACCGATCTTCCGTCTGGATGATCAACAACGGCCCCGGTGCCGCCCGTTCGAGTGAGAAACGGGCGCCCGGGGCCGCGTGCTGTCCGGCCTCGTGAGGCGGACTCCCTAGCGTGCCCAGTGACCGATCGGCCCTGTCTTCGTTCCCCCGCACGGGGGATCACTTGCAGGGATAACGGATCAGAACGAGGTGTACGCGTATGCAGGCCCCGCCCGACAACGACGTTCTCTGGGCGCGCGCCCTGCACTTCACCTACAAGGACGGCTCACCGGGCCTCGGCGGTGTCTCGCTCGGCGTCCAGGAGGGCGAGATCCTCGCCGTCGGCGGCCCGCGCGGCAGCGGCAAGACCACACTGCTGCACTGTCTGTCCGGACTGATCCCGGCCCAGCGCGGCGAGGTCTGGTTCAACAGCGTGCCGGTCCACACGATGGGCCCGATGACCCGTGAACGCCTGCGCCGCGACCGCTTCGGCTGGATCGACCCGGTCCCGGTCCTCGTCCCCGAGCTGAACGTCTGGGAGAACGCGGCCCTCCCGCTGATGCTCCGCGGCACCAGTCGCCGCCGCGCCAAGACCGCCGCCCTGGAGTGGCTGGAGCGCCTCGACATCGGCGACAAGACCCGCAAGCGCCCGCACGAACTGCACCAGGCGGAACGCCAACGGGTCTGCATCGCGAGGGCGTTGGCCCCGGCTCCGACGGTGTTGTTCGCGGACGAACCGACGGCCCCGCTGCACCGCGCGGACCGGGCCCACGTGCTGCGCACCCTGACCACGGCGGCCCGCTCGCACGGCATCACCGTGGTCCTGGCGACCCACGACGCCGAGACGGCGGCGCTGGCCGACCGCACGGTCTCGCTCCTGGACGGCCGCCGGGTGAACACGGTCCATCTCCCCCCGGTCGCCGAGTCGGAAGGCCGGGCCGCGTGCTCGCTCTCCGTCTGACCCGCGGTGCCAAGCCGGCCGTACAGCTGCGTCGCCTGCTGGTGGCCGCGGCGGCGGCGGGCACCGGATTCCTGCTGCTGTGCACCCTCGGCTACGCGATCAGCCATCCGGACGACCCGAGGGGTTCGTTGCTCCGCCTGGCATGGTGCCTGACGCCACTGTCGGCGACGGTCTACTTCGCGGTGGCGGTGGCCCGCACGGACCCCGGCACCCGCCCCCGACCCGGCCTCGCGGCGATCGGCCTGGGCCCCGCCCGTCTGATGGCGGTCTCGGCCGCGACCACGGCCCTGTCCTGCACGCTGGGCTCGATGCTGGCCCTGCTCTTCTTCCTCCATCTGCGGGGCGACCTGACGGGGATGCCCTTCGACGGCGCGGCGGCGGAGTTCCTGGCAGCGGACGCCTCGCTGCCGCTGCCCGCGGCCCTGACCCTGCTGGGCCTGGTCCCGGTGATCGCGTCGGTCGCGGTGGCGCTGGTGCACCGGCCGAAGGACACCCGCACGGCGGCGACCCGGCGGGCCGCACGGTCGTACGGCCGCTTCGGGGCGTACGAGCGGGCGGGGACGAGGGAGACGTTCGGCGCGTACGGACGGTTCGGCTCACGGCTGCGGCGGGGGGCCGACAGCACGGGCGAACCCGCGCAGCCCGCGGACAGTCGTGCCGCCGCGACGGCTCCCGACCCGATGAGAGACGGCACCCGGCAGGCTCGGGCGGGCGAAGCGCCTCCCGCGGCACCCCCCGCCCAGCAGGGCCGGACCGGCGACCCGGACCCCCACAACCTCCCCGAGGCCCCCCGGGAAGCACCGAAGGACCTCCCCTGGGGCATCGCGGTCCTGGCTGCGGGCCTGGCGGTGGAGGCCTACGCCGCCGAAGCCTCGAAAACCCCCCTCACCTTCCCCGGCGGTCCCACCCCCGTCCTCCTCGGCTGGCTCCTCACCGCCGTCGGCCTGACCCTCGCCGGCCCCGGCCTCACCCATCTCTGCGGCCGCCTCCTGCAAGCGGTCCGCCCGGGCGCCCTGCGCCTCCTCGCCGGCCGGGTCCTCATGGAGGAGGCGACCCGCATCGGCCGCCCCCTCGGCGTGGTCTGCGCGGTCGCCTCCGCCACGTACGCCATGACCGAACTCCGCCACCCCGGCAGCGACGCCTTCGGCCCCCTCACCACCCTGGGCGCCCTGCTGGTGACCGGCTGCACGGTGGCGACCCTGCTCACCGCGGCCGTGGAGGCGAAGCACGCCCGCGCGGACACCACCGCCGCCCTCGTGCGCCTGGGCGCCCCGGCGACGATGCTCCGCAGCGCGGCGGCCCTGCGCGCGGGCGCGGTGCTGGTCCTCTTCGTCCCCCTCACCCTCTTCGTCGCCGAGCTGGCGGCCATGCCGCTGGCCCGCTGAAACTCGTAGGAAAAGAATGACCACTCGCCGATGAGTTCCGTTCGGCGCCCGGGTCTACCCACCGAACACCACGACCCCGATGGGAGACGCCAGACATGACCTCCACCGCGTACCAGCAGATGATCTTCGTGAACCTGCCGGTCAACGACCTCGACGCCTCGAAGAAGTTCTTCACGGAGCTCGGCTACTCGATCAACCCCCAGTTCAGCGACGAGAACGCGGCCTCCGTGGTGATCAGCGACACCATCGTCGCGATGCTCCTCACCAAGCCGTTCTACTCGACCTTCACCAAGAAGGAGATCGCGGACGCCTCGACGACCAGCGAGGTGATCATCTGTCTGAGCGCCGAGAGCCGCGAGAAGGTCGACGAACTGGTCGAGAAGGCGGGCGCCGCCGGCGGCACCGTGTCGCACAAGGTCCAGGACCCCGGCTTCATGTACGGCCGCGCCTTCGACGACCCCGACGGCCACACCTGGGAGGTCGTGTGGATGGACCCGGCCGCGATCGAGGGCTGAACACCCGCCGCAGGAGCTGTGCCTAGCATGGGCGGGTGCAGACGATGCCCGCCCATGCGGCCCACCACAACGACCGCGAGATCGAGAGCCTCGACGAGTTCGACGCCACGGTCTCGACCCGCGGCACCCTCGCGGGCTTCCGCGTCCAGGCCGTCGATCTGACGGACCGCACACGGGAGTTGCTCGCCACGGACACGGCGGGCGCCGTCTTCCTCGGCTGCCCGATGCGCGAGGACGCGGCCGCCAAGGTCGGCGCGGACGGCGCGATGGTCTTCCCGCCCGTCCCGGACCTGCCGTTCAACCCGTACCGCGGCCTCCTCTACTCGCCGGACGAGCTCTTCGCCGGGCTCGGCAAGGGGTACGAGGAGACGCTCGACGCCCGTGCGTACGCCTGGTTCCAGCAGACCAAGGCCGACGGCGACATACTCGCCTCGATGCTGCGGGCGATACACGACGACGCGATCTCGGACGCGCTCGACGAACTCCTCAGGAACACACGGGTCGTGGGCGTGATGGGCGGCCACGCGATGGGCCGCGGCACGGAGGCCTACGCCGGTGCCGCACGGCTCGGCCGTGAGCTGACCCGCGCCGGCCTCACCGTCGCCACCGGAGGCGGCCCGGGCGCGATGGAGGCGGCGAACCTGGGCGCGTACGCCGCCCCCTTCGACGACGAGATGCTCACCGAGTCCCTGCGACTCCTCGCCACGGCACCGAAGTTCACGCCCTCGATCACCGACTGGGCGGCGGCCGCCTTCGAGGTGCGCACCCGCTGGCCCCGGGGCGGTACCTCCGTCGGTATCCCGACCTGGTTCTACGGCCACGAGCCGCCGAACCCCTTCGCCTCGCACATCGCCAAGTACTTCGCCAACGCCACCCGCGAGGACGGCCTGTTGGCCCGCTCCACCGCCGGTGTGGTGTTCCTCCCGGGCGCCGCCGGGACCGTACAGGAGATCTTCGACAGTGCGACGCCCAACTACTACGAGTCGCGCGGCGAGCCGACGCCGATGGTGCTCGTCGACCGGACGCACTGGACCGAAAAGCTGCCCACGTGGCCGTTGTTGCGGTCACTTGCCCGGGAGCGGTCCATGGAGTCGCGAATCGCCCTCGTTGACCGAATCGAGGAGGCTCCCGAGGCGTTGAAACGTCTTGGTGGTTAATAAGACGGCAAAGCCAATGCCCAGGATGCGTCTACACGTTGACACTACTTACGTCACGCTTATAAACCTGTGAGTCTCGTGGGGATCGTGATGTCACATCACTTCTCCCTCAACCCCCCGCATTTGCGCATCCCGTAAAGGACAAACGTGGCAGTTCTGTCCATATCCCGCCGCACCGTCGCACGTTCCGTGCGCATCCTCGGTGTCGCCTCCGCCTCGGCCGCGCTCGCACTCGGCGCCGCCGGCAATGCGCTGGCATGCAACATCAACGAGTTCTCCGCCGAAGCCAAGTGCGACGGCAAGAACGGCGTCATCACCGTCACCGACGTCGACAAGGCCGGCGTCGAGGCCACCGTCTCCGTGTACCTGGTGGAGAAGAACGCCGACGTCCGCATGGTCGGCGAGCAGACCGTGAAGGGCTCCAAGGACGGCACGACCATCACCTTCGAGGAGGACTGGGCGCCCAACGCGGAGTACCGCGTCCACGTCGTAGCCCTGCCTTACATCAAGGGCGCGGACATCAAGCCGAACCTGACGACCCCCTCCACGGCCTGCAAGCCGGAGGAGGAGTCCCCGACCCCGACGGCCACGCCGTCCCCGTCGGACTCCGCCACCCCGCCGGCCGAGGAGGAGAGCCCGACCCCGTCGGCCTCGGAGAGCGAGAGCACCGCTCCGGCGTCCTCGCCGAGCAACGCGCCGACCCCCGCGGCCGGTGACTCCAACCTCGCCGAGACCGGTGCGAACTCCAACACCGGTGTCATCGCCGGCATCGCGGCGGCCCTGGTCGCCATCGGTGGCGGCGCGGTCTTCTTCGGCATGCGTCGTCGTGGGGCGAGCAACACCCGCTGACGTCCCGTGAGCAGTACCGCTGCGGCCCGTCCCCCTCAGGGGACGGGCCGCAGTCGTGTCCGGGGACCCTCACCCGAACGTGGCCCGCTTCGGTCTGATCAAGAGTGAGCGACGCATGCCCCATGCCGTACGGGCCCCGGATCAGCCGAGCACGACGATTTCGGCGGCGTCGAACTCCACGCCGACCCGGTCCCCGACCTCCGGCGCCTCCCGCAGGGCGCACGCCGCCTCGAGGTGCGGCGCGTCCCCCTCCGGTCGCAGTCGTACGGCGACATGCGTGCCCTTGAACGTGCGGGCGGCGACCGTGCAGGGCAGCCCCTCGTCGGCGCCCACGAGCCGCACGCCCGCGGGCCGCACCAGCAGACTCCGCGGGCCCTGCGCGGCGTCCACGGGGACCGGCAGCTTGCCCCAGGGCGTGTCCGCGGCCTCTCCGCCGACCATGCCCTCCACGACGTTCTCGAAGCCGAGGAAACGGGCCACGAACTCGTCCGCGGGCCGCTGCCACACCTCAAGGGGCGTACCGGACTGGGCGATCCGCCCGTCCCGCATCACGACGACCCGGTCGGCGAGCGCGAACGCCTCGCCCTGGTCGTGGGTGACCGCGAGCACGGTGGTCCCCAACCGCCCGAACAGCTCGCGCAGTTCGACGACGAGCCGCTCCCGCAGCGAGCGGTCCAGCTGCCCCAGCGGCTCGTCCAGCATCAGCAACCGCGGCCGGGGCGCGAGGGCCCGGGCCAGCGCGACCCGCTGCTGCTCACCACCGGAGAGCGAGGCGACGGCACGCCGACCGGCGCCCGGCAGCCCGACGAGGTCGAGCAACTCCCGTACCCGCGAGCCCTGTTCACCCTTGGAAGCCCCGTGCATCCGCAGCCCGAACGCCACGTTCCCGCCCACGTCCCGCTGCGGGAACAGCTGATGATCCTGGAACATCAGCCCGACCCCCCGCCGGTGCGCGGCCACCCCCACCTGATCGCGCCCGTCCAGCGCCACCCGTCCCTCGTCCAGGTGCTGCAGCCCGGCCACCGCCCGCAGCAGCGTCGACTTCCCGCTCCCGCTGGGCCCGAGCACACACACGATCTCGTGCTCGGCGACCGCGAGGTCGACCCCGTCCAGCACCGCCCGCCCGCCGAAGCGGACCGTCGCGCCCTGAAGGCTCAGCAGCATCAGAACTCACCCGTCCGATCGGTCCGCAGCCGCTCAAGGACCAGCAGCGCCACCGCGCACACCACCATCAGAATCGTCGAAAGGGCCATCGCCTGGCCGTAGTTGAGCTCACCGGCCCGCCCCAGCAGCCGCGCCACCGCGACCGGCAGCGTCGGGTTGTCGGGCCGCGCGATGAACACGGTCGCCCCGAACTCCCCCAGCGACACGGCGAAGGCGAACCCGGCCGCGATCAGCAACGCCCGCCGTACCAGGGGCAGATCCACCTCTCGCCACACCCGCCAGGGCGACGCCCCGAGCACGGCCGCGGCCTCCCGCAGCCGGTGGTCCACGGCCCGCAGCACGGGCAGCATGGTCCGTACGACGAAGGGCACACCGACCAGCGCCTGCGCGAGCGGCACCAGGATCCACGTGGCCCGCAGATCCAGCGGCGGCTCGTCGAGGGCGATCAGGAACCCGAACCCGACGGTCACCGCGGACACCCCCAGCGGCAGCATCAGCAGCGCGTCGAAGCCCCGTACGAACCGCCCCGCGTCCCGCCGGGTCAGCGCGGCCGCGGCGAGACCGCCGATCAGCACCGCGATGGCGGTGGCGGCGAGCGCGTACGAGAGGGAGTTGCCGACCGCCTCGATCGGGGGCACCAGGAACACTCCCCCGTCGGACTTCGTCAGCGCCCGGTAGTACCCGAAGTCAGGGGCGTCGAGCGAGCGCTGCACGAGCACGGCGAGCGGCAGCAGCAGGAGGACGACGACGGTGAGCAGCACCCCGCCCAGCAGCGCCCACTGTCCCGCCCCGCGGGGCCTCCGGGCCGTCCCGGACGCGTCCACCAGCCGCAGCGCGGTCTCCCGTCGCCGTACGGTCCAGGCGTGCAGGGCGAGGATCGAGCCGACGGCCACGAACTGGATGATCGTGAGGACCGCGGCGGTGGCGAGGTCGAAGATCTCCGAGGTCTGGCGGTAGATCTCCACTTCGAGGGTGGAGAAGGTCGGTCCGCCGAGGATCTGCACCACACCGAAGGAGGTGAAGGTGAACAGGAAGACCATGAGGGCGGCGGCAGCCACGGCGGGCCCGAGCGCGGGCAGGGTCACCTTCCGCCAGGCCGCGAGGCGCGAGGCGCCCAGCATCCGCGCGGCCTCCTCCTGCCGCGGGTCGAGCTGTGACCAGAGCCCGCCGACCGTGCGGACGACGACGGCGTAGTTGAAGAAGACGTGCGCGAGCAGGATCGCCCACACGGTCGTGTCCAGCCGTACGCCCCACAGCTCGTCGAGCAGTCCCCCGCGCCCGACGAGTGCCAGGAACGCCGTCCCCACGACGACCGTGGGCAGTACGAACGGAACGGTGACGACGGCCCGCAGCACCTGCTTGCCCGGGAACTCGAAGCGCGCGAAGGCGTACGCGCCCGGCAGCGCGATCAGCAGGGTGAGCGCGGTGGAGGCGAGGGCCTGCCAGGTGGTGAACCACAGGACGTGCCGGATGTCGGACTGTGCGAGCACGTCCGTGATCCGGCCGAACTGCCACGCGCCGTCGGCCTTGAGCCCGCGCGCCACGATCGCGGCGACGGGCCAGGCGAAGAAGACCCCGAAGAACGCGACGGGCAGGGCCATGAGCCCGAGCCGCGCCACGTTCCCCTTGAGGCTCCCGCGTGGGGCTACTTCAGTACGAGCGAGGTCCACGACTTGACCCACTGGTCACGGTTGGCGGCGATCTTGGCGGGGTCCAGGGTCTCGGGGTCCTTGGCCTGCGGACCGTACTTCGTGAACTCGGCCGGAACCTGGGCGCCCTCCCGCACCGGGTACACGAACATGTTCAGCGGCATGTCGTCCTGGAACCGCTTGGTGAGCAGGAAGTCGAGGAGCGCCTTGCCGCCCTTGCCGTTCTCGGCGTTGCTCAGCAGGCCCGCGTACTCGACCTGCCGGAAGCAGGTCCCCTCGGCGACCCCGGTCGGCGCGGTCGTCGGCTTCGGGTCGGCGTAGATGACCTCGGCGGGCGGCGAGGAGGCGTACGAGACGACGAGCGGCCGGTCGGCCTTGGCCTTCTTGCCGCCGGCGGACCCCGAGAACTCCTCGTTGTAGGCCTGCTCCCAGCCGTCGACGACCTTCACGCCGTTGGCCTTGAGCTTGGTCCAGTAGCCCTCCCAGCCGCTGTCGCCGTACTTGGCGGCGGTCCCGAGGAGGAATCCCAGGCCGGGCGAGGAGGTGGAGGCGTTCTCGGTGACGAGGAGGTTCTTGTAGGCGGGCTTGACCAGGTCGTCGAACGAGGTCGGCGGGTCCAGCTCGTGCTCGGTGAAGTACGCCTTGTCGTAGTTGACGCAGATGTCGCCGGTGTCGATCGGCGTGACCCTGTGCTGGTCCTCGTCGACCCGGTACTCGGGCAGGATCAGGTCGGATCCCTTGGCCTCGTACGACTGGAAGAGCCCGTTGTCCAGGGCCCGCGACAGCAGGGTGTTGTCGACGCCGAAGAAGACGTCGCCCTGCGGGTTGTCCTTGGTCAGGATGGCCTTGTTGACGGCCTGCCCGGCGTCGCCGTCCTCGAGGACCTTGACCTTGTACCCGGACTCCTTCTCGAACGCGGCGAGGACGCTCTTGGAGACGGCCCACGAGTTGTGGCTGACGAGGGTGACGGTCTTGGAGCCGCCGCCACCACTGTCGGTGTCGCTGTCGGACGACCCGCACGCGGAGAGCGCGACGAGACCGAACCCGACGGCGAAGACCGTGGCCTTCTTGGTGATGCTCACTGGATTCCTCCTGGGGTGACCAGGAAGAGACGCGGCCCTGCCCGGAACCTCTGAGGGGCTCCGGGCAGGGCGCAACAGCTTGAGTGATGACCGAACTTCCTACCCAGAATGACCTGGGCGAGGTTCAGAGGGTCTGCGGCCCGATTGCCGCACTCTCAGCGCTGTGGCGCTCCCCTGTCGGAATATGAAGATGTACGTACGGGCTCAGGCTACCGCTCGCCCGCCGCCAGCTGACCGCAGGCCCCGTCGATCTCCTGCCCACGGGTGTCCCGAACGGTGACGGGCACCCCGTGCGCGGCGATCGCCTCGACGAAGGCCTTCTCGTCCTCGGGCCGGGAGGCGGTCCACTTGGACCCGGGAGTCGGGTTCAGCGGAATGAGGTTCACATGCACGGGCTTGCCCCTGAGCAGCCGCCCGAGCCGGTCACCACGCCAGGCCTGGTCGTTGATGTCCCGGATGAGCGCGTACTCGATGGAGAGCCGGCGCCCCGACTTCTCGACGTACTCGAACCCGGCGTCGAGGACCTCGCGCACCTTCCACCGCGTGTTCACGGGGACGAGGGTGTCGCGCAGCTCGTCGTCCGGCGCGTGCAGCGAGATCGCGAGCCGGCACTTGAAGCCCTCGTCGGCGAACCGGTGGATGGCCGGCACCAGACCGACGGTCGAGACGGTGATGCCCCGCTGCGAGATGCCGAGCCCGTCGGGGGCGGGGTCGGTGAGGGCACGGATGGACTGCACGACCCGCTTGTAGTTGGCGAGCGGCTCACCCATGCCCATGAAGACGATGTTGGAGAGCCGCGCGGGCCCGCCGGGCACGTCCCCGTCGCGCAGCGCCCGCATCCCGTCCACGATCTGATGGACGATCTCGGCGGTGGACAGATTCCGGTCGAGCCCGGCCTGCCCGGTCGCGCAGAAGGGACAGTTCATCCCGCACCCGGCCTGCGAGCTGATGCACATGGTGACCCGGTCCGGGTACCGCATCAGCACCGACTCCACGAGCGTCCCGTCGAACAGCCGCCACAGCGTCTTGCGCGTGGTCCCCTGGTCGGTCGACAGATGCCGTACGACGGTCATCAGCTCGGGAAGCAGCGCCTCCTGGAGCTTGGGCCGGGCCGCGGCCGGGATGTCGGTCCACTGCTCCGGATCGTGCGCGTACCGCGCGAAGTAGTGCTGCGAGAGCTGCTTGGCACGGAACGGCTTCTCACCGATCTCGGCCACGACATCCTTGCGCTCGGCAGGCGTGAGATCGGCAAGGTGCCGCGGCGGCTTCTTGGCTCCGCGGGGGGCGACGAAAGTGAGTTCTCCGGGCTTGGGCATGGTCATACCAGTGTCGCAGATCAACCGGAGTGCCCCAGTCGGCTACCGCCACGCCCAGAGATGGGCGGAAACCACCCCGTCGCCGGCCTCCCGCGTCCAGAAGTTCCCCGAGGCGAGACCCGGCACCTGGACCTCGACGTCGTGGAAGACGTACTCGGACGCCAGACCCGGATACGACGGCGAGGAGTCCCGGCGCAGACGCCGTTCGGACACGGCGCCCACGACGACTCCGGGGCCCTCGACTCCGAGTTCCTCGGCCACGCACCGCCGTGCCGTGTCCGCCGCTTCCTCGCCGGGCTTCATCTTCTCGGCGGGGGCTTCGTTCCTGGAGCGCCAGGTCCCGTCGGCCATCAGCTGCGCGATCTCCACGAGCTCCTTGCCGCCCTGCCGGACGCGCAGGGAGACGACGGTGACGCGACGCAACGGCGGCTCGGAGTCCAAGGTCGTCTCCCCCGCCTCGATCTCGTCCCACAGGTGCTGTACGGACTTGGTCCCACCGGTCCCCCAGGACTCCTGAGGAATCCCGTTCCGCTCCAGCCACTCCCGCAGTCGGTCCAGGCTGTCCGGCACTCGCATACTCCCCGCCCTTCACGGTGTAGTCCGCTCCACGCCTCATACGGGAGGCAGCTGCCTCGTAGCAGGGGACCCTACGGCGGAATCGTGGACGGCACACAGATCGCAGCAGCGCCCTGTGCCTTCCAGGAGGGGACCCGTTCCATGGCCGCCAACCGCCGGCGCGGACGCCGTATCGCCGCCATCGCCACCACCGTCGCCGCCGTCACCCTGACCGCCGGCCTCCTCACCGGCTGCGAGAACACCGACGACGCGCTCGACTGTCTCACCAACGCCGACACGATCGCCGACAGTCTCAAGGCGATCCACGAGGCGGGCTGGGACGCGGCGAAGGACCCGTCGAAGACCGACGATTCCATCGACACCATCGAGAAGAACCTCGACAAGATCAACGACGACACGGACGACGGCAAGGTCGACAAGGCCGTCGACGACCTGAACAAGGCCATCGAGGACTACAACCAGTCCATCCTCGACGGCGACACCGACCCGGACAGCAGCCGCATCGACGCCGCCGCGAATGAGCTCAAGGACGTCTGTAAGTCCTAGGTGGTGGGGTACTCCAGGCGCTCCTTGAGCAGCTGCTCGTCCCGCGGGAGCTCCTTGCGGACCTGCGGGCGGACGACGAGGGGAACCAGGGCCTTGCCGAGACCGTGCCCCTCGAAGTCGATCTCTATCGTCACGCGGGAGCGGCGCCCGTCGTCGAGCGACTCGATCTCGCCGTGGGTACGTGGCCTGACGGGGCCTTCGATGCCGTGCAGATCCCAGCTGTACGGCGGGTCGAGCCTGTCGAACTCGACGGTCATCGGAATCTCACGGTTCCCGATGCGCCGGGTGACCCGGACCCGGGAGCCGGCGTGGACGGGCCCCTCGTCGAGCGGCTCGGCCTTGACGGCGCTCAGCTGCCATTCCGGCAGGTGGGAGGGGTCGGTGATATACGCATAGACGTCTTCGGGACTGCGGTCGACGTCGATCACTTCACGGATGGCGGACATGACGCCCTCCTTCCAGGGCGATCCCCTTCGAGGGCTTACAGAGGAATCGTCCCACCGGACCAGCCGGTAGAACAGGACCGCCGGAACGGGAGAAGCCCCCGCCGAAGCGAGGGCTTCTCCCTGTACGGAAACGATCAGCCGGAACCGATCAGCTGGAACCGATCAGCTGGAACCGACGAACAGCACCAGCAGCAGCCACACCACCGGCGCCGTCGGCAGCAGAGAGTCCAGCCGGTCCATGATGCCGCCATGGCCCGGCAGCAGCGTGCCCATGTCCTTGATGCCCAGGTCCCGCTTGATCATCGACTCGCCGAGGTCGCCGAGCGTGGCGCTGGCGGCGACCGCGAGGCCCAGCAGCAGGCCCTGCCACCAGATGCCGTCGTCGATCAGGAAATGCATGCACAGCGCGCCCGCGACCATCGCGAACGACACCGCGCCGAGCAGTCCCTCGCGGGTCTTGCCGGGGCTGATGCGCGGCGCGAGCTTGTGCCTGCCGAAGCGCCAGCCGACGGCGTACGCCCCCGTGTCGCTGACGACCGTCAGGACCAGGAACGTCATGACACGGAACGCGCCGTCGTCCGCGGTGAGCATCATCGCGACGAACGTCGCCAGGAACGGGACGTAGAACGCCGCGAAGACCCCCGCGGTGACGTCCTTCAGATAGCCCTCGGGCGGCTCGGTCATCCGCCAGACCAGAACGGCCAGCGCGGTGAGCGCCATGGCCACCCAGGCACCCTCGGCGCCCCGGACGTAGCCGGCGACGACCATGGCCGCACCGCCGACCGCGAGCGGCACGAGGGGCGCCTTGATGCCCTTGCGCTCCTCGAGTCGGGACGTCAGCTCCCACAGTCCGACGACGACGGCGACCGCTATGACGCCGACGAAGGCGGCCTTGACGACGAACAAGGACGCGACGATCACCGCACCGAGTCCGACGCCGACCCCTATGGCCGCACCCAGGTCCCGCCCCGCGCTCTTCTTCTGCGGCGCGGGAGCCGGCTGCGGGGCGTCGGGCATGGGCTCCGGATTCTGCGGCGCCGCCGCATGGGGCTGCGCCGACGTGGTCTCGTCGCGGAACAAGGGGCCGCTCAGCCGAGCGGCCCCCCGGTCGTCATCCTGGTCGTCGCCGTATCGGGGCACGGCAGGTCCGTCAGGCACGATGGGCATGGGGCGAGTGTGCTGCGCCTCAGGCGCATCGTACGTGGGACCCGCCGGGGCAGCCCCCTGGACAGGCCCCTGGTCGGACGGCCCCCAGTACCCGGCTTGTGGCGGCGCTCCCCAGGAAGAGTCGTTCATCAGACCTCGAGAAGCTCCGCTTCCTTGTGCTTCAGAAGCTCGTCCACCTGGGCGACGTACTTGTGCGTCGCGTCGTCGAGCTCCTTCTCCGCACGGCGGCCCTCGTCCTCGCCGACCTCGCCGTCCTTGACGAGCTTGTCGATCGCGTCCTTGGCCTTGCGGCGGACCGAACGGATGGACACACGGGAGTCCTCCGCCTTGGCCTTGGCGACCTTGATGTAGTCGCGGCGGCGCTCCTCGGTCAGCTCGGGGAACACCACGCGGATGATGTTGCCGTCATTGCTCGGATTGACGCCCAGGTCGGAGTCGCGGATCGCCTGCTCGATGTTGCGCAGCGCGCTCTTGTCGAACGGGGTCACCACGGCCATGCGCGGCTCCGGCACGGAGAACGAAGCCAGCTGGTTGATCGGCGTCGGCGCACCGTAATAGTCGGCCACGATCTTGTTGAACATCGCCGGGTGCGCACGACCGGTGCGGATCGCGGCGAAGTCCTCCTTGGCGACCACGACGGCCTTCTCCATCTTCTCCTCGGCCTCGAGGAGGGTCTCTTCGATCACCACTTGCTCCTGCGTGTCTTGAGTGAGGCCCGGCTGCGGTTCCTTGGTGAGGGGCGGCGGCCGGCTGCGTCGCGTCTTCTTCCTGCACGGTTCCCGACCGGCAGGACATTGTCCATCCCCCGGTCAGGGTCCGTCCCGTCCGTCCCCCGGACGGGTTGGTTGCCGGATCGTCAGTCCCGGCTGCCCTGGTGACCCACGAGCGTGCCGATCTTCTCACCCTTGACGGCGCGGGCGATATTGCCCTCCGCCAGGAGCTCGAAGACGAGGATCGGGAGCTTGTTGTCGCGGCACAGCGTGATGGCGGTCATGTCGGCGACCTTGAGGTCGCGGGTGATGACCTCGCCGTAGCTGAGCGAGTCGAACTTGACGGCCTCGGGGTTGGCCTTCGGGTCGGAGTCGTAGACCCCGTCCACGCCGTTCTTGCCCATGAGCAGCGCCTCGGCGTCGATCTCCAGGGCGCGCTGGGCGGCGGTGGTGTCGGTGGAGAAGTACGGCATGCCCATACCGGCGCCGAAGATGACCACGCGGCCCTTCTCCAGGTGACGCACGGCGCGCAGCGGGATGTACGGCTCGGCGACCTGCCCCATGGTGATGGCGGTCTGCACACGGCTGTCGATGCCCTCCTTCTCCAGGAAGTCCTGGAGGGCGAGGCAGTTCATCACGGTGCCGAGCATGCCCATGTAGTCGGAGCGGGCGCGGTCCATGCCGCGCTGCTGGAGTTCGGCGCCGCGGAAGAAGTTGCCGCCGCCGATGACGACCGCGACCTCCGCGCCGTCGCGCACGACTGCCGCGATCTCGCGGGCGATCTTGTGCACCACGTCCGGGTCCACGCCCAGGCCCCCGCCGCCGGAGAAGGCCTCTCCGGACAGCTTCAGCAGAAACCGGCCGCTCACTTTGCCGTCGTCGCTCTTCTGGGCCTTGGTGGTCATCGGATTCTCCTCATGGTGCACATACGAAGAAGGCCATTGCCGATGGGAACTGGTTCGTATCCCATGCGCGGCAATGGCCTCCTCGTCAGATCTGCTGTCGTCCGCCACGCGCGTGCGTGGCGGCGTACCGGACGACTGTCTCCGACCCTATCGGGGTCGGACGTCGCACGCGGTACGGACTCAGATGCCGACCTTGATACGCGTGAAGCGCTTCAGGGTGACACCGGCCTCGTCCAGAACCTTCTGGACGGACTTCTTGTTGTCGAGCGCGTACGGCTGACCGAGCAGCGTGGCGTCCTTGAAGAAGCCGTTGAGGCGACCCTCGACGATCTTCGGCAGGGCGGCCTCGGGCTTGCCCTCGGCGCGGGTGGTCTCCTCGGCGACGCGGCGCTCGGACTCGACGACCTCGGCCGGCACGTCCTCCTTGGAGAGGTACTTCGGCGCGAAGGCGGCGATGTGCTGGGCGACACCCTTGGCCAGGTCGGCGTCGGCCTTGTCCAGCTCGACCAGGACACCGATCTGCGGGGGCAGGTCGGGCATGGTGCGGTGCATGTAGGAGAAGACAAAACCGTCGGCGAACTGCGCGAAGCGGTCCAGGACGATCTTCTCGCCGAGGTTGGCGTTGGCCTCGTCCACGAACGCCTGGACGGTCTTGCCGGCCTCGATCTCGGAGGCGAGCAGGGCCCCGAGGTCCGCCGGGGAGGTGGCGGCGACGTGCTCGGCGATCGCGGTGGCGACGGCCTGGAACTTCTCGCCCTTGGCGACGAAGTCCGTCTCGCACTTCAGCTCGACCAGGACACCGGAGGTGTTGTCGTCGGCGATGAGGGAGACCACGGCGCCGTTCTCGGCGGAGCGGCCCTCGCGCTTGGCGACGCCCTTCTGGCCCTTGATGCGCAGGGCCTCTACGGCCTTGTCGACATCGCCTTCGGCCTCGTCCAGGGCCTTCTTGCAGTCCATCATGCCGGCGCCGGTGAGCTCGCGGAGCTTCTTGACGTCGGCGGCGGTGTAGTTCGCCATGATTCCTGGAATCTCTCTCGAAGTCTGAAGATCTACGGGCTTGACGGCGGGGGCTGGTCGGCCCCCGCCGTCAAAAGACCCGAAGGGGTGAGGGGGTCAGGCCTGCTCGGCCTCGGCGGCCGGAGCCTCGGCCTCGGCGGGCGCCTCAGCAGCGGGCGCCTCGTCGGCGGCAGGGGCGGCCTCGGCGGCGGGGGCCTCGGCAGCAGCCTCGGCGGGCGCCTCAGCAGCGGCCGGAGCCTCGGCGGCCGGGGCCTCCTCGGCCTTCTTCTCGCCCTCGAGCAGGTCGCGCTCCCACGCGGCGAGCGGCTCGCCCGCGCCCTTGTCACCCTTGTCGCCGGTGGCGACGCCGGAGCGGGAGATGAGTCCCTCGGCGACGGCGTCGGCGATCACGCGGGTGAGCAGGGTGACGGAGCGGATCGCGTCGTCGTTGCCCGGGATCTTGTAGTCGACCTCGTCGGGGTCGCAGTTGGTGTCGAGGATGGCGACGACCGGGATGTTGAGCTTCCGGGCCTCACCGACCGCGATGTGCTCCTTCTTGGTGTCCACGATCCAGACGGCGCTGGGAACCTTGGACATCTCGCGGATACCACCGAGGGTCTTCTCGAGCTTGGCCTTCTCACGCGAGAGGACCAGGAGCTCCTTCTTGGTGAGGCCGGACGCGGCCACATCCTCGAAGTCGATCTGCTCGAGCTCCTTCAGGCGCTGCAGGCGCTTGTAGACGGTCGAGAAGTTGGTGAGCATGCCGCCCAGCCAGCGCTGGTTGACGAAGGGCATGCCGACGCGCGTCGCCTGCTCGGCGATGGCCTCCTGCGCCTGCTTCTTCGTACCGACGAACATGACCGTGCCGCCGTGGGCGACGGTCTCCTTGACGAACTCGTAGGCGCGGTCGATGTACGACAGCGACTGGAGCAGGTCGATGATGTAGATGCCGTTGCGCTCCGTGAAGATGAATCGCTTCATCTTCGGGTTCCAACGACGGGTCTGGTGACCGAAGTGGACGCCGCTTTCCAGCAGCTCCCGCATCGTGACGACGGCCATGGCCGTTCTCCTTGTTTCTCGGTTATGTCCTGACGCCCACATGCGCCGTGCCGCTAAGGACCGAGGGGCGCTGACCGGGACCGTTGCCGGCCGCCGTGTCGGGGCGTGCGAAGTCGACCCGGTGACCCGGATCGCCAGTAGAAGTGTACGGGACCCGCGGGGCACCGGGTGACGCCGCTGTCCACAACCGGGGAGCGGTCCACAGCTCCCGGCCATGATCACGGTTTTCCCGCAGGCTTCCGGCATGCGAGCGATGCGATGCGTGAGAGGGGGCGGCCGGGGGTTGCTGCTGGCCCTGGTGCTGACGGTGTCGGCCGCGGGCCCGGTGTCGGGCGACCCGGCCCCGCCTCCGCCGGCCGCCCCGGACCCTTCGGTTCCGGCCATCGGCCGCGTCTGGCCGGTGGGGGTGCGTCCCTCGGTCCTACGGGGCTGGGAGCCCCCGGCGACGGCGTACAGCAGCGGCCACCGGGGCGTGGACCTCGCGGCAGCACCGGGCACACCTGTACGAGCGGTGGCGGCGGGGCGGGTGTTGTTCGCGGGGCGGGTGGCCGGCAAGGGCGTGGTCTCGGTGGAACTCACCGGCACGGACCTGCGTACGACGTACGAACCGGTGACGGCGTCGGTCGGGAAGGGTGACGAGGTGGCGCCCGGCGAGGTGCTCGGCACAGTGGCGGCGACGGGCTCGCACTGCACGGCTCCGTGCGTGCACTGGGGCCTGCGGAAAGGGGAGGTCTACCTGGACCCGCTGGCACTGCTGCCGCCGTGGCTGCTGCACAGGGGCCCGTCGAGGCTCCTGCCGGTACTGGGGGTGCCGCTGCCTGCTTCAGTCACCTAGCCGACGGGGATCTGCGCTGCCCGCGACGGCACAGGTGGACGCTCCGCAAGCACGGGCATGTGCCCCCGCCCCCATCGCAGCCCTCACACACCTCAACCCCGAACACCCCGCAGAGCCATGGCCACAGCGGCGTCGGTGATGGCCGAAGGATCCTCCGCCGCCCCCAGCTCGATCCGCCGCACAGCAGCGTCCACGACCCCTTGCAGCAACATCGCGGCCAGCCGGGGTTCCGAGTGCCCCATCTCCCCGAGCGCCTGCCCGATCATCGCCACGAGCCCACCGTGCGCGGCCCGGATCTTCTCCCGGGCCCCCGCATCCAGCTCACTGGCCGAGATGGCCACGACAGCCCGGTGCCGCCGGTCCCCGACCAGGGCAAGCTGCCGCCGCACATACGCCTCGACCTTCGCCTCAGGCCCCTGCGCCGCGGCCATCGCCGCCGACACCTCCGCGGCCCAGACCGGGAAGTCGACCTCGCACAGCTCCTCGACCACCGCGGCCCGCGACCGGAAGTACTCGTACACGGACGACCGCGCCAGCCCCGTCCGCTCGGCGAGAGCCGGAAACGTCAGCGCCTCCGTCCCACCCTCGGACAGCAACGACCGAGCCGCGTCCAGCAGGGCGGCTCGCTGCATCGACCGGTGCTCGGCCACGGAGGCCGCTCGAATCCTTGGCACGTCGTCCACTTTACGGACGCACCACGCCCGGCGGGAGTCACTCGTCCCGAGGCGTGTCATTCGGCCAGGTCAGCGACCGAAGCTCGCCAGTTTCGCGCGCAGTTGCAGCACCGACTTGGTGTGGATCTGGCTGACCCGGCTCTCGGTCACGCCCAGCACGTTCCCGATCTCCGCGAGCGTGAGCCCCTCGTAGTAGTAGAGGGTGACCACGGTCTTCTCCCGCTCGGGCAGCGTGTTGATGGCCCGCGCCAGGAACCGTCTGAGTTCGCGGTCCTCGGCCACCTCGACCGGATTGTCGGCGGCGGTGTCCTCCAGCGTGTCCATGACGCTGAGCCCGTCCCCGCTCTCGCCCCCGACGTGCAGCAGCTCCTCCAGCGCCACCACGTTCGCCAGCGACAACTGGCTGAAGACCGCGTGGAGTTCATCCACCGCGATCCCCATCTCGGAGGCCACCTCGCCCTCGCTGGGCGTCCGCCTCAGCCGCGCCTCCAGCGTCGCGTACGCCCGCTCGACGTTGCGCGCCTTCTGCCGCACGGAGCGCGGGATCCAGTCCAGCGCCCGGAGCTCGTCGATCATCGCGCCCCGGATCCGCGTGATCGCGTACGTCTCGAACTTGATCTCCCGGCCGATGTCGAACTTCTCGATCGCGTCGATGAGCCCGAAGACCCCGGAGGACACGAAGTCGGCCTGCTCGACATTGGGCGGCAGACCCACGCTCACCCGGCCCGCCACGTACTTCACCAGCGGCGAGTAGTGCAGGATCAGCTGCTCCCGCAGCCGCTCGTCGCCCGTCCCCTTGTACGAACGCCACAGTTCGTCGAGTGTCGAGGGAGCGGGCGGCCGCACGCTACCGTCGCGGGCGGCTGGGGGGATCGCCGCCCGGTCGGACCCGGAGGTGTGCTGGGGCATTCGTCGCCTTGTGCCGTTCTGCCGTGAATGAGGTGTGCCTGGGTGAGCTGTCTGCCTGGTGTCGAGTTCGATGCCGTGGTGCCGGTCTGTGCCGGAATCCCCGTGAGCGTAGCGTGACTGGAGTGTCGCGGTGTGCGAAGTGTGTGGCGGAAGCTGTGCGCAGATACGTTCCTTTGACCGCCCCGCCGGGTCACGGCAGTAGCGCTGCGTGACCAGGCGGCGAGGTCAACTGCGGGAATTCCCAAGGCTTTCGGGGTTCCCCCGGACGGCCGAACACGCTCGGTCAGCATCGACTCCGACCGTCCCGGACGGAGATCATCGCCTGGCGTGTCAACTTCCAGCCGTCGCCGTGTCGTTCGACGTAACCAAGTGATCGGAGCTCGTACAGTCTCGCGATCGCGTCGTCCCGCGTCGTCTGCGCACCGCTCCCGACCTCGGCCGCGGTCGCCGCGCCGCGTGACGGCAGCGCGGCCAGGACCCGCCGGGCGCCCGGTGCCAGCAGATCGCGCGGCAGGACGGGGCCCCTCCGGTCCGGGGCGAGCTCTCCCATGTCACCGACCAGCTCGATGACTTCCTCGGCATCCGTGACCAGCGCCGCGTCCCCGCGCAGCAGCTCGTGCACCCCCGCGGAGAGTCCGCTGGTGGCCGGCCCGGGCACGCCCATGGTGTGCCGGCCGAGCCGCTGCGCCGCCCGCGCGGTGACGAGGGAACCGCTCCGATAGGCGGCCTCGACCACCACGGTCCCTCTGGTCAGCGCGGCGATCACCCGGTTCCGCAGCACGAACCTGCTCGGCGTCGGATGATCCCCTGGCGGCAACTCCCCGACCACCAGGCCCTGTTCCGCGATCCTGGTGATCAACTCGGTGTGCCCCGGCGGGTAGGGCCGGTCGACCCCGCAGGCCAGCACGGCGACGGTGGCCCCGCCGGCGCCGAGGGCACCGCGGTGTGCGGCGCCGTCGACCCCATAGGCTCCGCCGGACACGACGACCCACCCGCGCTCGGCGAGACCGCACGCGAGGGTGGCCGCCATGTGGGCCCCGTACTCGGTGCACGCCCGGGCGCCCACGACGGCGACCGACCTGAGCGCCCACATCCGCAGACTGGGCGCCCCACGTACCCACAGTCCCAGTGGCCGCGCGTCACCGAGGTCGTCGAGCTGCCCGGGCCACTCGGCGTCCCCGGGACACACGAACCGCACCCCGGACTCCCGCGCGACCCGCAGATCGGCATCCGGCTCGGCGACCCTCCCCCGGGCCACCAGCCCGCCCCACCGCTTCCCGGTCACCCCCGGCAGCGAGACCTCCCGCCCCTCCCGCACCCGCCGGGCCACCTCGCGCGCCCCGAACTCCCGCACCCACCGCCCGGCGACCTCGTCACCGGGCTCGACGACACGGGTGAGGAAGACACGGGCGAGGAGTTCGCCGTCCGGGTCCTGGCCTGCGGTCACGTCAGCGCTCCGATGGCCATCGGTACGCCCCTGGGGACCCCGGTGCGCAGTTGCAGCGCGAGGGCGACGTCGGTCGCGTCGGGGCGGTCGTGTCCGATCAGGTCGGCGACGGTCCAGGCGACGCGCAGGACTCGGTCGAGCCCGCGGGCCGTCAGGACGCCGCGTTCGAGGTTGCGCTCGGCCTCGTCCATCGCGCCGGGCTCCGCGTGCCAGCGGCTGCGCAGCTCACGGCCCGGCACTTCGCTGTTGGTCCGCCACGGGGTGCCGGTGAGACGGGCCGCGGCCCGCTCCCTGGCCGCCCGTACCCGGTCGGCCACGGTCGCGGTCGACTCGCCCCGGGCGTCGCGCTCGGTGAGCTGGGCCCGGGTGACGCGGTCCACCTCCACTCGCAGGTCGACCCGGTCGAGCAGCGGGCCGGAGAGCCGGGCCTGGTACCGGCGGATCGCCGAGGGCGGGCATTCGCAGAAGTCGTCGGTCTGCGAGAAGCGTCCGCAGGGGCACGGGTTGGCCGCCAGCACCATCAGGAACTTCGCCGGGAACCGCACGACACCCGCGCTGCGGGCGATCACCACATGGCCCGCCTCCAAGGGCTGCCGCAGGGCGTCCAGGGCCTGACTGCTGAACTCCGGGGTCTCGTCCAGGAAGAGGACTCCCCGGTGGGACAACGACACCGCACCGGGCCGGGCGATGCTGGGACCGCCTCCGACGAGCGCCTGCATGGTGGCCGAGTGGTGCGGGGCGCAGTAGGGCGCGACGTCGATCAGCGGTTTGCCCGGCGGCAGCAGACCCGCCACCGAGTGCACCGCCGTGACCTGGAGCGACTCCTCGCGGGTCAGCCGGGGCAGGACGGCGGGCAGCCGCTCCGCGAGCATCGTCTTGCCGGCACCGGGCGGCCCCTGGAGGAACAGATGGTGGCCGCCGGCCGCCGAGACCTCCACCGCCGTACGCGCCGAGCGCTGCCCCACGACGTCGGCCAGGTCGTGCCCGTAGTCCTGCTGCGCGGCGCCCATGCTGTGCATCCCCGTGGCGGCGCCGGTGCCCGGCACCCGCAGGCCCGCCATGAGCGGGTCGGGGCGCCCCGGCTCGTCCGGCTCCTCGTCGGGAACCGGCTCGTCGGCGAGGACCGCGATCAGCTGTCGCAGACTGCGCACGCCCAGCACGGAGACACCGGGTACCAGCGAGGCCTCGACGGCGGCGCACTCCGGCACGACGACCTGCTCATAGCCCGCGTCCGCGGCGGCCAGCACCGCCGGCAGGATGCCCCGGACCGGACGCACCCGTCCGTCGAGGCCCAGCTCTCCGATCATCACGATGTCGGCGAGCACCCGCGGGTCGATCCGCTCCGCGGCGCCGAGCACCGCACACGCGATGGCGAGATCGAAGCCCGAGCCGGCCTTCGGCACCGACGCCGGGCTGAGCCCCACCGTCAGCTTCTTCTGCGGCCACCCGCCGCCCGAGTTCACGACCGCCGCCCGAACCCGGTCCTTGCTCTCCGTAAGACTCTTATCCGGCAGCCCCACCAGCGTGAACGCCGCCACCCCGGGCTCCAGATCCGCCTGGACCTCCACGACCACGCCCTCGACGCCCACCAGCGCCACCGAGCACGTACGAGCGAATCCCATGTCAGGCCACCCCTCGCGCGTGCTCGACGACGGGTGCGCCGCGGTTCGGGAGGACGACGCCCACGAGGTCGATGCGGACGCCGCCCGGCGGTGCTCCTCCGTGGGCGTGGATCCAGCAAGCGGCGAGACCTCGCAGCCGCTCCGCTTTGTCGGGGGTCACGGCGGCCATCGGATGCTCGAAGGCACCCGTCCGGCGTGTCTTGACCTCGCAGACGACCAGGACGTCCCCGTCCCGCGCCACGATGTCGATCTCGCCCGTCCTGCCACAGCGCCAGTTGCGCTCCAGGACCGTCATCCCGGCTTCCGCCAGCCGCCGCGCGGCCAGCGCCTCACCGTACTTTCCGAGTGCACTGCGTGCCTGATGTGTGTTCATGTCGGCACCACCTCCGGCGCCAACCGTCACGCACAGCGGCCCACCAAGTTGATCTTGGTGGGCTACTCGGCGGTTGTGGAAAACTCCGTCACCCCGATGGGGCAACGTCAGCTGCCCGGAAGCTCCAGATCACTCTTGTTGAGCTCCTCGATGTTCACGTCCTTGAACGTGAGCACCCGCACCTGTTTCACGAACCGAGCCGGCCGATACATGTCCCACACCCACGCATCCGCCATCGACACCTCGAAGAACACCTCACCCTGGACCGAGTGCACCTGCATCTCGTAGTCATTGGTGAGATAGAAGCGCCGCTCGGTCTCGATCACGTACTTGAACAGACCGACGACATCGCGGTACTCCCGATAGAGCTTCAGCTCCATCTCGGTCTCGTACTTCTCGAGGTCCTCGGCGCTCATGGCATGTTCCCCTTCAGCCGTGCGGTCCCACCATTGTGCGCCAGTCCCGTCAGCCCCTAGACGATTTCGGGGTCGAGGGTCACGGGCGTGGCCGGGGGACCTTCGTCGAGCAGCCTGCGGAGCAGCCCGGCGAGTCTGGTCGGATACACCGTCTCATGTGCCTGGGTCAGTTCCTGACACGTCCACCAGCGCGCTCCGGCGACGCTGCGTCGTTCCAGCTCGGTCAGCGCCACGGCCCCGGGCACCACATCCGACGTCTTGGCCGTCCGGGCCAGGTAATACCACTCGTCCTGGTCCCACCGACGGCCCGCGAACGGGAAGGAGCACATCCGTCGCCACAGCAGCGGGCCGAGTTCCACCTCGGTGATGCCGGTCTCCTCCACGAGTTCCCGCAGAGCGGCCTGTTCACGAGTCTCGTCGCCCTCGATACCGCCGCCCGGGGTGAACCACCAGTCGTTCGTCGGATCGTCCGGCTCATGGCCGTGCAGCAGGAGGATGCGGTCGTCCGGGTCGAGCAGCACCACTCTGGCGACCTTGCGCAATCCGCCCTCGTAGGTGTCCGCCGAGGCCTCAGCGTGCACCCACGGGCTCCGTCCGGGTCCGGGATCGGCCGCGGCCCAGCAGCTTGGCGACCGGGCCGTAGGCGCCGCCGCCGAGGACGAGCACCGCACCGGCCACGATCAGGATCATGATCGTCCGCAGCGGGCCCGGCGAGGAGAGCGCACCGAGCTTCTCGAAGCCCGTCGGTTCCTTCAGCATGCCGTTCATCGGCCAGACGACGGCGTCCACGCGGGCCGTCACGGCGGACCGCGCGACCGTGCCGCTGGCGGCGTCCGTCAGATGGGCGCTGGAGTCCAGGGAGCCCTGCCGCTCGTCGCCCAGCAGGAACAGACGTCCCTCGGGGACCGTCACGGACGGGATGGTCTTCCACTCGGCCGCGCTCCCCGCGGGCAGATACGGCTCGTCGATCTGCTTGCCGTTGACGGTCAGCTTGCCGTCCGTGCAGCAGGCGACCGTGTCGCCGCCGACCGCGACCACGCGCTTGACCACGGGGGCGTTGGACACCCAGGTCTTGTCGGTGAAGACGACGACATCGCCCCGGCGTACCTCACCGCCGTCGACCCGCTGGGCCAGCACCCGGTTTCCGGCGTCGATGGTGGGCGCCATCGAGCTGGTGGGCACGGTGTACGGCCGGTAGACCACCGCTCCCCAGGCGAACCCGCCGAGGAACAGCACAAGGCCCAGCGCGACGGCCAGCCCGGACAGTCGCTGTCCGGTCCGGCTGCCCACCGGGCCCGTGTTCGTGCCTCCGCTGCGCGGGGCCGTGCGTGTCGTGCTCTCGCCACCCATGGGTCCGCACCCTACCCGGCAGTACCGGACGTGGTCAGCCCCTCACCAGCGACGAAGGTCACCCGCTCCGTAAAGGTTTCCCCTGGGTCAGCCGGTCAGCGGGTCTCGGCCGGCGCGATCCTCCGCCGGCGCCACAGCACCACCGGCACCACACCCGCGAGCGCGAGGCCCTGCGGGGCCGCCGACAGGGCGGTGGAGGCGGCGGACCGCGCGCTCAGATCCTGGTCGAAGGTGTCCGGGACCGGCAGCGTGCCCCAGCGGTTGATCGGCCAGGCCTTCACGATGGCGCGTCCGACGACCTCGTCGACCGGGACCATGCCGTGGTACTTGTCGTCCTGGTTGTACCGCGAGTCACGCGAGTTCTGGCGGTGGTCGCCCATGACCCAGATGTAGCCCTCGGGCACCTTGACCTTGAACTGGCCGCCGATGTCGTCGACCGTGCACGGGGTGTTGCCCGGGTAGACGTACGCCGACTCGCTCAGCGCCTTGCCGTTGACCTTCACCGGGCCGGTGCCCTTGCACTCGACGGTGTCGCCGCCGACGCCGATGACGCGCTTGATGAGGTCCTTCTCCTCGGCGGACGGCATCAGGCCGATCCAGCTGAGGAACGTCTGGATGGCGTTCGGGTCGGCGGTCGGCTCGCCCGCCAGCCACTGCGCGGGGTCGTGGAAGACGACGACCTCGCCGCGCTCGGGCTCGGAACCGAACCACGGGGTGAGCTTGTCGACCAGGACGCGGTCACCCTGCTGGAGGGTGTTCTGCATCGAGTCGGAGGGGATCGAGAACGCCTGCACCAGAAACGTCTTGATCAGCAGCGCCAGGACGAGCGCGATGCCGATCAGGATCGGCAGTTCCTTCCAGAAGGAGCGCTGGGTCTTCTGCTTGGGGGCCGAGTCGCCCGGCCCGTCGTCCCCGGGCTGTGTCCGCTCGTCCGCCGCGGAGTCACTCCCGGAGGTCACGGCGTCGTCCGTGGCCGGGTCGGGCGCGTCCACGGGGCGTCCGCGGTGCTCCTCGCCGTCGTGCCCGGACCGTGCGCCAACCGCCACATCCCCCACGCCAACTCCTTACTCTGTGCCGCCGCCTGCCCCATGTACGGCGCAGGCCCACCACTCCCATAACGAGCGGGAGTTCCGCAGGGCTCGGGAGCTGGATCGTTCCGTTCGGATCGTCGGAGGCAACCCTATGCGACAGTTGGGGAGCCGCAGTCGACCCGGCGGCCGAGTCGGTAATGGATGAGTATGTTTTCGGCTCGTCGAGGCTGTTCCAGTGGCCGAAGGGCCAGGCGATGACCCTCGCCCGTCCCACCACCGAGTCCTCGGAGACCGTGCCACCGTAGTCGGTGTCCTGATGCGCGCGGGAGTCCGCGGAGTTGGCCCGGTGATCGCCCATCACCCACAACCGCCCCTGCGGGACGGTGATGTCGAACTCCTGCGTCGACGGTGCGTTGCCGGGATAGAGGTAGTCGCCCTCGGTGAGCGGGACGCCGTTGACGGTGACACGCCCTTCCGCGTCACAGCACTTGACCCGGTCCCCGCCGACGCCGACGACCCGCTTGATGAGGTCCTTCTCGTTGTCGGACGGCAGCAGGCCGATGAAGGTGAGCCCCTCCTTGATCTGCTTGATGACGACGGGATCTTCCTTCTTCGTCGTCGTCTGCTCGTCCTGCAGCCAGCCGCCCGGGTCCTTGAAGACCACGACGTCCCCGCGCTGCGGCTTGGAGCCGAACCACGGGGTGAGCTTGTCGACCAGCACCCGGTCGCCGATCTGGATCGTCTGCTCCATGGAGCCGGACGGGATCACAAAGGCCTGCACGAGGAAGGTCTTCAGCACGAGCGCTATCAGCACGGCGACACCGACGAGAAGCGGTATCTCCTTGGCGGCCGAGCGCCTGCGGCGCCGCTTGACCTTGCGCTGGAGCTTGCGTCGCTCCGCGCGCGTACGACCGCCGGAGGAGCTGGAGGCGCGCCGGACACCGGTGGGCAGAAGGTTGTCGGCGGCGTCGCTGGGCACACCGCGCGGTTTGCCGCGATTACCCATCGGCACCTGCCGCGGCGGGCACCCGCGCGTAGGCGTCGGGTCGGTGCAGCCGGGTCCAGTGCGCGGTCGGCCATACGATCCAGTCGGCGCGGCCGATCACCTCGGTCACGGGGATCATGCCGCCGCCGGGCGAGCCCAGATGGTCGCGGGAGTCGCTGGACTCACCGCGGTGGTCACCGAGGACGAAGAGGGTGCCGTCGGGCACGGCGACGTCGAAGTCCACCGAGGACGGAGAGTCACCGGGATACAGGAACGACGACTCGTCGACCGACCGGCCGTTCACCTGGATCCTCCCCTCCTTGTCGCAGCAGACCACGTGGTCTCCCCCCACACCCACGACGCGCTTGATGTAGTCCGCATCCCCGAAATACCCGGTTCCGTCGAACACCACTACATCTCCGCGCTGCGGCTCGGCACCGAAACGGTACGCCAACTTATTTACGAGAACCCGGTCCCCGATCCTCAATCCGTTTTCCATGGATCCGCTGGGAATCTGGAACGGTTGCGCCACGAAAGCGTTGAGGGACAGCAAAAACAGCAGGCAGACCAACAGGGTCAGGCTGATCCGGCCACCGGGAAGCCACTGGGTGATCCACGACACCAACGCGAAACGCGACCGTCCCTCCTGACCCTCTGTGTCCGAGATCTCCTCGGATCGGGAAGGGCGGGAGGAGCGGTCGCGCTCCGTCTGCTGTGCTTCGGTGTCCATCGGGGCCAGATGCTATCCGGCCCCTCTGTGGACCCCGGAAGGCGAGATCAGTTGTCGCGCTTCTCCTTGATCTTCGCGGCCTTGCCGCGCAGCTCACGGAGGTAGTACAGCTTGGCGCGACGCACGTCACCGCGGGTCACGAGCTCGATCTTCTCGACGATCGGGGTGTGCACCGGGAAGGTGCGCTCCACGCCGACGGAGAACGAGACCTTGCGGACCGTGAAGGTCTCGCGGACACCGGCGCCCTGACGACGGATGACTACGCCCTTGAACTGCTGCACACGGGAGCGGTTGCCCTCGATGACGCGGACGTGGACGTTGACGGTGTCACCCGGGCGGAAGGCCGGGATGTCGGTGCGCAGCGACGCGCTGTCGACGGAGTCGAGCAGGTGAGACATTTCGTCTGCTTTCTTCACCCATGCCACAGGTCATAGGCGGTAGCTAGGTGTATCGGAGGATGCTGTCCGTGCCGGGGCGGGCGTCGTGTCCCCCTGTGGCAGGGGCGCACGCCGGACGACGCACAACAGCGACCTATTGTTCCACGTCGTCGACCCGACGCCAAAATCGGCCGTACGGCTCCCCTGCCGGATCGGGCGCCCAACCCAGGATGGAGAGCATCTCGCGGTCCTTCTTGTCGAAGGCCTTGGGGTCGCAGCGCTCGATGAGGTCGGGCCGGTTGGCCGTGGTGCGCTTGAGCGCCTCGTCGCGCCGCCAGCGGGCGATTTTGCCGTGGTGGCCGCTGAGCAGCGTGTCCGGGATCTCCCGGCCGCGCCACCGGGGCGGCTTGGTGTAGACGGGGCCCTCCAGGAGGTTCGCCATGGCGCCGGGCGCGAAGGAGTCGTCCCGGTGGGACTCGGCGTTGCCCAGGACACCGGGCAGCAGCCGGGCCACGGCCTCCGTGACGACGAGGACGGCCGCCTCGCCGCCGGCGAGGACGTAGTCGCCGATGGAGACCTCGTAGACGGGCATCCGGGTCGCGTACTCGTCGATGACGCGGCGGTCGATGCCCTCGTAGCGGGCGGGCGTGAAGACCAGCCAGGGCCGCTCGGAGAGCTCCACGGCGAGTTCCTGCGTGAAGGGACGGCCGCTGGGCGTGGGGACGATGAGGGCGGGCGCGTGGGAGCCCGTGTCATAGCCGTCGGCCAGCACGGAGTCCAGCGCGTCCCCCCACGGGTCGGTCTTCATGACCATGCCGGGGCCGCCGCCGTACGGGGTGTCGTCGACGGTGTTGTGGCGGTCGTACGTCCAGTCGCGCAGGTCGTGGACGTGGACGTTCAGCTGTCCACGCGCGCGTGCCTTGCCGACGAGGGAGACGTTCAGGGGTTCGAGGTACTCGGGGAAGATCGTGACGACGTCGAGCCTCATGCGCTGTCTTCCTTGGACGACGCGATCTCGGCCTGGTCGTCGATCAGCCCGGGCGGCGGGTCGATCACCGCGCGCTGCTCCTCGAGGTCGATCTCGGTGACGATCGACTCGACGAACGGGATCATCACCTCGCTGCCGTCGGGCCGCTCGACGATGAAGAGGTCCTGGGAGGGCAGGTGCGAGATCTCGGTGATCCGGCCGACCTCCACACCGTCCTTGGTCACCACGTCCAGGTCCATCAGCTGGTGGTCGTAGTACTCGTCCTCCTCCTCGGGCAGCTCCTCCGGGTCCACCTCGGCGATCAGGAGGGTGTTGCGGAGGGCCTCCGCGCCGGAGCGGTCCTTGACGCCCTCGAAGCGCAGGAGGAGGCGTCCGCTGTGGACGCGGCCGGTCTCGATGGTGAGGGGGCCGGTGGAGGCGGGGTCCGTGAGGAGTACGGCGCCGGGCCCGAGCCTGAGCTCCGGCTCGTCGGTGCGGACCTCCACGGTGACCTCGCCCTTGATGCCGTGGGCACGGCCGATGCGAGCGACTACCAGCTGCACTGTGCTTGTTCTCCTGTAGGTACGACTACGGGCCGGGGACGGCCCAGTGGCCCTCCCCGGCCCGAGCCGGTGCTGCGTTTGGCGTCAGCGGACGTGGTCCACGTCGACGAGGTCGACACGGACACCACGGCCGCCGATGGCGCCCACGACGGTACGCAGAGCGCGTGCGGTGCGGCCGTTGCGACCGATCACCTTGCCGAGGTCGTCGGGGTGGACCCGGACCTCCAGCACTCGCCCGCGACGCAGGTCGCGTGAGGCGACCTGCACATCGTCAGGGTTGTCGACGATGCCCTTCACGAGGTGCTCGAGAGCCTCCTCGAGCATGCTCAGGCCTCGGTCGACTCGGACTCGGCGGCAGCCTCGTCCTTCTTCTCAGCCTTCTTCTTCTGGGTGATGGCCTCACCCTTGCCCTCGTCGTCGCCACCGAGGGCGTCGAACACGGGGCGAGTGGCCTTCGGCTCGGCCACGAGCAGCGGAGCCGGGGCGGGAAGGCCCTTGAACTTCTGCCAGTCGCCGGTCAGCTTCAGGATGGCGAGGACGGGCTCGGTCGGCTGCGCGCCGACACCCAGCCAGTACTGCGCGCGCTCCGAGTCGACCTCGATGCGCGAGGGGTTCTGCACCGGGTGGTACAGGCCGATCTCCTCGATCGCACGGCCGTCACGACGGGTGCGGGAGTCGGCGATGACGATGCGGTAGTGAGGCGAACGGATCTTGCCCAGACGCTTCAGCTTGATCTTGACTGCCACGGGAGTGGGTTCTCCTGGATTTGACGTGGTTGGGCACGGCGAGATTGCCGCGTGGGGTTGCGGTACCCGAGTGCCCGATGGACGCGTCAGCCGGAGGCGAGAGGGTTCCTGTGCGGCTGTCGAGTACAGCTAGCCATTGTGCCATACCTGGCGGGTCGCGTCGGACGGAGCCCGCGGCGGGGCACGCCTGAAGGGCACCCGGCGGCGCAGGGTGCCCCAGACGTCGTTCCGGCACCCACGAGATGCCGGTACTCCAACGGCCGCGGTTACGCGGCCCCGAGGACCTCGGGAATCCGGAACGGCTTGCCGCACCCTCCGCAGACGATCGGCGCCTGCGCCAGGACCGACGGGACGACGCGCACATTGCGGCCGCAGTCGCAGACCGCCTTGACGCGTACGCCTCCGCCGGACGAGCCGTGCCGGGCGGCCGGGCCGCGGAAGGAGCGGGCCGTGTCGGCGGAGGTGGCCGCCGTGTGGGCCTTCAGGGCGCGCTGGAGCCGCTCGATGGTCGGGCGGTAACGGCGCTTGGCCTCGGGGTTGAGCGTGACCAGGGAGAAGCCACTGCTGGGATGCGGTTCCTCGGGGTGGTCCAGGCCCAGCTCCTCGGCGATCGCGAGGAATCTGCGGTTGTGGTAGCGGCCGGCGCGGGAGGTGTCGCGGACGCCGCGGGAGGCGGCGATCCCATGGACTGCCTCGTGGAGCAGTCGCTCGAAGGAGAGCTCGTGTCCGCACGCGGACGACGACTCTCCGATCAGGGACTCTGGCGCGGCGAGATCGGGCAGCTCGGGGTGGTACCGCTGAATGTCGGCCCACGCCTGCGCCAGCTCGGCGGCGAGAACAGGTGGTGTCTGTGTCGTGCTCACGTAATGACAACGAGCCGGGGTGCCCCAGTGTTCCGATTCCGGGGCATCCCAAATAATTTGCACGTACCCGTCAGTTGCCGCTGATGCGTCCTGACGAGGGCGGGTGCGCTGATCTGCGGAGAAGCCTCACAGCTCGTACTAAGCCGGTACGTAGGCTGATATACGCCCCGCCGCGTAGACGGTGTCCGCGCCCCGGGGCGACTGTGGTCCGTGGATGCGCAAGAGGCGTTTCGGTCGCTCTCACGCCGGAAGGGCGCTACCTCACTCAGCGCGCGGCACGACCGCGACGTTACCGGGCGCCTTGTCTCCGTCGCCAACCGACCCGCCCGCGGCGACCAGACACCGTACGATCACCACGAACCCGGCCACCTTCGCCGTGCCGCTCTCCAGGTCACGGGCTCGATCCCGATCCGTACCGGCACGTCCTGAGCGCCGGCCCCGCGGACCTTGGCCGGAACCGTCTCGTCGCCCTTGATCGCTGTTCCCAACGGACCACGTTCGCCCACCGGTTGATCAGCAGCGACCGTCTCCGCCCGCGTCCGCTCCGCCGGCCCTTACCCGCAAAACGGATGACCATGGTACGGCTCCAGGTTGCCGGGATGTGAAATCTCGCCAGGAGTCCAGGCAACCCGCAAGCCGGGCCCCACAGACCCTGGACGCGCGCTCGAGTGCGGAGTTATCTGGCATACGGGGGGAGTGCGAGCGCACGTCACGGGGGCTACGTAATCGGGCACAGCAGCAACTCTCGGCGGATTGGGGCGCTTTCGATGACACCTACGCTCGTGCGGCAGCACCTGACTCATACGGGGGAGGAGCCCCGTGTGGACCGGTGTGCACGCGCGCGTGACTGGTCCGAGATCCAGGAGCGGATGCTGGTTCCGCTCTACGAGGCCGTCTACGAGCGACTCGAAGTGGGCAGCGGCACCCGGGTGCTGGGCCTCGGCTGCGGCAGCGGACTCGCCCTGCTGATGGCGGCGTCGAGAGGGGCCGCGGTCACCGGTGTCGACTCCTCGGCCTCCGAACGACTGGCGCTGGCCCGGGAGCGGCTGCTGTCCGAGGCGTGGGGCACGCGCACGCGTGCGGAGACCCGGATCGTGGACGGTCACCCCCGGGACGCGGCCGGCGCGGAGACGCCCGCGTACACCCTGGTGACCTCTTTCGAGCCCATCGGGTGTCTCGCGGGCGACTCGGAGGGGCTCGCCGGGCTGCTCGCCGCGGCGACGCCGCTCGTCGAGCGGGGGGCGCCCGTGGTGCTCGCCGGCTGGGGTCCGCCGGAACGGTGCACCACGTCGTCCGTGCTGCGGGTGGCCACCAAGCTGGCGGATCCGCTGCGCAGCGCGGGCAGTTGGCGCCCCGCCCTTCGCGACGACCTGGAGGAGGTGGCCCAGCGGGCGGGCCTCAAGCCGGACGGTTCCGGCCGGGTCGCCTGCCCCTTCGGCTACGCCGACGTGGACAGCGCGTTGCGGGGCCTGCTCTCCACGGGCCTCTTCGACGCGGCGATCTCCGCGACGGACCAGGCGCAGGTCGACAAGGAGGTCGTGGAGGCTCTCCACCCGTACCGGCGCAGGGACGGGACGGTGTGGATGCCGAACGTCTTCCGGTACCTGATCGCGCGCGTGCCGTAGCGCTTCACCGGAGGTGCCGCGGGGTGTCGTCGTCCGGCCTCAGCCTTCCGTCTCCTTCGTCAGCCGTGCGATCCCCGCGATCCGGTACGCGTCCGCCTCCTCCAGCGTCTCGTTCACCAGCAGGGCCTGGGCGAGGGCGTCCAACTGGTCGCGGTGGTCCCGGAGTTTGCGGCAGGCCTCCTCGTAGCAGTCGTCCACGATCCGGCGCATCTCGTGCTCGATCACATCCAGGGTCTGCGGGGCCGCCGAGAGACCGTAGGCCTGCTGGGCGTCACTGGGCAGCGCGGACAGCCGGCCCACGCGCTCGCTCATCCCCCACCGTGCGACCATGCCGCGCGCGATGTTGGTGACCTGTTCGAGGTCGTTCTCCGCACCGGTGGTGATGGCGTCGTAGACGACGTGCTCCGCGGCCATGCCACCGAGTGCGCCGATGATGCGGCCGCGCAGGTACTCCTCGGTGTACGCATACCTGTCCGCGTCCGGCGTGGACAGCGTCACGCCGAGGGCCCGGCCGCGCGGCACGATGGTGATCTTGCGGACGGGGTCGGCGCCCGGTTGCAGCATGCCGAGGAGGGCGTGTCCGCTCTCGTGGTAGGCGGTGCGGCGACGCTCCCCCTCGGGCATCACCAGCGGGCGTTCGGCGCCCAGTTGGACCTTCTCCAGCGCCTCCGAGAGGTCGGCCTGCGTGACCCTCTCCTGCTTGCGCTTCACCGCCAGCAGCGCCGCCTCGTTCGCCAGGTTGGCCAGTTCGGCGCCGGTCATGCCCGGGGTCGTACGGGCGACCCGGGCCAGGTCGACGCCGTCGGCGAGCGGCATCTCGCGGGTGTGGATCTCCAGGATCGCCTCACGGCCGCCCCGGTCCGGGGGCGAGACCATGACCACCCGGTCGAAACGGCCGGGACGGGTCAGAGCCGGGTCCAGGACGTCGGCCCGGTTCGTCGCCGCGATGACGATGACGCCCTCCGAGCCGGAGAAGCCGTCCATCTCGGTGAGGATCTGGTTGAGGGTCTGCTCGCGCTCGTCATGGCCGCCCATGCCCGAGCCGCCACCGCGGGCCCGGCCGATGGTGTCGATCTCGTCGATGAAGATGATCGACGGAGCCACCTTGCGCGCCTCGGCGAACAGTTCACGCACGCGTGAAGCGCCGACACCCACGATCATCTCGATGAACTCGGACGCGGAAGCCGAGAAGAAGGGCACCCCCGCCTCACCGGCGACGGCCCGCGCGAGCAGGGTCTTCCCGGTACCGGGCGGACCCGCGAGCAGCACACCGCGGGGCATCTTCGCGCCCATCCTGCGGTAGACGTCGGGGTGCTCCAGGAAGTCGACGACGTCGTCCAGCTCGCCCTTGACCTCGTCGATGCCGGCCACGTCGGCGAAGGTGGTGCGCTGGGTGCCGGGCCGCAGGCCCACCGGCTTGGGCGGCGCCTTGCGCCCGAGCATGCCGCCCGCACCGCCCAGCCCGCCGCCGACCCGCCGGGCGAAGAAGATCCACACGGCGACCAGGAGCACGATCGGCACCAGCGAGAGCAGCAGGTTGGGCAGCAGACCGCGCTGCTGCACGACCGGTCGCGCCGTGACCGTGACGTCGTGGCTGCTCAGGTGCTGCCAGAGGGCGTCGTCGGCGAAGGCCGGGCGCTGGGTCCTGAACTTGGTGTAGTCGCCGCCGCCGTCTGGATCGTCCCGGGACTGCTTGAGCTGGCCCTGGATCGCGTCGCCCTTGGAGTAGATCTTGTCGACGTTGCCCGCGTCGACCTGTCTGCTGAACTCCGTGTAGGAGATCGTCGGCTCGTCGCCCCCGCCGAGGTAGTTCAGCCCGACGTACACCAGCAGGAAGACGATCACCGCGGTGACGGCCAGTCCCCACCAGCGGCCGCGCGGCCGCCTCCCGCCTGGGGGCCGTGGTCCGTCGTCCGGGGTGCCCTCGGTGCGCCAGGGCTGGTCGGGGGCTTTGCGCGCCGGGGCGGCATTGCTCATATCTGGACGTTACGGCAGACTCCGGGCCCCGGCACGCGCTGAGGGCGCCCTCCGGCAGGGAGGACGCCCTCGAAGTCGCACGGAACTCAGCCCATGAACTTCTTGAACTCGTCCGGCAGCTCGAAGTCCTGCGGGGCCTGCTGGCCCGGCACACCGAAGGCGTTGCCACCCTGGGCGCCCGCGGCCCGGCGCGCGGCCTCCTCGGCCTCCTGCTGCTTGCGCTTCATCGGGTTGCCGGAGCGCTGCTTGCCCTTGGCCTGCTTCGGCTGCTTCTTGGCGCGGCCGGGGCCGCCACCCATGCCCGGCATCCCGGGCATCCCCGGCATACCGCCGCCCTGGGCCATGCGGGACATCATCTTGCGGGCCTCGAAGAACCGCTCGACCAGGTTCTTGACCGCGCTGACCTCGACGCCGGAGCCCTTGGCGATACGGGCGCGGCGGGAGCCGTTGATGATCGTCGCGTCCTGGCGCTCGGCCGGGGTCATCGACTTGATGATGGCGGCCGTGCGGTCGACGTCGCGCTCGTCCAGGTTGTTGATCTGGTCCTTGATCTGGCCCATGCCGGGGAGCATGCCGAGCAGCTTGGAGATGCTGCCCATCTTCCTGACCTGTTCCATCTGGGCCAGGAAGTCGTCCAGGGTGAAGTCCTGGCCCTTCTTGGACGCCAGCTTGGAGGCCATCTTCTCGGCCTCTTCCTGACTGAACGTCTTCTCCGCCTGCTCGATCAGGGTGAGCAGGTCACCCATGTCGAGGATGCGGGAGGCCATCCGGTCAGGGTGGAAGGCGTCGAAGTCCTCGAGCTTCTCGCCGTTGGACGCGAACATGATCGGCTTGCCGGTGATCTGCCGGATCGACAGGGCCGCACCACCGCGGGCGTCGCCGTCGAGCTTGGAGAGCACCACGCCGTCGAAGCCGACGCCGTCGCGGAAGGACTCGGCGGTGTTGACCGCGTCCTGGCCGATCATCGCGTCGACGACGAAGAGGATCTCGTCGGGGGAGACGGCGTCCCTGATGTCCGCCGCCTGCTGCATCATCTCCTGGTCGATGCCGAGGCGGCCGGCGGTGTCCACGATCACGATGTCGTGGACCTTGGACTTGGCGTGCTCGATGGAGTCCTTGGCGACCTTGACCGGGTCGCCCACGCCGTTGCCGGGCTCCGGCGCGTAGACGGCCACGCCCGCGCGCTCGGCGACGACGCTGAGCTGGTTCACGGCGTTGGGACGCTGGAGGTCGGCGGCGACGAGGAGCGGCGAGTGGCCCTGCTCCTTCAGCCAGCGGCCGAGCTTGCCCGCCAGGGTGGTCTTACCGGCACCCTGCAGACCCGCGAGCATGATCACGGTGGGCGGCTGCTTGGCGAAGCGCAGTCGCCGGGTCTCACCGCCGAGGATCGTGACGAGTTCGTCGTTGACGATCTTCAGAACCTGCTGCGCCGGGTTCAGCGCCTTGGAGACATCGGAGCCGAGCGCGCGCTCCTTGACGTTCTTGATGAACGTCCGGACGACCGGCAGGGCCACGTCCGCTTCGAGAAGGGCGATGCGGATCTCGCGGGCCGTGGCGTCGATGTCCGCCTCGGACAACCTGCCCTTGCCGCGGAGATTCTTGAAAGTCGCGCTGAGGCGGTCGGAGAGGGTATCGAACACGGCGGCGTCGGTCCTCGGAGTCGGGGGCGTTTGGACTGCCCTCCAGGGTATCCGGCTCGGCAAGCAAATCGTCCCCGCCCGCACGGTTGAGCGGACGGGGACGGAAACCCCCGCGTCGGCGGAGAGCGGATCGGACGTATGGCGGCCTCGCGGAGGCGCCCCGGATCGCCCCGCGTCAGCGGGGAACACCCGGCGGCCGGGCGACGCGACCGCGAGGTCACGCCCGCAGCGTCTCCTCCAGCTTCCGCGCCACGCTCGACGCCTCCTCCCCCGGCAGCGGCGCCCCGTCGGGCCCCGTGACATAGAACGCGTCGACGGCGTTGGCGCCCAGCGTGGACACATGCGCGCTGCGCATCCGCACTCCCGCGTCCTCCAGCGCCCGCCCGATCCGGAACAGCAGCCCCGGTGCGTCCTGTGCGCGCACCTCGATCACCGTGGCCAGCCGGGACGCGGCCGGATGGACGGTCACCCGTGCCGCGGGCGCCACCACACCGCGCCTGCGCGGATACGCGGCGTCCCGCTCGGCCAGCCGCCCGGCGATGTCCAGCGAGCCGTCCAGCGCCCGCACAAGGTCCGCGCGCAGTCGCGCCGCCTGCGGCAGGGAGCCGTACTCCGCCGCCACCCGCCAGTTCAGCAGCAGCACCGAGCCCTCGACGCCGTCCGGCAGGTCCAGGGCGCGCAGCTCGGCCGTGCGGACGGTCAGGCGGTGCATGGCGAGCACGCCGGCCACGGCGGGCAGCACGCCCGCCCGGTCGGGTACGGCGATCAGCAGCTCCACACCGAGCGGCTCGGGGTCACCGGCCGGCTGTTCCTCCGCGACGGCCGGCGGCTCGGTCTGCGCGCGCAGCGACAGCACCGGGCTGCCCGTCGCGATCGCCTCGATGGCGAGCCGCTCCTGTTCGGCGGTGGGCGCGGCGGCCTCGGGTTCGTCCGGGTCGTCGCCGGCGAGCACGGCCGCGACCCGCTTGACCAGGTCGGCGACGAGCGAGCCCCGCCAGGACGACCAGGCGGCCGGCCCGGTGGCGAGCGCGTCGGCCTCCGTCAGGGCGTGCAGCAGTTCGAGGGTGCCCTGCGAACCGACCGCCTCGGCGACCGAACGGACCGTCGCCGGGTCCTCCAGGTCACGCCGGGTGGCCGTGTCCACGAGCAGCAGGTGATGGCGTACGAGGGAGGCGAGCACCGCCACGTCCTCGCGGTCGAAGCCGATCCGGCCCGCCACGTCGCGCGCGATGATCTCGCCGGCGACGGAGTGGTCACCGGGCCACCCCTTGCCGATGTCGTGCAGCAGCGCGGCGACGAGCAGCAGGTCGGGGCGGTGGACGCGCCGGGTGAACTCGGAGGCCCGCACCGCGGTCTCGATGAGATGCCGGTCGACCGTCCAGATGTGCACCGCGTTGCGCTGCGGCCGGCAGCGCACCCGCTCCCAGTCGGGGAGCAGACGTGTGATCAGCCCCTCCGCCTCCAGGGCCTCCCAGACATCGATCGTCGGGGAGCCGGAGCCGAGCAGGGTCACCAGCTGTTCGCGTGCCTCGGCGGGCCAGGGCGTGGGCAGGGGGCGCACATTGGCCGCCATGCGCCGTACGGCGTGCAACGACAGCGGCAGGCCCGCCTGCGCGGCGGCCGCGGCGGCGCGCAGCGGGAGCACGGGGTCGCGTTCGGGACGCGCGGCGCGGGCGAGCACCACCTCGCCGTCCTGCTCGACCACGCCCTCCGCCAGCGGCGACCTGTCCGACACCGGCTTGCCGCCGCCCAGCATGGCGCGCAGCCGCGGCCGCACGGCGCGCGAACGCAGCACGCGGCCCACTTCGCGCCAGGTGACATCACTGGCGTAGGCGATGACCCGCGCCGCCTCGTACACCTGCCGCAGCAGCGTGTCCGCGTCGAGCAGTCCGAGCTCGGCGGCGACCTGGTCCTGCTCCTGGAGCGCGAGCCGGTCGGTCGCGCGCCCGGTGGTGAGGTGCAGGGCGTCGCGTACGTCGAGCAGCCGGCGCCGGGCGTCGTCGAGGCCTTCGCGCGGGGCGTCGGCCAGCCAGGAGGCGGCGACGGCGCGCAGGGCGGTGGCGTCCCGCAGTCCGCCGCGGGCTTCCTTCAGGTCCGGCTCCAGCAGGTACTGGAGCTCGCCCTGGCGCTCGGCGCGCTCGGCGCACAGCTCCTGGAGTTCGGGGAGGCGCTTGGGCGCCTGGTTGCGCCAGTCGGCGAGGACGGCGGTGCGCAGTCCGGCGGTCAGGCCCAGGTCACCGGCGAGGTGACGGGCGTCCAGGAGGCCGAGTTGGACTTTGAGATCCTCCGCGGCCGTCTTGCGGGCTTCGGCGGGCGTCCGCACGGAGTGGTCGAGGGCGAGGCCCAGGTCCCAGACCGGGTACCAGAGACGGTCGGCCAGGGTCGCGACGGCGGCGGAGTCGCTGCCGTCGTGCAGCAGGAGCAGGTCCAGGTCGCTGCGCGGGGACAGCTCGCCACGGCCGTAGCCGCCGACCGCGACCAGGGAGACCCCGCGCAGTGCCTCGGCGCCCGTGTCGAAGAGCCCCGACAGCCAGTCGTCCGTCAGTTCGGCGAGGGCCGAACGGCGCGGCGGCCCGGACTGCGCCCCCTCGGTGAGGAGGCGCAGCCGGGCCGCCGCGTAGCCGCTGGGTCCCGAGTCTTCTGCTTCTTTACGCACGTCCGTACTCGACACCCAGCAGCTCCTAAATCTTCTTCTGTCAGAGCGCGTCGGGTCCGCGCTCGCCGGTCCGGACCCGTACGGCCGTCTCGACCGGCAGGGACCAGACCTTGCCGTCACCGATCTTGCCGGTGCGGGCGGCCTTGACGATGACGTCGATCAGCTGTTCGGCGTCGTCGTCCTCGGCGAGGACCTCGATGCGGATCTTGGGGACCAGGTCGACGGTGTACTCGGCACCGCGGTAGACCTCGGTGTGGCCCCGCTGACGACCGTAACCGCTCGCCTCGGTGACCGTCAGGCCGTGGACTCCGAAGGCCTGGAGGGCTTCCTTGATCTCGTCGAGCCGGTGGGGCTTGACGACTGCGGTGATGAGCTTCATGCGTCCACCTTCTTGCCCGCTCCTGCGGCGGCCGGAGCGGCCGCGGTCTTGGCGGCACCGCCACCGGCGCCGCTGAAGTCGTATGCGGTCTCGGCGTGCTCGGCCTGGTCGATACCGGCGACCTCTTCGTCCTCGGTGACCCGCATACCGATGGTCTTGTCGAGGAGGAAGGCGAGGATCGCGGAGGCGATCAGGGAGTACGCGAGGACACCGCCGACACCGGCGAGCTGCTTCCACAGCTGGTCGAACTTGTGGTCGCCGTAGAAGACACCGGCCACGTCCGACTGGCCCTTGCCGCTGGCGAAGAAGCCGATCAGGACCGAGCCGACGACACCGCCGACGAGGTGGACACCGACGACGTCGAGCGAGTCGTCGTAGCCGAACTTGTACTTCAGGCCGACGGCCATGGCGCACAGGACACCGGCGATGGCACCGACCGCGATCGCGCCGATCGGGGTGACCGCACCACCGGACGGGGTGATGGCGACCAGACCGGCGACCGCGCCGGAGGCGGCGCCCAGCGTGGTGAACGCGCCGTGGCGGATCTTCTCGTAGACGAGCCAGGCCAGCATGGCGGCGGCGGTGGCGACCTGCGTGTTGACGAACATCAGCGTGCCGACGCCGTCGTCGTTGCCGAGCCACGAACCGGCGTTGAAGCCGAACCAGCCGAACCACAGCAGACCGGCGCCGAGCATGACCAGCGGGAGGCTGTGCGGGCGCATCGGGTCCTTCTTGAATCCGACGCGCTTGCCGATGACCAGGATCACGCCGAGCGCCGCGGCACCGGCGTTGATGTGGACCGCCGTACCACCGGCGAAGTCGATCACGCCCAGCTCGAAGGCCCAGCCGCCGGTACCCCAGACCCAGTGGGCGACGGGGAAGTACACGATCGTGGCCCACAGCGCGATGAACAGCGCCCAGGCGGAGAACTTCACACGGTCGGCCAGCGCACCGCTTATCAGGGCGGGCGTGATGATCGCGAACATCAGCTGGAAGACCATGAAGGCCAGGACCGGGATGTTGTACGGGAGCCAGAGGTCGCCCTTGTCGATCCCGCTGAGGCCGACGAAGTCCGACGTCCAGCCGACGAGGCTGCCCTTGTCGGCGCCGAAGGCGACGGAGAAGCCGTACAACACCCACAGGATGGTGATGATCCCCATGCTGATGAAGCTCATCATCAGCATGTTCAGGGTGCTCTTGACGCGGACCATGCCTCCGTAGAAGAAGGCCAGACCCGGGGTCATGAGCAGCACCAGGGCGGAACAGATGAGCATGAAGCCCGTGTTGGCGGGCGACAGCTCTACGTCTGCCGCCATCGTGATGGCTGGTGCCATCGGCGTCTCCTCGTCGTTGGTACGGCCCCGTGCGGGCGAAGCCTGAGCGGATTGAGGGGTGGGCCGGTTATGCGCCATGAGATTGGCGCAGCGCGGTTTCGTTGGAAGCCCCTCGTTGTTTCGCCACCGTGACGAAGGCGCCTTACGTGTTACGCCTCGATGAACTGCCGGATGTTCGCCGAAAGGATCGTTATCGTGGCGCAACCTTCGGTGAAGGCATGAAACCGGCCGCGGTCGGCCTTCCGATGACCTGGCATGGGGGAGCCGAGTCGGGCAGTTCGGGAGGGCCGGCCGCGGCCGGGGCTCAAGGAATTCAGACTGCTTCGGCCGTCTCCGGAAGCTCGATGCCGAGCTTCTCGGTGAGATCCACAACCTCGGCCAGATCACCGAAATCGCGTACGGCCGTGTCCACCGTCTTTCGGATACGAGTGTTCACCCGCTCGGAGCGGACCTTCTTGGCGATGTACATCGCCTCCTCCGCCAGCACCGCACTCCGCTCGGGCTCGCGCTGGAGCAGGTGCACGGTGGCCATGCCGATCAGGTTGAGTGCGTACGACCGCTGGTGCTCGGCGTCCTTGGCGAAGAGATCCACGGCCCGCTGCATCAGAGGCTCGGCCAGGGACGCGTACGTGGGGCTGCGGCCGGCGACATAGGCCAGGTCACGGTAGGAGTGGGAGTTCTCGCCGTGCAGCTCGGCCTCGGAGAAGAAGCGGATCCAGTCGGGGTCCGGCTCGTCCCATTCGTCGGAGTCGGCGAAGGTGTCCTCGGCCATCCGGACGGCGCGCTTGCACTTGCCGGGCTGTCCCATGTTGGCGTACGCGCGGGCCTCCATCGCATACAGCATGGACTGGGTGCGCGGACTCGCGCAGTCCCGGCTGCCGTACTGCGCGAGGTGGATCAGCTCCAGGGCGTCGTCGGGTCGGCCGAGGTGGATCATCTGGCGGCTCATGCTGGACAGGACGTACGAGCCCAGCGGCTTGTCGCCGGCCTCCTTGGCGGCGTGCAGGGCCAGGACGAAGTACTTCTGCGCGGTGGGCTGGAGCCCGACGTCGTACGACATCCAGCCCGCGAGCTCAGCCAGTTCGGCGGCGACCTTGAACAGCTTGCGGGTGGTGGTGTCGGGCTGAGGCTCCTGGAGGAGGTCCGTGACCTCGTGCAGCTGGCCGACGACCGCCTTGCGGCGCAGCCCGCCGCCGCACTGGGCGTCCCACTGCCGGAACATCATGGTGGTGGACTCGAGGAGGTCCAGCTCGGGCTTGGAGAGCCGGCCGACCCGGCGGGCCGCGGCCGCCGACTCGGGCTCGTGGTGCGCGGCGGACGGCGAGGGCACGAGCCAGCGCTGCATGGGCTCGATGAGGGACGGGCCCGCGGACAGGGCCAGCGAGGTCCCGAGGAAGCCGCGCCGCGCCAGCATCAGGTCGCTGCGCGAGAACTCGCTGAGCAGGGCCACGGTCTGCGGGCCCGTCCAGGGCAGGTCGACCCCGGACACGGACGGTGACTGGCGGGCGGCGCGCAGGCCGAGATCCTCGACCGAGACGACACAGCCGAACCGCTCGGAGAACAGCTCCGAGAGGATCCTGGGGATGGGTTCACGGGGATTCTCGCCGTCCAGCCAGCGGCGGACGCGCGAGGTGTCGGTGGAGATGTGGTTGGCGCCCAACTGGCGGGCCCGGCGGTTGACTTGGCGGGCGAGTTCGCCCTTCGACCAGCCGCTGCGCACGAACCACGAGGTGAGCAGCTCGTTGGGGCGCTTGTCACCGTTCGCCGCGCTGCCGGCGCCCGTTCCACCTTCGCCGTTGCCGCTCACTGGAACGCCCCCATCCCTGAGACCACTTGTCGCTGAGTGCGCCAAGCCCTATCAGAATGCCGGTAAATACGGCCGCCCGTCCGGTACTTCTCACCCTTCGAACGGGATACCGACTTGCCTCCGGCATACCCACAAGTGCATGTGCCCCCAGGACTCGTGCACTCAAAGTAATCCTACGATCACCCCTCCAGCCATGGGGATCCCCGAAACGCCACCATTCGCCACCCCTTCGAATGAACTCACGGTCGCCTGCACGCGATTCACTTGACATAGGACAGCCGGGAGTGGGCGGAACGGTGCACTCAGGGGCGCACAAGGCCGGGCACACCACCTGGGGCGCATCCGGGCGCCGAGTGGACGTTCGGGAGCACCCCTCAGGTCACTTTCCGTGCACGTCTCGTAACCACCGGTGCGTCGGACCCGTTGGAGGGGGCATGGGCTTCACGATCGGCAGCAGTCGGGGCATCCGCGACATCCGGTCCTCCTCGCGTCGCCGCGGCCGCTCGTCGGAGTGCACCGCCGTGGCCGAGTTCACCGGACTCTGGGGCTGGGACGTCGTCCCGGGCGCCCGGGCCGCCGCGGGCGCCTGCTCCTGTGGCCGGGCGGACTGCCGGGCACCGGGCGCGCACCCGCTGGACTTCGCACCGGAGGTGCCCGCCGGGGCGACGCTGGACGAAGTGACGGGCGCCTGGGCCGAGTTCCCGGGCGCCTCGGTGATGCTGCCCGTCGGCCGGGCCTTCGACGTGATCGAGGTGGCGGAACCCGCCGGCCGCCGCGCCCTGGTCCGCCTGGAGCGCATGGGCCTCCCCCTCGGCCCGGTGACGGCGACCCCCGAGGGCCGCGCCCAGTTCTTCGTCGCCCCCGGCGCCGCCGCCGAACTCCCCGAACTCCTCTACCGCATGGGCTGGGACGACCCGACCTCCCTGGACCTGCGCGGCCTGGGCCCCGGCACCCACATCACGGCCCCGCCCTCGGACCGGGCAGGCCTGGGCCCGGTCGACTGGCTGCGCTCCCCCGCGCTGGACTCGGCGACGAAACCGCCGGCGGCGAGGCTGCTGCTGGGGACCCTCGCCTACGTGGCGCACCGGTCGCGGGCGTAGTGGCATGAGCAGGCGCACACGGCGAAGTGCCCGTCCCCGACTGCACCTCGGGGGCGGGCACTTCTTCCTGTGGAGGCATTCTCCCCACCGACGGCGGGTGAGTACTACTCACCGATAAGTGCATCCACGAACGCTTCCGGCTCGAAGGGCGCCAGGTCGTCCGCACCCTCACCAAGACCCACCAGCTTCACCGGCACGCCCAGCTCCCGCTGGACCGCGATCACGATGCCGCCCTTGGCGGTGCCGTCCAGTTTGGTCAGCACGATGCCGGTGATGTCGACGACCTCGGCGAAGACACGGGCCTGCACGAGGCCGTTCTGCCCGGTCGTGGCGTCCAGCACCAGCAGCACCTCGTCGAGCGGCGCCTGCTTCTCCACGACCCGCTTGACCTTGCCGAGCTCGTCCATGAGCCCGGTCTTGGTGTGGAGGCGCCCGGCGGTGTCGATCAGCACGACGTCCGCGCCGATCTGCTTGCCCTCCTTCACCGCGTCGAAGGCGATGGAGGCGGGGTCGCCGCCCTCGGGGCCCCGGACGGTATGGGCGCCGACCCGGTCGCCCCACGTCTGGAGCTGGTCGGCGGCGGCGGCACGGAAGGTGTCGGCGGCGCCGAGGACCACACTGCGGCCGTCGGCGACCAGGACCCGGGCGAGCTTGCCGGTGGTGGTGGTCTTGCCGGTGCCGTTGACACCGACGACCATCACGATGCCGGGCTTGCTGGTCTCGGGCTCGGTCCTGACCGTGCGGTCGAAGTCGGTGCCGAGCAGCTTGAGGAGCTCCTCGCGCAGCAGGCCGCGCAGCTCCTCGGGGGTTCGGGTGCCGAGCACCTTCACGCGCTCGCGCAGGCCCTCGACCAGTTCCTGGGTGGGGGCGACGCCGACGTCGGCGGTGAGGAGGATGTCCTCGATCTCCTCCCAGGTGCCCTCGTCGAGGTGCTCGCGCGACAGGAGCGTGAGCAGCCCCTTGCCGAGCGCGTTCTGGGAGCGGGAGAGGCGCGCGCGCAGGCGGACGAGCCGTCCGGCCGTGGGCTCGGGGACCTCGATCTCGGGGATTTCAAGAGCCGGCGGCTCTTCGACGGCGGCCGGGGCCGAGCCGTCCGGGAGATCCACCTCCTCTATCGTCCGGCGCGGTTCGTCGCGGGGCGTCTCGGCCTCGTCGCCGACGTGCGGCTCGGCCGGAGGGGCGGTGATGTCGGGCGCAGCGGGAGGCGGCGGGGGCAGCGGCTTCTTACGTCGGCTGCCGACGACGAGCCCGCCGAGCACACCGAGCACGACCACGGCGATGACTACAGCAAGGATGACGGTTTCCATAACCTGTCCAGTATCAGTCATGGGCCCCTGCCGGACCCAGCCTGTACTTTCCTCGGCGAGTACGGCCTCGTCCGGGCGGTCCGCGACCATGGCCATCTGACGCATCGTCAGCTAGCGTCCCCCTCCACCGTCCAGTGCATCGAGGGGGAACCCATGCCCGTCACGGTCGTACGCTTCAACCTCGTCGAACCCGGCGCCACCCCCGCCTCCCTCCGCGCCCGCTACCAGGCCGCCCTGGAGATGGCCGCGTACGCCGACGAGCACGGGATCACCACCGTGCAGACCGAGGAGCACCACGGCGTCGCCAACAACTGGCTGCCCTCGCCGTTCGCCTTCGCGGGGGCCGTCTTCGGCGCGACCCGGAAGATCGTGGTCACGGTCTCGGCGATCATCGGCCCGCTGCACGACCCGCTCCGGCTGGCCGAGGAGATCGCCGTACTGGATCTGCTGAGCGGCGGCCGCCTGGTGACGGTCGCGGGAATCGGCTACCGGCCCGAGGAGTACGCCCGGTTCGACGTGGACTGGAAGCGGCGCGGCAAGCTCCAGGACGAACTGCTGGAGACGCTGCTCAAGGCCTGGACCGGCGAGGAGTTCGAGTACCGGGGCCGTACGGTACGGGTCACCCCGCGCCCCTGCACCGAGCCGCACCCCCTGCTCCTGGTCGGCGGCTCCTCCCGGGCCGCCGCACGCCGGGCCGCCCGCCTGGGCCTGCCGTTCTTCCCCAGCGCACATCTGCCGGAGCTGGAGGCGTACTACAAGGAGCGGCTCGTCGAGTACGGCACCGAGGGCTGGACGATGATGCCCGCCGCCGAGACACCGCTGCTGCACATCGCCGAGGAGCCGGACCGGGCATGGGACACGTACGGCTCCTGCTTCCTGCACGAGGCCCGGACGTACGCCTCCTGGCAGTCCGGGGACATCCGGTCCGCCGTGAGGTCGGGAGCCACTACCGTGGACGAGCTGCGCGCCGAGGGCGTGTACCGGATCCTGACTCCGGCCGAGTGCGTGGCGCAGGGCCTCGACAACCTCGTCCTGCATCCGCTGGCGGGCGGGATGCCGCTGGAGGAGGGGTGGCGGAGTCTGCGGCTGTTCGCGCAGGAGGTGCTGCCGGCGCTGGCGAATTGACCTGCGCGGGCCTCTGGTGCGGTGATCCACTGGTCCCATGAGTCTGTGCGTGGATGTGTTCGTGCGAGACGCGAACGGCCGGTTCCGGGTTCTCGACGTCCCGGAGGGCTGCGACGACTCGGCCGGCTTCGAGAGCTGGCGCCAGGCGGTCTGGGGCTCCGACACGGCGCGCTCGCTGGGCGCCCGGTTCCTGCCCGTACTGGCCGAGCGCGACCTGTACGTCGAGGCTCACGAGGTGGTGGACTTCCTGGGCGAGGTCACACTGCTGCGGGCGAACCTCGAACGCATCGCCACCACCACATGGCGCCCCCGGGAGCTCGCCGAGCACCGGAGCCAGATCGAGCGCCGGCTGGACAACATCGAGGCGACCGCCCTGCGCGCCCAGGAGCTGGGGGCCGGCGTCCTCATCTGGTGACAAGGAGCCGCCCCGGCTCGGGCAGTGGCCGAGCCGGGGCGACGGTGAGGGGTCACGGGGAGAAGGGCAGCGGGGTTGGGCCCTTCTCCCCGGGTTCGTGCGGGCCGTTCAGCCCATCTCCTCCAGCGCCTTGCCCTTCGTCTCCTTGACGAACTTGAGGACGAACGGGATGGAGAGCGCGGCGAAGACCGTGTAGATCACGTAGGTCAGGGAGAGGTTCCAGTCCGCCAGCGACGGGAAGCTCGCGGTGATGGCCCAGTTGGCGATCCACTGCGCGGAGGCGGCCACACCCAGGGCGGCGGCGCGGATCCTGTTCGGGAACATCTCGCCGAGGAAGACCCAGACCACCACACCCCAGGACAGGGCGAAGAAGAGGACGAAGACGTGGGCGGCGATCAGGGCGGTCCAGCCCTGCGCGGCCGGCAGCTTGCCGTCGACCAGGTCGAAGGAGAAGGCCCAGGCCTCCAGGCCGAGACCGATCACCATGCCGACCGAGCCGATGAGGGCCAGCGGCTTACGGCCGACGCGGTCCACGAAGATCATGGCGATCACGGTGCCGACGATGTTGATGATCGACGTCGTGAACGAGTAGAAGAACGACTCCGTCGGGTCGACACCGACCGACTGCCACAGGGTCGAGGAGTAGTAGAACGCGACGTTGATGCCGACGAACTGCTGGAAGACCGAGAGGCCGATACCGACCCAGACGATCGGCTTGAAGAAGAAGCTGCCGCCGAGCAGGTCCTTGAAGGTGGACTTGTGCTCGCTGTTCATGGCGTGCTCGATCTCGGTGACGCGGGCGTCCAGGTCGATGTGGTCGCCCTCGACCTCCTTGAGGATCTCGCGGGCACGCTCGTGCTTGCCGACGGAGATCAGGAAGCGCGGGGACTCGGGGATCGCGAAGGAGAGCAGACCGTAGAGGACGGCCGGGATCACCATGACACCGAGCATGACCTGCCAGGCCTCGATGCCCATCAGCTTGCCGCGCTGGTCACCGCCGGCCGCGTTCAGCAGGCCCCAGTTGACCAGCTGCGAGATGGCGATGCCGATGACGATCGCGGCCTGCTGGAAGGAACCGAGGCGACCGCGGTAGGCCGGTGGGGCGACCTCCGCGATGTAGGCGGGGCCGATCACGGAGGCCATGCCGATGGCGAAGCCGCCGACGACGCGCCAGAAGGCGAGGTCCCACAGGGCGAAGGGCAGCGCCGAACCCACCGCGCTGACCGTGAAGAGGACGGCCGAGATCTGCATGCACCGGATGCGGCCGATCCGGTCCGCGATCCGGCCGGCGGTCGCGGCGCCGATGGCGCATCCGATCAGAGCGATGGCGATGACCTGGGCCAGCGCTGCGGAGCCGATGTCGTAGCGATCCCGGATGGCCTCGACCGCGCCGTTGATCACGGAACTGTCGTAGCCGAAGAGGAAGCCTCCCATCGCGGCCGCCGCCGCGATGAAGATGACGTGCCCGAGGTGCTCGGGCTGAGCCGACCTGGCTCCTGACTTGGGTGCCGCTGTGCTGGTCAAGTGAAACTCCTCGGGCCACCGGCAGCGCTGCCGGGTGGGGGGTGAGCCCTTCCAGTGGGGCATAGCTTCATGCCGCCCACCACCTGAAGGTAAAAGCAACGTTGCAGAGACTATGCCTTCAAGTTTCGAAGTCAACAGGGGGACTGCTGTGAAGTTTCTGCACCCGCGAGGTGTCGATTCATTCAAGACTTGAAGTCAGTCAGAAGCCGCAGGTCGCGATAGGTGTAGGCACCACGCGACTAGCGGAGTCGCTGCGAGATGACCTTCGACACACCGTCGCCCTGCATGGAGACGCCGTACAGCGCGTCGGCGACCTCCATCGTGCGCTTCTGGTGGGTGATGACGATCAGCTGCGAGGCTTCCTGCAGCTCCTGCATGATGCGGATCAGCCGCTGCAGGTTGGTGTCGTCGAGGGCCGCCTCGACCTCGTCCATGACATAGAACGGGCTGGGCCGGGCCTTGAAGATCGACACCAGCATCGCCACGGCCGTCAGCGACCGCTCACCGCCCGAGAGCAGGCTGAGCCGCTTCACCTTCTTGCCCGGCGGACGCGCCTCCACGTCGACGCCGGTGGTGAGCATGTTGTCGGGGTCGGTGAGGATCAGCCGCCCGTCACCGCCCGGGAACAGCCGGCTGAAGACACCCTCGAACTCCCGGGCGGTGTCCCGGAAGGCCTCGGTGAAGACCTGCTCGACGCGTTCGTCGACCTCCTTCACCACCTGAAGCAGGTCGGCGCGGGTCTTCTTCAGGTCCTCCAGCTGCTCGCTGAGGAACTTGTGCCGCTCCTCCAGCGCCGAGAACTCCTCGAGCGCGAGCGGGTTCACCTTCCCGAGCTGCTGATAGGCCCGTTCGGCGGCCTTGAGCCGCTTCTCCTGCTCGGCCCGGTGGAAGGACTTCGGCTGGTTGCGCGGATGCTCCGGGTCCTCCGGCAGCTCCTCGCCCTCGGCGGGCGGGGAGGGCGGTACGAGCTGATGGGGCCCGTACTCGGAGACGAGCCCGGCGGGTTCGACGCCCAGCTCCTCCAGCGCCTTGGTCTCCAGCTGCTCGATCCGCATGCGCTTCTCGGCGCCGAGCACCTCACCCCGGTGGACCGAGTCGGTCAGCTTGTCGAGCTCGCCCTTGAGGTCCCGGCCCGCGTTGCGGGCGGCGGCCAGCTCCTGCTCGCGACGCGCCTTCGCGGCCTCGGCGGCGGCCCGCTCCCCCTCGGCTCGCCCGAGCGACACCTCGACGTGCGCGAGAAGCTGCCGCGCACCGGAGGCGACGGCTTCGGCGACCGTGGCCTCGTGCCGCAGCCGTGCCCGCCGCTGCTCGGCACGCGCGCGTGCCTCGCGCTCGGCCCGTGCGGCGCGGTCGAGGGAGTCGGCGCGGCCGGCGAGACCCTTGACCCGCTCCTCGTGCGTCCGCACTTGAAGCCGGGCCTCCATCTCCGTCTGCCGGGCGTTGGCACCGTCGGCGGCCAGCCGGTCCCGTACGGAGGTGTCCGGCTCCTCCTCGACGGGCATCTCCTCGGCGACGGCGAGGCGTTCGGCGAGTTCTTCCACGTCCTGGAGGGCCTTGTCGAGCGATTCCTGTGCCCTCGCGGCGGCGGCGACGGACCGCTCGGCCTCGCCCGCGGCACCGCGTGCCTGTCCGGCCAGCCGGCCGAGCTGCTGGGCCACGGTCGACTTCTCCCGGTCGGCGGCGCGGCGTCGCTCGCTGAGCTCCTCGACCAGCGCGGTGCGTTCCTTCCGCCGCTCCTGGGCCTCGTGCTGGGCCTCGCTCAACTCCTCGCAGCGGACGGCGAGTTCTTCCAGCTCGGCTGCCGCCTCGTCGACGGATGCCTGTACTTCGAGGAGGCTGGGGGCGCCCGCGGAGCCGCCGTGGGCGAAGTGGGCGCCGAGGAGGTCGCCTTCGGCGGTGACGGCGGTCAGGTCGGGGTGGGCATAGACGAGGTCCTCGGCGTCTTCGAGGGTGCCGACGACGACGATGCCGCGCAGGAGCCGTCGTACGGCCGGCATGAGATCCGATGGGCCGCGGACGAAATCCGCCGCGCGAGGTCGTGTGGCGTCCGCGGGTTCGTCGTGGCCGGTCGCGCCGTTCCCCGCGCCCCTGAGGGGCGCCTCAGGCACCCCGGTCAGCAGGAGCGATGCCCTCCCACCGTCCTGCTTGCGCAGCAATCGGATCGCGTCCGCCGCCGCCGACGGTGATGTCACCGCCAGTGCGTCCGCCGCCGCTCCGAAAGCCGCCGCCAGTGCCACCTCGTAGCCCGGTGTCACCGTCAGCAGCTCTGCCGCCGGGCCCAGCAGGCCGGTGAGGCGATCCTTCGCGCCCAGCAGTATTCCCGTGCCGTCCTTCCTGCGCAGCCCCAACGCGAGCGCCTCGTGCCGGGCCTGTGTCGCCGCCCGCTTCCGCTCCGCCGCCGTGGCCGCTTCCCGGGCTGCCGTCAGCGCGGCCTCCGCCTCGGCCAGCGCCGCTTTCGCCGCATCGTGCTGTTCCGCCAGTTCGGCGTCGCCCGCGTCGAGCCCGTCGACCTCCGCCTTGAGCGCCTCGTACTCCTCCTGCGCGGCGAAGGCCCGTTCCTGGGCCTCGTCCCGGGTGGCGGCCAGCCGGTCGATCTCGGCCTGGGCCGAGGCGGCGCGCGAACGGGCCGCGTTGACCTGCCCGTTCAGCCGGGCCAGCCCCTCGCGGCGGTCGGCGATGGCGCGGGCGACGTCCTTCAGGCGCCGTTCTTCCTGGACGAGTTCGCGTTCCAGTTCGGCGCGGTGCGTGACCGTGTCCTCCAGGGCGTGCTCGGCCGCCTCCAGGGCCGCTTCGAGCTCGGCCTCCTGCTCACGGATCCGGGCGGCCTCGCGCTCCATGTCCTCGGGATCACGGCCACGCCGTTCCTCCGGTGGCGCCGAGGTCGCGCTCTTCACGCGCGCGTCGGCGAGCGAGACCGTGCCGCGCACCCGCTCGGCGAGCTGGGAGAGCTCGTACCAGGTCTGCTGGGCCCGCTGGAGCCGCGGCGTCAGCTGCCGCACCTCGTCCTCCAGGAGAGCCTCCCGTTGCAGGGCCTTCCTCAGCTCCTGCTCGGCGGCCTCCTTGCGCTCCTTCAGGGCGGCCTCGTCGGCGATCTCGGACTTGAGCGCCTGGCGCAGCCGTACGAGATCGTCGGCCAGGAGCCGCAGGCGGGCGTCGCGCAGATCCGCCTGGATCACCGCGGCCCTCCGTGCGACCGCCGCCTGGCGGCCCAGCGGCTTGAGCTGTCTGCGCAGTTCGTCCGTGAGGTCCTGCACGCGCGCGAGGTTGGCCTGCATCGCGTCCAGCTTCCGCAGCGCCTTCTCCTTGCGCTTGCGGTGCTTCAACACACCCGCGGCCTCTTCGATGAAGGCCCTGCGGCCCATCGGATCCGCGTGCAGGACCGAGTCGAGCTGGCCCTGGCCGACGATGACATGCATCTCGCGGCCGATGCCGGAGTCGGAGAGCAGCTCCTGGATGTCCAGCAGACGGCAGGTGTCGCCGTTGATCTGGTACTCGCTGCCGCCGTTGCGGAACATGATCCGCGTGATGGTGACCTCGGCGTACTCGATGGGCAGTGCCCCGTCGGAGTTGTCGATGGTCAGGGACACCTCGGCGCGGCCCAGCGGGGGCCGCCCGGTGGTGCCGGCGAAGATGACGTCCTCCATCTTGCCGCCGCGCAGCGACTTGGCGCCCTGCTCGCCCATGACCCAGCTGAGGGCGTCGACGACATTGGACTTGCCCGAGCCGTTCGGTCCGACGACACACGTGATACCCGGCTCGAACCGGAGCGTGGTCGCCGAGGCGAACGACTTGAACCCGCGGAGGGTCAGGGCCTTGAGGTGCACGCCGCTGGACTCTACCTTCCGGGGTTGTCTCACTCCATGAACGCGCTGTCCCCCGCGGTTTCACCAATGAACGTGCAGGGCACATCAGACGTTAAAGAGAGCGGGAAGGTGCGGTACGCGGGGGAAAGAAAGAAGGGACGCCGAAGCGTCCCTTGCAAACTCGAACTCTGACAACTTAGCGGTTGATCCGGGCGGCCCAACCACTGCGTGTGTCGTGATGCGATGCAGTGATCAGGTGAGCGCAGGCTCCGCCTGGTGTGCGTCGATGCTCTCCAGAAGCGAGTCGTGAGAAGCGGCAGCCGCGAGCGCGTCGTTCTCGGCCTGAATCCGTACGAGCTCGGATTCGAGGTCTTGGACGCGCTGCTGGAGCCGTCGCATCTCGGCAATGAGTCGCGGGTCGGAGCCGCCGACGTAACCGAGAAGCGCCTTTGCCATGATGGATGGTCCTCCACACTGAGTGACCGACCGAAGCGGTGTGGGTCGTGAGGGATTCGCACCCGCGATGCTTGGCACTGTTGAGTTTGTGCTGCCGTTCATCCATGCCAAACAGCTAAGGTGCGCGGGGTGCATTCAGCGTCTCACCAAAAAGTTTGACGGTCAACACGATCACGCCCTGTATTGGCGGCAACCCGGGGGCACGCGGCCTTGAAACGGCGGCGCGGCGACTCCTGCGGGGCCCTGAGGGCGTAGCGATCATCCTTAAGTGCGGAGCCTCCCAGGAAATGCCGTTCTTGGCAACCACCAGGGCCTTTCTGCTTCAGGCAGGTGCCAGTGGCATGTCCCTCGGGTCCCACCTGGCCCGCTTTACAGAACCGGCTCAGCTGATGGCGAAGCCGTCGTAGCCCCCGCGGGGTGTGTCCCAGATCTCGGTGACACCGTCCACGCGCCCGGGCGTGTCCTCGCCCTGGAGCCAGTCGAGGAGTCCTTCGCAGTGCCCTCTCGGGCCCTCCGCGACCACTTGGACCCGTCCGTCGCCCAAATTGAGAGCAAAACCACTCAACCCACCGAGTTCGAGGGCCTTGGCCCGCGTGAACCAGCGGAAACCCACACCTTGGACACGTCCTCGCACCCAGGCGACCAGTCGCACATCCTCGCTCATAGACGCAACCTAACCAACCAATGTCTCTCTGGGCTCTCCCTCCCCTGGCGCCATGCGGTACCGTCCCCTGCCAATGAATCTCATACGAAACTCACTCGATCGTGTGAGTTTTGTGAGTTCGGTCCGACCGCTGGGGACGAGTCGGCCACAAAGGACGAGGAAGGCCAGGACACATGGGACGCCACCGACGCTCCGCCGCCGGCCGCGCCGCCACGGGCCGCGCCACGGGGGTCACGGAAACAGACGGCTCGTACACGAGCGGCTACGACCCGCAGCACTCGTACGACTACGACCCGCAGCACTCTTACGGCTTGGACCAGCAGTTCTCGTACGACTTCGACGCCGACGCCCGGGGCCACCACACGAGCGAGTACCCCACGGTGGGCATCGCGCCCTATCTGAACCCCGAGGCGCACTCCCGCAGCAACACCTACCTGTACGCGACGGACGACGAGTACGCGCAGGCCACGGGCACCACGAGCACCACGCTGTTCCCCAGCGAGGGCTTCTCGCCGGGTGACGGCCCGCGGAGCGGCGGGGGTTCGCGCCGTCGCCGCAAGAAGAGGGTCGTGACGCCGGTCAGGACCGGTCTGCTCGGGGTCTCCGCGGCGGTCGCGATCGGCACGGTCGCGGTGGCCACGGGTGTGGTGCCCGGCCTCGACAACTACAAGCTCGGCGGCGGCAACGCCGACAACGTGCAGGCCGCGGACACCCCGACCAACTCCGCGACCGAGCAGGGCGGCACCTCCGGCAGCGCCGACGAGGGCCGGGACGACGAGGCGGCCAGCCGCGCCGGCGAGCGCTCGGCCTCCCCCACGCCGTCCGCCTCCCCCTCGACGGCCGCGCCGACCAAGACGCCGTCGAAGAAACCGACGGCCACGCCCAGCGAGAAGAAGCCGAAGACGACTCCCTCTCGCGCGGCCACGAAGGCACCGGCAGCCACCAAGGCCCCGGCGGTGGTCTCCGCGGAGGTCCAGGCCGAGGCCGAGGTGCTGAAGCTCGTGAACGAGGAGCGGGCGAAGGTGGGCTGCAGCCCGGTGGCCGCGAACAGCGCGCTGGGCAAGCTCGCCGAGGACTTCAGCGACGCGATGGCCGCCGAGGGCTTCTTCGACCACACCGACCCCAGCGGCCAGACCCCCTGGGACCGGGCCGAGGCAGCCGGCATCACCAGCCTCGGCGGCGAGAACATAGCCCGGGGCCAGACCGACGCGGCCGCGGTGATGGAGGCCTGGATGAACAGCCCGGGCCACAAGGCGAACATCCTGAACTGCGACTTCCAGACGCTGGGGGTCGGTGTGCACTTCGGGTCGGGTGGCCCGTGGTGGACGCAGGACTTCGGCTACTGACCGAAAAAAGGGAGCACTAACTCATGGTTAGTGCTCCCTTTTCGTTAGCGCTGCGCTCCCGTACCCTGAGTGCATGGACACCACGCTCGACATCTCCTACGACGTGTTCGCCAAGGCCTGTCCCTCGCGCAACACGCTGGAGCATGTGACGGGACGCTGGGGCGGGCTGACGCTCTGCGCCCTCCACGAGGGCTCCCTGCGCTTCAACGAGCTGCGCCGCCGTGTGGACGGCGTGAGCGAGAAGATGCTCTCCCAGACCTTGCAGGCACTGGAGCGCGACGGCCTGGTGCACCGCGAGGCCCAGCCGACCAACCCGCCCCGCGTGGACTATGAACTGACCCCGCTCGGACACGGCGTCGCCGAGCGACTGGTCGGCCTCATCGAGTTCGTGGAGGGCCGCATGGACGACGTGCTCGCGGCCCGTCAGCACTACGACGAGACGCGCGGCGCCCGCTGACACTTCGGGCAGAAGTAGCTGGACCGGTTCATCCAGGACGCTCGCCGCATCGGCGTACCGCACCGCTTGCACGGCAGTCCCTCGCGGCCGTACGCGTCGAGCGAGCGGTCGAAGTAGCCTGACTCACCATTGACGTTGACGTACAGGCTGTCGAAACTCGTGCCGCCCACCGCGAGCGCCGCGTTCATCACATCCCGGACGTGGCCCAGGAGTTCGGCCGTCCGCGGGCGCGTGAATCCCGCGGTCGGACGCTCGTAGTGGACGCGGGCGCGCCAAAGCGCCTCGTCCGCATAGATGTTGCCCACCCCGCTGATCAACGACTGGTCGAGCAGGGCCCGTTTGATGGTGCTGCGCTTACGGCGCAGGGCCTGGTGGAACGCCTCGTCGTCGAAGAGCGGGTCCAGGGGATCGCGGGCGATGTGCGCGATGACGTCGGGCAGACCGTCCTCGGTGTTGTCGTGCAACGACAGACCGCCGAAGGTGCGTTGGTCGACGAAGCGGAGTTCCGTACCGAGGCCGTCGGCGAAGCGGACGCGAATGCGCAGATGCTTCTCGTCCGGGGTCTCGTGCGGCTGGACCAGCAGCTGGCCGCTCATGCCGAGGTGCGCCAGGACCGACTGGTGGGTGTCCTCCAGCGGCAGCCACAGATACTTGCCGCGACGGCTGGGCACACCGATGCGATGCCCCTTGAGACGGTGGGTGAAGTCGTCGGCGCCGGCGATGTGACGGCGTACCGCACGCGGGTGCAGCACCTCGGCCTCGGCGACGGCACGGTGGGCGACCCACCGCTCCAGACCTCGCCGTACGACCTCGACCTCGGGCAACTCGGGCATGGGATCCCCCGGTGTATGAGCCGAGCGCCCGCCCCGGTGCGGGACGGGCGCTCTGGGTATCGCGCTGTGCGGTCAGGCGGAGGCGGGCGCCTCGTCGGCGCCGGCGTCGGCCTCGGCGGCCTTCGCCGCCGCAGCCTTGGCTCGCTCGTCCGCCGCGGCCCGGATGGACCGCCATGCGGACTCGGCGGCCTGCTGCTCCGCCTCCTTCTTGCTGCGGCCGGTGCCGGTGCCGTACGAGACGCCTCCGACGCGGGCGGCAGCAGTGAAGGTCTTCTCGTGGTCGGGGCCGGTCTCCGAGACCTGGTACTCGGGCACACCGAGGCCTTCGGTCGCGGTGAGCTCCTGGAGACTGGTCTTCCAGTCCAGGCCGGCACCGAGGTTGGAGGACTTCTCGATCAGTGGGTCGAAAAGCCGGTGGACGAGTTCGCCCGCCGCGTCCAGACCCTGGTCGAGATAGACCGCGCCGATCACCGCTTCGAGGGTGTCGGCAAGGATGGATGCCTTGTCCCGGCCGCCCGTACCCTCTTCACCACGGCCGAGCCGGATGAAGGAGCCCAGGTCGAGCCCACGGCCCACCTCCGCCAGCGCACGAGAGTTGACCACCGCGGCCCGCAACTTGGCCAGCTGGCCTTCGGGCAGGTCGGGGTGGGTGCGGTACAGCGTGTCCGTGACCACGAGGCCGAGCACGGAGTCCCCGAGGAACTCCAGGCGCTCGTTGGTGGGCAGACCGCCGTTCTCGTACGCGTAGGACCGGTGGGTCAGCGCACGCACCAGAAGGGCGGACTCGAGTTTGTACCCGAGCCGCCCTTCCAACAGCGTGTGGGACGAGGCCGTGTTGTCCGCAGAATTCTTCTTCGGAGTGGACACAGTGCCTCTCACCAGCCGCTCAGACCTCGAGGACCTGGCGCTTGTTGTACGTGCCGCAAGACGGGCACGCGATGTGCTGCTGCTTGGGCTCGTGGCAGCGCTCGCACGCAACCAGAGGGGTGACCGCAGCCTTCCACTGCGACCGGCGGTGGCGCGTGTTGCTGCGCGACATCTTCCGCTTCGGAACAGCCACGGCTACTTCTCCTGCTTCTCGTTGGCGCGCGCCGGTCGAGGCGCTTCGCCACTGATCTCGTCCTTCTCGCCATCTTCGAGTGAACCGGCGAGTCCCTGCAGTGCCGCCCAACGGATGTCGACGGCGTCATGGTGGTGGGCCGGGTCGTCCGCCAGCCGCGCTCCGCACTCGGAGCACAGGCCGGGGCAGTCGTCCTGGCACACCGGCTGCATCGGCAGGGCAAGCACCACCGCGTCACGCAGCACGGGTTCGAGGTCGAACAAGCCGTCCTCGATGAAGAGCCTGTCCTCGTCTTCCTCGGCGTCGTCGGCCGGCTCCGCCTTGGGGCGGCCCCGGTCGTCGGCGTCAGGGTACGAGAACATCTCCTGGAAGTCCGCTGCGAGCTCCAGCTCAAGCGGCTCCAGACACCTTACGCACTCCCCCTCGGCCAGTGCATGGGCGGTGCCTGTGACAAGCACCCCTTCCATGACCGACTCGAGCCGGAGGTCGAGCTTCACCGGGGCGCCTTCCGGCACTCCGATCACTCCCGCGATCCCGAGATCCTTGGGAGCGTCGATCTCACGGGTCAGGCGCTGCAGCGCACCGGGCCGCCGCCCCAGCTCGTGCGTGTCGAACACGAGAGGCTTGCGGTGGTCGAGGCGGGCGTTCAGAGCCATTCCTGCTTTCGATCTACGAGCTCAGAGGGACGCTGCCCTTCGGTGTTCCCGGGCAGCGCTGATCGCGGACGTACACGCGACCGAAGAGCCAGGATACTGGACCTTTCCCTCACGGCCCAATCCGGTGGTTTCTTACTGGCCGCGACCCTGCTCGTAGGCCCTGAGCTGCTCCGGCGTGATCATGCCGGTGTCGAAGAGGCTGGTCTCGTCGAGGGCGTACGACTGCTGGGCCTGCTGCTGGTCCTGGTGCTGGCCCTGCTGGGTCTGTCCGGCGTCGTAGGCGGCCTGCTGGGCGTCGTAGCCCTGGTAGGCGTAGGGATCGGCCTGCTGGTAGCCGTAGGCGTCCTGCTGCTGGGCGTAGGCCTGCTGCTGTGGGTAGCCGCCGCCGTAGGTGTCCGTCTGCTGGTAGCCGTAGGCCGGCTGCGGGTCGTACTGCGGCTGGACGGGCTGCTCGGCGGCGGCCCGGTTGTCCTGCTCGGCGAGGGCCGCGAGGTCGGCGAGGTAGTCGGCGTCGCTGGAGTGCTGGACGGTGGTGTTGTCGTCGGCGAGGGAGCCGAGGTCGTCCGTGGCGATCCGGCCGTGCAGCTTCTGGCGGCCCTTACCGACCGCCTCCAGGGTCTTGGTGAGGACCGCCTCGAAGGCACCGAGCTTGGTGTCGACGTAGGTGTCGGCGTCCCGGCGCAGGGTCTCGGGGTCATGGCTGCGCTCGGGGGCGTCCTCGTCCTCGTAGCCCTGCTCGTCGAGGCCCGGGCCGGTGCCGAGGAGCTTCTCGCGGCCGCGGCCGACGGAGCCGATGGTCTTGGTGAGGACGACCTCGAAGTTGGCGAGCTTGGAGTCGACGTAGTCGTCGGCCTCCGCGCGGACGTCCTCGGCCTCCCGGCGGGCCTCGGCGAGGATGCGGTCGGCCTCGGTCTGGGAGCGGCGGGCGACCTCGGTGTCGGAGATCAGCGAGCCGCGCTCGGCGTGCGCGGTCGAGATGATCCGCTCGGCCTCCTGACGGGCCTGCTCGACCATCTGCTCACGGCCGCCGATCAGCTCCTGGGCCTGGGCGAGGGAGTCGGGCAGGGCCGCCCGCACCTCCTCCAGCATCGCGAGCAGCTCGGCGCGGTTGACCACGCACGAGGCCGACATGGGCATCGACCGGGCGCCGGAGACCGCGGCGACGATCTCGTCGAGCTTCTTCTGCACGTCCACCTGTGCTCGCCACTCTCTACAGCTGTGTTGGAGACGGACGGGACGACTGTAGCCCCATCAGTCCTTGCGCAGGCGCTCGTTGAGCGCCTCCAGGACCAGCGGCGGCACCAGGTGGGCGATGTCTCCGCCCCAGGTGGCGACCTCCTTGACGAGCGAGGAGGAGAGGAAGCTGTAGGTGGGGTTGGTCGGCACGAAGAGCGTCTCGACGCCGGACAGGCCGTTGTTCATCTGGGCCATCTGCAGCTCGTAGTCGAAGTCGCTGACCGCGCGCAGGCCCTTGACGATGGCCGGGATGTCGCGCTGCTTGCAGTAGTCGACGAGGAGGCCGTGGAAGGCCTCCACCTTGACATTGCCGTATTCGGCGGTGACCTGGCGGATCAGGTCGATCCGCTCCTCGACCTCGAACAGGCCCTTCTTGGACTTGTTGATCATGACCGCGACATAGACCTCGTCATACAGACGGGAGGCGCGGGAAATGATGTCGAGATGTCCGTTGGTGATCGGGTCGAACGACCCGGGACAGACGGCGCGGCGCACTTGAGATCCCTCGCTCTCCGGTCCGGTCATCGTGCGTCTTCGCACGTAGAGGCGGCGCGACCGTACCAAAAGGTTCCTTCGCCGTAGCGACGGGACCGGAGCGCTTCGAAGCCGTCCGGCCAGTGGAACTCTCCGCCTCTGGTGCTGCGCTCCACGGTGACCAGGGCTTCGGCCGTGAGCCAGCCCTGGGTGCGGAGTGTGAGCAGAATCTCCCGAAGATCGTCGTCCGAGACGGCGTACGGGGGGTCGAGAAAGACGATGTCGTACGGGTCCGGCGGCGCCGGCGACTGGATGATCTGTTCTGCTTTGCCCGCCCTCACCTCGGCGCCGGGGAGACCGAGAGACTTCACGTTCTCGCGGATCGTGCGGGCCGCTCGGGCGTCGGCCTCGACGAGGAGGGTGTGGCCTGCGCCACGGGAGAGGGCCTCCAGGCCCACGGCGCCTGATCCCGCGTACAGGTCCAGGACGCGTTCCCCTTGGAGAGGGCGGCCTCCGAGCAGGGACTGCCAGGTGGAGAAGAGACCTTCGCGTGCGCGATCGGAGGTGGGGCGGGTTCCGGTCCCTGGCGGGACGGCCAGTCGACGTCCGCCGGCTGCGCCGGCGATCACGCGGGTCATCTTCGGTCCTTGCTCGTGGGCGGCTTCAGGTATCAGTGTGGCTGGTCGCGCCCGCGCGGCGGTAGCCGCATATGGATTACAGCCCCGCGCCCCCAGGGGGTCTTCCTCACCCCTTTTCCAAGTACTGCTCCCTTTCCTCGTCCAAGAGGGCGTCCAGGGCTGTGCGCAGGCCTGGGAGGTGGGTGAGTTCCGGATCCGCCGCCACCACTGCCGCCGCCTCTTCCCTGGCTTCGGCGATGATCTCCTCGTCCTCGATGACGGCCAGCATGCGCAGGCTGGTGCGGGCGCCGGACTGGGCCTGGCCGAGGACGTCGCCCTCCCGGCGCTGTTCCAGGTCGATACGGGAGAGCTCGAAGCCGTCGAGGGTGGCGGCGACGGCGTTGAGTCGCTGGCGGGCGGGACTGGCCTCGGGCATCTCGGTGACCAGGAGACAGAGGCCGGCCGCCGAGCCGCGGCCCACGCGGCCGCGGAGCTGGTGGAGCTGGGAGACACCGAACCTGTCGGCGTCCATGATCACCATGGCGGTGGCGTTCGGGACGTTGACGCCGACCTCGATGACCGTGGTGGCGACCAGGACGTGGGTCTCGCCGGCGGCGAAGCGGCGCATGACCGCGTCCTTGTCGTCAGGGTGCATCCGCCCGTGCAGGACCTCCACGCGCAGGCCCTGCAACGGCCCCTTGGCCAGCTGGTCCGCCACCTCGAGAACGGCCAGCGGCGGGCGCTTCTCGGCTTCGTCCTCGGGGGACTTCTTCTTTTTCGGGTCCACTTCCTCGTCGCCGATGCGGGGGCAGACGACGTACCCCTGGTGGCCGTTCTCGACCTCTTCCCGCACCCGTTCCCAGGCCCGGGCCAGGAAGTGGGGCTTGTCGGCGGCCGGGACCACATGGCTGGCGATCGGGGAGCGGCCCGCCGGGAGCTGGTCCAGGACCGAGGTCTCCAGGTCGCCGAAGACCGTCATGGCGACCGTGCGCGGGATGGGGGTGGCGGTCATGACGAGGAGGTGGGGCGGCTGTTTGCCCTTGCCGCGCAGGGCGTCGCGCTGTTCCACGCCGAAGCGGTGCTGTTCGTCCACGACGACGAGTCCGAGGTCGTGGAACTGCACCTTGTCCTCGATCAACGCGTGCGTACCGATGACGATCCCGGCGTCCGCGGTGACGAGGTCGAGCAGTGCCTGACGACGGGCGGCCATGCCCATCGAGCCGGTCAGGAGCACCACCTTCGTGGCGTGTTCGGACCCGCCCAGCATTCCGCCCTCGGCCAGATCGCCCATCATCTCGACGATCGAGCGGTGGTGCTGCTGGGCGAGGACCTCGGTGGGGGCGAGCATGGCGGCCTGACCGCCGGCGTCGACCACGGCGAGCATGGCGCGCAGGGCCACCATTGTCTTTCCCGATCCGACCTCTCCCTGGAGCAGCCGGTGCATCGGGTGCTCCGTGGCCAGGTCGTCGAAGATCTCCTTGGAGACCTTCTGCTGGCCCTCGGTGAGGGTGAAGGGGAGGCGGGCGTCGAAGGCGCTCAGGAGGCCGTCCGGCTTGGGTCTGCGGGCCACCGCGGGGAGTTGGGCGTCGGCGTGGCGGCGGCGGGCGAGGGCGACCTGGAGGACGAAGGCCTCGTCCCACTTGAGGCGGGAGCGGGCGTCCTCGATGTCGGCCTTGGTGTGCGGCCGGTGGATCTTGAGGAGGGCCTCGGGGAGGGGGACCAGGCCACGGCCGTCACGGAGGGAGTCCGGGAGGGGGTCCACCGCCTCCTGGGCGCTGGGGAGGACCGTCTGGATCGCCTTGCCGATCTTCCAGGACTCCAGCTTGGCCGTGGCGGGGTAGATGGGGATCAGGGCACCGGCCCAGGCCTCCACCGTCTCCTCCGCGTCTCCTCGCAGCAACTCATAGGCAGGGTGCGCCAGTTGGAGGCGGCGGTTGAAGACCGAGACCTTGCCCGCGAACAGCGCGCGGGTGCCCGGCAGGAGCTCCTTGTGGGGTTTGTGGACACCGGCACCGAAGAAGACCAGCTGGAGGCGGCCGCTGCCGTCGGTGATGGTCACCTCCAGCCGCTGGCCCTTGCCCCGGGGCGCCTTGGCCGAGGCGAAGGTGTGCAGCCGGGCGTCGGCGACCTGGGCGACCACGGTGACGTGCTCGTCCATGGGGAGGTCGGCCAGGTGGGTGAGCTGGCCCCGCTCCTCGTATCTGCGCGGGTAGTGGTGCAGGAGGTCGCCGACGGTGTGCAGGCCGAGATGCTCGGCCATCACCTTCGCGGTGGGTGGGCCGAGCACCTTTTTCAGTGGTTCTTCGAGTGCGGGCACGAGATCCATTGCACACCACCCCACTGACATTGCCGTATACGTCTCGCGAAACCCCTGGTCAGACGGGCTGTTCCGGCTCTAGGATGGCGCGCTCCGGCCATCCCGCGGTCACCGCCCCACCGGGACCGCCCAACCCCGCGCCGAAGACCTCCCCACCCTCGGCGTTGCAGCGATGGACTCCCAGACCTCACAGTCATCCCAGGCATCCCCGTCACCTCATACGTTCCAGGTCGACCTGCGTGGCCTGGTGGACCTGCTGTCCCATCACCTCTACTCCAGTCCGAAGGTCTATCTGCGCGAGCTGCTGCAGAACGCCGTGGACGCCATCACCGCCCGGCGCGCCGAGCAGCCCGACGCCCCGGCCAGGGTGCGGCTCCACGCCCAGGAGGGCACCCTGCGGGTCGAGGACTCCGGCGTGGGGCTCACCGAGGCGGATGTGCACACCCTGTTGGCGACCATCGGCCGCAGCTCGAAGCGGGCCGGCGGACTGCAGGACGGGCTCCAGGAGGTCCGCTCCGACTTCCTCGGCCAGTTCGGCATCGGTCTGCTCGCCTGTTTCGTGGTGGCCGAGCGGATCCGGGTCGTCAGCCGCAGTGCCCGTACGCCCGAGGCGGCGCCCGTGGAGTGGACGGCGAGCGACGACGGTTCGTACACCGTGCGGACGTTGCCGCACGAGGCCCGCCCAGAGCCCGGTACCACTGTGCATCTGACGGCCCGGCCGGGAGCCGGGGAGTGGCTCACCCCCGAGCGGGTCCTCACGCTGGCGCGGGACTTCGGCTCGCTGCTGCCGTACGACGTGCGGGTGGGCGACGAGGCGGTCACCGACCTGCCGGCGCCCTGGGACCGGCCCTACCCCTCCCCCGCCACCCGAAGGGTGGCCCTGGCGCGGCACTGTCACGACCTCTTCGGGTTCACCCCGCTGGACTCGATCGAGCTGACCGTGCCGCTCGCCGGGGTCCGCGGGGTGGCGTACGTGCTGCCCGCGGCGGTCAGTCCGGCCACGCGCGCGACGCATCGCGTCCACCTCAAGGGCATGCTGCTGACCGAGCGCGCCGAACAGCTGCTGCCGGACTGGGCGTTCTTCGTGCGCTGCGTCCTGGACACGGACAGTCTGCGGCCGACGGCCTCGCGCGAGGCGCTGTACGAGGACGAGACGCTGGCGGCCGTGCGGGAGGCGCTGGGCGAGAGGATCCGGTCCTGGCTGACGGCGCTGGCCGCCGGTGATCCGGAGCGACTGGCGGCCTTCCTCTCCGTGCACCACCTGGGCGTGAAGTCGCTGGCCCGGCACGACAAGGACATGCTGCGCACGATGCTGCCGTGGCTGCCCTTCGAGACGACCGACGGACAGCTGTCCCTGGAGGAGTTCGCACAGCGGCACCCCGTCGTGCACTTCACACGGACCGTGGAGGAGTACCGGCAGGTCGCGCCGATCGCGTCCGCGCAGGGCGTGGGGGTGGTCAACGGCGGTTACACGTACGACAGCGACCTGGTCGAGGCGCTGCCGTCGGTGCGGCCGGGGACGGTGGTCGCCGAGCTGGACACCGACACCGTGACCGCGCACCTGGACGCGGTCGACCCCGCCGACGAACTGGCACTGTCCGGCTTCCTGGCGGCCGCGCGGGCCCGACTCGATCCGCTCGGCTGTGACGTCGTCCTGCGCGCGTTCCGCCCGCTCTCCGTGCCCGCACTGCATCTGGACGACCGGTCCGCCCGGCACGAGCAGGCACGCGCGGAGGCCGAGGCGCAGGCCGACGACCTGTGGGCGGGCATCCTCGGCTCGCTGCGCGGCAGCGCGCCACGCGCGCGTCTGGTGCTCAACCACCTCAATCCGCTGATCCGGAGGATCAGTTCACTCGGCGACCCGGAGCTGATCGGCACCGCGACGGAGTCCCTGTACGGACAGGCGCTGCTGATGGCGCAGCGGCCGCTCAGGCCCGCGGACTCGGCGTTGCTGAACCGGGCCTTCATGGGTCTTCTGGAGTGGGCCACGAACGGCGAGGAGGGTCGCTGATGGGCGAGATCACGGACTTCGACAGCCTGCGCCGGGCGATGGCCGAGAACGGCGAGCAGCCGGAGGGTCCCGCCCGCAACGCGCGCGCGGAGCAGCTGCTGGCGGCGGCCGAGAAGCTGAACGTCCCGCTCGCCGTGATCGAGGCGCTCGGACACCAGCTGAAGGTCTACAACTACAGCTCCGAGAAGGACAAGATGTTCGTCCCCTTCGCGCGTCTGCTGCGCATGTGGGACGAACGGCCCGAGGACTTCGACGAGTACGAGACCCACACCCTGCACTGGGTCTTCAAGTGGGTGTCGTCCGGCATGCTCGACCAGCCGCACGTGCCGCTCGCCTCCATCGAGAAGTGGCTCGGCGAGATGGAGCACCGCTATCGGCTCGCCGGGCACTCCGAACGAGCCGTGCGCAGCGCCGAGTTCAACGTCGCCGCGCACATCGGGGACCTGCCGCGCGCGGAACGGGCGTACGCCGCGTGGCTCGCCGCCGACCGGGACCGCATGGCCGACTGCCCCGCGTGCGAGCTGCACGGGCAGGGCTGGTGGCAGAGTGAGCGGAGCCGGGACGCGGAGGCGCTGGAGCTGTGGACGCCGGTCCTGGAGGGCGAGCTCAGTTGCGCGCACGAGCCGCACACCTCCCTCGCGGCCTCCCTGCTGCCCCTGCTGCGCCTCGGCCGCCTCGAGGAGGCGCGCGCGAACCATCTGCGGGGTTTCCGGCTCGTACGGGCCATGGAGAGCATGCGCGGCGCCTACGCGGACCACGTCGAGTTCTGTGCCCTGAGCGGCAACGAGGCGCGCGGTCTGGAGCTGCTCGCGGAGCGGCCCGCGTACTTCACGGACACCGGGCATCCGCGCAGCGGGCTGGAGTTCCTGAGCGTGGTGGCGCTGCTCATGGACCGACTGACCGGGCTCGGCCTCGGCGACCGTCAGGTGCCGGGACCGGCCGGCCGTTCGTGGACGGCCCGTGAACTCGCCACGCACGCGCGTGCGGAGGCCCTCGACCTGGCCGGCCGCTTCGACGCGCGCAACGGCACGGCACACGTCAGTGAGCGGGCACGCGCGCGTATGGCGCAGGAGCCGCTGGTGGAGCGATTGCCGCTGGGGGTGCGGTCGGCGAGGGCGGCCGCCCCTGCGGCCGCCTCCCCGGAGGCCGCGGAACCGGATCCGGCGGCTCTGATCGCCGAGGCGCGGCGGCTGTCGGACGGTCTGCGGCCGAACGCCGTCGAGGCGTGGGTGGCGGTCTCACGGGCGGCGCAGGACGTCGAACTGGACCCGCGCGACCGGGCGGAGATCGCCGACCACCAGGCCATGGACCTCGGCCCCGAGGGCATCGAGCTGTTCGAGCGTGCCGCCGAGCTGTACACCGAGGCCGGCGACCCGGGCGAGGCGCTGGCCGCACGCGCGCGTGGGGCGTTCGTCCGCACACTCGCGGGCGACACGGACGCGGCGCTCACGGCGATCTCCGGCCCGTACGACGAGATCCTCGCGCTCTACGCCGAGGACGGCACCGGCGTACGTCAGACGGCGTCGGTGCTGATGGCGCGGGCACGGATTCTGATGCGGCGGGTGCAGGAGGCCGGGGAGGCACCGGAGGGGGCCGGTGACCCGACGACTGTCGAGGCCCCGGGCGGTAGCCCGACGGCGGCCGGGGTCTCAACCCGCCGCCCCTCCCTGGCCTCCCTACGAGCCGACGCCGACGCCGCCGTACGGGAGGTGCTCGCGCTCGTCGACGGGCGGGCCGGGGACGATGTGCAGCTCGGGTCGCGGGCCGCCGAGGCGTGGGCGATGTTCGCGGAGCTGGCCGTCGGCGCCGGGGAGCTGAGGACCGGGGCGGACCTGTTCCGGCATGCCGCGGAAGGGTTCGTGGGGGCCGGGCTGCCGTGGTTCGCCGTGGAGTCGGAGGCCCGGCTGGCACAGCTCGCCCACCATATGGGCGACGTCGCGGAGGCCGAGCGGGCGCTACGGGCCGCGTTGGAGCACGGCGGGCCGTATCTGGAGGCGGTCGGACGGGCCCAGCTGCATCTCCAGCTCGCCGAGGTGCTGGGCGGCAGAGGGCTGGTCGAGGAGGCCGCCGAACATGCCCTGGAGGCGGCGCACTGGGCCGACGGGGCCGGTGAGGGGCCGGCGCTGGGCGCGTGGGCGCGGCAGCTGCTCGGCGGGTTCCTGCTGCGGCAGGGGCGGTGGGCCGAGGCCGCGGAGGTGCTGGAGTCGGCGCTGCCCGACCTGGCCCCCGAGACGCATGGCGACGGCGCGGTCGTCCAGGTGCAGTGGTGGCTCGGCGACTGTCTGAGCGAACTCGGCGAGCACCGCGCGGCGGCCGAACGGCGGCTCCAGGCGGCCGAGATCGCCAGGCTCTGGCCCGAGCAGCACGACCACGCGACGCTCGCCCATCTCGCCGCCGAGTCCCTCGGCCATGCCGGGCTGTCCGCCGAGGCGGACCAGGCCTACGCCCGCGCGGGTGAGCTGTGGCGCTCGCTCGACGACGTCCACGGCCTGGTCCGTGCCCTGCGCGCCCGCGCGTGGCTCGCGCTGGACACGGAGGACGGTCAGGGCGACGCCAAGGAGCTGATGGCGGACGCGGTCCGGGAGTGCGAGGAGGCGCTGGGTGCGGACGCCGCCGACGAGGAGGCCCGGCAGCGGCTCGTCGCCGAGCTCGGGCACACGCACCGGCAGTTCGGCGACCTGCTCGCCCGTTCCGCCGCCGAGGACGACGATGACGACTCCATCCGGGCCGCGATGGAGGACGCCCTGTCCCAGGTGACGGAGGCCATCGTGGTGTTCGCCTCGCTCGGCGACGACGCCCTGCACAGCCGTACCGGCGCCGAGCTCGCCGCGGGCTGGCTGGAGGCCGACCTGAGCCGTCCCGACCGGGCGGCGGCACGCGCGCGTGCCGTGCTGGCGGCGTACCGGGGATACGAGGCGTACGGCGAGAGCGATACCGACGAGACGGTGGCGGCCCGGCGGGCGGAGGCGCGGCAGATGCTCGACGTCCTGGAGGACTAGCGGCTACTCGACCCCGATGAGCAGCAGGGCGCCTTGGCGTCCGCCCCGGTAGACCACCGTGTCGACGCCGAGGTATCCCTCACGCACGCGTGCTTCGAGGTGGTCGGCGATGGACTCGGGTGCCTCGTCGCCGAGGACGAGGGTGACGAGTTCGCCGCCTGCCGAGAGCATGCGGTCCAGGACGGTCTCGGCGGCGGCGGTGACGTCCGAGCCGATGACGGACACGTCGCCGTCGATGAGGCCGAGCACGTCGCCGGCCTGGCAGATGCCGGCCATGGTCCAGGACTGCCGCTCGGCGAGGGCGACCTCGGCGTAGCGGGTCGCGCCGGCCGCCGAGGTCATCGACACGACGTCCTCGTCGAAGCGGCGCTCGGGCTCGTGCACGGCGAGCGCCGCGATGCCCTGGACGGCGGAGCGGGTCGGGATGAGGGCGACGCGGATGCCCTCCGCGCGGGCCTGTTCGGCCGCCGCGGCGGCGGTGTGGCGCAGGTCGGCGTCGTTGGGCAGCAGGACGACCTCGCGCGCGTGGGCCCGTCGTACGGCTTCGACCATCTCCCCACTGGCGGGCGGCTCTCCGGGCCGCGCGAGCACGGTCGTCGCGCCGGCCTCGCTGTAGAGCCCGGCCAGGCCCTCGCCGGGCACGACGGCGACGACGGCCCGCTGCACCCGCTCCCGCGGCGGCCGCTCACCGCCCCGCGTGTGCACGTCGCCGAGGCCGAAGTGGGTGATCCGGATCCGGTAGGGCCGTCCGGCCTCGACTCCCGCCTCCACCGCGGCACCCGCGTCGTCGACATGCACATGGACGTTCCACAGCCCGTCGCCGCCCACCACGACGAGCGAGTCCCCGAGACCGTCGAGCCGCATCCGCAGCCGGTCCACGGCGTCGTCCTCGGCCTCCAGGAGATAGATCACCTCGAAGGCGGGCCCGCCCTGTTCAACGGGGCTGTCGGCGCACTCGTCGACGTCACCGGGGCCCACCGCCCCCGCCGCATGGGCATCGGCCCGAGCCGCCGAGCCGGAGTCGAGGGGCAGGGAGCCTCCGCGCGGATCGCCGGAAGCCACGGAAGCAACGCCTCCAGGCGCCGCGACACCGTCAGCCGTCTCCGCGCCACCGGTGTCCACGCGCGCGTGGAAGGTCCCCGAGCCCTCGTGGCCCACCCTCGGGAGCCGCCCCGGGACCGCCCCGGGCGCCTCCCCCGTGAACGTCTCCACCAGCGCCCCGAGCACCGCCACCAGTCCCCGCCCCCCGGCGTCGACCACCCCGGCGCGCTCCAGCACGGCCAGCTGGCCGGGAGTGGCCGCGAGAGCCTCCCGTGCCCCTTCGTAGGCGGCCCGGGCGACCGCCCCGCAGCCGCCGTCGGTCGTCCCGGCCGCGTCGGCCGCCGCCGAGGCGACCGAGAGGACCGTGCCCTCGACCGGATGGGCCACGGCCCGGCGGGCGGAGTCGGCGGCGTGCCGGAAGGCGAGCCGCAGGCCGGTCCCGTCGGTGTGAGCTGTGTCGCTGTCGGCGGCGAGCACCTGGGCCATGCCGCGCAGCAGCTGCGCGAGGATCGTGCCGGAGTTGCCCCGGGCGCCTATGAGGGCACCGTGCGCCATCGCGCGCGCCGCGTCGGCCGGCGACGGCTTCCCGGCACCGCCCGAGCCGCCCGGGTGGCCTCCGGGGCCGACCTCGTGGCCCTCGAAGACGGCCTCGACGGCCGCGACGGCGGACTCCATGGTCAGGTACAGGTTCGTGCCGGTGTCCCCGTCGGCGACGGGATAGACATTGATCGCGTCGATCTCCTCGCGCGCCCGCCCCAGCGCCGTCAGCGCGAGGCCGCACCAGGTGCGTACCGCGAGAGCATCGAAGAATGTCTGCGGCACCTGCGCCACCTGCGCCTCCCTGAGCTGCCCGGACGTGGACGCAGCGTAGACCCCGGAGAGGTGTCCGCCGGAAGAGGGCCTGGAGCAGGCCCATGAGCAGCCATGGTAGTTTCGTTGTACTGGCGCAGTCGTTGTATGCTGCTCCGGTTGCCCGATCTCATCGGGCCTTTTTCCCCCGGCAGCGCCACTCAGATCTCTGATCCTACGATCTCGATCCCGGCACGCCGGGATCTATCCGTAAGTGCATCTGAAGTCTTTGGAGTGACCCGTGGCTGCCAACTGCGACGTCTGCGGCAAGGGGCCGGGCTTCGGCAACAACATCTCGCACTCGCACCGCCGTACGTCCCGTCGCTGGAACCCGAACATCCAGCGCGTCCGTACCGTGGTCAGCGGGACGCCGAAGCGCGTGAACGCTTGCACCTCGTGCATCAAGGCCGGCAAGGTCTCGCGCTGACGCACAGTTAAGCGCGCGGCCACTGCTGGTTCGCTGTGAGTAGCCGGTCCACCGTGAGGTGGGTCGGCTTCTTGCTGTGCCCGAAAAACGGCCGCCGGCCGGAAGGCCACGGCCATCAGGCCGAGGCAGTGCCCGGCCCTGCCGGAGGTCCGAGGGCCCACCCGTGATCCACGGGCCCGATACCCCCGCCCAGCTCGAACCCGCCCCGGATCGCCCCGGTGACGTACTCCTTCGCCGCCGCCACCGCGTCCGGCACGGACCGCCCCTTGGCGAGGTGCGAGGCGATCGCCGAGGCGAGCGTGCAGCCCGTGCCGTGCGTGTGCCGGTTGTCGTAGCGGGGCGAGCGCAGCCAGTGCTCCTGCGAGCCGTCGGTGAGCAGATCGACGGCGTCGCCGGTGAGATGGCCGCCCTTGACGAGGGCCCACTTCGGTCCGTACGACAGGACGGCGGCCGCGGCCCGGCGCAGGTCGTCCTCGGTCTCCACCCGTACGCCGGTGAGCTGCGCCACCTCGTCGAGGTTCGGGGTCGCGACCGTGGCGACCGGCAGCAGCTTCGTCCGCACGGAGTCCAGCGCGGACGCGGCCAGCAGCGAGTCGCCGTGCTTGGAGATGCCGACCGGGTCGACGACGGCCGGGGCGTCCGTGCCGCCGATCAATTCGGCCACCGCCTCGACGAGTTCCGCCGAGGCCAGCATGCCGGTCTTCACGGCCTGTACGCCGATGTCGTCGACGACACTGCGGTACTGGGCCCGCACCGCCGCCACCGGCAGCTCCCAAGCCCCCTGCACGCCGACGGAGTTCTGCGCGGTGACGGCCGTGACGACGCTCATGCCGTGCACGCCGAGCGCGAGCATCGTCTTCAGGTCGGCCTGGATCCCGGCGCCTCCGCCGGAGTCGGAGCCCGCGACCGTCAGCACCGTCGGCGGCGCGCTCACGACTCGATGTCCCCGAAGTGGTCCCAGCCGCCCTTGCTGGTCCAGGGCGCCCCGTCGACCGTCACCTGGGGCAGCGCCGAGGGGTTGAGGACCTCGCCGATGACCTTCCAGCGGGCCGGCAGCTTCACGTCCGGCGGGAAGGTCGCCACGATCGCGTGGTCCTCTCCCCCGGTGAGCACCCACTGCATGGGGTCGACGCCGACGGCCTGCCCGATGTCGTTCATCTGGGACGGGATGTCGATCGCGCCGGAACGGATGTCGATACGGACCTTGCTGGCCTCGGCGATGTGCCCGAGGTCGGCGATCAGCCCGTCGCTCACGTCGCACATCGCGGTCGCGCCGAGTCCCGCGGCCGCGGGACCCGCGTGGTACGGCGGTTCGGGACGCCGGTGCGCCTCCACGAAGGCGCGCGGCGAGCGGAAGCCGCGGGAGAGCACCGCGAACCCGGCCGCGGACCAGCCCAGCCAGCCGGTCACCGCGACGAGGTCGCCGGGCTGTGCGCCGCCGCGCGTCACGGGCTCCTGGTTGCGCAGATCGCCGAGCGCGGTGATGGAGACCATGATCGTGTCTCCTCGTACGACATCCCCGCCCACCACCGACGCGCCCGCCACCTGGCACTCGTCCCGCAGCCCGTCCATCAGCTCGCTCGCCCAGGTGACCGGGAGTTCGGCCGGCACGACCAGACCGAGCAGGAGAGCCGTCGGTACGGCGCCCATGGCGGCGATGTCCGCGAGGTTCTGCGCGGCGGCCTTGCGGCCCACGTCGTAAGCCGTGGACCAGTCGCGGCGGAAGTGCCGTCCCTCCAGGAGGATGTCGGTGCTCGCCACGACCCGGCGGTCGGGAGCGGCCACCACCGCGGCGTCGTCGCCGGGGCCCACCCGGACCGCCGGGGTGGTGGTGAGACGGGAGGTGAGCTCCCTGATGAGCCCGAACTCCCCGAGCTCACCAACAGTGCCCTTCATTGACCTTTCGCCCCTTCTGTCCCTTGTTGTGCCCGGTCGCGCATGACCAGTGTCCTCGATACGGTCGAAGAGACCGTCAACTTCTGTCATGCCTGCCCCCGGCGCGGAGGCCGCCTGCCCCGCAGGTCTCCCCGCGGCGAGCGGCGACGCGATACCGTGGCGTTCCTTTTCCCCACATGATCCTCGTGGCCGCCCTGGAGGTTCCGTGGTACAGGCGTACATCCTGATCCAGACGGAGGTCGGCAAAGCGTCGACCGTCGCCGAGACGATCAGCAAGATTCCTGGGGTGATCCAGGCCGAGGACGTGACAGGACCTTATGACGTGATCGTGCGGGCACAGGCCGACACCGTGGACGACCTGGGCCGCTTGGTGGTCGCGAAGGTCCAGCAAGTGGACGGCATCACTCGCACACTGACCTGCCCGGTCGTCCATCTGTAGCCCCCGTCTACCCTTGGCCGGTGAACTTCTTCCGTCACCGGCACCGCACTGTCCTCGGGCTGCCCGCCCTGGCCCTGCTGATCGTCACCACAGGGTGCTCCTCAGCAGACGACAGTGACTCGGTGACGGTTCCCAGCCCCACGGCGAAGGTCGCGAAGCTGTGCCGAAACCTGGACAGTGTCCTGCCGGACAAGGTCGACGGTCTCGACCGGCATGATCCCGAGCCCGCGTCCGCGCTGACGGCGGGCTGGGGAAGCCCGGCGATCATACTGCGCTGCGGTGTCGTCCGGCCGCCGAAGATGGTCGACCCCAAGGTCGCGACCGGAAGCGACCCCAAGGCGATAGCGGGCGAGGTGAACGGCGTCGAGTGGCTCATGGAGAAGCAGGACGACGGATCGACCCGCTTCACCACGGCCAACCGCCAGGCGTACGTCGAGGTGACGGTGCCCGGGGGGCGGGACACCGCGGGGATGCTGACCGACATGGCTTCGTCGGTCAAGAAGGCGATCCCCTTCGGGAAGTGAGCGCCACGGCTTCCCGGAGGGGTTGCTAGCGCAGGCCCGTGGAACGCCGGAGCGCCGCCTGGATCAGCAGGTCCACCAGCTCCGGGTAGCTGATCCCGGTCGCCTGCCACATCTGCGGGTACATCGAGATCGGGGTGAAGCCCGGCATCGTGTTGATCTCGTTGATGACGAACTCCCCGTCCTCCGTGAGGAAGAAGTCCGCGCGCACCAGGCCCTCGCAGGACGCCGCGTCGAAGGCCGCCACGGCGAGGCGCTGGACCTCCGCCGTCTCCTCGGGGGTCAGCGGGGCCGGGACGAGACCCGGAGTGGAGTCGATGTACTTGGCCTCGAAGTCGTAGTACGCGTGCGCGTCCGGCGGCGGGATCTCCGCGGGGACCGAGGCCCGCGGGCCGTCCTCGAACTCCAGGACACCGCACTCGATCTCACGGCCGCGCAGCGCCGCCTCGACGAGGATCTTCGGGTCGTGCCGCTGGGCCTCGGCGATCGCCTCGTCCAGCCCGGACGGGTCGTCGACCTTGGTGATGCCGATCGACGAACCCGCGCGCGCGGGCTTCACGAACAGCGGCCAGCCGTGCTCGCCGGCCAGGTCGACGATCTTCCTGCGGGCGGCCGGCTCGTCCTGCTCCCACTCGCGGGGCCGAATCACCACGTACGGGCCGACCTTGAGCCCGAAGGAGGTGAACACCCGCTTCATGTACTCCTTGTCCTGGCCGACGGCCGAGGCGAGCACGCCCGAGCCGACGTAGGGGACACCGGAGAGCTCCAGCAGGCCCTGGAGGGTGCCGTCCTCGCCGTAGGGGCCGTGCAGAACGGGGAAGACGATGTCGACCTCGCCGAGCGCCTTGGGCACCGATCCCGGCTCGCTGTAGACGACTTCGCGGTTCGCGGGGTCGACGGGGAGCACCACGCCGCCCTCGCGCGACTCGGCGAGTTCCTCGACGCTGGGCGTCCGGCGCTCGGCGATCGCCATCCGGTCCGGCTCGTCGGCGGTGAGGGCCCAGCGGCCGTCCTGGGTGATGCCGATCGGCAGGACGTCGTACTTCGTCCGGTCGATGGACTTGAGGACGGCGCCGGCCGTGACCACGGAGATCCCGTGTTCGGAGCTGCGCCCGCCGAACACGACGGCCACGCGCGGCTTGCGAGGCGGCTGCTCAGGGCTCTGGGGGAGGTTCTCGGTGCTCATATCGCGTTGAGAGTACCCGTTGGTAGAGCCCCGATACAGCGTGGCTCAGGGGGCGTCGCTCAGCGTCGTTCCGGCTTCGCGCTGCGCGACATCAGCTCCTTGACGGCGACCACCGGGGGCTTGCCCTCGTGCACGATGGCGACGACCGTCTCGGTGATCGGCATGTCGACGCCATGCCTGCGCGCCAGATCCAGCACGGATTCACAGGACTTGACGCCCTCGGCGGTCTGCTTGGTGACCGCGATGGTCTCCTGCAGGGTCATGCCCTTGCCGAGGTTGGTGCCGAAGGTGTGGTTGCGGGACAGCGGCGAGGAGCAGGTCGCCACCAGGTCGCCCAGACCGGCGAGTCCGGAGAACGTCAGCGGGTCGGCGCCCATCGCCAGCCCCAGGCGCATCGTCTCGGCGAGGCCGCGCGTGATGAGCGAGCCCTTGGTGTTGTCGCCGAGCCCCATGCCGTCCGCGATGCCGACGGCGAGCCCGATGACGTTCTTCACGGCGCCGCCCAGCTCGCAACCGATCACGTCCGTCTCGGTGTACGGCCTGAAGTACGGCGTGTGGCAAGCCGACTGGAGCCGCCGGGCCACCGTCTCGTCCGCGCACGCGACCACCGCGGCGGCCGGCATGCGGGCCGCGATCTCGCGGGCGAGGTTGGGTCCGGTGACCACCGCGATGCGGTTCGGGCCCACCTTGGCGACGTCCTCGATGACCTCGCTCATCCGCATGGCGGAGCCGAGTTCGACGCCCTTCATGAGGGAGACGAGGACCGTGTCGGGCGCGAGCAGCGGCACCCACTCGGCGAGGTTGCCGCGCAACGTCTGCGAGGGGACGGCGAGTACGGTGAAGTCGGCGTCGCGCGCGGCCGCCGCGGCGTCCGCCGTCGCCCGTAGATTTTCCGGGAGTTCGACGCCGGGCAGGTAGTCCGGGTTGGTGTGCGTGGAGTTGACCGCTTCCGCGAGTTCGGCGCGGCGGCCCCACAGGGTGACCTCGCAGCCCGCGTCGGCCAGCACCATGCCGAAGGCGGTGCCCCACGATCCGGTGCCGAAGACGGCCGCCTTGACCGGCTTGCTCACGTGCTCTGCCCCTCTTCCTGCTCGACCTTCGGCTGAGTCTGCGCGGAGGTCCTGCGCCGCTGCTCGATCCGCTCCTGGCGCGGGTCGTAAGGTGACTCGGGCGCCCTCTCGCCGCGGATCTCCTCCAGCTGGCGGGTGACCGCGGCCATGATGACCTCGGTCGCCTCCTTGAGGAGTTCCGGGCTCATCTCCTTGTCGTAGAAGCGCGCCAGGTCCACGGGGGGACCCGCGAGGACGTGCGAGGTCTTGCGGGGACGGAGGTTGAGCTTCTTGGCGTACGGCGGCAGCAGTTCGTTGGCGCCCCACTGCGCGACCGGGATCACCGGGCACTTGGTCTGCAGGGCCACGCGCGCCGCGCCGGTCTTGCCGGTCATGGGCCACTGGGCGGGGTCCCGGGTGATGGTGCCCTCGGGATAGAAGGCCACGCACTCACCGCGTTCCACGGCGTCGATCGCGGCCCGGAAGGCGCTCAGCGCGTCGGTTGTCTCGCGATAGACGGGGATCTGTCCGGTGCCGCGCATGAAGGCGCCGATGAATCCCTTCTTGAAAAGACCGCTCTTCGCGAGGAATCGCGGAACGCGGCCGGTGTTGTACTGAAAGTGTGCGTAGGCGAAGGGATCGACGTGCGAATTGTGGTTCACCGCGGTGATAAATCCGCCGTCAGCCGGAATGTTCTCCATTCCGCGCCAGTCCCGCTTGATCAGAACCACCAGAGGCGGTTTGGCGATCACCGCTGCAAGGCGGTACCAGAAGCCGATTCTGCGGCGGGGCACGCGGACACCTTCCTCTAGGGCCTGAGGGCCGGACAAGTGTCGCCCCAGGCCGCCCGTCTGTCGAGAACACCGTACGCCTAGCGGCGTCGGCCGCCAGATGGCCCAGGTGACGGCTGAGTGACAATGCTCGCGACAAGAGAGGGACGGAACGCCCGTGCAGTGGATCTTGGTCATACCCCTGAAGCCCCTGGCGCGCGCCAAGAGCAGGCTCTCGGACACCGCCGCCGACGCGTTGCGTCCGGGCCTGGCCCTCGCCTTCGCCCAGGACACGGTGGCAGCCGCGCTGGCCAGCCCTGCCGTCGGGGATGTGGCGGTCGTCACGGACGACTCCCTGGCGGCGCGGGAGCTGATCGCCCTGGGCGCCCGCATCATCCCGGACGAGCCGCGCGGGGGCCTGAACGCGGCATTGGCGCACGGGGCCGCGACCGTACGTGCCCGGCGCCCCGAAAGCGCCGTGGCAGCCCTGAATGCCGATGTGCCGGCACTGCGCCCCTGGGAATTGGCCCGGGTACTGGATGCGGCCGCCGAATTCCCCCGCGCTTTTCTCCCGGATGCGGCCGCGATCGGCACGACCTTGCTGGCCGCCGCCGAGGGCCAGGAATTGCGACCGGCTTTCGGCACGGATTCCCGGGCCCGGCATAGCGCGTCGGGGGCGGTGGAGCTGTGTCTCGCCGGAGTGGATTCCGTACGACAGGACGTGGACACCGGCGAGGACCTGCGAGCGGCGCTGGCACTGGGGGTGGGCCCAAGGACGGCGGTGGCAACGGCGGGACTATTGATCCGGGGCCAGTAGGAGCGCCCCGAAGGGGCGCGGGGCCGTATCGATGTGCGGCTCCGCCGCGCGGGCGCGACCAGCCACGACGCAACCCGCACCCGACCACCAGCCACTACCCTGACGACCATGCAGGCCACCGCTTACACGTACGACGCCGACACCCGCACCGGCAGCGTGCTGCTGGACGACGGCACCCCCGTCCCCTTCGACGCCCCGGCGTTCGACGCAGGCGGTCTCAGGCTCCTGCGCCCCGGGCAGCGGGTGCGTATCGAACTGGAGGACTCCAAGGTCACCCTCGTGACCCTCCAGACCTTCTGAACCCCCTGAACACGCCGCGGGCCGGACTCCGACACGGAGTCCGGCCCGGCGCGTGAGTACCCTTGCGCCCCTACCGCTTGCGGGCGGTGGTCTTCTTGGCGGTGGTCGTGCGAGCCGTCGACTTCTTGGCGGGGGCCTTCTTGGCCGTCGCCTTCTTCGCCGGGGCCTTCTTGGCCGTCGCCTTCTTGGCGGTGGTCTTCTTCGCGGCGGTGGTCTTGGCGGCGCCCGTGGTCTTCTTGGCCGTCGTCTTCTTCGCCGTGGTCTTCTTCGCGGTCGCCGTGGTCTTCTTGGCGGTCGTCTTCTTCGCCGTGGTCTTCTTCGCGGCGGCCGTCGCCTTCTTCGCCGGGGCGGCCTTCTTCGCGGCGGCCTTCTTGACCGTCGCCGAAGACCCGCCGGTCAGGCTGCCCTTGGGCGCCTTCTTGACCGCGACGTCGTTCTTCGGGAGCTTCTTCGTGCCGCTCACCAGGTCCTTGAAGCCCTGGCCGGCACGGAAGCGCGGAACGGAGGTCTTCTTGACCCGAACCCGCTCGCCCGTCTGGGGATTGCGGGCGTAACGAGCCGGACGGTCGACCTTCTCGAACGAACCGAAGCCGGTGACCGAGACCCGGTCCCCCGCCACGGTCGCGCGGACGATGGCGTCCAGGACCGCGTCGACCGCGTCGGCGGCCTGCTGACGGCCACCGACCTTGTCGGCAATCGCTTCTACGAGCTGCGCCTTGTTCACGTCTTCCCCTTCGGAGACATTGCCCGAACGAAACGTTCAGGCTTTTTCGCACGTTAGGCAGATATATACCGCAAATCAAACACGAAACGGGCTTATCACCCTTGTGCCGCAACGGGTTCGGCTGTCTCGGACTTGTTCAGCGTTCCTCTTCGGGGAATCGACCCGCGTCGAGGTCCGCCGTGAAGGCCTCCAGACGCCTTGCCGCATCGGCGAGATCGTGCTTGGCCGCGGCCGTAATGACCAGCAGCTTCCGGGTCAGCGCCATCCGTACGCCCTCCGGGACTTGCAGTGCGCGCACTCTTGTGTGCGCTTCCTTGAGTTGGTCCGCGACTGCCGCATAGAGCTTGAGTTGGCCGTCGTGTTCCATGCACAGATTGTGCCATCTGGGGCGAGTTGTCGCCTGCTCAGGGTGCAACTGCCGCCTCAAACGGCCTTCCGGGCGCTTGCGGAAGCCGCGGCTGTACAACTCGCGTACCCCGGCAACACCCCTCCTAACGTGGGAAGTTGAGGACGGTCACGAGCGCGGGCAGGGCCGTTCGGGTGCAGACGCAGCCGTACCCCCGATCGGGCTGATCGGGGGTACGGCGGGGGTATTGCGGTGGCCGAAAGTCGACCTGTTGGACGCCTCGGGATCAGACCTCGATCGTCCGCGGCTTGTACGAGGGCCGCTTGGCCTCGTAGGTGGCGATGTCTTCCTCGTTCTGGAGGGTGATGGAGATGTCGTCCAGCCCGTTCAGCAGCCGCCAGCGGGAGTTCTCGTCCAGCTCGAAGCTCGCGGTGATGCCCTCGGCGCGCACCTCGCGGGCCTCCAGGTCGACCGTGACCTCGGCCTGCGGGTCCTTCTCGGTGAGCTCCTGGAGCGCGTCCACGATCTTCTGGTCCAGAACCACCGTGAGCAGGCCGTTCTTGAGCGAGTTGCCGCGGAAGATGTCGGCGAACCGGGAGGAGATGACGGCCTTGAAGCCGTAGTTCTGCAGTGCCCACACGGCGTGCTCACGGGAGGAGCCGGTGCCGAAGTCGGGGCCGGCGACCAGGACGGTCGCACCCTCGCGCTCAGGCTGGTTGAGGATGAATTTCCCGTCCTTGCGCCAGGCCTCGAACAGACCGTCCTCGAACCCGTCCCTGGTCACCTTCTTGAGCCAGTGAGCAGGGATGATCTGGTCGGTGTCGACGTTGGAGCGGCGCAGCGGGACGGCCCGGCCGGTGTGCGTGGTGAATGCTTCCATGACTCTCAGACTCCAGCGGGCACAGGGGCGTCGGACAGGTCGGCGGGCGAGGCCAGGTGGCCCAGCACGGCGGTCGCGGCGGCGACCTGCGGCGAGACCAGGTGCGTACGGCCGCCCTTGCCCTGCCTGCCCTCGAAGTTGCGGTTGGAGGTGGACGCGGAGCGCTCACCGGGGGCCAGCTGGTCCGGGTTCATGCCCAGACACATCGAGCAGCCCGCGTGCCGCCATTCGGCGCCGGCGTCCTTGAAGACGACGTCCAGGCCCTCGGAGACGGCCTGCAGACCGACCCGCGCGGAGCCGGGGACGACCAGCATCCGTACGCCGTCGGCGACTTTGCGGCCCTTGACGAGCTCGGCGGCGGCGCGCAGGTCCTCGATACGGCCGTTGGTGCACGAACCTACGAAGACGGTGTCCACCTTGATGGAGCGCAGCGGCTGTCCGGCCTCCAACCCCATGTATTCCAGGGCCTTTTCGGCGGCGTGGCGCTCCGAAGCGTCTTCGTACGAAGCGGGATCGGGGACGTTCGCCGAAAGCGGCGCACCCTGGCCGGGGTTGGTGCCCCAGGTGACGAACGGCGACAGCTCGTCGGCCTTGATGACGACCTCGGCGTCGAACTCCGCGTCCTCGTCCGACTTCAGCGTCTTCCAGTACGCGACGGCCGCGTCCCAGTCCTTGCCCTTGGGGGCGTGCACACGGCCCTCGAGGTAGTCGAAGGTGGTCTGGTCGGGGGCGATCATGCCCGCGCGGGCGCCGGCCTCGATCGACATGTTGCAGATGGTCATCCGGGCCTCCATCGAGAGCTTCTCGATGGCGGAGCCGCGGTACTCCAGGACGTAGCCCTGGCCGCCGCCGGTGCCGATCCGCGCGATGATCGCCAGGATCAGGTCCTTGGCGGTGACGCCCTCGGGCAGTTCGCCGTCGACCGTGATGGCCATGGTCTTCGGACGGACCAGCGGCAGCGTCTGGGTGGCCAGCACATGCTCCACCTGGGAGGTGCCGATGCCGAACGCCAGACCGCCGAAGGCGCCGTGCGTGGAGGTGTGGGAGTCGCCGCAGACGACCGTCATGCCGGGCTGGGTCAGACCCAGCTGCGGGCCCACCACGTGGACGACACCCTGCTCGACGTCGCCCAGCGAGTGCAGGCGCACACCGAAGTCGGCGGCGTTCTTGCGCAGCGTCTCCAGCTGGACCCGGGAGACCGGGTCGGCGATGGGCTTGTCGATGTCGAGGGTCGGGGTGTTGTGATCCTCGGTGGCGATGGTCAGGTCGAGCCTGCGCACCGGGCGACCGCTCTTGCGAAGGCCGTCGAAGGCCTGCGGGCTGGTCACTTCGTGCAGCAGGTGCAGATCGATGAAGAGGAGGTCGGGCTCGCCCTCGGCGCGCCGGACGACATGGTCGTCCCAGACCTTCTCCGCGAGTGTCCTACCCATCGCTTTCCCTCCGGCCGGCAAATGGTGCGCCGGCCCAACTAGAGATCTTCAGGAAGCGGCGCCCGCACCCCCTGGTTTCCCGGGCAGCCGCCACCAGGCCCGTTGGTCCGCGGGCCCGCTGTGTATCCAAGGGTTGCGCGTCTCACGAAAAAAGGAACTTGCGTTTCACAGAGTGAGACGTGAGTATCGTTTCATGGACAACAGTAGCGGCGTCGGCGTTCTGGACAAGGCAGCCCTTGTCCTCAGCGCCCTGGAGTCCGGTCCGGCCACCCTCGCAGGTCTTGTGGCGGCCACCGGACTGGCACGACCCACGGCCCACCGGCTGGCCGTGGCCTTGGAACACCACCGTATGGTGGCGCGCGACATGCAGGGTCGTTTCATTCTCGGCCCCCGGCTGGCGGAGCTGGCCGCGGCCGCGGGCGAGGACCGCCTCCTCGCCACCGCGGGCCCGGTGCTCACGCATCTCCGTGACATCACGGGCGAGAGCGCGCAGCTCTACCGCCGCCAGGGCGACATGCGCATCTGCGTCGCCGCGGCCGAGCGGCTGTCCGGACTCCGGGACACCGTCCCGGTCGGCTCGACGCTCACGATGAAGGCCGGCTCCTCGGCCCAGATCCTGATGGCCTGGGAGGAGCCCGAGCGCCTCCACCGCGGCCTGCAGGGCGCCCGTTTCACGGCCACCGCGCTCTCGGGCGTACGACGCCGGGGCTGGGCCCAGTCCATCGGTGAGCGCGAGCCGGGCGTGGCCTCCGTCTCCGCGCCCGTCCGCGGCCCCTCCAACCGAGTCGTGGCCGCCGTCTCGGTCTCCGGCCCCATCGAGCGCCTGACGCGCCACCCGGGCCGTATGCACGCCCAGGCGGTCATCGACGCCGCCGCCCGCCTCTCCGAGGCCCTGCGCCGCACCGGCTGACGAACCCGGGACATGACAGCGGGGAGGGCCTGCCCCAACGCCGCGGCAGGCCCTCCCCGTCCCCCGATCCCCCCGTCACTTGGCTTCTTCGGCCACCTTCGCCTTCGCCGACCGGTGCGCGAAGCGGTCCTTGCCGGTACGCCCCCGCCGCTCCAGCGGCACCTGACCGTGCGCCGCCGCGAGTCCGAAGGCCGGCATGTCGGCGTAGATCGACTCGTAGGACCCCTCGGGCACGACATAGGTCTCGTGCCACAGCCCGACGTGCTGCCTGGCCTTCCCCGCCTTCTCCTTGCGGTTGATGATCGCCCACGCCCGGCGGTGGAACATGTCCGGTGCCTGCGCGTAGGCGTAGAGCTTCTCCTTGGACTCCCAGTACTGGACGACGTAGTACGTCCGCGGGCCGGCCGTCAGCAGGACATGGCCGAGCAGTCCCCGCTCCGGCGCCCTCCCCAGCTCGCGCAGCATCCTCGGCATGGCCAGGAGCACCGGGAACCAGTGGTGCACGGCCCAGAAGTGGTTGATGCGCATGCCGATCAGCAGGACGACCACATCGCCCTCGGCGTCGGCGGTGGTGCGGCCCGGTATGGGCTTGGCGAACATGACGAGCCCCCGTTTCCCCTGTCGGATAGCGGCACTATCCTTCTGAGTGATGCTTGGATAGTGGCACTACCCAATGAAGGGCGCAAGACATGCGGCTGGCCGAACTGAGCGAGCGCAGTGGGGTGTCCACGGCGACGATCAAGTACTACCTGCGCGAAGGGCTGTTGGCCCCCGGCCGCCAGATCAACACGACGACGGCCGAGTACGACGAGGAGCACCTGCGCCGGCTGAGGCTGATCCGCGCGATGATCCAGGTCGGCCGGGTGCCGGTGGCGACGGTCCGGGAGGTGCTGGGGCATGTCGACGACGATTCACTGCCCCGCGCGATGCGTCTGGGCGCGGCGGTGTGGGCCATGCCGCAGGTGCCGGAGCCGGACGCGGACGACGAGTTCGTACGGGGGGCGCGGGCATCGATGGAGGAGCTGCTCCACACGCTGGGGTGGTCCAACGCCCAGGCCCTGACGACGATCTCGCCCTCGTTCCGCTCCCTCGTGGTGGCGACGGCCGCACTGCGCCGCCTGGGCTACGACTGGGATCCCGAAACCCTCGTGCCCTATGCCCGGCTCATGCGCCAAGTGGCCGAGCTGGACATGGAGTTCATGGAGTCGCATGTCTCGGAGGCCGAGAAGGCGGAGGTCGCGGTGCTGGGTGTGGTGCTCGTCGAGCCGATGCTCCGGGCGCTGCACCGGCTGGCACAGGAGGAGGAGTCGACGCGGAGGTACGGCTACGAGTAGGCCGCCGGGAACGGCGAAGGCCCCCCACCGAAGTGGAGGGCCTTCCCTGTACGTACCCCCGACCGGATTCGAACCGGCGCTACCGCCTTGAGAGGGCGGCGTGCTAGGCCGCTACACAACGGGGGCCCTAGCGATCCTGCGTTTCCGCAGTTCCGAGCTGGTCTACCTGGACTCGAACCAAGAATGACGGTACCAGAAACCGTAGTGTTGCCAATTACACCATAGACCAATAAGGTTTAAAGCTTTTCGTACCCCCGACCGGATTCGAACCGGCGCTACCGCCTTGAGAGGGCGGCGTGCTAGGCCGCTACACAACGGGGGCCCTAGCGATCCTGCATCGAGATCGGCGGGAGCTACCCTGACCATCCTCGCGGGAAGGATCTGTACCCCCGACCGGATTCGAACCGGCGCTACTGCCTTGAGAGGGCAGCGTGCTAGGCCGCTACACAACGGGGGCTTTGCGGAATCGATCTCCGCTTGCAGATGAGCTCTGCGAGCTGGCCTACCTGGACTCGAACCAAGACTAACTGAACCAGAATCAGTCGTGCTGCCAATTACACCATAGGCCACTGGAACGCAAGCCCCGAAGGGGATCTTGTTCTAGTTTGCTCCGTCGGTCCCGGCCTTTCGGCCCGCTCTCCGGCGGCGCAGGAAGAACATTACCCGAAGGTGGACGGGGCTCCAAAACGGGTATCCGCGCCGAGGAGGGCGGGGAGTTCGGCGAGGGTGGCGATCCGGTGGGGGCCGACGGGTGCCGTCCCGGTCGCGTACACACCGTCGCGGTCGATCCAGAAGGAACGCAGGCCTGCCTCGGCGGCACCGCGTCCGTCGATCTCCGGATGGTCGCCGACGTACGCCACCTCCTCCGGGGCGAGTTCCAGGGCCTCGCAGGCCGCGTGGAAGGCACCGGCCTGCGGCTTGGAGATGCCGAGTTCGGCGGCGCAGAGGACGGCCTCGAAGCGGTCGTACACGCCGAGGGCACGCAGTTTGCGGTCCTGGACGTGGATGCTGGAGTTGGAGAGCACCGCGTGCCGGTGGCTGTCGGCCAGGGCGTCCAGGACGGGCAGGACGTCCGGGAAGAGGGCCCAGACCGTCTCGTAGTGGGCGATGTACCGCTGGAACCAGGCGTCGGCCTCCGCGTCGCTCAGCTCCGCGCCGAGGAACGCCCGCACCCGGTCCCGGCGCTGGCCCTGGAAGTCGACCTCCCCCGCCGAGAACCGCGCCCACTGGACGTCCGTGATCTCCCGCCAGCTCACGATGGCCTGCTCGGCGCTCTCGTACGCCTCCAGCAGCCCCTCGGCCGCGAGGTGCAGACGCATGCCGGCGCGGTCGGCACCGGTGTAGTCGAAGAGGGTGTCGTCCACGTCCCAGACCACGGCACGAATGCTCATGATCCGACCGTAACCCGGGAGTTGCCGCCCTGTCCGGGGGTACCGCGAAGGGGCGGCACCCGGTGACCCGGTGCCGCCCCTCACGTGCGCGTGCGTCACGCCGTCAGCTTCACCAGGGCCGCGTCGATGCGGGCCAGGGTCGTCTCCTTGCCCAACACTTCCAGGGACTCGAAGAGGGGCAGACCGACCGTGCGGCCGGTGACGGCGACCCGGACCGGGGCCTGGGCCTTGCCGAGCTTGAGGCCGTGGGCCTCGCCCGCCGCCAGGACGGCCTCCTTGAGGGACTCCGCGGAGGTCCAGTCCGCCGACTCCAGCTTCTCGCGGGCCGTGCGGAGCAGGGCGTCGGAGCCGTCCTTCATCGCCTTGGTCCAGGACGCCTCGTCGAAGACCGGCTCCGCCAGGAACAGGAAGTCGACGTTGTCCGTGATCTCCGACAGGACCTTCAGACGGGTCTGCGCGTGCGGGGCGATCGCGTGCCACTTCGACTCGTCGAAGTCCTCCGGCGCCCAGGGGGCGAACGGGGCCCGCAGCCAGGGGGCGCAGCGCTCGGTGAAGTCCTTCACGTCCAGCAGGCGGATGTGGTCGCCGTTGATCGACTCGCACTTCTTGAGGTCGAAGCGGGCCGGGTTGGGCTGGACGTCCGCGACGTCGAAGGCCGCGACCATCTCGTCCATCGTGAAGATGTCCTGGTCGGCCGAGAGCGACCAGCCGAGGAGGGAGAGGTAGTTGAGCAGCCCCTCGGGCAGGAAGCCGCGCTCGCGGTACAGGTTGAGCGAGGACTCCGGGTCGCGCTTGGAGAGCTTCTTGTTGCCCTCGCCCATCACGTACGGCAGGTGGCCGAAGGACGGGGTCTGCTTGGCGATGCCCAGCTCGGTCAGCGCCTTGTACAGGGCGATCTGGCGAGGGGTGGAGGAGAGCAGGTCCTCGCCGCGCAGGACGTGGGTGATCTCCATCAGGGCGTCGTCGACGGGGTTCACGAGGGTGTAGAGGGGCGCCCCGTTGGCTCGCACGATCCCGTAGTCCGGCACGTTCTCCGGGGTGAACGTCAGCTCGCCGCGGACCAGGTCCGTGAAGGTGATCGTCTCGTCGGGCATGCGAAAGCGGACGATGGGCGCACGGCCCTGCGCCTTGTACTCCTCGACCTGCGCGGCGGTCAGCTCGCGGCAGTGGCCGTCGTAGCCGGAGGGCCTGCCGGCGGCGCGGGCGGCCTCGCGGCGGGTGTCCAGCTCCTGCTGGGAGCAGTAGCAGTGGTACGCGTGACCGGCGTCCAGGAGCTTGGCCGCGACGTCCTTGTAGAGGTCCATGCGCTGCGACTGGCGGTACGGCGCGTGCGGGCCGCCGATCTCGGGGCCCTCGTCCCAGTCGAAGCCCAGCCAGCGCATCGAGTCGAGCAGCTGCTCATAGGACTCCTCGGAGTCGCGGGCCGCGTCGGTGTCCTCGATGCGGAAGACGAGGGTGCCCTGGTGGTGCTTGGCGAACGCCCAGTTGAACAGGGCGGTGCGGACCAGGCCCACGTGGGGGTTACCGGTGGGCGAGGGGCAGAAACGTACGCGGACGGGTGCGCTAGCCACGCTTGACAACCTTGTTGGTGAGAGTGCCGATGCCTTCGATGGTGACGGCGACCTCGTCGCCGACGGTGAGCGGCCCGACGCCTGCCGGGGTGCCCGTGAGGATCACGTCGCCGGGGAGCAGCGTCATGGCCTCGGAGATGTTGACGATCAGATCCTCGATCGGGTGGATCATCTCGCTGGTGCGGCCGAGCTGTCGCTGCTGGCCGTTGACCGTGAGCTGGATCGTGAGATCGGAGGGGTCGAGGTCCGTCTCCACCCAGGGGCCGAGCGGGCAGGAGGTGTCGAAGCCCTTGGCCCGGGCCCACTGCTTCTCGCGCTTCTGGACGTCGCGGGCGGTGATGTCGTTGGCGCACGTGTAGCCGAGGATGACGTCCTTGACGCGGTCGCGCGGGACCTCGCGGCACATACGGCCGATGACGACGGCCAGCTCGGCCTCGTGGTGGAGGTCCTGGGAGAAGGACGGGTACTGGATCTCGTCGCCGGAGCCGATCACCGAGGTGGACGGCTTGAAGAAGGCGAACGGGGCGTCGGGGACCTCGTTGCCCAGTTCCCGCGCGTGCTCGGCGTAGTTGCGGCCGTAGGCCACCACCTTGTTGGGGAGCACCGGCGGCAGCAGCCGGACCTTGCTCAGCGGGACCTTCGTACCGGAGAGCTCGAAGTCCGCGAACGGGATGCCCTTGATGATGTCGAGGACGAGCTCGTCCGGCTTGTCGCCCTCGACCGCGCCGAAGGCGACGTTCCCGTCGATGGAGAATCTGGCGATGCGCACGGGATCCTTGCGCCCCTCACTTGAGCTGTCTGGAGTCTGACGCTCCAGGCTAACGCGGCAAGGGGCCGGCGCCTCGCGCATTGCGCGGGCGCCCCGACGGTCGTACGAGCATGATCTACTCGGCGGTGGCGGAGACCGGGACGTCCATCAGGATCGTGCGGCGCGGGTTGGCGGTCTGGGCCGGGAGGTCGACGGAGTGCTCCGGGAGCTCCGGGGTCTGCAGGTCGTCGGCGTCCTCGAGGTGCGCCAGCGTCGTGCGCCGCGGGTTGGCTATGTTGCGGAACATCATCGTCGTCTTCACGGTTGTACGAGCCCTTGTCGTCTTCGGGCGCCGGACGGGTCCCAAGGGGCCCCGGGCGGGCGCGAGTTGTCAAAGTGTTACGTCATGTAAAGCGTCAGGCTAAACATGCGATTCCCCTCCGAAGGCGTGAAGACCCCATGATCCGCATGTGAGTTTGCTCACGGGGTGAGACGCAAAGCGGTCAATTCAGGCCCGCAATCCACCCCAACGAAACGGACATTGACCCCCTGAAGGCACCATTCCGCTCCTGATCATGGCGACTGGGACACCCTTGCCCCACAAGGGATCCGTTGGGGTACGTCCACTTTTGAGTGGATCACTTTCTACGTCTCGTAACCCGTCCCTCACGTGCTGTCACGGAAGTCACAGCCTGGCCTACGGCCCTTGTTGGAGATCCTGCACTGTGCTGGAATCTCACGGACCGCCGCAGGAACGAGCCGGCGCACTGGGGGCGCACCACGCGCCGGGTGGCGGCGAGTAAGGGGGAGCCAGCGCCGGTCACTCACGACCATGGGGGGCGTAATTCAGGGCGCCCCCTAGTACGCCGACACCGTGCCCTTCCGTTCACGCGGAGGGGTGCCTGGTCCAGAGGTTGCGACGCTAGTGCAGGGACGTTTCAAGAGGGATGGCAGCGCTTCGGCGGAGCCGGAGCCGCACGGCGGGACTGGCCCGAAAGGCGGCTCCGCGCCCCAGCACGCCCAGAACCCGGGCCAGACGACCGCGTCCGGTGACGGGGGCGAGCGCTCCGGTCGACCCGGCGCGGCGTCCTCCGGACCCGCGAACCCCGCGGCCCCGACGGTGAAGGCGCCCAAGGGCCCGACCGGCCCCGGCTCACGAATAGCGCTGCGCAACTGGCGGATCTCCACCCGCCTGGTGTCGCTGCTCGCGCTGCCCGTGGTCGCGGCCACCTCGCTGGGCGCCCTGCGCATCAGCGACAACATGGACGACATCCAGCAGCTCGAGAACATGAAGCTGCTGACGGACATGACCAAGCAGGCGACCGCGCTGGCCGACGCGCTCCAGAGGGAGCGCGACCTGTCCGCCGGTCCGCTGGCGCACGGCTCCAGCGCGACCGAGTACACGATCAAGGGTCTGCGCGACAAGACCGACCGCGCCCTCGAGGACTTCGTCGACTCCTCGGAGGAGATCGACGCCGAGGGCGGAAGCCTCCAGGGCGTCCGCGACAACGTGGTGCTCCTGGTCAGCAACCTGCGCGGTATCGAGAAGATCCGCAACACCGCCTACGAGCAGAAGGACAACTCCACCCAGACGGTGGAGGCCTACCACCGCCTCGTGACGCAGTTGCTCGACCTCTCGCGCGACATGGCGCAGGCGACCAGCAACCCCGAGATGATCCAGCGCACGCGTGCCCTGGCGGCCTTCTCCGCCGCCAAGGAGTACTCCTCCGTGCAGCGCGCGGTCCTCGCGGCGGCCCTGCCCGCGAACAAGACGACGTTCGGCGACCTCTCCGAGAACGACCGGCTCTACGGCCAGTCGGCTCTCACCAACGAAGAAGCCGACATCAAGAGCTTCCAGGTCATCTACGGCAAGACCAGCGCCGTGGAGCTCATGGAGCCCATCAGCGACAACAACTCCACCATCCAGTCCGCCGACACCTACGCCAGCCGTGCGCTGAACGCCCAGGACGGTCTGGAGAACCTGGACAAGCGGTCCTACCAGGACTGGGTGGACGACAGCTCCTCCAAGATCGACCAGATGGGCAAGATCGAGCACACGCTGCTCGAGGAGATGGAGCAGAAGGCCCGCGAGCTGCGCAACGAGTCGGAGCAGGAAGCGATCATCTCCGGTGCGCTGATCCTGCTCGTGCTCGGCATCTCGCTCGTCGGCGCCTTCGTCGTGGCCCGGTCCATGATCCGCTCGCTGCGCCGGCTGGAGGAGACCGCCACCAAGGTCGCCACGGACCGGCTGCCCGAGCTGGTCAAGCAGCTCTCCGAGTCCGACCCGCAGGACGTCGACACGTCCGTGGAGTCGGTCGGTGTGCACTCCCGGGACGAGATCGGCAAGGTGGCCGCGGCCTTCGACGACGTGCACCGCGAGGCGGTCCGCCTCGCCGCCGAGCAGGCCCTTCTCCGGGGCAACGTCAACGCGATGTTCACCAACCTCTCGCGCCGCTCCCAGGGTCTTATCCAGCGCCAGCTGTCGCTGATCTCCGAGCTCGAGTCCCGTGAGGCCGACCCGGACCAGCTGTCCTCGCTGTTCAAGCTGGACCACCTCGCGACCCGTATGCGCCGTAACGGTGAGAACCTCCTGGTCCTCGCCGGTGAAGAGCCCGGCCGCCGCTGGACCCGCCCGGTCCCGCTGGTCGACGTGCTCCGCGCCGCCGCCTCCGAGGTGGAGCAGTACGAGCGCATCGAGCTGGCCTCGGTGCCGACCACCGAAGTCGCCGGCCGCGTCGTCAACGACCTCGTGCACCTCCTCGCCGAGCTGCTCGAGAACGCGACCTCCTTCTCCTCGCCGCAGACCAAGGTCAAGGTCACCGGTCACGCGCTGCCCGACGGCCGCGTGCTGATCGAGATCCACGACACCGGCATCGGCCTCTCCCCCGAGGACCTCGCGGCGATCAACGAGCGGCTCGCCTCGCCGCCCACCGTGGACGTCTCGGTCTCCCGGCGCATGGGTCTGTTCGTGGTCGGCCGGCTGTCGCAGCGGCACGGCATCCGCATCCAGCTGCGCCCGTCCGACTCCGGTGGTACGACCGCGCTGGTCATGCTGCCCGTCGATGTCGCCCAGGGCGGCAAGAAGCCGCAGCCCAAGCCCGGTCAGGGTGCCGGTGGTGCCCCGTCCGTCGCACAGGCGTCCGCCGGTGTGGCCGCGGCCCGTCGTGGCCCCGGTCAGCAGGGCGGCTCGTTCGGTGCGGGTGCGCCCCTCGGTGCCGGCGCTCAGCCCGGTGGCCTGCTCAACGCCGGTCAGGGGCCGCGGGCCGCACTGCCGGGCACGGGCAACGGCGGTCGTCCGGGTGCGCCGGGTGGCGCGCGCGGACCCCAGGCCCCCTCGGCTCCTCCGCAGGGCCGGCCTTCCCCGGCCGGTGCGGGCGCCGGGTTCGGCGGTCAGGCGCCGGGTGCGCCGCAGGGGCTCCAGGCCGCGGGCACCTCAGCGCCGCAGGACGCCTTCGGTGGCGGCCGCGGTCCCGTACCGCCGCAGCAGTCCGCTCCCGCAGGCAACTCGGGCAACGAGCAGCAGGGCCGTCGCCGTGGGCGTCAGCTCCCGGGCCGTGGCGGTCCGCGGGCCGAGCTGCCCGGCGGCAACCCGCAGCAGCCCCGGACGCCCAGCTGGAGCGACGAGAACGCGCAGCCGCAGATCTCGCACACCTCGCTCGACACCCCGCGCGGCCATGACGAGCAGGACTCCGCGCAGACGTCCCGTATGCCGCGCATCGACGACCGGCAGGGCCCGGGCGCGACCACGGAGATGCCCGCGATCCCCCGGTCCGACAACCGCCAGGGTCCCGGCTCCACCTCCGAGTTCGCCCGCCCGGACTTCGACGCCCCGCAGAACACCGGTCAGTTCGCCCGCTCCGAGTACGACGCCCCGCAGAACACGGGCCAGTTCGCCCGCCCCGGCACCGATGCTCCGCAGAGCGGCACGGGTTCGTTCGTCCGCCCGGACGTCTTCGGCACCGCGGGGCAGAACAGCCCCTCGGCGACGGGCCCGTTCACGGTTCCGCAGGGGTACGACAACGGCTCCACGGGCCAGTTCCCGATGCCGGGCCAGGACAACGGCTCCACCGGCCAGCACGCGCTGCCGGGTCACCAGAACCCGCAGCACACCGGCCAGTTCGAGCGACCGCAGACGAACGGTGGACGTGGTCCGGCCGACTTCGGCGCCCCGCGTCCCCCGGTCCCGCCGCGTCCGCAGCGTCCCGCCCGTCAGGAGCCCGAGGCGCTGCCTCCGGCGACGGGCGCGGGCGACGGACGGACGCCGCTGTACGACACCCTCGAGACCAACTGGTTCCACGGTCAGCAGGCCGGCCAGCAGGATCAGCAGGGCAGCGCTCCGGCTCAGGCCCCGCAGCAGCCGCAGAACTCCGCGGCTCCCCAGTCCCCCGCCTCCGCTCCCCAGCGGACCGCGGCCAATTCCTCCTGGCGCAGCTCGCCGAACGACGATCTCGTCCGGCAGGCCGAGCGGGTCAGGCAGCCGGCCGCGGGCGGGGTCACCACCTCCGGCCTGCCGCGCCGGGTGCCCCGGGCGAACCTCGTCCCGGGCACGGCTCAGCAGCAACAGCACCAATCCGGTCCGGCGGTCTCGCGTGCGCCTGATGACGTACGCGGCCGTCTGACCAATCTCCGTCGGGGTATCGCACAAGGTCGTCAGGCCGGCACCGGCCAGACGGGCAGCTTCCCGAGCCCCACTCACCAGCAGGAGCGTTAGTTGAGCCCGATGAGCCAGGCGGCACAGAACCTGAACTGGTTGATCACCAACTTCGTGGACAACACCCCCGGGGTGTCCCACACCGTCGTCGTGTCCGCCGACGGTCTTCTGCTGGCGATGTCCGAGGGTTTCCCGCGTGACCGTGCCGACCAGCTGGCGGCCGTCGCGTCGGGTCTCACCTCGCTGACAGCCGGGGCCTCCCGGATCTTCGAGGGCGGCAACGTGGCACAGACGGTCGTCGAGATGGAGCGGGGTTTCCTGTTCCTGATGTCCGTCTCGGACGGCTCGTCGCTGGCGGTGCTCGCTCACCCCGAGTGCGACATCGGCCTGGTCGGCTACGAGATGGCCTTGCTCGTCGACCGCGCGGGGGCAGTCCTCACGCCTGATCTCCGCGCCGAACTACAGGGCAGTCTGCTTCACTGACCGGCCCCGGATCCACCCGTCTCACCAAATCACCGTCCGGCCGCCACAATCCCCCCACGGCCATGTCAGACGGCTTGACTGACCGACTTGCTGTCCCGCCCGGAGGATTCATGACCCCGCCCAACGCCTCTCATGATCCGTACGCGGAGCCGTACGAGGATGAGGGCGACCAGCCGCTGGTACGTCCGTACGCGATGACCGGCGGCCGGACCCGGCCGCGCTACCAGCTCGCCATAGAGGCCCTGATCAGCACCACGGCCGACCCGGCGGCACTGATGGGCCTGCTCCCCGAGCACCAGCGCATCTGCCACCTGTGCCGTGAGGTGAAGTCGGTGGCCGAGGTGTCGGCGCTTCTGGCCATGCCGCTCGGTGTGGCCCGCATCCTCGTCGCGGACCTCGCCGAGGCGGGTCTCGTCGCCATCCACCAGCCGGGCGGCGACGAGAGCACCGGCGCTCCGGACGTGACACTGCTCGAAAGGGTGCTCAGTGGACTTCGCAAGCTCTGACGGAGGCCGGGCGACCACCTCCGCGAAGATCGTGGTGGCCGGCGGCTTCGGCGTCGGCAAGACCACGTTCGTGGGCGCCGTCTCCGAGATCAACCCGCTGCGCACCGAGGCCGTCATGACCTCGGCGAGCGCGGGGATCGACGACCTCACGCACACCGGGGGCAAGACGACCACCACGGTCGCCATGGACTTCGGACGCATCACCCTGGACCAGGACCTGATCCTGTACCTGTTCGGTACGCCGGGCCAGGACCGCTTCTGGTTCATGTGGGACGACCTGGTGCGCGGCGCCATCGGCGCGATCGTGCTGGTGGACACCCGCCGTCTCGCCGACTGCTTCCCCGCGGTCGACTACTTCGAGAACAGCGGTCTCCCCTTCGTCGTCGCGCTCAACGGCTTCGAGGGGCACCAGCCCTACGCACCCGAGGAGGTGCGCGAGGCGCTGCAGATCGGTCCGGACACCCCGATCATCACGACGGACGCCCGGCACCGCTCGGATGCGAAGAGTGCCCTGATCACGCTGGTCGAGCATGCTTTGATGGCACGGCTGCGGTAGCACTCAAATCGTCCGTGCCGTACGGAAGTTGTCGTAGACGCCCCGGAGCCGGCTGTGTCCTTTGACACGGTCGGCCCTGGTGTTCATAACGTTTCGGCAGAGGAATCGGGTGGTACGGCCACGCGTCGTTGCCAAGCGGTCTCACTGCGCTCACAAAAGCCCCGTCATTTGACGGGGCTCGCTCTTTATGACCGTTTTATCTAGGGCTTACATCACTCCGAATCCTCGCCCTCCCATGTTTGGAGGACCGTAGGCGGACATGCTGGAATGCCTGAACTGCCCAATAGTCAAAGACGTACTCACTAGTCGATGGCGCACTGGGCTCTGAGAGACTGCGGCACAACGTTGGTGCCGACCCCGCCGGAAGGTTGTTGGTCGAGTGAGGCGAAGCAAGAACGGTCCCGAGCCGTCGGCCCGGGGCAACTTCACCCCGCCGCCGCGCGGAGCGGCGCCCGCCCCTGTGCCCGGTTCGGAACCGACGGCCGCGCCCGCCCCGAGCGGCAGCCGTCTCTCCCCGCGCAACTGGCGCGTGCCGACGCGGCTGAACGCGATCCTGCTCATACCCGTGCTGGTCGGCCTCGTCATGGGCGGCTTCCAGGTGAAGAGCTCGATCGACACCTGGCAGCAGGCCGAGGACGCGGAGAAGACCGCACGTCTGGTCCGGGCCGCCCTCACCTACGGCGACGCCCTCTACACCGAGCGCGACTCCACCGCCGCCCCGCTGCTCCAGGGCCTGGGCGAGGACGACAAGACGGTCGTCGCCGCCCGCAAGGCCACGGACACCGCCGCCGACGCCTTCGACGAGGCGGCGCAGAACATGCCGCAGACGGCGGGCCTCCAGCGCCGCCTCCAGATCTTCCGCGAGGTTGAGCCCAACCTCCAGAAGCTGCGCGCCGCCGCCTACACCGACAAGCTCAAGGGCGTGAAGACCGAAGAGGGCTACGTCGAGGTCGCGCACCCCTTGATGGAGTTCTCCAACGAGCTCGGTCTCGGCACCGGAAACATCACCAGCTACGGCCGTACCGTCTACGCGATCGCGCTGACCAAGGCCTCGCTGTCGCTCGAGCGCTCCATCGGCATGCACCTGCTGATCAAGCCGGGCACGGACGCCAAGAGCTTCGCCGCCCAGCGCACCGCGCTCACCTCGTACGCCTACCTCGAGGGCATCGCCATCGAGGAGTACATCGGTGGTGGCACCGAGGCCGACGCCCAGAAGCTGGACACCCTGCAGAAGCAGGCCCTGGCCGACGGCGCGACGATGGCCAAGGAAGCCAAGCAGAAGAACTCCGCCTATGTGGCGCCGCCGGCCAACCCGGTCGACATGGTCCGGGGCATCGGCGGTCTGACCTCCACCGACAAGTCCGAGCGTGACGCGCTCGCCACGAAGGGCATCACCGCCGAGAACTGGTGGGCGGTCAACACCCTCAAGTACAACGTCTACCGGACGATCGAGTCCGACATGGCCGACAAGGCCGTGGACGAGGCCGCCGGCATCGCCGACGACGCCCAGCGGGACGCCTTCGTCACCGGTGCCGCCGTCGTGGTCGCCCTGCTCGCCGCGTTCATCCTGGCCGGCATGGTGGCCCGCCAGATGTCCCGCTCGATGCGCCAGCTGCGCAACGCCGCCTTCGGTATCGCCGAGCAGCGCCTGCCGATGCTGGTCGACCAGCTCTCCCGCACGGACCCTGGCCGGGTCGACACCCGGGTCACACCGATCCCGATCACCTCGACCGACGAGATCGGCGAAGTCGCCCGCGCCTTCGACCAGGTCCACCGCGAGGCCGTCCGGCTCGCCGCCGAGCAGGCTCTCCTGCGGGGCAACATCAACGCGATCTTCACCAACCTGTCGCGCCGCAACCAGTCGCTCATCGAGGGCCAGCTGACCCTCATCACCGAGCTGGAGAACAACGAGGCCGACCCGGACCAGCTGGAGAACCTCTTCCGCCTGGACCACCTCGCGACCCGTATGCGCCGCAACGGCGAGAACCTCCTGGTCCTCGCAGGCGAGGAGCCCGGCCGCCGCTGGGACCAGCCGGTCCCGCTGGTCGACGTGCTCCGCGCCGCCTCCTCCGAGGTGGAGCAGTACGAGCGCATCGAGCTCTCGGGCGTCCCGGAGGCCGAGATCCACGGCCGCGCCGTGACCGACCTCGTGCACCTGCTCGCCGAGCTCCTGGAGAACGCCACCACGTTCTCCTCCCCGCAGACCAAGGTCCGTGTGACCGCGACCCGTCTCCCCGACGGCCGCGTGATGATCGAGATCCACGACAAGGGCATCGGCCTCACCGCCGAGGACTTCGCGGACATCAACCACAAGCTGGCCAACCCGCCGACCGTGGACGCCGCGATCTCGCAGCGCATGGGCCTGTTCGTGGTCGGCCGGCTGTCCGACCGGCACGGCATCCGCGTCCAGCTGCGTCCCTCGGGCGAGCAGGCCGGTACGACCTCGCTGGTCATGCTGCCGGACGCGATCACCCACGGTGGTGGTGGCGAGCAGCAGCAGCCGTCCCAGGACGAGTTCACGGTCTCGCAGATCATCCCGGAGCAGAGCTTCGGCGGCGAGAACTTCAACAACGGTCTGCCGATGCGTACGGCCGCCGAGCTCGGCTTCGACGACAGCCGCTACACCGAGGTCCCGGACGACATCCGCGAGCTGGACCCCGTGGGCCGCTCCCTCATGCGTGAGGAGCGCCGCGCGGCCCTTGAGGCCCAGCAGGGCCAGCCGTCCCTGGAGGGCCCCGGGAACCCCTCGTACGTCGACGAGTTCGACGCCCAGCAGGCCGCCTACGAGAACGGCCACGGCGGCTTCCAGCAGCCCTCCGGCTACGAGGAGCAGCAGGCGCCCTACGCCGAGCCGCAGCGCGCCGCGTACGAGGAGCCGCAGCAGGCGTCGTACGACGAGCAGTACTACGCGCCGAACGGCGGTGTGCCGCAGAACGACGCCTTCTCGTCGAACGGCGGCTACCCCGAGCCCACGTATGCGGAACCCGCCCAGACGGACCACACGTCCGTACCGGAGTCCATCCCGGCCTTCGAGGAGCGGCGCTACCAGGACGACTGGCCGCAGCAGGACGGGTACCAGAACGGGTACCAGGACCAGTACGCTCCCGAAGCGGAATCCGCGCAGGCCGCTGACGTCGGTGAGCGCGACCACGTAGGCTTCGACCGTCCGGGTCCGGCTCCGTCGGCCGCTCACGACCTGACCGAGGCGGGGCTCCCCCGCCGCGGATCCGGCGGGGGCGGGACGAACGGCACAGCCCGGGCGAACGGAACGAACGGCACGGGCAGCACGACCGACATGTTCGGCTCGCGGCACGTGAACCAGGAACAGCCGGCCTCCGCACCGGAGAGCAACGGCAGTGGCAACGGTGACTGGCGCTCGGCCAACGACGAGCGCTGGCAGCAGGCTTCGGCACTCAAGAAGCCCAAGGCAGGCGGGGTCACCTCCTCCGGTCTGCCGAGGCGGGTGCCCAAGGCCAACCTGGTCGAGGGAGCCGCCGAGACCACCCCCCAGGGCGGCCCACAGGTCTCCCGCGCTCCCGAGGACGTCCGGGGCAGGTTGAGCAACCTGCGCCGCGGTGTCGAGCGGGGCCGCAGCGCAAGCAGTGAAACGAACGGTCAGGGCTTCGGTTCTGACAGCACCTACAACCAGGAGCGTTAGTGTGAGCCCGATGAGCCAGGCGGCACAGAACCTGAACTGGTTGATCACCAACTTCGTGGACAACACCCCCGGGGTGTCCCACACGGTGGTGGTCTCCGCCGACGGACTCCTTCTGGCGATGTCCGAGGGTTTTCCGCGTGACCGCGCCGACCAGCTTGCGGCCGTCGCGTCCGGTCTGACCTCACTGACCGCCGGCGCCTCGCGCATTTTCGAGGGCGGCAGCGTGAACCAGACGGTTGTGGAGATGGAGCGGGGATTCCTCTTCATCATGTCCGTCTCCGACGGATCATCGCTCGCAGTTCTCGCACATCCCGAGGCGGACATCGGTCTCATCGGGTACGAGATGGCGCTCCTGGTGGACCGTGCCGGTACGGTCCTGACGCCCGATCTTCGGGCCGAGCTCCAAGGGAGCCTTCTCAACTAACAGACAGACGGTGCGTTTTGGCGTCCCGAGGCCATAAGGTTTCGGGACGCGGCTCCACAGTGATGCGGTGCCCGGCACAGTCGGAGGAGGAGAGAAAGTGGCAACACCCCCAGGCGGTTCATCGTCCGGTAATTGGTCGTACGGCCCTGGCCAGGGTCAGAACGACGGTTCCCAGAACCCGAACCGTTACAACTTCCCCTCCGCACCGAGCCATCGGCAGCCGTACGCGCCCCAGGGCCCCGGGCCCTCGCCGTACGACCAGCCGTCGGCACCGCGTATCCAGCCTGTGCAGCCGCAGCGACGCGCCCCTGAGCCGGCGCCCGCAGGGGCGTCGAACAACAACCACAACCCCTTGGTGCGCCCGTACGCCATGACCGGCGGCCGGACGCGCCCGCGCTACCAGCTCGCCATCGAGGCACTGGTGCACACCACCGCGCAGCCGCACCAGATGCAGGGCCAGCTGCCCGAGCATCAGCGGATCTGCAACCTCTGCCGGGAGATCAAGTCGGTAGCCGAAGTCTCGGCACTGCTGACGATCCCTCTCGGCGTGGCCAGGATCCTCGTCGCCGACTTGGCGGAGGCGGGCCTGGTCGCCATTCATCAGCCCGGCGGCGACGAGAACGCCGGCGGCCAGCCAGACGTGACACTGCTCGAAAGGGTGCTCAGTGGACTTCGCAAGCTCTAGCGGCGGTCCTTCCCGCTCCACCACCTCGGCGAAGATCGTGGTGGCGGGTGGCTTCGGCGTGGGCAAGACCACGTTCGTCGGGGCCGTTTCGGAGATCAACCCGCTGCGCACCGAGGCCGTCATGACGTCCGCTTCCGCGGGCATCGACGACCTCACCCACACCGGTGACAAGACCACCACCACGGTGGCCATGGACTTCGGCCGTATCACCCTGGACCAGGACCTGATCCTGTACCTGTTCGGTACGCCCGGTCAGGACCGCTTCTGGTTCATGTGGGACGACCTGGTGCGCGGCGCCATCGGCGCGATCGTCCTCGTGGACACGAGGCGCCTTGCCGACTGTTTCCCGGCCGTCGACTACTTCGAGAACTCGGGGCTTCCTTTTGTGATCGCCCTGAACGGGTTCGACGGGAACCAGCCGTACAACCCGGACGAGGTCCGGGAGGCGCTGCAGATCGGCCCGGACACCCCGATCATCACGACCGACGCGCGCCACCGTGCGGACGCGAAGTCGGCGCTGATCACCCTCGTGGAGCACGCGCTGATGGCGCGCCTGCGGTAGGCGGTTCTCTTTGCGGCCACTGGGCTGCCACGGACGGTGTACGCCGTCCGTGGCAGCCCAGTGGCTTGTCTCGCACTTCCCCGCGCCCCTGAAAGCCAAAAGCCGAGGGCCCCCTCTCTTTCGAGAGGGGGCCCTCAGACGTCGTACGCGTGCTCAGTGCCAGCTGTGCGGGGCTCGGAAGCCGCCCTCGCGTTCCAGGCGGCGCCAGCCGGCCTTGGGGTGGGGGCGGTGCTGGTCCGGGGAAGCGGGCTGGGCGGCGGCGCGGGCCAGAAGGATCGCGGTGATCGCGGCGACTTCCTCGGGCCCGGCGTGGCCCTTCTCGACGCGGATGTCGGGAGTGTTCATGGGTGTCAGTCTCCGTGAGAGAGGTTTCCGCAGGGGTGCCGCGGAGGGTCCGCTGGGTTACTGCGGGGGGTTGCCGTGCTTGCGGGACGGCAGGTCGGCGTGCTTGGACTGGAGCATCGCCAGGGACTTGATGAGGACCTCGCGGGTCTCCGCCGGGTCGATCACGTCGTCCACCAGACCGCGCTCGGCGGCGTAGTACGGGTGCATGAGCTCGGACTTGTACTCCTTGACCATGCGGGCCCGCATGGCTTCGGGGTCCTCGGCGTCCGCGATCTGCCGGCGGAAGATGACGTTGGCGGCACCTTCGGCGCCCATCACGGCGATCTCGTTCGTCGGCCAGGCGTAGGTGAGGTCGGCGCCGATGGACTGGCTGTCCATGACGATGTACGCGCCTCCGTAGGCCTTGCGCAGGATCAGCGAGATCCGCGGCACGGTCGCGTTGCAGTAGGCGTAGAGGAGCTTCGCGCCGTGGCGGATGATTCCGCCGTGCTCCTGGTCGACGCCCGGGAGGAACCCGGGGACGTCCAGGAAAGTGACGATCGGGATGTTGAAAGCGTCACACATCTGCACGAAACGCGCAGCTTTTTCGCTCGCCTCGATGTCCAGGACGCCCGCGAGGGACTGCGGCTGGTTCGCCACGATGCCGACGACCTGGCCGTCGAGGCGGGCCAGTGCGCAGATGATGTTCCGCGCCCAGCGCTCGTGGACCTCGAGGTAGTCGCCGTCGTCGACGATCTCCTCGATGACCTTGGCCATGTCGTAGGGCCGGTTGCCGTCCGCGGGGACCAGGTCGAGCAGTACGTCGCCCCGGCGGTCCGCAGCGTCCGTGGACTCCACGCGCGGCGGGTTCTCGCGGTTGTTCTGCGGCAGCATCGACAGGAGGTAGCGCACCTCGGCGATGCAGGTCTCCTCGTCGTCGTACGCGAAGTGGCAGACGCCCGACGTCTCGGCGTGCACGTCCGCGCCGCCCAGCCCGTTCTGCGTGATCTCCTCGCCCGTCACGGCCTTGACCACGTCCGGACCGGTGATGAACATCTGCGAGGTCTCGCGGACCATGAAGACGAAGTCCGTCAGCGCCGGCGAGTACGCCGCGCCACCCGCGCACGGGCCCAGCATCACCGAGATCTGCGGGATCACCCCGCTCGCCCTGGTGTTGCGCTGGAAGATGCCGCCGTACCCGGCCAGCGCCGAGACGCCTTCCTGGATACGGGCGCCCGCGCCGTCGTTCAGCGACACCAGCGGCGCGCCGGCCGCGATGGCCATGTCCATGATCTTGTGGATCTTCGTGGCGTGGGCCTCGCCCAGCGCACCACCGAAGATCCGGAAGTCGTGCGCGTACACGAAGACCGTGCGGCCCTCGACCGTGCCCCAGCCGGTGATGACACCGTCGGTGAACGGCTTCTTGGCCTCCAGGCCGAACCCGGTCGCCCGGTGCCGGCGCAGCTGCTCGACCTCCTGGAAGGAACCCGCGTCGAGGAGCAGCTCGATGCGCTCCCGGGCGGTCAGCTTGCCCTTGGCATGCTGCGCCTCGGTCGCCCTGTCACTCGGTCCGGCCATCGCCTGCGCACGGATCTCGTGCAGCTCGGCCACTCGCCCGCGTGCGTCCGTCGGCTCACCCGGCGCGTCATCCAAAACGGTCATGTAGTGACCTTACGAAGTGCGACAAGGAAACCGGGCCGTCGACTCCGTACAGTCTCCGACCCGTTTTCCTGGTACCCCTGAACAGAACCTCGGAGCCATGCAGCCATTCCGACTGCTCAGGGGGCGTCTCGCTTGTAGAGATCACACAAAGACATCAGCTGAGAGCCACCTCACATTCATGGGGGGCACATGCCCTCCCCGGGGTGATTCTGAGGCGCAGACGGCGGCCTATGGCGAGGATCTCCACCGATTCGTCGGCCCGGATCACCGCGCGGACCGGATGGTCCCAGGCGATCTCCACCGGCTCCCCCGTCCGCGGCGGCTCGCTCACGCAGAGGGTAGCGGTGCGGCCCCGGCGGCGGACCAGCACGCTCGCGCCCGCGGAGACGGCGAGCGGGCCCGCCGTACCGGCCCGCCAGAAGGTGGCGGCCGTCAGGGAGAGGGAGGGCACATGGACCGCCTGGCGGGTGCCGTCATTGGCGAGCACCTTCAGCCACCGGCGATCGGCGGCGCGGGCCGCGACCCCGTGGCGGGACGCACCGGGCATCAGGACATAGGCGTACGACGCGTCCGTCGGGTCCGTGCCGTGGTCCAGCCAGAGGGTCTGCCAGCGGCGGGTGGCCCGCTCCGTCGTACTGGCGGTGTTGATGTCCGCCCAGGCGCCGGTGCGGTCCTCGCGCAGGGTGCGCAGGTCGCCGTACGGCACCACCCAGCCGCCGTGTCCCTCCAGGTGGGCCCAGCCACGCCCCTGCACGAAGGCCGGGGTGCCGCCCTCCCCCAGGTTGCGGTTGTCGACGACGGTCTCGACCGGGACGCCGTCGGCGCAGGTGATGCCGGCGCCCAGGCAGATCACCGCGTCGGCGACACAGAACCACGACTTACGGGCTTCCAGGGTCGAGCCGAGGCCCTTCAGATGCTGTCCGATCGCCGCGAACTCGCCGTCGGTGACACCGCCGACCCAGCGCGCGTCGGGTTTGGGCTCGCCCCATTCGCCGCCGGCCCGGTCGGGAAGGCGGCGCGTGGAGACGGTCGTCCCCGGTAGGCGGTACCAGTCGACGGTGGGCCAGTACCAGTCCGTGTACTGGTCCGTCCGGCCGCCGGTCCACCAGGAGAGCATTCCGGCTCCGGTGTGCCAGCCGCGCGGGTTCTCGCCGTTGCCGCACTCGTAGTACGCGATGCGGTCGCTCGCCATGGCGATGTTCGCGACGAAGCCGGGGCGGCGGTGGACGGCCCGGTCCATGGCGGCGAAGAGCCGGTGGCCGACGGGGTCGGGGGCGGCGGGCACGGGGGACTCGGCGACCGCGTGCAGTCGGGCGAGGTCGGCCACCCCGAACTGACGTGCCGTCAGGATCGTGGAGACGGTGTCCCGTTCGATCCATCCCTTGATACGGCCGTACCAGCGCTCCCGCTCCGCCTCGCTCGCCGCGCCCGCGAGGAGGGCCGTCGCGGCGATGACGCCCTGGCCGTGGAAGTGGTCGCCGCGCAGCACGTGCCGGTCGTCGCTCTTGAGATAACCCCGGCTGATGGCACGGCCGTTGACGCTGTCCATCATCAGACCGTCGTGGATCAGGGGCGCGTAGGCGTGCTCCACGGCGTCCAGGACGATCTGCCGGTTCGGGTCGGTCACGGCCCACTCGGAGCCGGCGAGGAGGGCGAAGAGACGGCCGAGGCCGTCGAGGAGAACCTGGCCGTAGGTGCCGGAGTAGGGGACCCAGGTGTGCTGGACGAACGAGCCGTCGGCGTAGAGGCCGTCGCCCTGGACGACGTACGGGAAGACCGGCGAGAGCGCGTCGCGGGCCAGGGCGATCTTGGCGGGCGCCCGGCCGAGGATGCCGCGCAGGGCGACGGAGCGGCACAGGTCGACGCGGTTGGCGCCGGTGGACGTACCGGAGTAGTCGCTCAGCATCGCGTCGGGGACGAAGTGGTCGACGGCGGCGCAGGCGGCGTCCCGTCGGTCGTCGGTGAGGTGGTCGTACAGCGTGGCCGTGAGGTCCATGAGCAGTCGGGGGCTGCCGATCTGCCACTCCCACCAGTTGCCGTAGCGGGTCGTGGAGGGGTTGTAGACCGTGGCGGAGAGGTGGTCGAGGCCGCGCAGGACGTCCGCGAGGAGGGACTCGTCGCCGGTGGAGCCGGTGCCCGGCTGGATGTAGGCCTGGGTCATGGTCCACAGGCGGCCGTAGCTCTGGGTGATGCCGGACGGCGGGTCGTAGGGGTGGCCGGGCCAGAGGGAGGTCGCGGTGGGGGCCATGGTCGCGCGGAAGCCGCGGGCGAGGGCGCCGGTCTCGGCGAGGCGGGCGGCGTACGGCTCGGCGGTGGGGTCGTAGCCGGTGCCGAGGGCGATGTCGAGCCAGCGGAGGCGCAGGGCGCGGTAGGGGTCGGGGGCGGCGGCGCGGGCACCGGGGGCGGCCGTGGCGAGGAGCGCCGCGGTGAGTAAGGCGGCCCGGCGGGTGAGCCGGAGGGGGCCGCTGGGATACGGGTTCATGCCCTGGGCATCTACCACCTCAGCGTAATCACGCCAACACTTTACGGATGATGTTGAAACTTGTACGGAATAGGTCTACGGTCGTTCCTGTTAGGTAATTCAACGTTCAACTTCCTCACTCCCAAGGAGCACGCCATGGCGAACACCGACCTGACCGCCCTGACCGGCGACTACTCGATCGACGCTGCCCACTCGACGATCGGCTTCACCGTCCGCCACGCCATGGTGACCAACGTGAAGGGGAAGTTCGTCGACTTCAGCGGCTCGCTGCACCTGGACGGCGGCGACCCGTCCGCGTCCTCGGCGTCGATCGACGTCAAGATGGACAGCATCGACACCGGCTCCGCGGACCGCGACGGCCACCTCAAGAGCGCGGACTTCTTCAAGACGGACGAGTTCCCGACGATGACCTTCCGCTCCACCAAGGCCGAGGCCCTCGGCGACGAGGACTACCGCATCACCGGTGACCTCACCATCCTCGGCACCACCAAGCCGCTCACCATCGACCTCGAGTTCAACGGCGCCGCGAAGGACCCCTTCGGCAACGAGCGCGTCGGCTTCGAGGGCAAGGCGACGATCCTGCGCTCCGAGTGGGGCCTGACCTGGAACGCGGCGCTGGAGACGGGCGGCGTGCTGGTCTCCGACAAGATCAAGCTGAACTTCGACATCTCGGCCATCAAGAACGCGTGACGCGTCCTTCGTGAGCATGCCCGCCCTCGTGTCCTTGAGGGCGGGCGCTCGGCGTTCTCAGCCGTCGCGGCCGGACAGTTTCTCCAGCCCGGCCACCGCCGAGGCGACCTGAGCGGCCCGGCTCTGAGGGGTGAGGGCCCGCAGCACACCGAGCATGACCTGGTACCGGTCCGTCCTGCCGAGCCCTTCGAAGGCCGCGCCGGCCCGCGGGCTGCGCTTCAGCGCGGCGGCCAGGTCGTCCGGCACCCCGGCCTCCTTCTGGGAGAGATACGCCGCCGCCCACCGTCCGTCCGCCTTCGCCGCGTCGATCTCCGCGAGGCCGGGCTCACGCATCCTGCCGTCGCCGATCAGCTCCTCGACCCGGCGGACGTTGACCATGGACCAGAGGCTGCCGGTGCGGCGCGGGGTGATCCTCTGGAGGAAGTGCGAGGCGTCGAATCCCTTGCGCTGACCGGTGATCCAACCGTGGCAGAGGGCCACGTCATTGACTTCGGCAGCGGTGACGGAGGGGATGCCCGAGCCCTTTTTGGCGACCTTCACCCAGAGGCCGGCGTGCGGGGCCGGGTGGGTGGCGAGCCAGGCGTCGAGGGCGGCGGCGGAGGCGAAGGTTTCCGACATGGGGCGACCGTACGCCGCCATTAGGTCGGTTCCTGTCCTCATTGACGCGCGGCCGGGCTGGCCGAATCACACCCCTTGTGCGGCCTGTCACAGCGTTCTCATAATCCAGCAACAGATTTGACCTGCCCATGCCAGCGGATGGGTGTCTCTTTGCGTTCCCTCTTGGCATGCGCACGACATATCTGCGACTGAGCACTTCATGAGCACTTCCACCCCCCACGGAAGGCAGAACGTTGAAGAGACTCCTCACGGCCCTCAAGAGATGCGCGGCATTCGGCGCCGCCGCCCTCGCGATCGCCAGTCTTCAGCCCGTCTCGGCCGCGCAGGCCGCCCCCGCGCCCGTCGTCGGCGGAACCCGTGCCGCGCAGGGCGAGTTCCCGTTCATGGTCCGGCTCTCCATGGGCTGTGGCGGCGCGCTGTACACGCAGCAGATCGTGCTGACCGCCGCGCACTGTGTGAACGGGACCGGTGCCAACACCTCCATCACCGCCACCGCCGGTGTCGTGGACCTGCAGTCCACCAGCGGGCGGGTCCAGGTCAGGTCGACGTATGTGTACCGGGCTCCCGGGTACAACGGCGACGGCAAGGACTGGGCGCTCATCAAGCTCGCCTCCCCGATCAATCTGCCGACGCTGAAGATCGCCACGACGACGCAGTACAACACCGGGACGTTCACCGTCGCCGGGTGGGGTGCGGCCAGTGAGGGCGGCTCCCAGCAGCGGTACATGCTCAAGGCCACCGTGCCGTTCGTGAGTGACGCGACCTGTCGTTCGTACAGCGGGTACAGCGGGCTCATCGCGAGCGAGGAGATCTGTGCGGGGTATGCCGCGGGTGGGGTCGATACCTGTCAGGGGGACTCCGGTGGGCCGATGTTCCGGCGGGACGCGAGCAACGCGTGGGTACAGGTCGGCATCGTGAGCTGGGGTATCGGGTGCGCCCGGGCCAACGCGCCCGGTGTGTATTCCGAGGTGTCGACGTTCGCGTCGGCGATCGCGTCGGCCGCGGCTTCTCTCTGACGCGCGGGTTGTCTCGTACGAACCTCCGCGGGCTCGGCGTGTGGTGCGCCGGGCCCGTGGGCGTGGACGGGGCCTTTTTCGCCCCCGCCGCCCCTACCCGTCCCATCCCCAGGGGCTCCGCCCCTTCGCCCCCACTGGGGCTCCGCCCCGGACCCCGATCGGCCCTCAAGGGGCCCAGTCCTCAAACGCCGGATGGGCTGAGATTGCGTGGACCGCCGTCGCGAGGCTCCGTGTCTCAAACGCCGTGCGGTCAGAATCCTCCTCCGCCGCCGAAGTCGCCGCCTCCTCCGAAGTCGCCGCCGCCGAAGCCGCCCGAGAAGTCGTCGGAGTTGAAGTCCGCGCCCGAGACGTCGCCGCCTTCGTAGGTGCCGCCGAAGTCGCCGTAGCCGGAGCCGTAGTCGGCGGCGTAGGCGGGGGTGGCCATCATGCTGCCGAGCATCGTGCCGACGAGGAGGCCGGGGAGGAGGCCGCCGCCGAAGTAGCCGCCGGCCCAGGGGCCGTAGGCGGGGCCCGCGTCCCAGTAGGGGCGGCGGCCCTGGTCGGTGTCGACCTCGCGCATCACCGGGTCGCGGCCGTCGGCGAGGCGGGTCGCGTCGGCCGCGCAGACCGGGACCTCGCGTGGGGCACCGCTGGGCGGGGTCCAGGTCGCGTCCGTGGTGGACGGGCCGTGGCGAGGGTCGAAGAAGCAGGGCGGGCGGCGCTCCGGGAGCGGCCGGCCCTCACGGCGGGCGGCCAGTCGTGCCAGGGAGAAGCGGCCGTCCTCCAGGGCCTGGGTCACCGCGCGGACCTCCTCCGGCTGCCGCGCGGCCGCCATGAACGACTTCGCCTTCTCGTAGGAGTCGAGCGCGTGCTCGTAGTCCTCGCGCATGGCGTCGTCCGCGCCCGGTTCGGCGGGGTGGAAGTCAAGGCGGTCCAGTTCCTCGCCGAAGGCGGTGATGTCCTCGTCCACCACGACCCGCAGCTTCTCCAGGGCGGCCCGCTGCTCCTCCTCGTGGCGGCGGCGGTTGCGGCGGACCAGCGCGTACGCGCCCACGCCACCGGCCGCCAGCACGGCGCCCACCGTCACCAGCGCGCCCGCCGGGACGCCTCCGTCGTCGGAGGACGAGCCCCAGCTCGCGGGCGCCGAGCCGCCCATGTTGGCCAGGGCCTGGTCCGCGAAGTCGTCGAGCTGGGTCTTCGCGTCGCTCTCGCCCCCGACGCTCGCGACGAGGTTGCGCACGGCCGTCCTCGGCAGGACCGAGGAATCCGCGCCCGCGTCGAAACGGTCGCCGACGCGCACCGCGTACAGACCTGTCACGCCGGTCGCGGTGCGCAGGTTGCGCAGGAGGTTCTCGGTCGGCTGGTCCGCGGGCAGGACCGCCACGAACAGGGCCTTGTCCGCGTCCTCGATCTGCTCGGCGAGCGCGGCGGCGTCCCCGGAGGACAGCTGCGCGGAGGCCGCCGGGTCGACGTACACCGGACTCTCGCGGAGCGCCTCGGCGATCCTGGAGACGCTCGTGGCGGCGGAGGCGGGCGCGGGGACCGCCCACAGTACGGTCAGGGCCGCGAGCACGAGGGCCGCGAGCAGCCCTGGGAGGCTTCGGGTCCGTAGGACGGACTTCATACTTCGAAGCTACCCGAAGCCTCCCAAAACAGCCTCAGTCGGTTGCCCGATAAGCCTGTGTCAGTTGTGCCACCGCCGCCGTGTACCGCCCGGTGAGCAGCAGATGGTCCGCTTCGGCGAAGGGTTTCGCCGATGCGGCCGTGATCTTCCTCTGCTGGACGATCAGCCGCGCCTTGGTGACGATCGCGCGGCCCGCCTCCTCGGCCCCGGCCTTCTCGGCAACCGCCGCCGCGACGCCGAGCGCCTTCAGTGTCGTCACGCCGCCCTCCGGCACCTTTGTCAGCGTGGTGAGGCCCCAGCCGTACGGGAACTGCGGGTCGTACGCCGTGTCGCCGACGTTGATCGGCAGCTGGGCCAGCGACTTCGGCCAGGTGACGGGGAGCTGCCCGGTGAAGGCGCGCTTGCCGTAGAGGACGTCCGCGACGCCGTCGCCCTCCGTCCCGGGCAGCCAGGAGGCCACCAGCGCGTCGATCTCGCCCAGCCGGTCGCCGATGAGCTGGGGGCGGCCCGAGACGATCAGCACCGCACACTTCATGGCCGCGCAGACCTTGTCGACGGCCGCCTGGTCGGCGGGGCTCAGCTCCAGGTCATGGCCGTTGCCGACGTCTCCGACGCCCTCGGCGTACGGGGTCTCGCCGACGACGACCACCCCGATGTCGTGGCCGGTCGTGGGGGCGGAGGCGTCCTTGGAGTACGTCAGCCGCGCGGAGTTCTTCCGCATGGCCTCCAGGATCGTCGTACCGGGGGTGATGTCGCCGGACGCGCCCTGCCAGGTGACGGTCCAGCCGCCGCTCTGGTTGCCGATGTCGTCGGCGTTGGAGCCGGCGACGTACACCTTCTGGGACCCCTTCAGCGGCAGCACGCCGTCGGCGTTCTTCAGCAGCACCTGTGACTCGGCGGCCGCCCGGCGGGCGACGGCCCGGTGCTCCGCGGAACCGATCTCCGCGGCGCCGCCGGTGTCGGCGTACGGCTTCTCGAAGAGACCGAGGCGGAACTTCTGCGTGAGGATGCGGGAGACCGCGTCGTCGATGCGCTGCCCGCTGACGCGTCCGGCCTGTGCCTCCTCCATGAGCGTGGTGCGGAACTCCCGGAAGGCGTACGGGACCATGACCATGTCGACGCCGGCGTTGACCGACGTACGGACGTCGGACGCGCGGTCGCCGGGGATCTGGTCGATGCCGTCCCAGTCGCTGATCACGAAGCCGTCGAAGTCCATACGGCCCTTGAGCACGCCGTTGATCATGTCGGCGCGGGCATGCATCTTGACCGGGCCCCGGCCGTCGCCGAGGACCTCCAGCGAGGAGTACGAGGGCATCACGGTGCCGACCCCGCGGTCGACGGCGGTCTCGTAGGGCGCCAGGTGGACGGCCTCCAGCTGCTGCCGGGTGACCTTGGTGACGCCCTGGTCGATCGTGTAGGTGCCGGTGGTGGAGGAGCCGTACTCGGTGCCGCCGTCGCCGACGAAGTGCTTGGCGGTGGCGAGGACCTTGTCGTTGTCCTTCAAGTCCTTGCCGTTCCGGGCGCCTTGGAGGCCCTGGATGACCGTCTCCAGGGAGTCGACGAGAGCCGGGTCCTCACCGAAGGACTCGTAGGAGCGGCCCCATCGTTCGTCGCGGGTGACGCAGAGGCAGGGGGCGAAGTCCCAGGGGACGCCGGTGGCGCGGACCTCGGCGGCGGTCACCGCGCCGGTCTGCTGGGCGAGCCGGGGGTTCCGGGAGGCGCCGAGGCCGATGTTGTGGGGCATGACGGTGGCGCCGACCAGGTTGTTGTGGCCGTGGACGGCGTCGACGCCGTAGACGAGGGGGATCTGGAAGCGGGTCGCCTGGGCCCGGAGCTGGAAGCCGTCGATCATCTTCGCCCAGGCCTCGGGGGTGTTGGGCGTCGGCGTGGAGCCGCCGCCGGACAGGAGCGAGCCGAGGTCGTACGTGGCGACGTCCGCGCCGGTCCCCACGGCTCCGCGCTCGGCCTGGGTCATCTGACCGGCCTTCTCCGCGAGCGACATGCGGGAGAGGAGGTCGGCGACACGCTGCTTCACCGGCAACTCGGCGTCCAGGTACGGCAGTCCGTGCGCGTCGACGACGATCTGCGGGGTCTCGGCCGGGGGCTTGGCGCCGGTGACGGTGAGGGCGAGGGGGATGGTCTCGGCGGGCTCAGCCTTCTTGTCCTTCAGCGTCGGTACCCGCACGGTCCGTGTGGCGCCGGAGACGGTGCCTGCCGGGAAGGTGAGGGTCCCGCTGACCGGGGTGTAGTCCTTGCCGGGTTCGGCGGTGCCGGTCGCGGCCGTCTCGTAGGCGACGGTGACGGGTTCGTCGATCGGGGCGGAGCCGGTGGTGGCGACGGAGATCCTCACGGTCGCCGTGCCGCCCTCGTCCGTGGGGTGGACGGCGGAGTCGGTGAGGACGGAGGCGCGCAGTGACTGGTCGGCCTTGCCGTACAACTCGACGCCGTCCATGGCGAACCGGCCCTGGACGCCGACGGGGAGGGTGACGGCGTAGCCCCATGTCTCGGTGAGGCCGAGGATGTGGTCGATGCCGCCGACGGGCTGGTAGTCCGTGCGGTAGGCGAAGTCGGTGAAGGGGATCTCGATCTGTTTCCAGCCGCTGAAGTCGTCGGTGAAGGACGTCGTCCACAGCTCGGAGGCCTCGCCGTCGGCGCCGCCGTCCTTGAGCTCGAAGGCGACCTTCTTGCCGTTGTCGCGGCCTTCCCACCAGAAGCGGATGCCCTTGTGGGCGGACCAGTCGTGGGCGGGCTCGGCGAAGGCGAAGTCATGGGTGAAGCCGCCGTAGCCGCTGATGTCGTAGGTGCCGGACAGGACGCGGTCGCCCTCGGGGGCGTCGGCGCGTTCCTCGAGCGCGAGCGCGGGCGGGTCGTCGTTGTCGCTGCCCCAGGTGAAGATGCCTCCCGCGGGCGGGTTCGCGAAGGGCACCTCGCCCTCGAAGCGGTCCACGGGGACCGGGGCGGGATCGTCGGCGGCCTGTGGCTGTGCCTGTGCGGACACCATCGGCAGCAGGGTTGTCAGCAGGGCGGCTGAGGCGAGCAGGGCGGTTCTTCGCATGGAGCTTCCCCCTTGGCTCTCGTTAGTCCACACATGACTTACCTCACGCCGTGAGTTAACTGGTGCCACCCAGGCCCGTCAAGGCGTCACGTCAGCCATTCAGCCCCAACTGACGGGCCGGTAAGGCACGTTGTTGCCGAGTGGGTGCGGGGCCTCGCTGCTGCCGCTGGTCGCGGTGCGGCTGGACGCCTCGGGGGCACCCCAGGCCTTGCTGCGGCCGTGCGGCGACGACCTGATCCAAGGTCTCCGGCTGACAGGGGCCCCGGCCGGGGAGGACTCCGACGAGAACCTCTCCGGTTGGGAGACGTCCGGCAAACGCGGGGGCGACGACATCGGGTTCCCGCTGTTCGAGCCGCCGGCCGCGTGGCACGCCCGGGTGGCCGGGCAGCAACGGCTGGTGCCGGCGTACAGCTACCGACTCGCCTTCGGGAAGGCCGAGTTCAACTACGAGTACACGGGAACCGTCACGTTCCGTGCGGCAGACCTCGCCGTTCTGGAGCCCGGTCAGGTCTGGGCCGATGACCGGGTCATGAGCCTCGGCGAGTTCGAGGAGCTCGCCGAGGACTCATGTTGAACGGCGGTTACTCGGCGGGCTCCACGCCGGCGCGCAGCAGGCCGTAGGTGTAGGCGTCCTCCAGTGCCTGCCAGGACGCCGCGATCACGTTCTCCGCGACTCCCACGGTCGACCACTCCCCCGCCCCGTCGGACGTGGAGATGAGCACGCGGGTCGTGGACTGGGTGCCGTGGACGCCTTCCAGGATGCGGACCTTGTAGTCGACGAGGTCGAGCTTGGCGAGCTGGGGGTAGATCTTCTCCAGGGCGACCCGGAGTGCGCGGTCCAGGGCGTTGACGGGGCCGTTGCCCTCCGCCGTGGCGACGATGCGCTCGCCCTTGGCGAAGAGCTTCACCGTGGCCTCGTTCGCGTGGCTGCCGTCGGGGCGGTCCTCGACGATCGCGCGCCAGGACTCGACCTCGAAGTACTTCAGGGGCTTGCCCTCGACCTCGGCGCGCAGCAGCAGCTCGAACGACGCGTCCGCCGCCTCGTAGGTGTAGCCCTTGAGCTCGCGTTCCTTCACGCGCTCGACCACCCGGCCGACCACCTCGCGGTCGCCGCCGAGGTCCACGCCCAGTTCCTTGCCCTTGAGCTCGACCGAGGCGCGGCCCGCCATGTCGGAGACCAGCATCCGCATGGTGTTGCCGACCTGCTCGGGGTCGATGTGCTGGTAGAGGTCCGGGTCGACCTTGATGGCCGAGGCGTGCAGGCCGGCCTTGTGGGCGAAGGCCGAGACGCCCACGTAGGGCTGGTGCGTCGAGGGGGTGAGGTTCACGACCTCGGCGATCGCGTGCGAGATCCTCGTCATCTCGCGGAGCTTGCCCTCCGGCAGCACCTTCTTGCCGTACTTCAGCTCCAGGGCCGCGACCACCGGGAACAGGTTGGCGTTGCCGACCCGCTCGCCGTAGCCGTTCGCCGTGCACTGGACGTGGGTGGCGCCCGCGTCCACCGCGGCCAGGGTGTTGGCGACCGCGCAGCCCGTGTCGTCCTGGGCGTGGATGCCGAGCCGGGCGCCGGTGTCGGCGAGGACCGTGGAGACGACCGCCTGGACCTGGGCGGGGAGCATGCCGCCGTTGGTGTCACAGAGGATGACCACCGAGGCGCCCGCCTCCGAGGCCGCCCGTACGACCGCCTTCGCGTACTCCGGGTTCGCGCGGTAGCCGTCGAAGAAGTGCTCGCAGTCGACGAAGACCCGGCGGCCCTGTGCCGTCAGGTACGACACCGTGTCGCGGACCATCTCCAGGTTCTCGTCCAGCGTGGTGCGCAGGGCGAGTTCGACATGGCGGTCGTGGGACTTGGCGACCAGGGTGATGACCGGGGCGCCGGACGCCAGCAGCGCGTTGACCTGCGGGTCCTCCGCCGCCTTGGCGCCGGCCCTGCGCGTCGCGCCGAAGGCGACCAGCTGGGCGTGCTTGAACTCGATCTCCTGCTGGGCGCGGGCGAAGAACTCGGTGTCCCGCGGGTTGGCGCCGGGCCAGCCGCCCTCGATGAAGCCCACGCCGAAGTCGTCCAGGTGCCGCGCGATGGCCAGCTTGTCCGCGACGGTGAGGTTGATGCCCTCCCGCTGGGCGCCGTCGCGCAGGGTGGTGTCGAAGACGTGGAACTGATCGTCGAGCTCGCTGGTTGCGGTCATGGTCTCAAGGCTCCTGAGGATTGGATCTCGGTCTGTACCGGAATGACCGGCTCCACCGTCCCCACATGGTCCCTCGCGCTCTCGCCTCTGGTTACGGGTGGGCCAGAAAAGCGAAAAACCTCTCGCGGGTGCGAGAGGTCTGCGCGCGGGTCGAGGACGACGGTGTCCGCCCGTACCTGGTCGTACGTGGCGGTCACTGCGGACCGGCGCGCCTGCTGCCAATAATCATGGCGAACGAGAGCACGGGGGCAGTCTGGCACAAGACTCCCCCGCGCTCACCGTCCGTCTCAGGATGCGAGCACTGTGCTGATCACCGCAGGTGGCGGACGAAGCCGTCGGTGACCCCGTTGGTGTCGTCCGGCACCAGTTGCGCGGAGTCGGAGGCGAGGCCGACCGCCCTGCCGCCGCGGGTGACGGAGTAGAGGGTGACGTTCCCGTCCTCCACGGTGCCTCCGGTGACCGACTCGGTGACGAGGCGGATCGATCCGGTGTGCAGGTCGCGCAGGTAGACGTTGCCGACGCCGAAGTAGCCCGTCTCCCGGTTCCGCGGGGTCGCCTCGTAGGCCACATACCGGCCGTCGGGACTGATCTCGGGGCTCTGGGTGCCGAACGCCGTCTCGGCGTTGTGGGAGATCCTTCGGATCTCGCCGCCGACCAGGTCACGCACGAACACGTCCGTGGTGTCGTTGGTGTCGTCCGGGACCAGGTCCGGGGCGCCGGAGCTGAAGGCGACGAACCGACCGTTCGCGGTGAGCGAGGCGTCGAGGGCCTGGCTGGTCGGGGTGCCGTCGGGTGTGACGTTCAGCTGCCGCTGGGTGCCCTCGCGGATGTCGTACGCCCACAGGGCCGAGCCCGGTCCCCGGTACTGGAACTGGTTGTAGACCAGGCGGCTGCCGTCCTCGCTGACGTCGTAGAGAACGGACGTCCAGTCCGGACGGGCCCGGTCGCTGACGCGTTTGACGGTTCCGGTGGTGCGGTCGAGGAGGTAGAGCATCCGGTAGCCGTTGGGGTCGTCGGCCTCCATCCGGTTGGGCCGGGCGGTGAAGGCGATGTAGCGGGCGTCGGCCGACATGGCGGCACCGCCGACGTCGACGGAGCGTCCGTCGATCCCGAAGCTGAGCCGTTCGGTGGTGCCGGTGCGGCGGTCGTGCAGATAGACGTCGTCGACCCATTCGTCGGCGGGCGGCGGCGTGTCCCAGTGGACCAGGTTGCGGGCCTGGGAGGTGAACAGCACGTACCGGCCGTCACGGCTGATGTCGGACCCGGAGGACTCCCCGTCGGCCTGGGCTCCGCCGGTACTGACGTCGACCCGCTCGACCGTGCCCTTGCGCAGGTCGCGCACGAAGACGTCGGTGAGGCCGTTGGTGTCGCCGGGCACCAGGTTGGCCGCCTGGGACGAGAAGACGGCGAAGCGGCCGTCGGCGCTGAACTCGGGGCCGTAGGAGTAGCTGTCGCCCTGCTCGCCCGTGGCCGACTCGGTGATCCGGTCGGTGCGGGGTGCGGGAGCGGCGGTTGCCGTGGTGGTGGACAGTGCGATGAGGCCGGAGAGGAGTCCGGCGGCGAGCGCGAGACGTGTACTGGTGTACAAGATCTGTTCCCCCTGTTGCGTACGGACTGCGCTGTGCGGTCAGCGCAGGCGGCGTACGAAGACGTCGCGGTTGTCGTTGGTGTCGCCGGGCACCAGGTCGGTGGCCCAGGAGTCGAAGGCCACGACCCGGCCGTTCCGGCTCACCGCGGTGGCCGGCCAGCCCTGGTAGTCGCTCTCGCCGCCGTCCTGCGCGACGGTCACCCGCTGGGTGACGCCGGTGCGCAGGTCGCGGGAGAAGAGCGGGCCTCGGGCGGTGTCGCCCGCCACGAGGTTCGTCGCGCCGGAGACGAAGGCGACCCGCCGGCCGTCCTCGCTGATCACCGGCTCGTACGACTCGGTGTCCAGCTGTTCCCCGGTCGCGCTGACGGAGACCCGCTCGACGGTGCCCTTCGTCATGTCCCGGACGAAGATGTCCTGCATTCCGTTGGTGTCCCCGGGCACGAGGTCGGGAGCGGCGGACTGGAACACCGCGTACCGGCCGTTGCCGCTGAACGTGGGACGGCTGGTGCGCTGGTCCGCGCGGTCGAAGCGCTCCTTGAGCCCGGTTCGCCGGTCCCAGGTGTAGGCAGCCCCGCCGTGGCCGGGCCTCGCCTGGTTCATGGCGTACGCGACGCGGCTGCCGTCGGCGCTCATGCTGGGGGTGCCCATGATCCAGGAGTGCCCGTCGTCGGTGGGCGGCGGTTCGGTGACGCTGACGAGGCGGGTCGTGCCCTTTTCGCGGTCGCGCACGTAGACGCCCGTCCCCAGGCGCGTGCTCGTGTCGCCGTGGTCGGTGAGCGAGGAGACGAACGCGATGTACCGGCCGTCGCGGCTGATCACGGGATCGGTGGAATAGGCCGGTTTCTCGTCGTCGGTGAGGCTCACCACCTCGGTGCGGTCCTTGACGCGATCCCAGAGGAAGACGCCCGAGAACCAGTTGCCCTCCTCGGGCGACCCCGTGCCGCCCGCGAAGACGACGTACCGTCCGTCGGCACTGATCTTCGCACCGTAGGCGAGCGTGTACGGGCCCCCGTCGTCGCGCACGCTGACCCGCTGGACGGTGCCCTTGCGCAGATCGCGCAGGAACACGTCGCTGGACTGGTTGGTGTCCCCCGGCACCAGGTCGTCGGCGTCCGACTCGAAGACGACGAACCGGCCGTCACCGCTGATCGACGGCGTCCGCGAGTCCCCGGCCACCTGCTCGCCGCCGGCGCCCACGCTGACCCGCCGCGTCTCCCCTCTCTCCGGCGCGGCACCGGCCGCCACCGTCACCGTCGAGAGGGCGATCGCCCCCGCGAGCAGCGCTACAGACGTCCCCCGTAAGACATTTGACATTGTTTCCCCCGTTGACACTGCTTCCCCCGGCCCCGTGCCGAGGGCTCTCTACGAGGCAAGCGCATCACAAGACACAGGGCAATCCCCCGAATTGCGTACAACCCGGGCTCCGGGTCACGCGTCCGCGAGAAGGTTCTCGTCCAGGAACTCCCGTACGTGGCCGAGAATCTGCGATCGGTCCGCGCCCCGCAGACCGATCGCCACGTGGATGGAGAACCCGTCGAGCAGCGCCCGCAGCCGGGCGGCCACGCGGTCCGGGTCGACCGGGCGGAACTCGCCCCTCGACACGCCTTCCGCCAGCAGTGCCACCAGGTCGCGGTGCCAGGCGCCCTCGATGGCGGCCTGCCGGTCGCGGGCGTCGGCGGGGGCGTTCTGCGAGCGGTTCCAGACCTCCAGCCAGAGCGTCCAGTGGGGGTCGCGATGGCCGTCGGGGACATACAGGTCGACGTACGCATCGAGCCGTTCGCGCACGGTGGCGGTGCGGGTGAGGAGGCGGCCGCGCTCGGCGCCCAGCCGGCCCTCGCTCCACTCCAGGGTCTGGAGCAGCAGCTCGTCCTTGGAGTGGAAGTAGTACAGGAGGTGGCCGCTGCTCATCCCGACCTCGCGGCCGAGGGCCGCCATGGTGAGCTTCTCCAGGCCGAGTTCGGCGATCATCTCCATGGCGGCAGCGAGGAGGTCCTCGCGCGGCGGAGCGGGGGTGCGGCGGCGGGCGGGGGTCATACGACGGCCTCCACGCCGACCGCGTCCGGCAGGAAGTGCGTCTCGTAGGGGCCGTAGCACTCGGAGAACAGCGTCGCCACCGCCGTGCCGCACTCCGCGCAGACCTCGTTCGGCCCTTCGCGTCCGGGGCGGCCGCAGCACCCGACCTCCTCCACTGCGGGGTTGGCGGACAAACGCCCACGGGTGTCCTCGGGGTGGACCACCCATGTGCCGCGCGGCCCGGCGGACATCAGGCACCCCGGTCCGTCGGGGTCTCCCATGCACACGTCTCCCGGGTGGGCAGATCCGCACCACTCGGGGTCGGGATGCGGCACGTACGGCGCCCCGCACGGTTCCGGGTCCACCGCGTACGCCCCGCGCGGCAGGGTCGACGGGGCGTGCCGGGAGCCGTCGGGGTTCTTGAGCCCGTCGTACTCCGGGCGGGGCGGCACCTCCGGCAGGAGCCGCAGCGGCTCGGTCAGGCGGCTTCCGCAGGCGGCACAGGTCAGCACGTTCACCCGTACGTTCTACCTGACCGTCGTCCTCGGCTGCTGCTGGGTGATGCAGTGGATGCCGCCCCCGCCCGCGAAGACGGTCCGCGCGTCCACCAGTGTCACCGTCCGTTCGGGGAAGAGGCGGCGGAAGATGCCGGCCGCGAGTTCGTCGTTCGGGTCGTCGAAGCCGCAGAGCACCACACCGCCGTTGCAGAGGTAGTGGTTGATGTACGAGTAGTCGACCCACTCCCCGTCCTGGTCCTTGAGGACCGTGGGGGCGGGGATCTCGACGACCTCCAGGCGGCGGCCCTTCGCGTCCGTCTGTCCGCGCAGGATCTCGACGTACTCCCGCGAGCGGGCGTGGTCGGGGTGGTCCGGGTCGCGCTGGCTGTGGACGACCACGGTGCCGGGCCCGGCGAAGGCCGCGACGATGTCGACGTGCCCCTGGGTGCCGTACGTGCCGTAGTCCCCGGCGAGGCCGTGCGGGAGCCAGATCGCCTTGCTGGTGCCGAGCCGGTCGTGGATCTCCGTCTCGACCCGCTCGCGCGTCCAGCCGGGGTTGCGCCCGGCGCCGAGCTGGACCGTCTCGGTGAGCAGGACCGTGCCCTCGCCGTCGACGTGGATCGCGCCGCCCTCGTTGACCAGTGTGCTGCTCCGCACCGGCACGCCGGCCAGGTCCGCGACATGGCGGGCGATCTTGGAGTCGTGCTCCCAGCTCGCCCAGTCCTGTGCCCCCCAGCCGTTGAACACCCAGTCCACGGCGGCCAGTCGACGGCCGTCGCTCACGAACGTGGGCCCGATGTCACGCATCCACGCGTCGTCGAGTTCGCGCTCCACCAGGTCGACGTCCGGTCCGAGCAGCTCGCGCGCGGACTCCCCCTGGCCCGCGCCGTGCACCATCGTCACCGGCTCGAAGCGGCGCACGGCACGGGCCACCGCGGCCCAGGCGGTCCGGGCCTCGGCGAGCTCCTCGTCGTCGGTGAAGGTCGCGTTGGGTCCGGGCCAGGCCATCCAGGTGCGCTCGTGCGGCTCCCACTCGGCGGGCATGCGGTAGGTCATGAGGTGCTCCAGGGGTCCTAGAGGAAGTACAGGCGGTTGAGGGGGACGGAGTCGGCCGGCTCGGAGCGCAGCGGCTCGCCGTCGAGGGTGACCAGGCCGGTGCGCTGGTCGACATCGACCGCTCCGGTACGGGAGTTGAGGCGCAGGTCGGCCGGTCCGATGCCGCGGGTGCCGCGAACGGCGACCCTGCGGCGGCGGGTCGGCATCGAGTCGTTGCCCTGGTCGAGCGCCGCCTGGGCGACGAAGGCGACCGAGAGGTCGGCGGGGGTGGCGCCGTATGCGCCGAACTGCGGCCCCAGCACCAGGGGTTCACAGGTGTCCGTCGCCGCGTTGGGGTCGCCCACCACGCCGTACGCCGGGAAGCCGGACTTCAGTACCAGCTGCGGTTTCGCGCCGAAGTACTCCGGGCGCCACAGCACGATGTCGGCCAGCTTGCCGACCTCGATGGAGCCGACCTCGTGCGAAAGACCGTGCGCGATGGCCGGGTTGATCGTCAGCTTGGCCAGGTAGCGCAGGACGCGTTCGTTGTCGTGGTCCTCGTCGGGGGCGCCCGACTCGGCCTTCATCTTCCCTGCCATGGCGAACGTACGGCGGACCGTCTCGCCCGCTCGCCCCATGCCCTGCGCGTCCGAGGAGGTGATGCCGATCGCGCCCAGGTCGTGCAGGACGTCCTCGGCGCCCATGGTCCCGGCGCGGATGCGGTCGCGGGCCAGGGCGGCGTCGCCGGGCAGGTCGGTCTTCAGGCCGTGGACGGAGACGATCATGCCGTAGTGCTCGGCGACCGCGTCCCGGCCGAAGGGCAGGGTGGGGTTGGTGGAGGAGCCGATGACGTTCGCGACGCCCGCCATCTTCAGCACGTTCGGGACGTGTCCGCCGCCGCAGCCCTCGATGTGGAAGGCGTGGATGGTGCGCCCCTCCAGGACGCGCAGGGTGTCCTCGACGGACAGGCATTCGTTCAACCCGTCGCTGTGCAGGGCGACTTGGACGTCGTGTTCCTCGGCGACCCGGAGCGCCGTGTCCAGGGCCCGGGTGTGGGCTCCCATGTCCTCGTGCACCTTGAAGCCGGACGCCCCGCCCTCGGCGAGCGCCTCGACCAGGGGCGCGTCGTGGGAGGACGAGCCCCGGCCCAGGAAGCCGATGTTGACCGGCCAGGCGTCGAAGGCGTTGAACGTGTGCCGCAGGGCCCAGGGCGAGTTGACGCCGACGCCCCACACCGGCCCGAACTCCTGGCCGATGATCGTGGTCACGCCGGAGGCCAGCGAGGCCTCCATGATCCGTGGCGACAGCAGATGGACGTGGGTGTCGACGGCCCCGGCGGTGGCGATGAGCCCCTCGCCGGACACGATGGACGTGCCGGTGCCGACGACGACGTCGACCCCGTCGAGGGTGTCGGGGTTCCCGGCCCGGCCGATGGAGTGGACACGGCCTTCCCGGATGCCGATGGAGACCTTGCGGATCCCCTGAACGGCATCGATCACGACGACGTTGCTGATGACGACGTCACAGGTCTCCCGCACGGCCGCGGCCTTGAGGTGCAGTCCGTCGCGGGCGGTCTTCCCGAAGCCGGCGAGGAACTCGTCGCCGTAGCGCTGGGAGTCGGCCTCGACGCGGATCGTCAGCCCGGAGTCGCCGAGCCGGATGCGGTCGCCGGCGCGGGGGCCGTGAGTGGCGGCGTACTCGTGGGGGGTGAGGCGGCGGGCCTCGGCGGGGTGCCCTCCGGGGCGGCTCATCGGCCGGCCTCCTCGGTGGGCACGCCCAGGTAGCCGCAGGCGGCGGCGCGGCGCAGGGCCTCCTCGCGGGCGCCGGGCGCGTCCAGCGGTCCGTCGACGAGCCCGGCGAAGCCGATGGCGACGCGGGCACCGCCGATCGGCACCAGGCCGACCTCCAGCGACTCCCCCGGCCCGAACCGCACCGAGGAACCGGCGGGAACGGCGAGCCGTGTGCCGTAGGCCTCGGCGCGGTCGAAGTCGAGGCGCGGGTTGGCCTCGAAGAAGTGGAAGTGGGAGGTGACGGAGACGGGGACGGTCGCGGTGTTGGTGACCGTCAGCCGTACGACGGCCTCGGGCTCGGCGTGCTCGGGTCCGGGCAGCAGCGCGCCGGGAGCCTCGGGGCCGAGTCCGTCGCCGATCGGGTCGCTCACCACGGCCAGCCGGGACCCGTCGTCGAAGACGGCCTCGACATGCACCTCGGTGACGATGTCGGCGACACCGGGCAGCACGTCGTCGGGACCGAGCACCGCGCGGGCCCGCTCGATCGCCTCGACGAGCCGCACCCCGTCACGGGCGGCCTCGCACACGGTGTCCGCGATGAGCGCGGTGGCCTCCGGCACGTTGAGCCGCAGCCCTCGGGCGCGGCGGGCACGGGCCAGCTCGGCGGCTCCGAAGAGCAGCAGCCGGTCGCGTTCGGTGGGGGTCAACCGCATGTCGTTCCCTTCTCTTAGAGCGTCACTCTAATCAGGGATATCGAGGAAAGGAACCCTGTGCGCCTCCCATGGCACGCATCACATTGAGCGTCGCTCTAACACTGTCGCTCTAATGCCGGTCGCGATATACGTCCTGAAGGGGTGCGGGGAACTGCGCGACCAGCCACGACGGCGCCGCGGCCGACAGACGGCATGCGAAAGGGCCGCCGCGGACCGGAGTCCACGGCGGCCCTGATGGGGTCCGCGACTAGCCCAGCTTGTGCATCCAGCCGTGCTTGTCCTCGGCCGTGCCGCGCTGGATGTCCAGCAGGGCCTGCCGCAGCTTCAGCGTGACCTCGCCCGGCTCGCCGCCCGACTGCTGCCACTCGGCGGTGGCGCGCTTGACCGTGCCGACCGGGGTGATCACGGCGGCCGTGCCACAGGCGAAGACCTCGGTCAGGGTGCCGTTCTCGGCGTCGCGCTGCCACTGGTCGATGGAGACGCGGCCCTCCTCGGACTCGTAGCCGAGGTCGCGGGCGACCGCCAGCAGGGAGTCGCGGGTCACGCCCTCCAGGATCGAGCCTGTCAGCGCCGGGGTGATGATCTTGTCGCCGTACACGAAGTACAGGTTCATGCCGCCGAGCTCCTCGACCCACTTGTGCTCGACCGCGTCGAGGTAGCAGACCTGGTCGCAGCCCTTGGCGGCCGCCTCGGCCTGGGCGAGGAGGGAGGCCGCGTAGTTGCCGCCCGTCTTCGCGTCGCCCATGCCGCCGGGGACGGCGCGGACGCGGTCCTCGGAGAGCCAGATGGAGACCGGCTTGACGCCGCCGGGGAAGTAGGCGCCGGCCGGGGAGGCGATGACCAGGAAGAGGTACTCGTTGGCGGGCTTGACGCCCAGGCCGACCTCGGTGGCGATCATGAAGGGGCGGAGGTAGAGGGACTCCTCGCCGCCGTGCGCCGGGACCCAGGCACGGTCCTGCTGGACGAGGGCGTCGCAGGCCTCGATGAACGTCTCGACCGGCAGTTCGGGCATGCCGAGGCGGTGCGCGGAACGCTGGAAGCGCTCGGCGTTCTTCTCGGGGCGGAAGGTGGCGACGGTCCCGTCGGGCTGGCGGTACGCCTTGAGGCCCTCGAAGATCTCCTGCGCGTAGTGCAGGACCATCGTCGCCGGGTCGAGCTGGAGCGGGGCGTACGGCACGAGCTGGCCGTCGTGCCAGCCGCGGCCCTCGGTCCACTTGATGACGACCATGTGGTCGGTGAAGTGGCGGCCGAAGCCGGGGTTCGCCAGGATCGCGGCGCGCTCGGCGTCGGAAAGTGGCGAGGCTGAGGGCTTGAGCTCGATCGTGGGCGTCGTCATGAGTGGTTGTCCTTCACCGGTTGTGTAGTGATGGGCCGCGCTCCACGCCCTTTACTGTCAGTTGCCAGTGCTAGGACGTCCGAGCATTCCCTCATTCCGCGGCTCCGCGTTCGATTATCGCGCTACGGAGGCCGGGGACGAAAACGGCGTGAATGCGACCCAGGGGATGATGGTGGCACCCGGCGGGGACATAAGGAAAGCCGCCGGGTGCGGATGCGACCCGGCGGCTTCGAGGTGTTTCTGGTAGCCGCGGGTCAGCCGGCTACTCGTACGGCGAGCGCGTCGCCGATCTCGGAGGTGCTGCGCGCGGGCTTGCCGGTGCGCTCGGCGAGGTCGACGGAGACCGCCTCGTCGATCCGGGCGGCCTCGGCCTCGTAGCCGAGGTGACGCAGGAGCAGCGCGACGGACAGGACCGTGGCGGTGGGGTCGGCCTTGCCCTGGCCCGCGATGTCGGGGGCCGAGCCGTGGACGGGCTCGAACATCGACGGGAACTCGCCGCTGGGGTTGATGTTGCCGCTCGCCGCGACGCCGATGCCGCCGGAGACGGCCGCGGCGAGGTCGGTGATGATGTCGCCGAAGAGGTTGTCGGTGACGATCACGTCGAACCGGGCCGGGTCGGTGACCAGGTAGATCGTGGCCGCGTCGACGTGGATGTAGTCGGTGGTGACCTCGGGGAACTCCTCGGCCACCTGGTTGAAGACGTTCGTCCACAGGTGGCCCGCGAAGGAGAGCACGTTGTTCTTGTGGACCAGCGTGAGCTTCTTGCGGGGGCGGGCCTGGGCGCGGGCGAAGGCGTCGCGGACGACACGCTCGACGCCGAAGGCCGTGTTCACGGAGACCTCGGTGGCGACCTCGTGCGGGGTGCCCTTGCGGATGGTGCCGCCGTTGCCGGTGTACGGGCCCTCGGTGCCCTCGCGGACCACGACGAAGTCGATGGCGGGCTCGCCCTTGAGGGGGGTCTCGACACCCGGCAGCAGCTTCGACGGCCGCAGGTTGACGTGGTGGTCGAAGAGGAAGCGGAGCTTGAGCAGGAAGCCGCGCTCCAGGACGCCGGAGGGGACGCTGGGGTCGCCGATGGCACCGAGGAGGATCGCGTCGTGCTGCTTCAGCGCGTCCACGTCGGCGTCGGTGAGGGTCTCACCGGTGGCGTGGTAGCGCTTGGCGCCGAAGTCGTACTCCTTGGTCTCCAGCTTCACATCCTGCGGAAGGACGGCGGAGAGGACCTTCAGGCCTTCGGCCACGACCTCCTGGCCGATGCCGTCACCGGGAATCACTGCGAGATTGATGCTGCGAGACATGTCGGCACCCTACTCCGCGTCCCATGGGATGACACGACACGTCCGCCATACGGACAGCCGCGTACACCTGGGCGTCAGCCCTTCGACTGGCGTTCACCCGTACGTATGGCGGGTGTTGGGCCGCGCTGGGAACTTCACCGGCATGGACCTTCCCGACGTCGGCATCCCGCCGCGGCTCGCGCGCCGGATGAGCATGGCCGAGCAGTACGAGTATCTGCGCACGAAGCTGACCCGGCGCCGCACCCTGGTGACGGCCGGCGCGGTGGCGGGCGGCCTGCTGACCGGCGGCTGCGCGGGAGACTCGCCCTCGCCCTCCTCCCGTACGACCGCTTCCCCGTCCCCCACGGCCACGGTGCACGGCTCGGTCGTCGCCCCCTTCGGCCGCCACCTCGCCTTCGGCGCCGACCCGAAGACGCAGATGCGGATCTCCTGGCAGGTCCCGCTCGCCGTGAAGAAGCCGTACGTCCGGATCGGCACCCGCCCCGACGATCTGAGCCACCGGATCGGGGCCGAGGTCCGCGATCTGCGCACCCCGGGCGTCACGGGCGTCCGCGCGCCCCTCGACCAGTACTACCTGCACGCCGCCCTGGACGGCCTGCGCCCCGGCACCACGTACTACTACGGCGTCGGCCACGACGGACTCGACCCGGCCGCCGCCGCGCACCGCTCCACCATCGCGTCCTTCCGCACGGCCCCGGCACGCCCGGAGAGGTTCGTCTTCACGGCCTTCGGCGACCAGGGCGTCAGCAAGGCCGCGGCCGCCAACGACCACATCCTGCTGCGCCAGAACCCGGCGCTCCATCTCCACGCGGGCGACATCTGCTACGCGAACGTCAACGGCCGGGGCGAGACGTCGGACGGCTACGACCCGTCGTACTGGGACCTGTTCCTCAGGCAGAACGAGGAGGTCACGCGGTCGGTGCCGTGGATGGTGACGACCGGCAACCACGACATGGAGGCCTGGTACTCCCCCGACGGCTACGGCGGCCAGCTCGCCCGCTGGTCCCTGCCGGACAGCGGCTTCGACCCGCGCGCGGCGCCGGGCGTGTACGCGTTCACCTACGGCAACGTCGGCTTCGTGGCGCTGGACGCCAACGACGTGTCGTACGAGATCCCCGCCAACCTCGGCTACACGGGCGGCAAGCAGACGGCGTGGCTGGACGAGAAGCTGGGCGAGCTGCGGGGATCGGTGGACTTCGTCGTCGTCTTCTTCCACCACTGCGCCTACTCGACCTCCTCGCACGCCTCCGACGGCGGGGTGCGCGAGGAGTGGCTGCCGCTGTTCGCGAAGCACCAGGTGGACCTGGTGATCAACGGGCACAACCACGTCTACGAGCGCACCGACGCCATCAAGGGCGACGCGGTCGGCAGGCGGGTGCCGATCGGCGCCTCGACCGACCCGACACGGGACGGGACCGTGTACGTCACCGCGGGCGGTGGCGGCAAGGACCTGTACGGCTTCCCGGCGGGCGTGCAGGAGAGCTACGAGGGGCACGTGCGCGACCGCGAGTCCGTGGACACCTTCCGGTGGACGAAGTCACGGGCCGCGGACAAGGAGACCGTGGAGTGGTCGCGGGTGCGCTACCGGGGCTTCTCCTTCCTCCAGGTGGAGGCGGAGAGCGGTACGGCGCCGAGGCTCAAGGTGTCGGCGCTGGCGCAGAACGGCGACCGGATCGACCATTTCGAGGTGCGGCGCGGGCGGTGAGCCCGCGCCGCACCCCGGCGGGTGCGGCTCCCGGTACTGGGGTGGGCGGCCTCAGTGGCCGGTCGAGCCGCCGTTGTCACGGCGGTCGAGGGCGCGCTGGAGGGCGGCCGCGGCGTTCTTGCGGTCGGACTCGCTCGTACGGACGGTGTGACGGACTCGACGGCGGGCGGTCGTCTCGGCCATGAGAAATCGACTCCTTCGAATTCATGGAGTGCAGAAGGGAGTTGCGAGACGCCGGAAGGGGCGGGGAGCGGTGCCGCAGGGGTTGCCTGCATGGGGCCCGGCTCACGACCGCCATTCGCTGGATCGAGCGAGACGTTCGGCTTCTACAAAGCTAAGGGAGGACGCTCGACCTGTCTCCACAATTACTCGGACTTCCTACTATCTGAGACAGTGCAGTGGGTCACACGGCGCTGACCTGCGGTTTCGCATGGCTGCGCAGCTCGCGGACCAGGGCTCGCACGACGGCGGTGGTGGCGAGTTCGGGTGTCGTGACATACCCGATCCGACGGGTGGGCCGGTCCGGTCCGAGATCGGTGATCTCCAGACCGTGCGGCGCCTCGGCGAGGGAGAGCGCGGGCATGATCGCCATACCGAGACCGCTGCCCACCATCGAGAGCACCGCCCCGTCGTCCTCGGCGCGGACGGTCGCGGTGGGGATCCAGTCCTGGGCCGCCCACCAGGTGCGGGTGTAGGAGGAGCAGTTCTCCCGCCAGTCGACGAGCGGCAGGGAGCGCGGGGCGGGGTGGCCGGCCGGATGGACGAGCGCGTACGGCTCCTCCAGCAGCACGTCCCCGACGAGGTGCGGCGGGATCGGGGAACTGGTGCCGAAGGTGGCGATACCGAGGTCGGCCCGGCCCTCGGCGACCTCCCCTGCCGTGCCGGGCCCGATCTCCCGTACGACGGTGACGGTCGGCTCGATCGCGGGGTGCCGTGCGGTGAGGCGTTCCAGGACGGGGGGCAGGAGGTGGAGGGCGGCGCTGCGGAAGGCGGCGATCCGCAGGGAGCCGGCGACGTCCTGGGGCTCCGCGGCCCGCGTCTCCCGGACGAGCAGGTCCAGCATCCGCAGGACACGGCGACCGTGGGCGACGGCCCGTGCGCCGGCCGCCGTGGGCCGGGCCCCGTACCGTCCGCGGTCGAACAGCACGACGCCCAGCTTGCGTTCGATGCCGCGCACCGCGTGCGAGACGGCGGACTGACCGGTGCCGAGCCGGACGGCGGCGGCCGAGAAGCCGCCCTCCTCGGCGACCGCGACGAGGGTACGGAGTTCGTGCGGCGCGAGATCGACGGTGCTGCTCATGGCGGGTCCCCCACCTGCTGCTATGAGCGAAGGCTCATGGATGTGTCCGTTCCATGAGCGCAACCCTCTGCTGCGGTTCGGCATTCCTCCGTACGGTCCCGTCCATGACCGACACAGCGATCACCGTGCACCAGACCGCCCGCCCGAAGGGCTTCCCCACCCCCGCCGACTTCGCCTTCGTGGAGTCCTCCCTGCCCACCCCCGCCCCCAACTCGGCCCTGGTGGAGAACCTCTACTGGTCGGTCGACCCGTACCACCGCGAAATGATGGACGGCGACTTCGAGTTGAACGCGCCACTGGAGGGCCGCACGCTGGGCCGGATCGTGGCCTCGCGGGACCCGGGGCTGCCCGAGGGCGAGATCGTCTTCCACCGGCAGGGCTGGCGCACCCACTCCCTGGTGACCCCGGGGGAGGTCAGACGCCTGCCGCGGCACGAAGGCGTCCCGCTGTCCGCGTACTTGAGCGTGCTCGGCGGCACCGGCCTGACGGCGTACGTCGGTCTCACCCGGATCGCGCGGCTCCGCGAGGGCGACGACGTGTTCGTCTCCGCGGCGGCGGGCGGGGTCGGCACGGCGACGGGCCGCTTCGCGCGGCTGCTGGGCGCGGGCCGGCTGGTGGGCAGCGCGGGCTCGCCGGAGAAGGTCCGCCATCTGACCGAACAGGTCGGCTATGACGCGGCGTTCGACTACCACCAGGGCCCGGTCCCGGACCTCCTGTCGAAGTCCGCCCCCACCGGCATCGACGTCTTCGTCGACAACGTCGGCGGCGACCACCTGGGCGCGGCGATCGGCGCCCTGCGCGACCACGGCCGCGTGGTCCGCATCGGCACGGTGAGCCAGTACAACACCCCGGACGCGCCCCCGGTCGTGTTCAACCACGCCGACGTGGTGGAGAAACGCCTGCGCATCGAGGGCTTCCTGGTCAGCGACTACCGCGACCTCCAGGACGAGCTGTACGACTTCGCCGTACCGCACCTCCTCAGCGGAGCGCTCACGCCGGACGAGACGGTGGTGGAGGGCTTCGAACGGATCGTGGAGGCGTTCCTGTCGATGCTGGGGGGCGGGAACGTGGGGAAGATCCTGGTGCGCGCGAGGACGTGACCGCACAACCGCAGGCGCCTCGGGGCGAGGCCCGTTGCGGTCAGGAGACCCGCGCTGACGGACGCGCCGTCAGGGACACCGACCTCAAGTACGTCGCCGGTGACCGCTCCAGCCGAAGGCCGGCTCCTTCGACGTCCGCCAACACCCGCTCCACCTCGCCCTGTTCATGCCCGAAGAGGTCGATGTCCCGCCAGACGACCGGGAAGGCCGGCGCGTCCGGCTGAGCGAGGTTGATCCAGTCGAGTCGCCGCGTTTCGTCCGCGGCCCCGCAGACCAGCAGCTCGACCCCTTCGTAAGCGGCCCCGAAGCTCCACCCCGTCCCGCACACCCACGTCTCCCGCACATCCGCAAGCGTGGCCACCATCCACTGGGCCTCCCGCTCCCCCATCCCGAATCGCAGCACGCCTGCTCCTCGGGGCAGGACAAGCCCTTCCCCGGGGCGGAGTTCGAAGTGGAGCGGCATGGTGCCGAAGGGTAGTCGCCGCTTCACGACGGTCGGCACCGAGCTAACTCTTCAAACACACTTGACCGGTTAGTGCGATCCATGATGAACTCACCTAACCGTCAAATATACATTCAGGGGTTAGAGCATGATGACCGCCCACCGCACCACCACCGTCCGCGGCCTCGACATCCACTACCGCGAGGCCGGGCCCGCCGACGCCCCCGTTCTCCTGCTCCTGCACGGCTTCCCGAGCAGCTCGCACATGTTCCGCGACCTCATCCCGCTCCTGGCCGACCGCTACCGACTCATCGCCCCGGACCACATCGGGTTCGGACGCTCATCGACTCCGGACGCCTCCGACTTCCCGTACACCTTCGCCGAACTCGCCGAGATCACGGCCGAGTTCACCGAGCGGCTGGGGCTGACGGAGTACGCCCTGTACATCCAGGACTACGGCGCCCCGATCGGCCTGCGGCTCGCCCTCGCGCACCCCGAGCGCGTGACGGCGATCGTCACGCAGAACGGCAACGCCTACGAGGAGGGGCTGGGGAAGGAGGCCTGGGCTCCCGTGCTCGCGCTCATCGCCGAGCGGACGCCGCAGACCGAGGCGCCGGTGCGGGAGATCTCCTCGCCGGACGGCATCAAGTGGCAGTACCTGCACGGGGTTCCGGAGGATCTGCGGCATCTCGTCAGCCCGGACGCGTACGAGCACGACGCGGCCTTCATCGCCCGCCCCGGCCAGTCGGAGATCCAGCTCGACCTGATCTCCGACTACGGCTCCAACTTCGCCCTCTACCCCGCCTTCCACGACTACTTCCGCACCAGCCAGGTCCCCCTGCTGGCCGTCTGGGGCGCCCACGACGAGATCTTCGTCCCGGCCGGCGCCCTCGCCTACCAGCGCGACCTCCCGAAGGCCGAGATCCACCTCCTGCCCACGGGCCACTTCGCCCTGGAGACGCACGCACCCCACATCGCCGCACTGATGGGCGACTTCCTCAGCCGAATCCTCTGAGCACCGCCCCCACCGCCTCCCGGAAGCCGTCCGGATCCTCCACCCACGGCGCGTGCCCGGCACCGGGAAGCACCACCCGCCGCACCCGGGGCAGCGCCCGCTCCGGCGAGTCGACCGCCCAGCGCGGCCGGACGTCCCGCTCACCGTCGACGATCAGTACGGGCACCTCCAGCCCCTGGCAGGCGGCGTACAGCTCCGGGCTCCCCCAGGTCTGCTTCGTCTCCGCGCCCAGCGCCTTGTTGCAGTCGAAGTTGATCCCGAACCAGGGATCCGCCATCCGACCGGCATGCTCCAGCTCCCGCTCCCGGTCCTCGAAGTCGACCGACCACTGCAGCATCGCCCGCTCACGGTCGCCGTCCGCCAACTCCTGTCACCGGGCGAACCGTTCGGGCACCTCACCCAGCCTCGCGCGGAAGTTCGCCTCGAAGGGCCCGCGCCAGGTGGACACCGGCTCAATGCCCGTGCCGCCCACGTACACGAGACCCCCCACCCGCTCCGGGTGCGCCAGCGCACAGCTCAGCGCCGGCTGGGCGCCCCAGGAGTGGCCGAGCAGCACGCGCCGGTCGAGCGCGAAGTGCTGTCGTACGGCGTCCAGATCCGCCACGAACCGGTCGGTCGTCCAGCATGGCGGCCATGTCCTCGAACCTGTCCCACAGTCCGGGGCCGCCGTGACACAGCACCAGGGCCTCTCCGCCGTGCCCCTGCCGCGAGGCCCACAGGCGTACACCGTCGTCAGTCGTCACCGTCATGACCATGAGTCCGCGCCACGAGTTCCACCCGGAGACGGCGAAGGGCCGGGCAACAACCCGGCCCTTCAAGCTCTCTGACCTGCCATCAGCCCATGTGCGGGTACCCGTAGTCGGTCGGCGGGACCAGCGTCTCCTTGATGGCGCGGGTCAGGGTCCAGCGCATCAGGTTCTGCGGGGCGCCGGCCTTGTCGTTGGTGCCGGAGGCCCGGCCGCCGCCGAAGGGCTGCTGGCCGACGACGGCGCCGGTGGACTTGTCGTTGATGTAGAAGTTGCCGGCCGCGTAGCGCAGCCTGTCCATCGTGTACGCCGCCGCCGCGCGGTCGGCCGAGATGACCGAGCCGGTGAGCGCGTAGTCGGACACCGACTCCATCTGGGTCAGCATCTCGTCGTACTTCTCGTCCTCGTAGACGTGCACGGCGAGGAAGGGGCCGAAGTACTCGGTGGTGAAGACCTCGTTCGCCGGGTCCGAGCACTCGACGACGGTCGGGCGGACGAAGTAGCCGACCGAGTCGTCGTACGAACCGCCCGCGACGATCGTGCAGGCGGGGTCGGACTTCGCGCGGTCGATGGCGGCCTTGTTCTTGGCGAAGGCGCGCTCGTCGATGACGGCGCCGATGAAGTTGGAGAGGTCGGTGACATCGCCCATGGTGAGGTAGTCGACCTCGGCCGCGAACTCCTCCTTGAAGCCGCTGTTCCAGATCGACGCCGGGATGTAGGCCCGGGAGGTCGCGCTGCACTTCTGACCCTGGTACTCGAAGGCACCGCGGGTCAGCGCGGTCTTGAGGATCGCCCTGTCGGCGCTCGGGTGGGCGACGACGAAGTCCTTGCCGCCGGTCTCGCCGACCAGACGCGGGTAGGTGCGGTACTTCTCGATGTTGGCGCCGACCGTCTTCCACAGGTGCTGGAAGGTCTTGGTGGAACCGGTGAAGTGGATGCCGGCGAGGTCGCGGTGCTCGAGGGCGACCTTGGAGACCTCGATGCCGTCGCCGGTGACGAGGTTGATGACGCCCTTGGGCAGCCCGGCCTCCTCCAGGAGCTGCATGAGCAGCACGGCGGCGTGGGTCTGCGTCGGGGACGGCTTCCAGACGACGACGTTGCCCATCAGCGCGGGCGCGGTCGGCAGGTTGCCCGCGATCGCCGTGAAGTTGAAGGGCGTGATCGCGTAGACGAAGCCTTCGAGCGGGCGGTGGTCCAGGCGGTTCCAGACGCCCGGGGAGTTCGCCGGGGGCTGCTCGGCGAGCAGGTCGCGGGCGTACTTGACGTTGAAGCGCCAGAAGTCGACGAGCTCGCAGGGGGTGTCGATCTCGGCCTGCTGGGCGGTCTTCGACTGGCCGAGCATGGTGGAGGCGGCGAGGGTCTCGCGCCAGGGGCCGGCGAGGAGTTCGGCGGCGCGCAGGATGATCGCGGCGCGGTCGTCGAAGGCCATCGCACGCCAGGCGGGCGCGGCGGCGAGGGCCGCGTCGATCGCGTCCTGCGCGTCCTGCTGGGTGGCGTTGCGGTAGGTGCCCAGAACGGACTTGTGGTTGTGCGGCTGCACCACCTGGAAGGCGTCGCCGCCGCCGAGCCGCTTCTCGCCGCCGATGGTCATCGGCAGGTCGATCGGGTTCTCGGCCAGCTCCTTCAGCTTGACCTCGAGGCGGGCGCGCTCGGGCGAGCCGGGGGCGTAGCCGTGCACCGGCTCGTTGACGGGGGTGGGGACCTGGGTCACGGCGTCCATGGGTTACCTCTTCCGAGTGACTCTCGGGCTTCAGCACGGGGGAGCCGAAGCTGTTTCGTATGGTGAGCAGCGGTCAGGGCTTGACCGTCACGGACTCGCTGCGGCGAGCTGGTGAGAAGCCCCTTCGGGGGCGGAGTCACGAGATCCGTAACTCCTTCGCGGATCTGGGTCCGGCTCAGCCGGCCGCAGGGCGGCGGCTGTCGGTCTCCGAAACTCTTCGGGGACCGACAGTCGCGGCTCATCCCAGCGCATCACCCCTTGCTGACCATCGACCGGACGAAGAAGCGCAGGTTGGCGGGCTTCTCCGCGAGGCGGCGCATGAAGTAGCCGTACCAGTCGGTGCCGTAGGCCGTGTAGACGCGCATGCGGTGGCCCTCGGCGGCGAGGCGCAGGTGTTCGTCGCCGCGGATGCCGTACAGCATCTGGAACTCGTACTCGTCGGGCTTGCGGCCGGCCCGGTGGGCCAGTTCCTGCGCGATGGAGATCAGGCGCGGGTCGTGGGACCCGATCATCGGGTACCCCTCGCCCTCCATCAGGACCTTGAGGATGCGGACGTACGCCTTGTCGATCTCGTGCTTCTGCTGGTACGCGACCTCGGCGGGCTCCTTGTAGGCGCCCTTCACGAGCCGCACCCGGCTGCCGCTGTCGGCGAGGCGGCGGGCGTCGGCCTCGGTGCGGAAGAGGTAGGCCTGGATGACGCAGCCGGTCTGCGGGAAGTCCTTCCGCAGCTCCTCGTGGATGGCGAACATCGAGTCGAGGGTGGTGTGGTCCTCGGCGTCCAGCGTCACGGTCGTACCGATGGCGGCGGCGGACTCGACGACCGGCCGGACATTGGCGAGGGCCAGCTCGTGGCCGCCCGGCAGCGCCTGTCCGAACATCGACAGCTTCACGGACATCTCGGCGCGGGTGCCGAGGTCCAGCTCCTTGAGCCGGTCGACGAGCCGGAGGTACGCGTCCCGGGCGGCTTCGGCCTGCTCGGGGGTGGTGATGTCCTCGCCGACGACGTCCATCGTCAGCTCCAGACCCCGGTCCGTGAGCTCCCTGATGATCGGCACGACCTCGTCGACCGTCTCGCCGGGGATGAAGCGGTCGACGACCTGCTTGGTCACCGGCGCCGCCGAGATCAGGCGTCGCATCCGGTCGCTGCGCGACGCGGCAAGAATCACGGGACCCAGCACGGGGCACCTCCACAAACCAGCAGATAGAACCACCGTGAAACCTAAGGATCCCTCCGATCGTCGGCCATCGACAGCTGTCACGCATCCGTGCCACAGATCTCAGACAGATGTATGAAGGGGCGGGATTGTGCGGGAGAATGCCCGAGTGACAGCCGATGCCGCGTCGTCCAGCCGAGCCGGTGACTACCAGGAGCTGGTCGACGAGATCTCCGAGCTCCTCGGGGTGCCCGCGACCCTGGAGAGCCGCGACTTCGAGCTGATCGCCTTCGGGGCGTACGACAGTGAGGGCGACCTCGATCCGTCCGCCCTGGACCCGGTGCGCGCCCGCTCGATCCTGACCCGCCGCTCGACGGCCGCGGTCCGGACCTGGTTCGAGGGCTTCGGCATCACGCGCGCGACCGGACCGGTCCGTATCCCGCCGACGCCCGAGGCGGGGGTGTACCGCGGACGGATCTGTCTTCCCGTACGTCATCGGGGTGTCGTCCTGGGATACGTCTGGCTGCTGGAGTCCGACCCCGGGCCCACCGAGGCCCAGCTGACCGCCGCCATGGAGGTGACGGTGCGGATCGGCGCGCTGCTCGCGGACGAGGCGCAGCACGGGGCGGACCTCAGCCGGGAGCTGCGGGCGGTGCTGACCGCCGAGCGGGGCTGGCAGGGGGACATGGCGGTGGCGGCGCTGCGTACGGCGCTCGGCCCGCGCGGCGACGGGCCGCACGCGGTGGTGTGTGTCGCGCCGTGGCCGTCGGCCGACCCGGACGACGCGCCGTCCGCGCGGACGGTGCCGCACACGACGGCCCTGTGCACGGTTCCGTGGGGCGCGACCGGGCAGAGTCTCGCGGTCCTGGTCCGGCTGCGGTCGCCCGAGGTGCGGGCGCCGGCGCTCGCGGCGGCGCAGAGGCTGCTGGGGGAAGGCGCCCGGGCGGCCGGCGTGAGTGAGCCCCGTACCGGTCTCGGTGACCTGGCGACGTCCTGGCAGGAGGCCTCGGCGGCGGCCCGCGCGGCCCTCGCGGAGCCGGCGCTCGGCCCGGTCGCGGAGTGGTCGCGGATCGGCCCGTACCGGCTGCTGACCTCGCTCCCCGCGGAGACGGCCCACGATCCCGCCGTACGGCCCCTGCTCTCCCCCGCCCACCGCGAACTCGCGCGTACCGCCGAGATCTACCTCGACCGCGCGGGCCAGGCGGGCCGCACGGCCGCCGAACTGGGCATCCACCGCCAGACCCTGTACTACCGCCTGTCCCGGGTGGAGCAGCTGACGGGCCTGGACCTGGACGACGGCGAGGACCGGCTGCTGCTGCACATGGCGCTGAAGGGCGCGCGCCTCTAGAGCTCCTTTTTTGACTCCTCCTGCCCGAATCCGGGCAGAAAGAAGGGGAAGCCGACGGTCTCCGCCTCTACAGTGCCCGCATGATCACTGCCTCCGCACTGGGCTCCTTCGCACTGATCGTGGGCCTGCTGACCCTCACTCCGGGCATCGACACCGCCCTCGTACTCCGCACCGCCGTCACGGGGCGCCGCACGCGCGCGTGGGGCGTCGTTCTCGGCATCCAGACCGGCACCCTCGTCTGGGGCGTGCTCGGCGCGCTCGGCGTCACCGCCGTCCTGACCGCGTCCCACCTCGCCTACACGGCCCTGCGCTGGGCGGGCGCCGCGTACCTGGTCTGGATGGGCGCGCGCATGGTGTGGGCGACGCTCCGGCGGCGGGGCGGGGACGCCGGGCCCGCGGAGGACGCGGACAGCGGGGGCGGCTTCTGGAGCGGCTGGCGCAAGGGCGCCCTGACGAACCTGCTCAACCCGAAGGTGGGCGCCTTCTACATGGCGGTCCTGCCGCAGTTCGTCCCGGAGGGCGGCGCGGCGGCGCACCTGCTGGCCGGCACCCTGCTGGCGGGCGTGCACATCGGGCTCGGGGTGATCTGGTCGGGCGTCCTGATCCTCTTCGCCCGCACCCTCCGCGACACCCTCCGCCGCCCGTCCGCCCGCCGCGTCCTGGACCGCGTCACCGGCACGGTCATCGCCGCCTTCGGGGCACGCCTCGCCTTCGGGGAGTGACCGATCGGGATCGACGCGCGCGGTGTGACTCAGCCACCGTCGAGAAGATCCGCCACCGCCGCCACCCCCTCCACGATGGCGCGTTCCGTCACATCACCGAATCCCAGGACGAGTTGAGGGGGCTCCGCGGCCTGCGAGGTGCGGCACGCGCTCATGCCGTACAGGCCGACCCCGCGAGTGCGAGCCGCGCCGACGAGGGCGTGCTCGTCGGCCGTCGCGGGCAGATGGGCCACCGCGTGGAACCCCGCAGCCAGTCCGGACAGCCGCACCGCGGGGGCGTGTGCGGCCAGGGTCTCGACGAGGACGGTGCGGCGGGTGGCGTACGTCGTGCGCATGCGGCGCAGATGGCGGTCGTAGCGGCCGGACTCGATCAGGCGGGCGAGGGCGAGCTGGTCGAGGGTGGGTGAGCCGCGGTCGGTGACGCGTTTGAGGTCGGTGACCAGGTCGACCAGGGCCGGCGGGCACAGCAGCCAGCCCAGCCGCAGGGCGGGGGCCAGTGACTTGCTGACCGTGCCGATGGAGATCACCCGGTCGGCCGCCAACCCCTGGAGCGCACCGACCGGTTCGCGGTCGTAGCGGAACTCGGCGTCGTAGTCGTCCTCGATGACGTACGCGTCCTGGCGCACGGCCCAGTCGATGAGCGCATGGCGGCGGTCGGGCGCCAGCACGACTCCCGTCGGCCACTGGTGGGCCGGGGTGACGATCACAGCCCGGGCGCCGGTGGCCGCCAACTCACCCACGTCCAGGCCCTCTTCGTCGACCGGGACCGGTACGGCCGTGAGCCCCGCCGCCTCGGCGGCCGCCCGCGCGGTGGCCGGGCCGCCCGGGTCCTCGTACGCCACGACCCGCACACCCCGGCGGGCGAGGGCGCCCAGGGTGAGGCTCAGCCCCTGCGCGTAGCCCGAGCAGACCACGGTCCTGGCGGGGTCGGCGGCGGCGCCGCGCACCCGGCGCAGATATCCGGCGACGACCTCGCGCAGGGCCGAACTCCCGCGCGGATCGCCGTAGTCGAGGTCGGCGGTGGGCATGTGCCGGGCCGCTTCCCTGGTGGCCCAGAGCCAGTCGGCGAGCGGGAAGGAGGTCAGGTCCGGCACCCCGTGGCGGAAGTCGGCGATCAGCCGGGGGCGGGCGTCGGGTGGGGGTGCCGGAACAGGTGCCGTCGGCTGGGCACAGGCCGCCACGCGGGTGGCCGAGCCGACGCGGGTCACGAGGTAGCCCTCGGCCTGGAGTTGGGCGTAGCAGTCCTGGACGAGACCACGGGACAGACCGAGCTCGCGCGCGAGTTCCCGGGAGGACGGGAGGCGTTCACCGGCCTGGAGCCGCCCGGTGCGGATCGCGTCCCTCAGCTGCCCCTCCACCTGCGCGGACAGTCGCTGCGCACTGCCCCGGTCGACGGTCAGAAGCAGCTCTGGTGACAGACCGGCCCACTGCACTGGCATGGAATTGGAGCTTAGCGGAGGGCCGGTGCGAACCTACCGTCGACGGTATGACGACTTCGGCCAAGCCCCCCGCGCGGACGACCGGTTCGCGTCCGCCCCTGCTCACCCGGCCCCTGCTGCTCCGCTTCGTGAGCCTGGTCGGGGCGTCCGTCAGCTTCTTTCTGCTGCTGTCGGTCGTACCCGCCTACGCGGCCGGGTCAGGTGGCGGCGGTGCGGCGGGTCTCGCGACCGGTGCCCTGATGCTCTCCACGGTCCTCGGCGAACTGGTCACTCCCCGCCTGGTCGCACGCTTCGGATACCGGGTGGTCCTGATCGCCGGTCTGTTCCTGCTCGGCGCCCCGGCCCTGGCGCTGACCGCCTCCCGGGACATCGGGTGGATCGTTGCCGTGTGTCTGGTGCGCGGACTGGGCTTCGCGCTCACCATCGTCGCGGGCGGCGCCCTGACCGCGACACTGATCCCGGCCGAGCGCCGGGGCGAGGGCCTCGCCGTGGTGGGCGTGGTGTCCGGTGTGCCGTCGCTGGTCGCGCTGCCGCTCGGGCTGTGGCTGGCGGAGCGCGCGGGATACGGGACCGTCGCGGCCGTCGGCGGCGGTGCCGCACTCGCCGCGATCGTCTCGGTGTTCGGCCTGCCGGACCGTGGCGCGAGCGCCGAGCGGCCGGTCGGTGTGGTCCGCGGGCTGCGCACCGGCGCCCTGCTGCGCCCCGTCCTCATCTTCGGCGCCACCGCGACGGCCGCCGGAATCCTGGTCACCTTCCTGCCGTTGGCGGCCGGTTCGGTGTCCTCCGGAGTGATCGCGGCGGCCCTGTTCGCCCAGCCCGCGGCCGCGACCGTCACCCGCTGGCTGGCGGGCCGGCACGGCGACCGGCACGGCAGCTCCGGGCTCGTCCTGCCCGGCCTGCTCCTGTCGGCGGCGGGCGTGCTGGTCACTGCCGCGACCGGCAGCCCGATCGCCGTCGTCGCGGGATCGGCGCTGTTCGGGGCCGGCTTCGGCATCGCCCAGAACGCCACCCTGACCCTGATGTACGCCCGGGTGTCCGCCTCTTCGTACGGCACGGTCAGCGCGCTGTGGAATCTCGCCTACGACGGTGGCATGGGCGTCGGCGCGGCGGGCTTCGGTGTCCTGGCGGGGCTGACCGGCTATCCGTGGGCGTTCGCGGCGACGGCCGCACTGATGCTGATCGCCCTGGTCCCGGCGGTGCGCGATCTCCGTCACACAGATTACTGAAAACGATTGTCATTGTGTTAGCGTCGGCGCGCTCACCCTTGACCACCCCTTTACCCGGAGCGTTCCGTGCGCCTGCCCGCCCGTCACCTGTTCTCGGCCGCCGTGGCGTCCACCCTGCTCACCGGCTGCTTCTCCGGTGCCTCCGCCGAGGGTGAGGGCGACGGCGACGGCAAGCGCGTCCGGGTCGCGATGATGCTGCCCCCGCGCTCGGCCCTCTCCCCGCTCTCCGACGACGCGTTCAAGCTGTCCCGCTGGTCGGCGGCGGAGACCCTCGTGAAGCTCGACGCCGACGGGGACGCCGAGCCCGCGCTCGCCACCGAGTGGCAGCAGTCCGGCAGGACGTGGACCTTCGAGATACGCGACGGCGTCACCTTCCACGACGGCACCAGGCTCGACGCCGAGGCGGTCGTACGCTCGCTCACCACCGCCGCCACCGCCTCCCCCAAGCCCCGCATCCTCGACGGCGTCGAACTGACCGCGAAGGCGAAGGACCCGGACACCGTCACCGTCACCACCGCCGACGAGGACCCCCTCGTCCCGCAGCGGCTCAGCTCGCCCCAGCTGTCGATCCTCGCCGCGAAGGCCTACGGCGGGAAGACGGTGAACCCCGTCGGCGCCGGCACCGGCCCCTTCGAGCTCACCGAGGTCGACGGCACCTCCTCCGCCACCCTCGACCGCTACGACGCCTACTGGGGCGGCAAGGCCAAGTCCCCCGGTATCGACGTGAAGTTCGTGCCCGACGGCACCGCCCGGGCAGCCGCCCTGCGCAGCGGTGAGGCCGACATCGTCGAGGCGGTCCCCGTCTCCCAGGCCGCCCTCCTCGACGAGGACCTGATCACCGAGGTCCCGATGCCGCGCACCAACACCCTCTACCTCAACACCGGGAAGGGCGTCTTCAAGGACGCCGCCCTGCGAGCCGCCGCCCGCGAGGCGATCGACGCCGAGTCGATCGTGAAGGGCGTGTACGAGGGGCGGGCGGACGTCGCCGAGGGGCTGCTCGGGCCGGCGCTGCCGTGGGCCGCCGAACTGCGGTCGGACGTCAAGCGCACCGCCGCCGCGAAGCCGAACGGCCGGAGCATCACCATCGGCACCTTCACCGACCGCGCCGAACTCCCCGAGGTCGCCGCCACCCTGCAACAGCAGCTTCAGAAGGCCGGGTTCAAGGTGAAGCTCGACGTCCGCGAGTACGCCAACATCGAGTCCGACGCCCTCGCCGGCGCGTTCGACGCCTTCATCCTGTCCCGAGCGACCGTCCTCGACTCCGGCGACCCGGCCGCCTACCTCTACAGCGACTTCGCCTCCGACGGCTCCTTCAACATCTCCCAGCTCGCCGACGCCCAGGTGGACGCCGCCCTGAAGAAGGCCGGCGGGACCAGGACCGGCGAGGCCCGGCGCAAGGCCGTCATCGCCGCCGAGGCCGCCGTGCTCGGCACCGACGCGGCCGTCCCGATGCTGCACGAGCGCGTGATCCAGGGCGACGCCGCCGACGTCGTGGACGCCGCGCACGACCCGCGCGAGCGTGAGCTGGTCACGGCCGGCACGTACGTCAAGTGAGGCCGACCGCGGCCGGGGTGACCCGGATCCTGTGCCTGCTCGGGACCGTGACCGCCGTCGGGCTGCTCCCCTGGCTCTCCGGCAGGGACCCGGCGCTCACCGTCCTGCGCGCCCGCTCCGCCGAGCAGGATCCGACGAAGGAGGCCCTGGACGCCGTACGACAGGATCTCGGCCTCGACGCGGGTCCCCTTTCGCTGCTGGGGAGTTGGGCGTCCGATCTGCTGCACGGGGACCTCGGGACCTCGTGGGTGTCGGGTACCGACGTGCTGCCGTCCGTCGGGTCCGGGCTCCAGGTGTCGCTGGCGCTGATGGGCGCGGCCTTCGTCGTCGCGGTGCTGCTCGCGGGTGCGCTGGTCGCGCCCGTGCTGGTATTGGGGCGCAGGTCGGCCGGGGCTTTCGCGGCGATGCTGGCCGCCGTGCCCGAATTCCTGCTGGCCACCGTCGCGTTGCTGGTCTGCGGGGTGTGGCTGGGATGGCTGCCCACCTCCGGCTGGCAGGGTCCGGCGTACATGGTCCTGCCCGCCCTCGCCCTCGGCGTCCCCGCGGGCGGGCTGCTCGGGCGGCTGGTCGCGGACGCGCTGCCCGCCGTGCTCGACGAGCGGTGGGTGGAGCTGTGGCGCGGGGCCGGGGTCGGCGGGGCCCGGGTCTCCGCGGCCGCCCTCCGGCGCGTACTGCCTCCTCTCGTCCCGCAGTTCGGGATGGCCGCCGTCGGTCTGACCGGGGGCGCGGTCGCCGTGGAGACGGTGTTCGCGGTACCGGGGATCGGGCGCACAGCGCTGGGGGCCGCCAAGTCGCAGGACCTGCCGCTGCTCCAGGGTGCGGTGCTCGCCCTGCTGCTGCTCGGTCTGGCCGTGGGGGCGTTGTCCGCGCTCACCCGTCGCCGGCTGCTGGGTCCGGCCCTGCGGGACGCCTCGCTCACCCTGCCGCCGGCCCGGCCGGTCCGTACCCACCCGGCGATCCCGTCGGTCCTGTTCGCCGTCCTCGCCGTGACGATCGGCTGGGGTCTGCTGCGCGACCCGTACGCGATCGACACGACGAACCGGCTGGCCTCTCCCACCGGGTCGCACCCGCTCGGCACCGACGGCCTCGGCCGCGACGTCCTGGCCCGGCTCGGGCACGGCGCCGCCGCCACCGTCGGCACGGCCGCCGCCGTCTGTCTGCTGAGCCTGCTGGTCGCGCTGGCGCTCGGTTTCCTGCCCGGTGTCGCGGCTGGCGCGGCGGACATCGCCAACGCCCTGCCCCCGGTGATCGTCGGCATCCTGGTCGCCGCGGCGGCCGGACCCGGCACGGGCGGCGCGGCCCTCGCGGTCGCCCTGATCTCGTGGCCGCCGCTGGCCGCGCACGCGGCGGCACTGGTGCAGGAGGTCCGGGCGTCCTCCTTCCTGATGGCCCAACGCGCCATCGGCGCACCGCCCTTGTGGATCCTGACCCGGCACGTCCTGCCCTCGGTGGCCGCGCCCGTCGGCCGGCACGCCCTGCTGCGGCTGCCCGGCATCGCGCTCGCCCTGGCCTCACTGGGTTTCCTGGGCCTGGGCGCCCAGCCGCCCGCCCCGGAGTGGGGCCTGCTGCTCGACGAGTCCCGCGCCTATGTCGAACGCGCCCCCTGGGCCGCCCTCGCCCCGGCCGTGGCGCTGGCCCTGCTGGCGGGGCTCGCGGTGTCGGGGGCGTCGTACGCGCAGGGCCGGAACGTCACGAAAGGCCGGCAAGCCGTGCGGGAGGTCCCCGTTGGAGTCTGAGGCACTGCTGTCGGTACGCGATCTGCGGATCGCCTTCGACGGCGTCGAGGTCGTGCGCGGACTGTCCTTCGACATCCGTGCGCGTGAAGTGCTGGCGGTCGTCGGCGAGTCGGGCGCGGGCAAGTCCCTGACCGCCCGGGCGCTGCTGGGCATGCTGCCCAAGGACGCGACGGCGACCGGGACCGTCCGGCCGGACCTCTCGGCCGAGCGCGGGAGCCGCATCGCCCTGGTCCCCCAGGACGCCCTGTCCGCCCTCTCCCCCGTGCACCCGGTGGGCGACCAACTCGCCGCCGCCGTACGGTCGGTGGCCCGCGTCTCCCGCAAGGAGGCCCGGGCGCGCGCGATCACGGCACTCGACCGGGTGGGCATCCCGGACGCCGCGCGCCGGGCACGGTCGTATCCGCACGAGTTCTCCGGCGGTATGCGCCAGCGCGCGGTCGTCGCGATGGCCACGATCAACGAACCCGACATCCTGGTCGCCGACGAACCCACCACCGCCCTCGACGAGGAACGCCGCGAGCAGGTGCTCCGGGTCCTCGCCGAGCAGCGGGAGGCGGTCGGCGCCGCGCTCGTCCTGGTCACGCACGACCTGGACGTCGTACGGCGCCACGCGGACCGCGCGCTGGTCATGTACGCCGGCCGGCTGACCGAGCTCGGCCCGGCACAGGAGGTGCTGGCCCGTCCCCGGGCCCCGTACACAGCGGGCCTGCTGGCGTCCCTCCCGCAGAACGCCCGGGGCCGCCGCCTGCCCGCCCTCCCCGGCACACCCCCGGCCCCGGGCACGCTTCCGCCGGGCTGCGCCTTCGCCCCGCGCTGTCCGCTCGCCACCGACACCTGCCGCCGCGAGGAACCTGAACCGCGGCACGTGGAGGGGCGGTTGGTCTCCTGCCACCACTGGGAGAAAGTGTGAGCACACTCCTTCTCGACGTCCGCGCCCTCGTCGTCCGTCACGGTGACGTGACCGCGGTGGACCGTGTGGGCTTCGCCCTGGAGGCCGGCGAGACCCTCGCCCTCAACGGCCCCTCCGGCTGCGGAAAGTCCTCCACCGCGCTGGCGGTGCTTCAGCTGCGCCGCCCGGCCTCCGGCGAAGTGCGCTTCGAGGGCCGGGAGTTGACGACCCTGACGGAACGCGAACTCCGTCCCCTGCGCCCGCGTATGCAGCCCGTCTTCCAGGACCCCTACGGCTCCCTCAGCCCCCGCCACCGCATCCGGGACGCGGTCGCGGAACCGCTGAAGGTCCAGGGCCGCTGGACCGCCGCGTCCGGTCCCGCCCGGGTGGCCGGACTCCTCGACCGGGTCGGCCTCGACCCGTCGTACGGCGACCGGTATCCGCACGAGCTCTCCGGCGGCCAGTGCCAACGCGCCGGGATCGCCCGGGCGTTGGCCTCCGAGCCGCGCCTGCTGGTGCTGGACGAGCCGGTGTCGGCGCTGGACCCGTCGGTGCGGGCCGGGGTGCTGAACCTGCTGACCGACCTCCAGGACGAGCTGGGGCTCGGCTATCTGTTCATCTGCCACGACCGGGCGGTCGTACGGCATTTCGCGGACCGGGTGATCGAGATGCGGGACGGGCGGATCAGCTCTTCGTGACCCCGGCGATCACCTGGCTCAGGCCTTCGGTGAGCGCGTCGGCGTCGGCCGCGTTCTTGGGGTCGAAGATCCACTGCGTGATGAGACCCGTCATCAGGGTCGTGTAGAACTTGCCGAGGGTGTCCCGGGTCTCGTCCGGGACGTCCTCCTCCGGCATCCCCATGAACAGTGCGACGAGGGCGCTGTCGGCATCGCGTTGCTGCTGCGCCAGGTGATCGCGTACCGCGGGCAGCTGGTCGCCCATGGCCACGATCTCCACGCTGAGGCGCCACATCGAACCCGGTCCCCGCATGGTGCCGATGATGTTCGACCACACCTCCCGGAACCTCTCGATCGAACCGGGCTCCGCCACGATCCCGGCGGCCCCCTCGCCGTCGAAGGCTTCGGAGAGATCCCCGACCAGCGACAGATACGCCTCCGCCAGCAGCGCGTCCTTCGAGCCGTAGTGATAGCCGATCGAGGCGAGGTTGGTCCCCGACTCCTTGACGATGTCGCGCGCCGTGGTGCGCGCGAAGCCCTTCTCCAGCAGGCAGCGCTTGGCGCCTTCGAGCAGGTCCTCACGGTGTCCCATGCGCCCACTCTATCTAGACAAGCGATTTATACAAGCGTCATAGACAAGCGTTTAAGACGTCCGTATAGTCGCCGCCATGACGAACCCGACGAGCACTCCCGAGGGCACTTCCGCCGGCACCCTCGCCGGACGCCGTGAATGGACCGCCCTCACCGTCCTGATGCTTCCGCTGCTCCTGGTCTCGATGGACGTCTCCGTCCTCTACTTCGCGATCCCGTCGATCAGCGCGGACCTTGAGCCGAGCGGCACCCAGCAGCTGTGGATCTTCGACATCTACGCGTTCGTGCTGGCCGGACTGCTGATGACGATGGGCTCGCTCGGCGACCGCATCGGCCACCGCAGGCTCCTGGTGATCGGCGCCGCCGCCTTCGGCGCCGCCTCGCTGGTGGCGGCATACGCGAACAGCGCCGAGACCCTGATCGCGGCCCGTGCGGTCCTCGGCATCGGCGGCGCGACCCTGATGCCGTCGACGATGGCCCTGCTGCGCACGATGTTCACCGACCCCGGCCAGCGCGCGAAGGCGATCGGCATCTGGTCCGGCGTGATGACGGCCGGGATCGCGCTCGGCTCGGTGATGAGCGGGGTACTGGTCGAGCACTTCTGGTGGGGCTCGGTCTTCCTGGTCAACCTGCCCGCGATGGCCCTACTGCTGGTCCTCGGCCCGCTGCTGCTCCCCGAGTCGAGGAACCCCTCCCCCGGCCGCTTCGACTGGGTGAGCGTCCCCCTGTCGATGGTCGCCGTGCTCCCCGTGGTCTACGGCCTCAAGGAGATCCCCTCGGAGGGCTGGAACGTCCGCTACGTCGTCTCGATCACCGTCGGTCTGCTCTTCGCGGCCCTCTTCGTCCACCGCCAGCGCACCACGGCCTCACCGATGATCGACCCGGCCCTGTTCCGCGGCCGCGGCTTCGCGCCCTCCGTCGCGCTGAACCTCGTCTCGGCGTTCGGGATCCTGGGGTCGGCCTACTTCACCACGCAGTACCTTCAGTCGGTGCTCGGCAAGAGCGCGCTGGAGTCGGCCCTGTGGGCGCTGCTGCCGTCGGTGCCGATCGGGGCCGCGGCACCGATCGCGACCGCTCTGGTCCAGAAGGGCGTCAACCGCGCCTACGTCATCACCGCGGGCTTCGCGATCTCCGCGTGCGGCTTCGCGCTGCTGGCACTGGCCGGTACGGACTCGATGTGGCTGGTGCTGGCCTCCTGCGGTGTCCTCGCGGTCGGCGGCGTCACCGTGATGTCCCAGATCATGGACCTCGCGATGGGCACCGCGCCGGTCGAGCGGGCGGGCACCGCGTCCTCCCTGATGGAGACCGGCGCGGAGTTCGGCGGCGCGCTGGGCATGGCGGTCCTCGGCTCCATCGGTACGGCCGTCTACCGCCACGACATCCCGGCCTCGGCGCCCGACGTGGCCCACGAGACCCTGGGCGGGGCGCTGGCGGTCGCCGATCAGGTGCCGGGACTGGCGGCCGCGGCCCGGGAGGCGTTCACCAACGGGATGCAGGCGGCGGCGATCGCGGGGGCGGTGCTGCTGGCGGGTGCGGCGGTGCTGGCGGCGGTGACGCTGCGGGGTGTCGAGGTACGGGAGCCGGTGAAGGAGCCGGAGCCGGACAAGGTTCCCGCGTAGGACGGAAAAGGCCGGGCGGGCTGAGGGTTTCCTCAGCCCGCCCGGCCTTTCGCGTGGTACGTCAGACCAGGTTCACCGCACGAGCCGACGTGGCCCCGATCTCCACCTCGAGCTCGGCCAGGACCGCCGGGGGCACCGTGTCGTCCACCGTCAGGACGGCGAGCGCCTCGCCACCGGCCACCGAACGGGACACCTGCATGCCGGCGATGTTGATGCCGGCCTCTCCGAAGACGCGGCCCACGGTGCCGACGACGCCCGGCCGGTCCTCGTACTTGAGGACGACCATGTGGTCGGCGAGGGCCAGGTCGACGTCGTACTCGCCGACCGCGACGATCTTCTGGAGGTGCTTCGGACCGGCCAGCGTGCCGGAGACCGCGACCTCCTCGCCGTTGCCCAGTGTGCCGCGCACGGTGACGACGTTGCGGTGGTCGGCCGACTCCGAGCTGGTCGTCAGGCGCACCTCGACACCGCGCTCCTGCGCGAACAGCGGGGCGTTGACGTACGACACGGTCTCGTCGACGACGTCCTCGAAGACACCCTTGAGGGCGCTGAGCTCCAGCACCTTCACGTCGTGCTGGGTGATCTCGCCGTAGACCTCGACGTCGAGGCGGACCGCGACCTCACCGGCGAGCGCGGTGAAGATCCGGCCGAGGCGCTCGGCGAGCGGCAGACCCGGCTTGACGTCCTCGGCGATGACGCCGCCCTGGACGTTGACGGCGTCCGGGACCAGCTCACCGGCGAGCGCCAGGCGCACGGAGCGGGCGACGGCGATGCCGGCCTTCTCCTGGGCCTCGTCGGTGGAGGCGCCGAGGTGCGGGGTGCAGACGACCTCGTCGAGCTCGAAGAGCGGGGAGTCCGTGCAGGGCTCCTTCGCGTACACGTCGAGGCCGGCGCCGGCGACGCGGCCCTCCTTCAACGCCGAGAACAGCGCCGTCTCGTCGACGATCCCGCCGCGCGCGGCGTTGACGATGCGCACGCTCGGCTTGACCTTGTGCAGGGCCTCGTCACCGATGAGACCGAGGGTCTCGGGGGTCTTCGGCAGGTGCACGGTGATGAAGTCGGAGACCTCGAGCAGCTCGTCGAGGGAGAGGACCTTCACGCCCATCTGCGCGGCCCGGGCGGGCTGCACGTAGGGGTCGTAGGCCACGACCTTCATGCCGAAGGCCGACATGCGCTGGGCGACGAGCGCGCCGATGCGGCCGAGGCCGACGACACCGAGGGTCTTCTCCGCCAGCTCGACGCCGGTGTACTTGCTGCGCTTCCACTCGCCGTTCTTCAGCGCGGTGTTGGCCTGCGGGATGTGGCGCGCGGTGGCCAGCAGCAGACCGCAGGCCAGCTCGGCGGCGGTGACGATGTTGGAGGTGGGGGCGTTGACGACCATCACGCCGGCCTTGGTGGCGGCGGAGACGTCGACGTTGTCCAGGCCGACGCCGGCTCGTGCGACGACCTTCAGCTTCTTCGCGGCGGCGATCGCCTCGGCGTCCACCTTGGTGGCGGAGCGGATCAGGATCGCGTCCACGTCGGCGATGGCGGGCAGCAGCTCGGCCCGGTCAGCGCCGTTGCACTGCCGGATCTCGAAGTCCGGGCCGAGCGCGTCGACGGTCGCGGGCGACAGCTCTTCAGCGATGAGTACGACAGGTTTCGAGCTCACGTGAGTCCTCACAAGTCCAATGCGGACGGCCGTCCCGACGGCCGCATGCGGTGGAGGTGGCTAGCCGCGTGGAAGACGCACGACGCTGTGGGCCTGACGCGAATGTTGTGCGCCAGTGTAGTGGCGCGGCGGAGGTCGTCTTGCGCCTCTGCGGAAGGATCACCCGTCCGTGCTCCGACGGGTTGGACAACGGGGCCGGAGCATGGCGTTCCGGCCCCGTCGGCCGAGGCTTACGCCTCCTCGTCGACCCAGCTCATCAGCTTGCGCAGCTGCTTGCCGGTGGTCTCCAGCAGGTGCTCGGAGTCCTGCTGCTTGTACTCGTTGTACTTCTTCAGACCGCCGTGGTACTCGGCCATCCACTCACGCGCGAAGGTGCCGTCCTGGATCTCGGCGAGGACCTTCTTCATCTCGGCCTTGGTGGCGTCCGTGATGATGCGGGGACCGGTGACGTAGTCGCCCCACTCGGCGGTCTCGGAGACGGACCAGCGCATCTTCTCCAGGCCGCCCTCGTACATGAGGTCGACGATCAGCTTCAGCTCGTGCAGGCACTCGAAGTACGCGATCTCGGGCTGGTAGCCCGCCTCGGTCAGCGTCTCGAAACCGGCCTTGACCAGCGCGGCCGTACCACCGCAGAGAACGGCCTGCTCGCCGAAGAGGTCGGTCTCGGTCTCCTCGGTGAAGGTCGTCTTGATGACGCCCGCGCGGGTGCCGCCGATGCCCTTGGCGTACGACAGGGCCAGCGCGAAGGCGTTGCCCGTGGCGTCCTGCTCGACGGCCGCGATGCAGGGAACGCCGCGACCCTCCTCGTACTGGCGACGGACGAGGTGGCCCGGGCCCTTCGGGGCGACCATGCAGACGTCGATGCCGGCCGGGGGCTTGATGAAGTCGAAGCGGATGTTCAGACCGTGGCCGAAGAACAGCGCGTCGCCGTCGTTGAGGTTGTCCTTGATGGACTCCTCGTAGACCTGGGCCTGGATCGGGTCCGGCACCAGGATCATGATGACGTCGGCCTCGGCGGCGGCCTCCGACGGCGTCACCACGCGCAGGCCCTGCTCCTCGGCCTTGGCCTTGGACTTCGAGCCCTCGTGCAGACCCACCCGGACGTCGACACCCGAGTCACGCAGCGACAGCGCGTGGGCGTGGCCCTGGCTGCCGTAACCGATGACCGCGACCTTGCGGCCCTGGATGATGGACAGGTCGGCGTCGGCGTCGTAGAACAGCTCGGCCACTTTGGGTTCTCTCCTTGAGTGCAGGTGTTGCGTCCCACCGTATGACGGCGGGGTGACGTGAAGTTTCGGGGTCTCGCCATACGGGCGGCCGACGACCGCGGCCGCCCGTACAAAGCGTTACGCAGATCGGTCGAGGGCGCGCAGTGAGCGGTCCGTGATCGAACGGGCGCCGCGGCCGATGGCGATCGTGCCGGACTGGACGAGCTCCTTGATGCCGAACGGCTCCAGCATCTTGAGCATGGCCTCCAGCTTGTCGCTGCCGCCGGTGGCCTCGATGGTGACGGCCTCCGGGGAGACGTCGACGGTCTTGGCGCGGAACAGCTGGACGATCTCGACGATCTGCGAGCGCGTCTCGTTGTCGGCGCGCACCTTCACCAGAACGAGTTCACGCTGAACGGCGCTCGCCGGCTCGAGCTCGACGATCTTGAGCACCTCGACGAGCTTGTTGAGCTGCTTGGTGACCTGCTCGAGGGGCAGCGCCTCGACGCTCACCACGATCGTGATGCGGGAGATGTCGGCGTGCTCGGTGACGCCGACGGCGAGCGAGTCGATGTTGAAGCCGCGACGGGAGAACAGCGCGGCGATCCGGGCGAGGATGCCCGGCTTGTTCTCCACCAGGACGGAGAGCGTGTGCTTGGACATGATCTTTTACGTCTCTCTCGCTCAGTCGTCTTCGTTGTCGCCGAAGTCGGGGCGGACGTCCCGGGCGGCCAGGATCTCGTCGTTGGAGGTGCCGGCGGCGACCATCGGCCACACCATGGCGTCCTCGTGGACGATGAAGTCGACGACGACCGGGCGGTCGTTGATGGAGTTGGCCTCTTCGATGACCTTGTCGAGGTCGTCCGGGGACTCGCAGCGGATCGCGTAGCAGCCCATGGCCTCCGACAGCTTCACGAAGTCGGGGACACGGGTGCCCCTGGCCTCCGGGTTGACGTCGTCGGGGCCGGAGTGCAGCACGGTGTTGGAGTACCGCTGGTTGTAGAAGAGGGTCTGCCACTGGCGGACCATCCCGAGGGCGCCGTTGTTGATGATGGCGACCTTGATCGGGATGTTGTTCAGGGCGCAGGTGGTGAGCTCCTGATTGGTCATCTGGAAGCAGCCGTCGCCGTCGATCGCCCAGACCGTCCGGTCCGGCTGACCGGCCTTGGCGCCCATCGCGGCCGGGACCGCGTAGCCCATCGTGCCCGCGCCGCCCGAGTTCAGCCAGGTGGCCGGCTGCTCGTACTGGACGTAGTGCGCGGCCCACATCTGGTGCTGGCCGACACCGGCCGCGAAGATCGTGCCGTCGGGGGCGAGCTGTCCGATGCGCTCGATGACCTGCTGCGGCGAGAGCGAGCCGTTGTCCGGCTGGTCGTAGCCGAGCGGGTACGTCTCGCGCCAGCGGTTCAGGTCCTTCCACCAGGCGGTGTAGTCGCCCTGGTGGCCCTCGCTGTGCTCCTTCTGCACCGCCTGGACCAGGTCGGCGATGACCTCGCGGGCATCCCCGACGATCGGCACGTCCGCGGCGCGGTTCTTGCCGATCTCGGCCGGGTCGATGTCGGCGTGGACGATCTTCGCGTACGGGGCGAAGCTGTCCAGCTTGCCGGTGACGCGGTCGTCGAAGCGGGCTCCGAGGGCGACGATCAGGTCGGCCTTCTGCAGCGCGGTGACGGCGGTGACCGCACCGTGCATGCCCGGCATTCCCACGTGCAGCGGGTGGCTGTCGGGGAATGCGCCGAGCGCCATCAGTGTGGTGGTGACGGGCGCTCCGGTGAGCTCGGCGAGAACCTTGAGCTCCGCGGTGGCGTGTGCCTTGATGACACCGCCGCCGACGTAGAGGACGGGCCGCTTGGCGTTGGTGATGAGCTTCGCGGCCTCGCGGATCTGCTTGGCGTGCGGCTTGGTGACGGGCCGGTAGCCGGGCAGGTCCATGGTGGGGGGCCAGGAGAAGGTGGTCCGCGCCTGGAGGGCGTCCTTGGCGATGTCGACCAGGACCGGGCCGGGGCGGCCGGTGGAGGCGATGTGGAACGCCTGCGCGATCACCCGCGGGATGTCCTCGGCCTTGGTGACGAGGAAGTTGTGCTTGGTGATCGGCATCGTGATGCCGACGATGTCCGCCTCCTGGAAGGCGTCCGTGCCGATCGCCTTGGACGCGACCTGCCCGGTGATCGCCACGAGCGGCACCGAGTCCATGTGCGCGTCCGCGATCGGGGTCACCAGGTTGGTGGCACCGGGCCCGGAGGTCGCCATGCAGACGCCGACCTTGCCGGTGGCCTGCGCGTAACCGGTGGCCGCGTGGCCGGCGCCCTGCTCGTGGCGGACCAGGACGTGGCGCACCCGCCGGGAGTCCATCAGCGGGTCGTACGCGGGCAGGATCGCACCGCCGGGAATGCCGAATACCGTCTCGGCGCCGACCTCCTCGAGAGAGCGGATGAGGGACTGCGCGCCCGTGACGTGCTCGGGGGCGGACTGCTGTCCTCCGGATCGGGGCCGCGGCTGCGGATGGGCCCCGGTGGCCTGCTCGGTCATCGTCATTCTCTTCTCGATGCTGAGGGTTTTTGCGAGGTTTGTACGGTGTGATGCTTTTTACGCCTGGTGTCTGTGCAACAAAAAACCCCTCGTGCCAAGAGGCAAGCGAGGGGAGCGCGCCGGGTGTGGTCGCTGGGAGTTCCGGGTCGATCCGGACGTCACCAGCTCAGCCGACGCGCTGTCCAAGTACGAGAATTCGGGTGCGCATGGCACAGACCCTCCCCCCGGCACACACCCAGTGTCAAGCGGGTGGGACGGGAGTCTCATTATGTGAGCGAAGGGCACTTCCGCCTCCGAGAACAGCGGGCACACCACTTGTGTACACCCCCGCACCTCCCCCCGCGAACGCGGGCTCCGCAGGTCCGTGCGGTACCGGATAATGGCCGGAACCGAGCGCCCGGCGCAGCCGGTACTCGTCCAACGGACCGGAGAACGCCATTCCCTGCCCGTGTGTGCACCCCATCGCGCGCAGCGCCACGACCTGCTCGGGCAGATCCACGCCGTCGGCCACGGACTGCAGCCCGAGATCCCCGGCGATCCTGAGCAGACCACTGGTGATCTTGTGCAGCCGCGCGGACTCCACGACCCCCTCGACCAGACTGCGGTCGAGTTTGAGCACGTCGACGGGGAGTCTGCGCAGTGCCGTGATCGCCGCGTAACCGCTCCCGAAGCCGTCCAGGGCGATCCGGACACCGAGCCTGCGCAGGGCGCCGAGACGGCGTTCCAGCTCGTCGAGGGAGACCCGGGGGTCGGTCTCGGACAGCTCGATCACCAGGGACCCGGACGGCAGGCCGTGCCGGGTCAGCAGGGCCTCGATCGAGCCGAGCGGCAGGGAGCGGTCCAGCAGCCGGCGGGCGTTCATCCGGACGGCCACCGGCATGGTCAGCCCGGTCGCGGCGCGCTCGGCGGCCTGCTCGACGGCCTCCTCCAGCATCCAGCGGCCCAGTTCGGCCGTCTTGTCGCTGTCCTCGGCGACCCTGAGGAACTCGGCCGGCGTGAAGAGCACCCCCTGCGAGGAGCGCCATCGTGCCTGGGCGGCGACCGATGTGATCCGGCCGTCCTCCAGACAGACCACGGGCTGGTGCAGCAGCGCGAACTCGCCGTCGTGCAGCGCGGCACGCAGGCGCGTGGCCAGCTCCGCCTTGCGCACGACGTCCTGCTGCATCTGGGGCGCGTACAGCTCGACGCGTCCCTTTCCGGCCGACTTGGCGCGGTACATGGCCAGGTCGGCGTTGCGCAGGATCTCGCCCGCGCCGAGGCCCGGCTCCGAGAACGCGACGCCGATGGAGGCGGCGACACGGACATCGTTGCCGTCGATGAGGTAGGGCTGCGAGAGCGTGATCCGGAGGCGGTCGGCGAGATCCAGGATGTGCCGCTCGCGGGCGCTGCGGTCACGGGTGCCGTCCCCGACGATCAGGGCCGCGAACTCGTCGCCGCCGAGCCTGGACGCGGTGTCGCCGTGCCGGACCGCGTCCTGGAGTCTGCGGGCGGCCTGGACGAGCAGCTCGTCCCCGGCCTGGTGCCCGATCGTGTCGTTGACGGCCTTGAAGCCGTCGAGGTCGATGAAGAGGACGGCGGTGCCGCGGTCGGAGGCGCGGCGGCCGGAGAGCGCGTGCTGGACGCGCTTGGTGAACAGGGCGCGGTTGGGCAGGTCGGTGAGCGGGTCGTGCTCGGCGTTGTGCTGGAGCTGCGCCTGGAGGCGCACTCTTTCGGTCACGTCCCGGCTGTTGAAGATGAGGCCGCCGTGGTGGCGGTTGACGGTGGACTCGACATTGAGCCAGCCTCCGTCACCGGACCGGAAACGGCACTCGATGCGGGTGGTGGGTTCATCGAGAGGGTTGGCGGCGAGGAAGCGGCGCACCTCGTGCACCACGCAGCCCAGGTCCTCCGGGTGGATGAGGTTGGCCAGTTCGGTGCCCACGAGGTCCTCCGCGGGGCAGCCGTAGACACCGGCGGCCGCCGGGGAGACGTAGCGCAGGATCCCGTTGGGCGCGGCGATCATGATGACGTCGCTGGAGCCCTGCACCAGGGAGCGGAAGTGGTTCTCCTTCTGCGCCAGCTCCTGGGTGAGGGTGATGTTGTCGAGCAGCATGATGCCCTGGCGCACCACGAGGGCGAGCACGACGGTGCCGCCGGTGAGGAGCACCACGCGGTCGACGCTGTGGCCGTTGAGGACGTTGTAGAGGATGCCCAGCGTGCAGACGGCGGCGGCGAGGTACGGCGTGAGCGCGGACAGGGAGCCGACGATGGGCCCCGCGGCCGGATACCGGCTGTGATCGCCTCCCTGCGGGGGCGCGTGGTGGTGGACGCCGCCGCGCTGTCCCGGCAGATGCTCGTGGACCACGCGCGTGTGCCCCGCGCCGTCCTGCCCGTCGGAGCCCGCCTGCCCCTGGCGGGATGCGGCCCAGGGCGCGTAGGCGAGCAGGAGCGAGCCGGCGAACCAGCCCGCGTCCAGCAACTGGCCGGAGCGGTAGGCGTTCTGGACCAGCGGCGAGGTGAACAGGGCGTCGCACATGACGGTCAGGGCGAGTGCGCCGATCGCGGTGTTCACCGCCGTACGGTTCACCGCCGAGCGCCGGAAGTGCAGCGCGAGCACCATGCTGACCAGGGCGATGTCCAGCAGCGGGTAGGCGAGCGACAGCGCGGTCTGCGACACGCTCGACCCGTCGGACCGTGCCGCCTGGGCGAGGGCCAGGCTCCACGAGAGCGTGAGCAGCGAGCCGCCGATCAGCCAGGCGTCCAGCCCGAGGCAGACCCAACCGGCCTTCGTCACCGGCCGTTTGGCGAGGACCAGAAGGCCCACGATGGCGGGCGGCGCGAAGCACAGGAAGAACCCGTCGGCGTAACTGGGGGTGGGCACCGGTCGTTGCAGAACGACCTCGTACCACCCCCAGACCAGGTTGCCCAGGGACGCCATGGCCGAGGAGAGGGCGAACAGTATCCAGGCGAGTCGAAAGCGGACGCGCCGGTTACGGGCGTAGAGGAAGCAGGAGACGGCGGCGATGGCCGCCGCGGCGCTCAGCCCGAAGTCGCCCATGATCAGCGCGACTTCCTGGGAGCCCCAGCCGAGCGCGGAACCGACGGCGTATCCCGCGCACACGAGGGCCAGCAGGAGTTGGTGGACCAGGCTCGTCCGGCTGCCGGAGGCCGGCGGCCGGGGAAGCAGCGCCCCCGGCGAATGCTGTGCCCGCAGCGCTCCGTTGAGGGTGGTCGTGGGAGGCGGCGGCGAACTCACCGGACCCTCCTGGTCCGCGCCGCTCCAGGGTCCCGGGAGTCCGGGGCCGCTGGATGCGCATGCCTCCTGCGGCTGCTGTGCCTGCGCTGGTGATGGCTGTGACGGCAGCTGTGGCTGCCGTGGTGACCGCGTCTGCGCGCGGCCGTGCGCCAGGGTCGTCGTCGGCGGCTTCGCCGCGTCGGATCGTTCGTCCATAGGCCGTGCATCGCCCGTCGCCCCCCTCACAGTCTGCAATGTCCATCCCCGGCGCCGAACTGTCCGCGGCGCAGCCCCTGTCGGGACGATACACCAGTCTCGTCACTCAGGGACATAGTTCCTCTACGCTCCGTGACGACCAGCGGCGATGCGAGCACGGACCGCGTCCGGGGGGTTGCGGAGGGTACCGGAAACGGATTACGCGCTTGTTGCTCCGCGGATCTCAGCGCTTGTGGGGCCCGTCGTAAGGATCACGTTGCGCAGTGGCTCCCGGTTCACGAAACGCCCCAACTGGTCCACCAACAGCCGCTTGGCGCGCGGCAGGAACGCGGACGTCGGTCCGCCCACATGGGGACTGATGAGCACACCGGGCGCCTGCCACAACGGGTGCCCCGCGGGCAGCGGTTCGGGGTCGACGACGTCCAGGGCCGCGGTGATCCGGCCGCTGTCCAGTTCGGCGAGCAGGGCCTTGGTGTCGACGACGCCACCGCGCGCGACGTTCACCAGGAGGGCGCCGTCCTTCATCCGGGCCAGGAACCCGGAGTTCACCAGACCCCGGGTGGTGTCGTTCAGCGGCGTGGAGAGGATGACGACGTCCGCCTCCGGCAGCAGGGCGGGCAGTTCGGCGAGCGGGTGCACCGGTCCGCGCTCCGTGGTGCGCGCGGAGCGCGCGACGCGCGCCACCCGCGCGACCTCGAACGGTACGAGCCGGTCCTCGATGGCGGAGCCGATGGAGCCGTAGCCGACGATGAGCACTGACTTGTCGGCGAGCGCCGGGTGGAAGTCGCCCTGCCAGTGCTCCTGCTGCTGGGCGCGGACGAAGCCGGGGATGCCGCGCAGCGAGGCCAGCGTGAGCGTCAGGGCGAGCTCGGCGGTGCTCGCCTCGTGCACACCGCGCGCGTTGCACAGGTCCACGCCGGGCACGATGTCGTCCAGTTGCGCCAGGACGTCGTCGACGCCTGCCGTGAGCGTCTGGACGAGCCGCAGGTTGCGCATCTCCTTCAGCGGGCGGACCTTCACGGGCTGCCGCTTCATGTACGGCACGACGTACACGGCGCAGTCGGCCGGGTCCCCGGGGAACTCCTGCCGCCCGTCCTCACCCCCGTCCCAGAAAAGGTAGTGGGGCCCTCGGGGGAGCCCTGCGATCTCTTCCGGCGGGATGGGGAGCCATACGTCAGCGGTCATGGTCAGAGGCTATGTCAGGTGTGTGAGGCGCAGAGGTTAGGTTGTGGGGTGCCGGAAGAGGGAGGGTCACGAGCAGGTGGAGCGCAGGACGATCGGGGCGGCGGCGCTCGCGGTGGGGGGTGTCGGACTCGGTTGCATGCCGATGAGCTGGGCCTACAGCGGGTCGCGGCAGCGGGGCGAGGAGTCGTTCAGGGCCGTGCACCGGGCGCTGGACCTGGGCTCGACGCTGCTGGACACGGCCGACATGTACGGCCCGTTCACCAATGAGCTGTTGGTGGGGCGGGTGTTGAAGGAACGGCGCGGTGAGGCCTTCGTGTCGACGAAGGTGGGGCTGCTGGTCGGCGAGCAGCACATCGTGGCCAACGGCCGGCCCGGTTATGTGAAGCGGGCGTGCGACGCGTCGCTGCGGCGGCTGCAGACGGACGTGATCGACCTGTACCAGCTGCACCGGGCCGACCCCGAGGTCCCGGTCGAGGAGACCTGGGGCGCGATGGCGGATCTGGTCCGGGCCGGGAAGGTGCGGTCGCTGGGGCTGTGCGCGGTGGGCGCGCGCGGTGGCCGCCGGTCCGGGGCCCGTCTGCACGACGCGACGATCCGCCAGTTGCAGCGCGTCCAGCAGGTCTTCCCGGTGAGCGCGGTGGAGGCGGAGCTGTCGGTGTGGTCGCCGGAGGCCCTGGAGTCGCTGCTGCCGTGGTGCGAGGCCCGCGGGGTCGGCTTCCTGGCGGCGATGCCGCTGGGCAACGGTTTCCTCACCGGCACCCTGACCCCGGGCGAGGGCTTCGAACCGGACGACGTCCGGGCCCGCCACCCCCGCTTCACGGCGGAGATGATGGCCGCCAACCAGCCGATCGTCGTCGGTCTGCGCCGCATCGCCGCCCGCCACGGCGACGCCGTCACACCGGCCCAGGTGGCCTTGGCGTGGGTGCTGTCCCGGGGCCGCCATGTGGTCCCGGTCCCGGGTGCCAAGCAGGAGCGCTGGGTGACGGAGAACGCGGCGGCGGCCGAGCTGCGGCTGTCCGCGCAGGACCTGGCGGAGGTGGCGGCACTGCCGAAGGCGCGGGGATCCTGGGACTGACGGGATCCGGCGGCGCAGCGGCCCGTCGCGGTTCGGGTCCCGGAGATCGGGAACCTGTGAGGCCCGAGCGGTGTAAGAACAGTAGAAGCCACCGCGTCGAAGGGACCGAGATCGTGCAACGACGAGCAGTGTCGGCCGTGTTGGCCGCAACCGTGCTCCTGGTGACGGCCGGGTGTTCCTCCGACGACGGCGGTGGCGGGGCGTCGGGCGGTGGTACGACACCGAGCAGGAGTACGACGTCGGAGGCCTCCCCCACCCGGCAGGCCGCCGAGGAGACACCTCCCGCGAAGGGCTCGGTGAAGGTGCTCCGCACGGCCGCCACCGGGCTGGACACCCCTTGGGGCCTGGCCCCGCTGCCCGACGGCGATCTGCTGGTCTCCTCCCGGGACGAGGCGACGATCACCCGCGTCGACGGGGAGACCGGCAAGAAGACCGAGCTGGGCGAGGTGCCGGGGGTCTCCCCCGCCGGTGAGGGCGGGCTCATGGGCCTCGCGCTGTCGCCGGACTACGCCTCGGACCACATGGTCTACGCCTACTTCACCTCGGCCTCGGACAACCGCGTCGTCCGCATGCTGTACGAGGAGGGGAAGCCGTCCGGCGAGCAGCTGGGCGCACCGGACACCGTCTTCAGGGGCATCCCCAAGGGCTATATCCACAACGGCGGCCGGATCGCCTTCGGCCCGGACAAGATGCTGTACGCGGGCACGGGCGAGAGCGGCAACACCGGTCTGTCCCAGGACAAGAAGTCCCTGGGCGGCAAGATCCTGCGGCTGACGCCGGAGGGCGAGCCGGCCCCGGGCAACCCGTTCCCCGACTCCCCCGTGTACTCGCTCGGCCACCGCAATGTGCAGGGCCTGGCCTGGGACTCCAAGCAGCGTCTGTTCGCCTCGGAGTTCGGCCAGGACACCTGGGACGAGCTGAACGCGATCGAGCCGGGCGGCAACTACGGCTGGCCGGAGGCCGAGGGCAAGTCCGACAAGGGCGACTTCCGCAACCCCATAGCCCAGTGGGCCACGGATGACGCCTCCCCCAGCGGTATCGCCTACGCCGAGGGCTCGATATGGATGGCGGGGCTGAAGGGGCAGCGCCTGTGGCGCGTCCCGCTGAAGGGCACGGAGGCCTCGGCGGACCCGCAGGCTTTCCTGGAGGGTGAGTACGGCCGGCTGCGCACGGTGGTGTCGGCGGGCGGCGACAAACTGTGGGTGGTCACCAGCAACACGGACGGGAGGGGCGACCCGAAGGAGGGGGACGACCGGATCCTGCAGGTACAGGTGAGCTGACCGGGCCGTCAGTCCTCGGCGGACTCGTCCTCGTCCTCGTCCGGCGTCGGCCGCCGTACGACGACCTTGCCGGACGCGAGGTCTATCGGTCCGCGTCCGGGGTCGTTGTCTCCGATGTCCTCCCGTGACAGTGCCAGCCGGTTCTCTTCGTCCTGGGTGTGTTTTCGACCGGGTGCGAACAGTTCCTCGAAGGCGTTGAACACGGGACCTCCCTGGGCCGACGTCCTTTACAGCGTAAACCTGACGCCGTTCGTCCGAAGGGTGAGCCTGTGGCGCCGATCCTGCGGGGTCTCACCCCGCCGTCCGGCCGGTGAGCGACTCCGCCGGGAACAGCCCCAGCCGGTGTGCCACGGCCGCGGCCTCGCCCCGGCCCGAGACGCCCAGCTTGGCCAGGATGTTCGAGACATGGACGCTGGCCGTTTTCGGGGAGATGAACAGCTCCTCGGCTATCTGACGGTTGCTGCGGCCGGCGGAGACCAGGCGCAGCACGTCGCGCTCCCGGCCGGTGAGGCCGAGGGAGTCGGCCGAGGGGGCCTGGGACCGCTTCGGGATGCGGGCCATGGGGAGGCGGGCACGCTGGGCGAGCTGGGTGACGGCGTCGGTCAGGGGACGGGCACCGAGGTGGCGGGCGACGGCGTGGGCGAGGCGCAGCAGCTCCGTGGCGCGGTCGCGTTCGTCCTCGCCGCCGGTGGTCAGGAGGGCCTCTGCGAGACGGTGGCGGACGCGCGCGAGGTCGTAGGGGCGGTCCAGGCACTCGAAGGCGGCGGTCACCTCCGACCAGTCCTCGGGGTCGCTCGTGCCCTCGGCGCGCAGGAGCTCCGCGCGGACCCAGCGTTCGTGGGCCTGCCAGACGGGGACGTTGGTGGCCAGGGGCTTGGCGGCCGTACGGATGCGTTCGAGGAGTTCGGCGCGGCCTGGGTCGGCGGCGGGCAGGCCGAGGGCGTCGGCCTCCATGGCGGCGGCGGTCCGCAGGAGGGGCCAGGCGTAGCGCTGGGTGTCGGGCGGGAAGCCGGTGTCCATGGCGCGTTCGAGTTCGGCGCGGGCGTCCAGGAGGCGGCCCTCGCCGGCGGCGACGCCGATGGCGATGCGGGCGAGGGGGATCTCGTTCTGGGGCGGCCGGTCGTGGCTGCCGAAGTGGGCTCGGGACGCGGCCAGTTGGTGGCGGGACTCGGCCAGGTCACCTCGGGCGAGGGCTAGTTCGGCGCGCAGGAGGGCGTGGAAGCCGCGGGGCTTGGCGCTCTGCCCGATGCGCCCGGCGTTGACGGAGGCTTCGGCGGCCTCGTCCCAGCGGCCCAGGCTGCAGAGGGATTCGGCGAGGTTGCCCCAGGCCCAGGCCTCGCTGTCCGGGAGGCCGAACCGCCGGGTGTAGGCGAGCCCTTCCTCCAGGATGGGCACGGCGTCGGAGGAGCGTCCGACGGCTTCGAGGGCGTCCGGCAGGTTCACATAGACGCGGGCCGCGACGGCGGAGAGGCCGTGCTCGACCGTCTCGCGCTTGACCTCCAGCATCTCGCCGAGTCCGGTCTCGATGTCACCGGCGTGGACCTTGAGGCTGCCGAGGGTGAGCCGGGCGTTCATCTCGATCTCGTGGACGCCGAGCATGCGCGCGTACTCCACGGCGCGCTCGGCGGCGGAGAAGGCGTCGGGGCCGGGGACGTGCACCATGGACCAGTTGGCGACGCTGGCGAGGACCTCGGCGTGCACCTCGGAGGGCGGCAGGCCGCGTACCAGCTCCTGGGCGGTGGCGAGTTCCTGCCAGCCGTCGCCCCGGGACAGCGCGGAGATCAGCCGGGAGCGCTGTACCCAGAACCAGGCGCTGCGCAGCGGATCGCCCTCCTCCTCCAGGAGGTGCAGCGCCCGCTTGATGATCTTCAGGGCGCGTTCCCGTTCTCCGCAGAGCCGGCCGGCCACGGCGGCCTCGGCCATCAGGTCGAGGTAGCGCAGCGGGGTGGTGGCCGGGTCGCAGCCGCAGGCGGGGTAGACCTCGGCGTAGTCGACGGGGCGCAGGGCGGCCCGTACGTTCTCGGGGGCGGTGTCCCAGAGCTCCATCGCGCGTTCCAGGAGCCGCAGTTGTTCGGAGTAGGCGTGCCGGCGGCGGGCGGTGACGGAGGCGGCCAGGACGGCGGGCAGGGCCTTGGCCGCGTCGTGGGCGTGGTACCAGTAGCTGGCCAGACGCATGACGCGGCCGTCGGCCGGTACGAGCGCCGGGTCGGCCTCCAGGGCTTCGGCGTAGCGGCGGTTGAGGCGGGAGCGCTCCCCGGGCAGCAGGTCGTCGCTGACAGCCTCGCGGACCAGGGAGTGGCGGAAGCGGTAGCCGTCGTCGTCGGGTGCGGCGCTGAGGATGTTGGCGTTCACGGCGGCCCGCAGTGCCTCGATGAGGTCGTCCTCGGCGAGCCCGGCGACGGCGGCGAGCAGCCGGTACTCGACGGTGGAGCCGCCCTCGGCGACGACCCGGGCGACCCGCTGGGTGCTCTCGGGCAGTCCCTCGACGCGGACCAGGAGCAGGTCGCGGAGTGAGTCGGTGAGGCCGGCGCAGCAGCCCTCGTGGGCGGCGACGGCGAGTTCCTCGACGAAGAAGGCGTTGCCGTCGGAGCGTTCGAAGATGTCGTCGACGGTGGCCGGGTCGGGTTCGGAGGCGAGGATGCCGGCGATCTGGCGGCCGACCTCGGTGCGGTTGAAGCGGCCGAGTTCGAGGCGGCGGACGGTGCGCAGCCGGTCGAGTTCGGCGAGCAGGGGGCGCAGCGGGTGGCGGCGGTGGATGTCGTCGGCGCGGTAGGTGGCGAGGACGACGAGGCGGCCGGTGCGCAGGGTGCGGAAGAGGTAGGCGAGGAGGTGGCGGGTGGAGGCGTCGGCCCAGTGCAGGTCTTCGAGGGCGACGACGACCGTGCGGTCGGCGGCGACGCGCTCCAGCACGCGGGCGGTGAGTTCGAAGAGGCGGGCCATGCTCTGCTCGTCGTGGCGTCCCGAGGGCGCCTCGCCCAGTTCGGGCAGGAGCCGGGCCAGTTCCTCCTCCTGGCCCGCGGCCGCGACGGCCATCTCGTCCGGCAGTTCGCGGCGCAGGGCGCGCAGGGCGGTGGAGAACGGGGCGAAGGGCAGCCCGTCGGCGCCGATCTCGACGCAGCCGCCGAGCGCGACGACCGCGCCCTGTCCGCCGGCCGCGGTGGCGAACTCCTCGACGAGCCGGGTCTTGCCGACGCCGGCCTCGCCGCCGATCAGCAAGGCCTGCGGCTCGCCCGCGGCGGCACGGGCGAGCGCCTCGTTCAAGTGGGTCAGCTCATCGGCGCGGCCGACGAACACGGGACTGACGGACCTGGTCTCCACGGGCCCGAGCATCGCACGGGGGTCCGACAGCGCGGCACCGGTTTTCGCGGGGAGCGTGTCCGCCTCCCCCCTCTTCGGGTCCGCTGCCGCCCCGGCGTCCGGGGGGACGGCCGCCTCGGTCGGCGGGCGGCCGTCCCCCTCCCCCGTGGTCACGCGGCGCGCAGGAAGCGGAGCCGGCGGGAGAGCCCGGTATGCACCTCGCCCTCGGTCTCGTGGCCGGCTGCCTCGCGGCGGGCGGCGCGGCGTCCGCGGACCGCCTCGCGGGCCAGCCGCTCCTGCTGGGCCTGACGGAGCAGGTCGGCGGAGCGAAGCTGGGAGAGCTCGTACTCGTACATGGTGTCCCCTTGGGAGAGTCGGTTTCGTGCTTCGCTTTCTGCGATGCCTTTACCTTCGTCTCCAAGGCGGGTCCGCCACATCGGGAGAGTTCCGCATCTTCGGCCACCGCGGGGGCCTTAGACGTGCCTAAGGGGCCTCAGACGCCGCGTAAGGTGCTTGCGGTCGGCCTAAGACCCCTTGGTGACCTGCGGTGATTCAGCTCGTGGAGGGCAGTCCGAGCAGGACGTCGGTGTACTTGAGGACGGCCAGCAGCAGGCCGATGACACCGAGCGAGACGCCCGCCCAGCCGACCGACTTGATCCACGGGGCCTGCGGCTTGCCGGGCGCCCCGAAGGCGGGCCGGGCCAGCACGAAGACGCCCACGATCAGCGCGGCCAGCGCGAAGAAGCCGGCCCACAGGGCGGAGGTCTGCCAGGCGTCGCCGTAGACCTCCTTGACCTGCGTGGCGACGGTCGCGGTCGACGCCGTCTCCAGCTGGCCCACGAGGGTCTCGCGGGCGGCGGCGACCGTACCGATCCAGCCACCGGTGAGGGAGACGAGACCGAGCCCGGCGGACACGACGGCGGCCGCACCCTGGCCGACGCCGGACGGGCCCTCCTTCTCGTCCTCGCCGAGGCCCTCGAGCAGCTCGGCCTCGTCGCCGTCCTCGGCGTCGTCGGCCTCGGTCACCTCGTCGGCGCCCACGGCGTCGCTCTTCGTGACGTCCACCTTCTCCTCGTCGGTCCTGGCCTCGGGGCCCGTCTCGGCCCCGGTCTCGTCAACAGTCTTGGTTCCCATACCTCGCACCGTACGGACGCAGTCTGAGAGGTTTCTTAATGATCGCTGTGAGCGGCACGCGCGCGTGCCTCACGCCACTCGGGCGCCAGCACCGACCAAACCTCGAGATCGTGCCGCACCCCACCATAGAGGTGCGCCTGCCGGTGGACGCCGTCGCGGGTCATCCCCAGCCGCCGGGCGACATTGAGGCTGTTGGTGTTGCCGGCGGCGGCGATCCATTCGACGCGGTGGATGCCGCGCTCCTCGATCACCCAGTCGATGAGCACCCGCATCGCCCGGGTGATCAGCCCGCGCCCGGTGGCGGCGGGCTCCAGCCAGCAGCCGACCTCGGCGTTGCCCTGAGCGGCGTCGAAGTTGAGGGTGAGCACTCCGCCGACGAGCTTTCCGTCCAGCCAGATGCCGTGGTAGCCGCCGGTGTCGTCGGCGCGCATCCGGGCGTAGCGCTGGAGCGTCTCGCGCGCGGACTCCACGTCCACCGCGTTGGAGCCGAAGGGGATGAACTCCCCGATGAACTCCCTGCCGCGGTCCAGGTTCGCCAGGAACTCCTCTGCGTGCCACGGCTCCAGCGGACGCAGTTCGGCGCCGTCACCCAGCGATATCGCGTACATCGATGTCCCGCTCCTTCTCCAGCTCCGCCACGACACCGTCCAGCCTCGCATGGGCGGCCCGGCACTCGGGCGGTTCGATGCTGATGCGGGGCATCCGGCGGTCCAGCCAGCCCGGCAGCCACCAGTTGGCGCCGCCGAGCAGGTGCATGAGGGCGGGGACGAGCAGCGTGCGCAGGACGAACGCGTCGAGGGCGACGGCGGCGGCGAGGGCGATGCCGAACATGGCGATCACGCGGTCGCCGCTGAGGACGAAGGCGAGGAAGACGGAGATCATGATGACCGCGGCGGAGTTGATCACCCGGCTGGTCTCGGCGAGGCCGACGCGGACGGCCCGCCGGTTGTCGCCGGTCTCCAGCCACTCCTCGTACATCCGGCTGACCAGGAAGACCTGGTAGTCCATGGAGAGCCCGAAGAGCACGGACACCATGATCACCGGCAGGAAGGGCTCGATCGGTCCCGCCCGGCCGAGGCCCAGGAACTCGCTCCCCCAGCCCCACTGGAAGATCGCGACGACGATCCCGAAGGCGGCGGCGACCGCGGCGACGTTCATCGCGGCCGCCTTCAGCGGGATGCCGACGGACCGGAAGGCGAGCAGGAGCAGCAGACAGCCCAGGCCGATGACGACGCCGACGAACAGGGGCAGTTTGCCGATGATCACCTCGGCGAAGTCGTCGTACGACGCCGTGACACCGCCGACCTGGATGTCGAGCGAGGTGCCGGTCTCGGCGCGCGGCAGCACCTCGGTGCGCAGCCGGTCGACGAGGTCGCTGGTCTTCTGGGACTGCGGGGACGACTCCGGGACGATCGTGAAGTACCCGGTGCCCCCACCCGTGTTGTAGGTCACCGGGGTCGCCGAGGCGACGCCCTCGGTGGTGCGGATGGTGGCGTCGAGGTTGTCGAGGAGGAGCTTGTCCTCGGCGCCGTCGACGTGGGTCACCAGGGTCAGCGGGCCGTTGACGCCGGGGCCGAAGCCGGCGGCGAGCAGGTCGTAGGCCTGGCGGGTGGTGGACGCCTGCGGGTTGTTGCCCTGGTCGGAGGTGCCGAGGTGCAGTCCCAGCGTGGGCAGGGCCAGGACGGTCATGACGGCCAGGGCGACCGCGCCGAGCAGCTTGGGGTGGCGTTCCACGAACGCCGACCAGCGCGCGGCGAGCCCGGTCGGCAGTTCGGGCTGGGGCCCGTGCTCGTCCAGGTGGCGTCGCTCGCGCCGGCTCAGGGCGCGCATGCCGATGAGGGAGAGCAGGGCGGGCAGCAGGGTGACGGAGGCCGCGACGGTGAGGACGACGGTGAGCGAGGCGGCTATCGCGACGCCGTTGAGGAAGCTCAGCCGGAGGATCAGCATGCCCAGCAGGGCGATGCAAACCGTGGCACCCGCGAAGACGACGGCCCGCCCGGTGGTCGCGACGGCGTTGGTGATGGACTCGGCGACGCCGAGTCCGCGTTTCAGTCCGCGCCGGTGCCGGGTCACGATGAACAACGCGTAGTCGATGCCGACGCCGAGTCCGATCAGCATGCCGAGCATGGGCGCGAAGTCGGCGACGGTCATGGCGTGCCCGAGCAGCACGATCCCGGCGTACGCCGTGCCGACGCTGACCAGCGCGGTGGCGATGGGCAGCAGCGAGGCGGCGAGCGAGCCGAAGGCGAGGAACAGCACGACCGCGGCGACGAGCACGCCGACGGCCTCGGCGAGATGTCCGCCCGAGGACTCGGTGAGGGCGATGGCGCTGCCGCCCAGCTCGACCTGGAGCCCGTCGCCGGCGGCCTTCTCGGCGGTGTCGACGACGGCCTGTGCCTGGCCCTTGTCGATGTCCTCGGCCCGGTCGTCGAAGGTGACCGTGGCGTAGGCGGTGCGGCCGTTCTCGCTGACCTGGGTGGCGCCCTGCTCGTCGTACGGACTGACGACGGTGGCCACCCCGGGCAGAGCGGCGATCTCGTCGAGGGTCCGGGTCATGGTCTGCTCGACGGCGGAGGCACGGACCGTGCCGGACGTGGTGTGCCAGACGACGGTGTCGCTGTCACCGCCGAGCTCCGGGAAACCTTCCTGCAGCAGCTGGGTGGCGCGGCCCGACTCGGTGCCGGGGACCTCGTAGTCGTTCGAGTACGCCGAGCCGGTGGCCACGGCGGCCGCGGTCACCCCGCCGAAGGCGAGGAGCCACAGCAGAACGGCGACGAGGCGGCGCTGGACACACCAGCGTGCGAGGGCTGCCACGAAACGTGCTCCCGGGTGGATTTGTGGATCTTTGACCGGGAACAGTCGTCAATGAGATGAACAGCCCGCAAAGAACGCATGAGCAATGCGGAGACCACTCTTGCAGCCAGAAATGATCGTTTACCGCATTCGTGCGTTTATTCACAGGAGTGGGAGGCAGATCACAGGACAGTAACGGCCTCTCTGTCACCTCAGTCGAACTGGTCGCCCAGCGCCATCACCATCACGCCGACGATCAGCAGCCACAGCGCCCTGCGGGTGCGTCCCCGGGAGCCGAGCACCGACGCGAGCGCACAGACCGCGGCCCCGGTGGCGTAGGCGGCCGGGACGAGCGCCGGGCCGGATCCCGTGAAGCGGAGCGCCGAGGCCGCCATGCCCGCGAGCGTCAGCACCGCCCCGGTGGCCAGAGCCGTCCAGCGGGCCCGCCGCGCGTCCTCGGCCGGGTCCGCGTACTCCTCCGGTATCTCGGAATCACCGCGTCCGTTCATGGCGGGCGAGCGTAGCGCGTCCCCCTGAGAAACCAGGTGCAGGGCAGCCTCGCCCGCTGCTACGGTCCCGCCGTCCGCCGTCTCCGGCTTCCCGCCGCCGACCGAAGCAGGTTGATTTTTTGAAGGTCCGACCGAGCTCCTACGCATCTCTCTTCCCTACGAAGGACTCAAGGAGCCCGTTCACCGATGTCAGACATCACCCCGAGTGCCTCGAGTGAGGACCTCGTCCGGCGGCTGACCCAGAGCCGCTACCCGCGCAGCAACGGCTACGACGTCCGCTGGGCCATCGAGAACCAGATGGGCCCGAACGCGCTGTGGCTGCTGGAGTGGCTGGCGCCCGCGCTGGGCCTCGACCGGCTGCGCCCCGGCGCCCGCGTCCTCGACCTGGGCTGCGGCCGTGCCATGACCTCCGTGTTCCTCGCCAAGGAGTACGACGTCCAGGTCACCGCCGCCGATCTGTGGGTCAAGGCCGACGAGAACGCCGTACGCGTCGCCGAGGCGGATGTCGGCGATCGTGTGCTGCCGGTGTACGCCGAGGCGCACGACCTGCCGTTCGGCGAGGGCACGTTCGACGCGATCGTCTCCGTCGACGCGTATCAGTACTTCGGTACGAACGACCTGTATCTGCCCACGCTGGCGCGGTTGTTGAAGCCGGGCGGGCGGATCGGGATCGTCGTACCGGCGCTTCGGGAGGAACTGGAGGGCGACGACCCTCCGGCCCATCTGAAGGAGTACTGGGAGAAGGATCCCGGTTTCTGGGCGTTCCACTCCCCCGCCTGGTGGCGGCGGCTGTGGACGCGCAGCGGAGCCGTGACCGTCGAGACGGCCGACTGGCTGGAGGACGGCTGGCGCGACTGGCTGCTGTGGAGCGAGGTGTGCGCCGAGGAGAGCTCCAGCGAGTTCATGGCGGACATGGCGCGCTGGTCGGTCGACCTGATGCACGCCGACGTCGAGCATGTGCTCGGTTTCGCGCGGGTCGTGGGACGCCGGACGCCGTAAGCGACAGCGGGGCCCCGGAGGTCATACCTCCGGGGCCCCGCCCCACGACTGCCTCAGCCCTCGCTGACGCCCAGCTTCTCCAGGATCAGCTCCTTGACGCGGGCCGCGTCGGCCTGACCGCGGGTCGCCTTCATGACCGCGCCGACCAGGGCGCCTGCGGCGGCGACCTTGCCGCCGCGGATCTTGTCGGCGATGCCCGGGTTGCCGGCGATGGCCTCCTCGACGGCGGTGGTCAGCGCACCCTCGTCGGAGACGACCTTCAGACCGCGCTTGTCGACGACCTCGTCCGGGGTGCCTTCGCCCGCGAGGACGCCTTCGATGACCTGACGGGCCAGCTTGTCGTTGAGGTCACCCTTGGCGACGAGCTCGGTGACCCGGGCGACCTGCGCCGGGGTGATGGCCAGCTCGTCCAGCGACGTGCCCGACTCGTTGGCGCTGCGGGCGAGTTCGCCCATCCACCACTTGCGGGCGGAGGCCGCGTCGGCGCCGGCGTCGATCGTGGCGACGATCGGGTCCAGCGCACCGGCGTTGAGGATCGCCTGCATGTCGAGCGCCGAGATGCCCCACTCCGCGACGAGGCGGTTGCGGCGGGCCAGCGGCAGTTCGGGCAGACCGGCGCGGATCTCCTCGACCCACTCGCGCGAGGGGGCCACCGGAACGAGGTCCGGCTCGGGGAAGTACCGGTAGTCCTCGGCCTCTTCCTTCACGCGGCCCGAGGTCGTCGACCCGGTGTCCTCGTGGAAGTGCCGGGTCTCCTGGATGATCGTGCCGCCGCTGTTGAGTACGGCGGCATGCCGCTGGATCTCGAAGCGGGCGGCGCGCTCCACGGAACGCAGCGAGTTGACGTTCTTGGTCTCGCTCCGGGTGCCGAACTTCTCGCGGCCGTGCGGGCGCAGCGACAGGTTCACGTCGCAGCGCATCTGGCCCTGCTCCATACGGGCCTCGGAGACACCGAGCGCCTTGATGAGCTCGCGCAGCTCGGCGACGTACGCCTTCGCGACCTCGGGAGCACGCTCGCCGGCGCCCTCGATCGGCTTGGTGACGATCTCGATGAGGGGGATGCCGGCCCGGTTGTAGTCGAGCAGCGAGTGGGACGCGCCGTGGATGCGGCCGGTCGCGCCGCCGACGTGCAGCGACTTGCCGGTGTCCTCCTCCATGTGGGCGCGCTCGATCTCCACACGGAAGGTCTCGCCGTCCTCCAGCTGGACGTCGAGGTAGCCGTTGAAGGCGATCGGCTCGTCGTACTGGGAGGTCTGGAAGTTCTTCGGCATGTCCGGATAGAAGTAGTTCTTCCGGGCGAAGCGGCACCACTCGGCGATTTCGCAGTTCAGCGCGAGGCCGATCCTGATCGCCGACTCGACTCCGGTCGCGTTGACGACCGGGAGCGCGCCGGGCAGGCCGAGGCAGACGGGACAGGTCTGCGTGTTGGCGTCCTGACCGAGTTCGGTCGAACAGCCGCAGAACATCTTGGTCTTGGTGCCGAGTTCGACATGGACCTCAAGGCCCATGACGGGGTCGTACGACGCGAGTGCGTCCTCGTACGACTCCAGGTCGGTCGTGGTGGTCACGGTGAAACTTCCCTCTCAGCCCAGCAGGACGTCGTCGTCGCCCAGCCGCTTCAGCTCGCGGTACAGGATGGCGAGGCCGGTGACGATCGCGACCGCGGAGACGGTGGCGTCGATCAGGACGAGCGTGTCCTTGTCGGCGCGCGCCTTCTTGAGCCGCTTGGCGACGCCGATCGCGCCGAACGCGGTCCCGGCGATGGACAGGTACGTGCCGGACTTGGACTTCTTGAAGCCCTTGGCCTTGGTCAGTGCGCTCACAGCGACGGTGCCTCCTCGAGAAGCGGATGCCCCCACTTTTCCACGAAGGCGGCCTCGACGGCGGCGCCGACCTTGTAAAGACGGTCGTCCTTCAGCGCCGGGGCGATGATCTGCAGACCGACCGGGAGGTTGTCCTCCGGGGCGAGACCGCAGGGCAGCGACATGGCCGCGTTGCCCGCCAGGTTGGTCGGGATGGTGCACAGGTCCGCGAGGTACATCGCCATCGGGTCGTCGGCACGCTCGCCGATCGGGAAGGCGGTGGTGGGCGTCGTCGGCGAGACGATGACGTCGACCTGCTCGAAGGCCTTCTCGAAGTCACGCGTGATGAGCGTGCGGACCTTCTGGGCGCTGCCGTAGTACGCGTCGTAGTAGCCGGAGCTGAGCGCGTAGGTACCGAGCATGATGCGCCGCTTCACCTCGGGGCCGAAGCCCGCCTCACGGGTGAGGGAGGTGACCTCCTCGGCCGAATGGGTGCCGTCGTCGCCGACCCGCAGGCCGTAGCGCAGGCCGTCGAAGCGGGCGAGGTTGGACGAGCACTCGGACGGCGCGATCAGGTAGTACGCCGACAGCGCGAGGTCGAAGGACGGGCAGTCCAGCTCGACGATCTCGGCGCCCAGGTCCTTCAGCAGTGCGACGGACTCGTCGAACCGCTGGATGACACCGGCCTGGTAGCCCTCACCGCGGAACTGCTTGACGACGCCGACGCGCATGCCCTCGACGCTGCCGTTGCGGGCGGCCTCGACGACCGGCGGGACCGGGGCGTCGATGGAGGTGGAGTCGAGCGGGTCGTGCCCGGCGATGACCTCGTGCAGCAGCGCCGCGTCCAGGACCGTACGGGCGCAGGGCCCGCCCTGGTCGAGGGAGGACGAGAACGCGACCATGCCGTAGCGGGACACGGCCCCGTACGTCGGCTTCACGCCGACCGTGCCGGTGACGGAGGCCGGCTGGCGGATGGAGCCGCCGGTGTCGGTGCCGATGGCGAGGGGCGCCTGGAAGGAGGCGAGGGCGGCGGAGGAGCCTCCGCCGGAGCCGCCGGGGATCCTGGTGAGGTCCCAGGGGTTGCCGGTCGGGCCGTAGGCGCTGTTCTCGGTGGAGGACCCCATGGCGAACTCGTCCATGTTGGTCTTGCCGAGGATGACGATGTCCGCGGCCTTGAGCCGCTTGGTGAGGGTGGCGTCGTACGGCGGGATCCAGCCCTCGAGGATCTTCGAACCGACGGTCGTCGGGATGCCCTCGGTGGTGAAGATGTCCTTCAGCGCGAGCGGGACGCCGGCCAGCGGGCCGAGCTTCTCGCCCTTGGCGCGCTTCTCGTCGACGGCACGGGCCTGGGCCAGCGCGCCCTCGCGGTCGACGTGCAGGAAGGCGTGCACCTTCTCGTCGACGGCCTCGATACGGGCCAGGTGGGCCTCGGTCACCTCGACCGCGGTGAGCTCGCCGGAGGCGATCCTCGCGGCGGTCTCGGCGGCGGTGAGCTTGATGATGTTGACGTTGTCCGTCATGGCGGTTAGTCCTCCCCCAGGATCTGCGGCACCTTGAAACGCTGCTGCTCCTGGGCCGGGGCGCCGGAGAGCGCCTGCTCGGGGGTGAGCGACGGACGGACCTCGTCCGCCCGCATGACGTTCGTCAGCGGGAGCGGGTGCGAGGTCGGCGGTACGTCTTGGTCGGCGACCTCACTGACGCGTGCGACCGCGCCGATGATGTCGTCCAGCTGTCCCGCGAAGTGCTCGAGCTCTTCGGGCTTCAGCTCCAGACGCGCCAGCCGTGCGAGGTGGGCGACCTCCTCGCGCGTGATGCCAGGCATGCAGCGATCCTCTGGGTGGGAGTGTGTGGTTTGGGGCCAATCCTATGGGGCGGCGCCCTGTGCCCGTGAAACGGTTTCCTCGCCCCCGACCGGCGTCGGTGAATTCAGCCCCTCCGGCGTTTGCGGAGCGGGGGTCCAGGGGGCAGCGCCCCCTGAGGGCGGGGCCGAAGGGGCGGCAGCCCCTGCGGAGGGAACGGGTGAGGGCGGCGGGGGCGGAAATCGCCTGGCTACTCGTCGGTGGCAGCCGCCGGCAGAGCCGCCCGCGGGCGCTGCCATCCACGCGAACCCCGGGCGCGCAGCCACGCCGTGGCCTCCTCGGCCGGCATCGCCGCCGCCACCAGCCACCCCTGTACGGCGTCGCAGCCCAGATCCCGCAGCCGCTCCCACGTCTCGTCGTCCTCGACGCCCTCGGCGACCACGAGCAGGCCCAGCGAGTGCGCGAGATCCACCGTGCACCGCACGATCTCGGCGTCCTCGGTGTCGATCGCCAGCCGTGCCACGAAGGAGCGGTCGATCTTCAGCTCGCTGACCGGCAGCCGACGCAGATGCACCAGCGACGAGTAGCCCGTGCCGAAGTCGTCCAGCGACATCTTCACGCCGTGCCCGGTCAGCCCGGCGAGGGTGTCGGCGGCGCGCTGCGGGTCCTCCAGGAGCACGTGTTCGGTTATCTCCAGCTGGAGCGAGCCCGCGGGGACGCCGTGCCGGGCCAGCCGGGCGGCGACGGAGCCTGCGAAGCCGGGGGTGTGGACGTCGCGCGGGGAGACGTTGACCGCGACGGGCACGTACAGGCCCTGGGCGCGCCACCGGGCCACCTGGGCGAGCGCGGTGTCCAGGACGTACTCGGTGAGGTGCGGCATCAGCCCCGAGGACTCGGCGATGGCGATGAACTCGTCGGGCGGCACCTTCCCGCGCTCCGGGTGCACCCACCGGACGAGGGCCTCCAGGCCCGCCACCTGTCCGTCGAAGCGGACTTTGGGCTGGTAGTGCAGCTGGACCTCGTGCGCGTCCAGGGCCCGGCGCAGATCGCCCAGCAGGCCGAGCCGGTCGGGGGTGTTGGAGTCCCGCTTGGACTCGTAGACCTCGACGCCGGTGCGGTCGCGCTTCGCCTGGTACATCGCCACGTCCGCCCGGCGCAGCAGCCCTTCGGCGTCCAGGGCGTGGTCGGGGAAGACGGCGACTCCGGCGCTGGCCTCCAGGACGAGGGTGAGCCCGTCGAGGTCGAGCGGGGAACTGAGGGCCGCGACGAGGTTGCGGGCGACCCGGGTCGCGGACGTCGTGGAGTCGGCGACGGGCAGTAAGACGGCGAACTCGTCACCGCCGAGCCGTGCGGCCTCCGCTCCGCGCGGCAGGGCCGCCTGCAGCCGGTCGGCTATCTGCAGGAGCAGCCGGTCACCGGCCAGGTGGCCCAGGGTGTCGTTGACCGACCGGAAGCGGTCGAGGTCGATGAGCATCAGGGCGGCCCGGGCGCCGATGCGTTCGGCGTCGTCCAGGGCGGTCCAGATCCGTTCGAGGAGCCATTGCCGGTTGGGGAGCCCGGTCAGCGGGTCGCGCAGCTGCTCCTCCGCCCGGGCCCGGGCTATCCACAGGGTGGAGTCGAGGGCGATGAGCGGGATCGAGAAGAGCGGCAGCAGCACCGGTTTGGCGACGGCGACGACGCAGACCAGCGGTGCGATGCCGAGCAGCGCGACCGCGACCAGGCCCTGTCTGACGAGGGCGGTGCGGGCCACGGTGGGCAGGCCGCCGGTGCGCGGGGCGTGCAGGTACCACAGCAGGGTGCGGGTGACCGCGAGGTAGGCGGCCGCTACGAGGAGCACCTCGGGGGCGGTGTAGAAGGTCCAGGTGTCGGGGTTCCAGGGGGCCTCGACGGACGGGAGGCGGCCGAACGCGGCCAGCACCAGGGCGCCGGCGCCGATGCCGAGGATGTCCACCGCGCCGTGCAGGACGCCCTGTCGCCAGCGGTTGCGCCTGGCTATGCCGACCAGGACGACGACGGTGAGGCTGACCATCCCGGCGGGCACCCAGCCGTACAGCAGCAGCACGGCGAGGGTGAGGGCGGCGCCCGAGCCGGTGCCGCCCCACCAGCGGGCACGGCCGAGCGCGACCAGGTGGCCGACGATGATGCCGGTCAGCAAGGCCAGGGACCAGCCCACGGTGCCGGACGGGAAGAGCGCGTGGCCTTCGGTGAAGGCCCGGTAGAAGCCGGCGCCGAGCACGAACCCGGCCGCGGCGACGACCCCGGTGGGCAGCGCGGGCCAGGACAGATGCCGCTCGGACCCGGAGCCCGGCAGCCCGGGGGTGTGTTCGGCGAGTTGTACGACGTTACGTCCGGCTGCCGCGGCGGAGTACGGTCCGAGGGCGCGCCCCTCCTCGCCCGGACGGTTCGGGGACCGCGTCGACCGCCGGCTCGCCCGCCAGGCGCCCGTCAGCCGGCGCAGCCGTGAGTCCGGGGCGGCGCTCTCGGTCGGTTCCATTCCCGTCCCTCTCACAGCCGGCGGTGCCCACGCCACGCGGCCCGTTGCCCGACAAACCCTCGACGGCGCCGCGTTGGAAAGCCCTTCCCCCCGCTCTGGAGGAGCAAGGGGATGCCCCGACCGCAGCTGGGCACGGCGGGCGCACCTCTCAACAGTAGGCCGCGGAAGGCTTTCACGGGCAACGGTCGTCGACGGTTGCCCGAATGCGCCCCGGCCACCCGTATGCATCTGGTATGCGCCGATCGGGTGGCCTTCAACCGCTGCTCCGTCCTACTCCTCGGTCGGAAGCGCGACTTCGGCGGCCGCCTCCGGGCCCTGTTCCAGCAGGACGTCGAAGCCGTCCTCGTTCAGGACGGGCACCTTCAGCTGCATCGCCTTGTCGTACTTCGAACCTGGATTGTCACCCACAACGACGAAAGACGTCTTCTTCGAAACAGAACCGGTCACTTTCGCACCCCGAGTTTGCAATGCCTCCTTGGCACCGTCACGGGTGAAGCGCTCCAGGGTGCCGGTCACCACGACGGTGAGCCCTTCGAGGGGGCGGGGGCCCTCGTCCTCGCCGGAGCTCTCCTCCTCCATGCGGACGCCGGCGGCCCGCCACTTGCGGAGGATCTCCTGATGCCACTCCTCGGCGAACCACTCCTTGAGCGACTTCGCGATGATCCCGCCGACGCCGTCGGTGTCGGCCAGCTCCAGCTCCGTCGCCTGCTCGATCCGCTCGATCGAGCGGAACTCACGGGCCAGCGCCTGGGCGGCGACCGGGCCGACGTGGCGGATCGAGAGGCCGGTGAGGACACGGGCCAGGGGGCGCTCCTTGGCCGCGGCGATGTTCTCCAGCATGGCCACCGCGTTCTTCTTCGGCTCGCCTTGCTGGTTGGCGAAGACCGTGGCGATCTTCTCCTCGCCGGTCTTCGGGTCACGCTTGGGCAGGCCGCTGTCCTGGTCGAGGACGTACGCCTTGATGGGGAGCAACTGCTCGATGGTGAGGTCGAAGAGGTCGCCCTCGTCGGTGAGCGGCGGTTCGGAGGGCTCCAGCGGATCCGTCAGGGCCGCGGCGGCCACATACCCGAAGTGCTCGATGTCCAGCGACTTGCGGCCCGCGAGGTAGAACAGGCGCTCCCGCAACTGGGCCCGGCAGCCCTCGGCGTTGGGGCAGCGCAGATCGACGTCGCCCTCCTTCATGGGCCTGAGCGCCGTCCCGCACTCCGGGCACTCGGCCGGCATCACGAACGCGCGCTCGCTGCCGTCGCGCAGGTCCGCGACCGGCCCGAGGATCTCCGGGATGACGTCACCGGCCTTGCGGATCACCACGGTGTCACCGATGAGGACGCCCTTGGCCTTGACGACGTCCTGGTTGTGCAGGGTGGCGAACTCGACCTCCGAGCCCGCGACCGTGACCGGTTCGACCTGGGCGTAGGGCGTGACCCGGCCCGTGCGGCCCACGCCCACACGGATGTTGATGAGCTTGGTGTTGACCTCTTCGGGCGCGTATTTGTAGGCGATCGCCCAGCGCGGCGCGCGCGAGGTGGAGCCGAGGCGTCCCTGGAGCGGGATCTCGTCCAGCTTGACGACCGCGCCGTCGATCTCGTGCGCCACCGAGTGCCGGTGCTCGCCGAAGTACGCGATGAACTCCCGTACCCCGTCGAGGTCGTCGACGACCCTGTTGTGCTCGGCCGTGGGCAGGCCCCATTCCTTGAGCAGGTCGTAGGCCTGGGAGAGACGGGTCATGCCGTCGAAGCCCTCCAGGGCACCGATGCCGTGGACGACCATGTGCAGGGGCAGGGTCGCCGTGACCTTCGGGTCCTTCTGCCGCAGTGAACCCGAGGCGGAGTTGCGGGGGTTGGCGTACGGCTTCTCACCGGCCGCCACGCGGCGGGCGTTGAGGCCCTCGAAGGCCTCCATCGGGAAGTAGACCTCGCCGCGGATCTCGACGAGGCTCGGCACCCGGTCGCCCTTCAACCGGTGCGGGATCTCGGCGATCGTCATCACATTGGGCGTGATGTCCTCACCGATCCGCCCGGTACCCCGCGTGGCCGCGCGGGTGAGCCTGCCGTTCTCGTAGGTCAGGTTCACCGCCAGGCCGTCGATCTTGAGCTCGCACAGGAAGTGGTAGCCGGAGGTACCGACGTCCTTGTGGACGCGCTCGGCCCATGCGGCGAGCCCCGCGTCGTCGAAGACGTTGTCGAGCGACAGCATGCGTTCGCGGTGCTCGACCTTGGCGAGGTCGGTCTCGAACTCGACGGCGACCTTCTGCGTCGGCGAGTCCGGTGTCCGCAGCTCGCTGTACTCCTCCTCCAGCGCCTCGAGCGACCGCAGGAGCTTGTCGAACTCCGCGTCGCTGACGACCGGAGCGTCCTGCACGTAGTACCGGAAGCGGTGCTCCTCGATCTGCTCAGCGAGCTTCGCGTGCTGCTCCCGCGCCTCGGCGGGCACCGTCGTCTCCGCTTGCTTGTCGCCGGCCACCGTGTTGTCCTCCCGTTACTCTGGGTTGTCCGCGAGGGACCTCGCCGCCTGGGCACAGTGGGCGAGAGCCGCGCGCGCGTAACTCGGGGAGGCCCCCGCGAGCCCACACGCCGGAGTGACCGTGACCGCCTCCGCGAGAAGCCCCGGATGCAGCCCCAACCTGCGCCACAGCGTCCTGACACCCATGACGCTACCGGCAGGGTCCGACAATGCCGTGTCCGTGCCGGGTACGACACCGGCGAAGAGCCGGGCGCCGTCCTCCACCGCCTCACCGATCGCGTCGTCGTCACGCTCGGTGAGAAGACTGAAGTCGAAGGAGATCGCCGCCGCACCGGCCCGGCGCAGGAGGGCGAACGGGACGTCCGGTGCGCACGAGTGGACCACGACGGGACCGTCCGCGTGAACCCCGACGACGTCGCGGAGGGTCGACTCGACGACCTGCCGGTCGACGGCGCGGTGGGTGCGGTAGCCGCTGGCGGTCTTGACGTGCCCGCGGAGCACGGAGATGAGAGAGGGCTCGTCGAGCTGGAGGACGAGCTGGGCGCCGGGGATGCGGCGGTGCACTTCGGCGAGGTGCTCGCGCAGTCCCTCGGCGAGCGAAACGGCCAGGTCCCGGCAGGCGCCGGGGTCGCCCAGGGCGGCCTCACCGTTCCTCAGCTCCAGCGCGGCGGCGAGGGTCCAGGGACCGACGGCCTGCACCTTGAGCGGGCCCTCGTAGCCCTGGGTGAACTCCTCCAGGGCGTCCAGGTCCTCATTGAGCCAGGACCGGGCACGCTTGGTGTCCCGGCCCGGCCGGTCCCCGATCCGCCACCCGCTGGGCTCCACGCGCGCGTACACCTCGACGAGCATCCCGGCGGTCCGCCCGATCATGTCCGCGCCGGGTCCGCGCGCGGGGAGCTCGGGCAGGAACGGGAAGTCCTCGAAGGAGCCGGTGGCCGTCCTGGCGGCCTCCCTGGCGTCGCCGCCGGGCAGGGAGCCCACGCCGGTGGCGGGAGCGAAAGCGAACGCGGTCATCGTCCCGGCCTCACCGTCAGGTCGTTGATCTCCGCGTCCCTGGGCAGATCGATCGCCGTCAGGATGGCCGTGGCGACCGACTCCGGGTCGATCCACGCCGAGGGGTCGTACTCCTTGCCCTCCTGCTGGTGGACCTTGGCCTGCATGGGGCTCGCCGTCCGGCCGGGATACACGGAGGTGACCCGGACGCCGTTGCCGTGTTCCTCCGCGCGCAGGGAGTCCGCCAGGGCCTTCAGGCCGTGCTTGGAGGCGGCGTACGCCGACCACTCCGCGCTCGCCCGCAGGCCCGCGCCCGAGTTGACGAACACCACGTGCCCGCGCGCGGTGCGGAGTTGGGGCAGGAGGTGACGGGTCAGCTCGGCGGGGGAGATCAGGTTGACGTTGAGCTGGTGACGCCACGACTTGGGGGTCAGGTCGCCGACCGGCCCGAGGTCGACCACCCCCGCGATGTGCAGCAGGGAGTCGACCCGGTCGGGAAGCGTCTGGTGGGAGAAGGCCCAGGACAACTTGTCCGGGTCGGACAGGTCACCGACGAGTGTCCTCGACCCGGGGAACTCCGCCGCCAGCTCCTTCGCACGGCCCGCGTCGCGCGCGTGGAGCACGAGTTCGTCTCCGCGCGCGTGCAGACGGCGGGCCACCGCCGCGCCGATGCCGGAGCCCGCCCCGGTGATCACATGTGTAGCCATGCCGCCATGCTCGCATCACCCGGGGGTCATCCGATGCCCTGGCTCTCCTCCAGGTACGCCAGCGCCCCCACCGGCTCCTCCGCGAAGAACACCAGGTCGGTCAGTGGACGCGGCAGGAAGCCCTCGTCGTCCATGCGCCGGAACTGCTCCTTGAGTCCGTCGTAGAAGCCCGCGGTGTTCAGCAGGACCACCGGCTTGTCGGTGTGGCCGTGCTTCTTCAGCTCCAGGATCTCCGTCGCCTCGTCGAGCGTCCCCGTGCCGCCCACCATGATCACCACCGCGTCGGCCTTCTCCAGGAGCAGCTTCTTGCGCTCGGCGAGGTCCTTCGCGATCACCATCTCGTCGACCCCGGGACGGACCTTGGCGGACAGGAACTCGACGGAGACACCGACGAGCCGGCCGCCCGCCTCGTGCACCCCGTCCGCGACCACCTTCATCAGCCCGACGTCCGAGCCGCCCCACACCAGTGTGTGGCCGCCCTTGCCGAGCAGTTCCGCGAACTCCCGCGCGGGGCGGGTGTAGCGCTCGTCGAGGTCGGCGGCGGAGAGGAAGACGCAGATGTTCATGGGCCCACGGTACGGGCCCGGTCCGACATCAGGGTGACGCGGATCTTCGACTGCCGGTGCGGCAGCCGCTCCCAGTCGTCCATGAAACGGACCTTGAGGCCGTGCCGTGCGGCGATCGTGGTCAGGGTCCGCGTCCGGTAGGAGAAGTCCTCGTGCGGCGCCTGGTGTTCGCGGCCCTCGGTGCGGTTGAAGGTGAAGTCGAAGTGGCCGCCGGGCGCCAGGATGCGCCCCACATGCGCGAGGCACTGCTCGACGACCTGCCGGGGCGAGTGCGAGAAGACGCTGTGCGCGTGGACGACGTCGAAGTGCCCCTCGGGCAGGAAGCCGAAGGTCAGGTCGCCGACGAGCGTCAGGTGCGGCAGTTTGGCCTGCAAGCCCTCGCGCACGAGGGTGCCCTGGGCGGCGAGCAGGATGGCCGGGGAGATGTCGATGCCGTAGTAGTGGCCGGTCTCCAGGTGGTCGATCAACAGGCGTCCCGCGCGGAGGTTCCCGCAGCCAATCTCGAGCACGTGGTGTTCCGGGCGCAGGCCGTGGGCCAGCAGGTAGTCGAACTGCATCCGGCCGAGCTGTGTCCAGTGTTCGCGCGACGGGTCGTACCCCGCCGCCGCCTCGGGGCTGCGGTCCGTGTCGTCTTCCGTCACCGCGCGGTGGTACGCGATGTGCCCGGGGTGCCGCAGGGCGTGACGGACCCGGTGGACGACGTTCTGGCGGTCTCCGGACGGATCTGCGGCTCCCATGAGGACCTCCTCGGGAAGAACTCGGGGCCGGCGCGCGCTGCATCTTCCACATACGGCTACCCCAAGGAGGCCCCACCGTGTCCCAAGGGCACCGCATCACCGTCGAGAAAGGCACCGCGCACGTCCGCGTCGTCCACGGCGACCAGGTCCTCGCGGAGACCGACCGGCCTCTCGTCCTGCGCGAGACGGGCTCTCCGGTGCGCTACTACATCCCCGCCGAGGACGTACGCCTGGACCTGCTGACCCCGTCCGACACCCACACCGTCTGTCCGTTCAAGGGGACGGCCTCGTACTGGTCGCTGCCGGACGCGGCGGACCTGGTCTGGGCCTACCCCGATCCGAAGCCGGGCGTGGCCGAGATCAAGGACCACCTCTGCTTCTACGAGGTGGACGTCACCGATTAGTCCGGCGGCCCGTGGCAGTCTGCACCGGCATGGACAAGAAGATTCTTTCCCGCGACGGCACGCCTCTCGCCTACGAAAGCACCGGGCAGGGCCCCGCCGTGATCCTCGTGAGCGGGGCGATGTCGACGGGCGGCACGGTGGCTCCACTGGCCGTGCCGCTGTCGGACCGGTTCACGGTCCTCGTGTACGACCGCCGGGGCCGTGGCGAGAGCGGTGACACGGCGCCGTACGCGGTGGAGCGTGAGGTCGAGGACCTCGCCGCGCTGATCGACGCGGCGGGCGGTGAGGCGTGTCTGTACGGGATCTCGTCGGGCGGGGCGCTGGTGCTCCGGGCGGCGGCGAGCGGGCTGCCGGTGCGCCGGGTCGCCGTGTACGAGACGCCGTTCGCGGACTTCTCCGAGCACGGTGCGAAGCGGCGGGCCGAGTACACCGAGAACCTGACCGCCTCCCTGGCCCAGGGCCGGCGCGGGGACGCGGTCGAGCTCTTCCTCCGGCTCGTCGAGATGCCCGACGAGATGATCCAGGGCGCCCGCCGGTCCCCCATGTGGCCCGGCATGGAGGCCGTCGCACCGAGTCTGGCCTACGACAATGCCGTCCTCGGCGACGGTCTGGTGCCCCGGGACGAGCTGGCCTCGATCACCGTCCCCGTCCTCGCTGTCGCGGGAGGCGCGAGCCCCGAGTGGCTCCAGGAGGCCACCCGGGCGGTCGCGGAGGCGGTGCCGGAGGGGTCGTACCGGAATCTGGCGGGTCAGACCCACATGGTGGATCCGGACGCCCTGGCTCCGGTGCTGGCCGACTACTTCACGCCGTAGCGCCCGCCCTCGCGCGCGTGGTCGTCGCGATCGTCGCCGAGCCGACCACGCGCGTGTCGTCGTACAGCACGATCGCCTGGCCGGGGGCCACGCCGCGGACGGGCTCCGTGAACGACACCCGCAGCTCGCCGTCCACCAGTTCCGCGGTCACCTCGGTCTCGCCGCCGTGCGCGCGGAGCTGGGCGGTGTAGGTGCCGGGGCCGGTCGGGGCGGTGCCGCACCAGCGGGGCTTGATCGCCGTCAGCGCGTCGACGTCCAGGGCGGCGGCCGGACCGACCGTCACGGTGTTGTTCACCGGTGAGATGTCCAGGACGTAGCGCGGCTTGCCGTCGGCGGCCGGGGTGCCGATGCGCAGGCCCTTGCGCTGGCCGATGGTGAAGCCGTACGCGCCCTCGTGGGTGCCGATCTTCGCGCCCGACTCGTCGACGATGTCGCCCTCCGCCTTGCCGAGGCGGTTCGCCAGGAAGCCCTGGGTGTCGCCGTCGGCGATGAAGCAGATGTCGTGCGAGTCGGGCTTCTTGGCGACCGCGAGGCCGCGGCGCTCGGCCTCCGCGCGGATCTCGTTCTTGGTCGTGACCGTGTCGCCGAGCGGGAAGAGCGCGTGGGCGAGCTGCTTCTCGTCGAGGACGCCGAGGACGTACGACTGGTCCTTCGCCATGTCGGAGGCCCGGTGCAGCTCGCGCGAGCCGTCCTGACGGACGATCACCTGGGCGTAGTGGCCCGTGCAGACCGCGTCGAAGCCGAGCGCCAGCGCCTTGTCGAGCAGGGCGGCGAACTTGATCTTCTCGTTGCAGCGCAGGCACGGGTTCGGGGTGCGCCCCGCCTCGTACTCGGCGACGAAGTCCTCGACCACGTCCTCGCGGAAGCGGTCGGCGAGGTCCCAGACGTAGAACGGGATGCCGATGACGTCCGCGGCGCGGCGGGCGTCTCGGGAGTCCTCGATGGTGCAACAGCCACGCGCGCCCGTGCGGAACGATTGGGGATTCGCCGAAAGGGCGAGGTGGACACCGGTCACGTCGTGGCCGGCTTCCGCGGCACGGGCGGCGGCGACGGCGGAGTCCACGCCGCCGGACATGGCGGCGAGGACGCGGAGGGGGCGCTGCGTGGAGTGAGTCATAACTCCTCCAGGGTACGGGGGCGCGGGAACCGGAGCCCACGAGTATCCGTTGACGATCACATGGGGGCGACAGAGGCATCCAAGGACGGCGACCGGCGGATCGGGCGCCGTGCCCTGCTGATCGGCGGGGCGGCCGCCGCGGTGGGTACCGGTGTGCTGGCCCGGGACGAGCTGGCGCGCCTGTGGTGGCGTACGCCCGGCGTGGAGAAGCCGCGCAAGGAGGGCGAGGTCGACTACACCGGAGCACGCTGGGTCGCGGCCTCGGACGCCAACTGGCGGCGCGCGGACCGGCCCGACGACTACGGCATAGACATGGTGGTCGTCCATGTCACCCAGGGCAGCTTCGACAGCGCGGTGAAGGCCTTCCAGGACCCGGACCACCAGGCGGCCGCGCACTACATAGTCGGCAAGAACGGCCGGGTCACGCAGATGATCCGCGAGCTGGACGTGGCGTATCACGCGGGCAACCGCGACTACAACGAGCGCAGTGTCGGCATCGAGCACGAGGGCTTCGTGGACCGGCCCCAGGACTTCACGGACGAGATGTACGGGGCCTCGGCCCGGCTGACGGCCCGGATCTGCGCGCGCTACGACATCCCCGTGGACCGCGAGCACATCATCGGGCACGTGGAGGTGCCGGGGACGGACCACACCGACCCGGGTGAACACTGGGACTGGGACCGGTACATGAAGCTCGTGCGCCAGGCAACAGTGAAGGTGTGACACACGTCACGCCTTCGGCTCCCTAGGTCAGCCCCGCCGCCCGGGCTCGCTCCACCGCCGGACCGATCGCCTTGGCGACCGCCTCCACGTCGGCCTCGGTGGAGGTGTGGCCGAGGGAGAATCGGAGGGTGCCGCGGGCGAGGTCGGGGTCGGTGCCGGTGGCGAGGAGGACGTGGCTGGGCTGGGCGACGCCGGCGGTGCAGGCGGAGCCGGTGGAGCACTCGATGCCCTGGGCGTCCAGGAGCAGCAGCAGGGAGTCGCCCTCGCACCCGGGGAAGGTGAAGTGGGCATTGGCCGGGAGGCGGCCCTCCGGGGACGGGTCGCCGCCGAGGATCGCGTCCGGGACCGCCGCACGGACCGCTTCGACCAGAGCGTCACGCAGGGCGCCGATCTCCCGGGCGAACCACTCGCGCTGCTCGGCGGCGAGCCGGCCCGCGACCGCGAAGGAGGCGACGGCCGGGACGTCGAGGGTGCCGGAGCGGACGTGGCGCTCCTGGCCGCCGCCGTGCAGGACGGGCACGGGGGTGTACTCACGGCCGAGGAGGAGCGCTCCGATGCCGTACGGGCCGCCGATCTTGTGGCCGGAGACGGTCATCGCGGCCAGCCCTGAAGCGGCGAAGTCGACGGGGACCTGACCGAACGCCTGCACGGCGTCGGCGTGCAGCGGGACGCCGAACTCCTGGGCCACATCGGCGAGTTCACGGACCGGCAACACGGTGCCGATCTCGTTGTTCGCCCACATCACGGTGGCGAGGGCGACGTCGTCGGGGTTGCGCTCGACGGCCTGGCGCAGGGCGTCGGGGTGGACGCGGCCGTACGCGTCGACCGGGAGGTACTCGACCGTGGCGCCCTCGTGTTCGCCGAGCCAGTGCACGGCGTCGAGGACGGCGTGGTGCTCGACGGGGCTGGCCAGGACTCGGGTGCGGGCCGGGTCGGCGTCGCGGCGGGACCAGTACAGGCCCTTGACCGCGAGGTTGTCGGCTTCGGTGCCGCCGGAGGTGAGAACCACCTCGCTGGGGCGGGCGCCCAGTGATTCGGCGAGGGTCTCACGGGCCTCCTCGACGGTGCGCCTCGCGCGGCGGCCGGACGCGTGGAGGGAGGAGGCGTTGCCGGTGACGGCCAGCTGTGCGCTGAGTGCCTCGACTGCCTCGGGAAGCATCGGGGTCGTCGCGGCGTGGTCGAGGTAAGCCATGGTGACCCGATTCTACGGGCCCTGCGGAGAGGACTCGGTGCACGGGTTGGCGCTAGAAGCTCCAGGACACCGTGCTGTCCATCTGCATGAACGCCACCAGCACCAGAAGGTCGGCGACACCGAGGCCCAGACCCAGGAAGGCGCGGCCGCGGCGGGCGGTGCCGCGCCACAGGGCGACCGAGGCCAGGGCGATGGCGATCGGGCCGAGGAAGACGTTCAGGACGAGGAGGCCGACGAGGCCGAGGATGAAGGCGGCCACGGCCATGCCGTCAGCGTCGCGGACCGGGGTGTCGCGGACCGGGGTGCGCTGGGTGGTCGGTGCGGTGAGCTGCATGGTGATCAGTCCCCTGGGTGCGTGATGTCGGGTGGGTCGGCGGGTCAGCGGGTCGAGGCGTGGCGGCGGGAGTGCCGCTCGCGGAGCGCGAAGATGCCGAGCCAGGCGGCGATCACGGTCGCGGCGACGGCGGTGAAGGCGAACGGCGCGTGGGCGACGGTGCCCAGGACGGCACCGAAGAGCAGAAGTGCGGCGACGAGGAACAGCATGGGATGGATCCCCCTCCGAGATGCTTGCGTGGTGCTTCTCGTTACATTTCGGTGAACAGTTGTAGTAACAGTTGTTCACTGACTTCAGAGTCTAGCGCGTCCGACGACTTCTCAATTCCAGAGAACAGTTGTTTACTGATGACATGAGTCACACCCTCGGCATCCGGCAGGCCCAGAAGCAGAAGACCCGACAGGCGCTCCTCGACGCCGCGTTGGGACTGCTGGAGGAGCAGAGCCTGAGCAGTCTGGGCCTGCGCGAGGTCACGCGTGCCATCGGCGTCGCGCCGACCGCCTTCTACCGGCACTTCCGCTCCACCGCCGACCTCGGCGTCGCCCTCGTCGAGGAGGCGCTGGGCAGCCTGCATCCGCTGATCCGCACCACGGTCACCTCGGCCGACAACGCCGAGGAACGCATAGTCCGCGCCGTCGAGTTGATCGCCCACCATGTGGCCACCCACCCCGCCCACGTCCGCTTCATCGCCCGTGAGCGGCACGGCGGTGTCCAGCCCGTACGGGAGGCCATCCGGGGCCAACTGACCCGGTTCGCCCAGGAGGTGAAGGACGAGCTCGCCAAGGACGTGGAGTCCGAGGGCTGGAGCGACGACGACCTGCTGATGCTGGCGAACCTCTACGTCGACCAGATGCTCATCACCGCCTCGCTGTTCCTGGAGGCACTGGAGGGCTCGGAGCAGGAGCGGGAGCGGGTCCGGCAGGTCGCCACCAGCCAGATGCGGCTCATCAGCATCGGCCGGGACCACTGGCGCGGCTGAGCCGCACCGAGCCAACGCCCAGGGGCGGCACCCCCGTTCGCCGGGAGTGCCGCCCCTGTCGTACGACGTGGCAGGTCAGCTCTTCGTGGCCGACGCCGTCGCCTGCTGGGTGGGGGCACCGCTGGGCGCCCCACCGCCGCCGGGACCACCGCAGCCGCCGCCCTGACCGCCGCCGGGACCGCCACCCTGACCGCCCCCGCCGGGGCCGCCGCTCGGCATGCCCGAGGGCGCGCCGGACGGCTGGGCCGTGCCGTTGGCGGTGGGTGCGCCCGACGGGGCGCCGCTCGGCATGCCCGACGGGTTGCCGCTCGGCGCGCCGGAGGGCGCCTGACACGACTGCTGCCCGGAGTTGCCGCTGTTCGAGGAGGACGAGGAGTCGCCCGAGCCGCAGGCCACCAGGGCGAGGGGCGAGAGCGCCAGCAGGGCCACTGCGGGGATGAGACGCACACGCTGCATGAGAAACAACTCCAAGAAGGATGAGGGAGTCCTGAGGGCTGGAACTCAATCAACGCGGCTTAGGGCTTCCTTGAGTGATCGCTGTCCCCGGCCTGTGCGCAAGGCAAAGCCCCCCTAAAGGACCGCGTCTGACCTGCTGCTTCCTCCGGTCCCGTCTTCTACTTGCTGGTACAGGCCCGTGACAGAAGCGGCCGCCCGGAACAGTTCCTCGCGCACCTCGGGAGGAGAGAGCACCTCAACGCGGTCGGAGAACTGGAGCAGTTGGCGGGCCTCGCCGAGCTCGCCGTACGACATCCGGACCGTCACCCACTCCCCCGCGCCGTCGTCCTCGCCGTCGTCCGCGGGGAGTTCGGCCAGCCACGGGCCGTTGAGCCGCAGGAACAGGTCGAGGCGGTCGCGCCGGACCCGGACGACGACGTCGATGCCGCCCGGCTGCTTCTCGACCTCGCGGCGCAACACCTCCCACACGTCGGCGAGTTCGACGCCCGGGCGGCGTTTCACCGGGTGGTCGAGCACAGTCGCCGCCCGCACCCGGTCGGCGCGGAACAGCCGCGGCCTGCCCCGCCGGTCGGCGACGAGGTACCAGACGCCGGCCTTGGAGACGAGGCCGTACGGGTCGACGGTGTACGTCCTCGGTTCCGGCCGCCCGCCGTGCCGGTAGCGCAGCCGGAGCCGGCGGTCGGCGAAGACCGCGTCCTGGAGCACGTCCAGGTCGACGGCGGCCCGCGGTCCGCCCTTCCAGCGGGTGGCGTCGACGAGGATGCGCCGGGCGGTCGCCTCGGCGGCGGGCCGATGGGGCGCGGGCAGCGCCGCCATCACCTTGCGCAGCGCCGAGCCGAGCGCCGCGTCCAGACCGAGCGCGGCATGCGCGCCCTGGGCGGCCAGGATGAACAGGGCACGGGACTCGTCGGCGGTCAGCCCGGTGACGTCCGTACGGAATCCCGCGAGCAGTTCGATGCCCCCGTGCCGCCCGCGTTCGGCGTAGACGGGGACACCCGAGGCGGACAGGGCCTCGATGTCCCGGTAGATGGTGCGTACGGACACCTCCAGTCGCTCCGCAAGCTCGTGTGCGGGGACGCGGCCGCGGGTCTGCAGGAGCAGCAGGATCGACAGGAGGCGGTCGGATTTCACCCCACCAGGATCCCTCCCGCGCGGCAGGCACCCACCGGGAGCGGCCTGGACCGGCGTCGGATCAGCCGAGCCTGACGCGGGCGAGCTGGCGGGACTGGGCGACCAGGCGGTCCGTGCTGTCCCAGACCTCGGCGTCCTCCTCCAGGAAGCCGCCGGCGAGGTTGCGGGTGGTGATCGAGACGCGGAGGGGGCCCGGGGCGGGGCGGCAGCGGACGTGGACCGTCAGCTCGACCGTCGGGACCCAGCCCTTGAGGCCGATCTCGAAGGCGGTGGGCGGCAGCGCGTCCACCGCGAGGAGGAGCGAGAAGGGGTCGGCGTCACGGCCGTCGGCGAGGCCGAACCAGGCCCGCATCTCGCCCTTGCCGGACGGCGCGCCGAGGGCCCAGCCCAGGGTCGACGGGTCCAGCTTGAGCATCAGCCGGTCGGTGATGGCGGAACTGCCGTCGACCGGGGCCGGCCCGTCCTCGGGACCGAAGCACTGGTCCATGGGCGGGAACGCGGGCGGCTTCGCCGTCGTACGGACGTCGTCGGGCAGGGAGCCCAGGTCGCCGTAGGAGGCGAGGACGCGGATGCGTTCGATCTCGTTGCCCTGCTCGTCGTACTGGAAGAGCGAGGCCTGACCGGTGGAGAGGGTGCGGCCGGTGCGGACGATGTCCGTGCGGACGACCGCGGGGCCGGGCTGGGAGGCCGTCAGATAGTGCGCGGAGATCGTGAACGGGTCGGCGTGCGGCAGGGCATCCGCGAGGGCGCGGCCGAGGACGGCCAGAAGGTAGCCGCCGTTGACGGCGCTGATGATCGTCCAGCCGGCGGAGAGGTCGATGTCGTAGACGCCGGGCTCGCGGAGGGTGAGCGCGGTGTCGCGGTCGAACTCGCTGTCGCCGATCGAGGCCTGCGTGGCGGTAGCTGCTTCTGGCATGGCTGAACGGTACAACAAGTGATTACTAAGCGGTAGCTTTGCATGCGATCACACGAGGGTGAGAGCGGGGCAATTTCCTGGTAAGTGTCCGCACTCGTCCGTAAACCCGATGCCCCGCCGCCCCCTCTGTAGGGGCATGAGCCTCACCGGGACCACGTTCCTCTCCACACTGATCGTGCTGTCCGTCGTCGCCGTCCTCCTTCCGCTCCTCCTGTGGTCCCGGCTGCGGGGCCCCCGCGCCCTGCGCGCCGCAGGACGTCTGCTGATGGTCGTCTTCGCGCAGGGGACCGCCGTCGCCCTCGTCTTCGTCCTGGTCAACAACCAGAACAACCTGTACGACGACTGGGCCGACCTGCTCGGCACCGGCGACCACGTCCAGCAGGCCGCGGACCTGGGCGCCGACGGCACCGGCGGTATCGCGCTGCAACGGCTCCCGAGAGTCCGGCAGCACTTCACCGACACCTCCGGACCCGGGATGCGGGGGGTCCGGGAGACCCAGCTCGAGGGCCGGGTGTCGGGGGTGAACGCCGAGGTCTACGTCTGGCTGCCGCCGCAGTACGGCCGGCCCGCCTACCGGCACCACAGGTTCCCCGTGGTCGAACTGCTGTCGGGCTACCCGGGCTCGGCGAAGGCCTGGTTCGGATCGCTGCACGCGGCGGACCAGTTGCGGCCCCTGATGCGGGACGGCCGGGTGGCGCCGTTCATCATGGTCGCCCCGCGCATGAACCTGCTGGCGGGGGTGGACACCGGGTGCGCCAACATCACGGGCACCGTGAACGCCGACACCTGGCTCAGCGTCGACGTGCCGAAGATGGTCACGGACAACTTCCGCGCCCAGGCCGGTCCGGCGGGCTGGGCGGTGGCCGGCTACTCGGCGGGCGGGCACTGCGCGACGAAGCTCGCCGTCGCGCACCCCGACCGCTACCGGGCCGCGGTGAGCATGTCCGGCTACAACGACCCGATCGGCGAACGCAACTCACTGGCCGCCGAGACACCCGCGCTGCGCCGCGCCAACAACCCCTACGTGCTGCTGCGCGAAGCCCGCACCCCGCCCGCGATCGCGCTCTACCAGTCCGGCCAGCCCGGCGACGGCTACGAGGCGGCCACCGGCCTCGAGCAGATAGCGAAGGCGCCGACGACCGTGCACGCCGTCTACGTCCCCAAGAGTGCGGGCGGCCACAACATGGCGCTGTGGCGGCCTCAGGTGGTCCCGGCGTTCCGCTGGCTGACCGAGGAGATGGGGCTGCTGCACGACCGGGCGGGAGCTACTCCTCGCGCACGGTCGAGCGCCGGTTCCAGGCCCGCGGAGCTCGCCAGTGGAACCGCATCGCCAGCAGCCGCAGCACGAAGGCCGTGAGGGCCGCGAGCCCACTGGTGAACGAGGTGAGGGCGTCGTAGCGGATGCACAGGGCGACCATGGTGGCGCCGACGATCGCCGGGACCGCGTACAGGTCGCGGTCCCAGCGCAGCAGCGAGGGCACCTCGTTGGCGAGCACGTCCCTGAGGACACCGCCGCCGACGGCGGTGGCGAGGCCGAGGGTCACCGACTGGGTGAGGCCGAGCCCGTACTCGTACGCCTTGGTCGTCCCGGCTACGCAGAACAGGCCGAGGCCGGCCGCGTCGAAGACGTTCACGCCGACCTGGATGCGCTCCACGTGGGGGTGCAGGAAGAAGACCAGCAGGGCGGCGAGCAGCGGGGTGACGAAGTAGCCCAGGTCCGTGAAGGCCGCGGGCGGTACCGCGCCGATGATCAGGTCCCGGAACAGTCCACCGCCCAGCGCCGTGACCTCGGCGAGGACGGCGATGCCGAAGACGTCGAAGTTCTTGCGGACGGCCAGCAGCGCGCCGGAGATGGCGAAGACGAAGATGCCGATCAGATCGAGCGTGTGCTGGACGGAGGGGCTGAACAGGTTCTGGAACACCCCCATATTCTCACCCAGCAGTAAGCCCCCGCCTTACAAATGAAGGCGGGGGCTCGCTGGCAGGACTTACTTCTCCTTGGAAGGAGCTTCCGGCTCTTCGGAAGGAGCTTCAGGCTCTTCCGTCTCCTCGGCGGTGAGGTCGGCGACCTCCGCCGCCACCGCCGCCGACGTCTCCGCCGACTCCGCGAGCACCTCGTCCGCGACCAGCTCGGCCGCCTCCTTGGCGACCGTCAGCAGGACGGTGTCCTGCGGGGCCTGGTCCTCGAAGTTCTCCGGGTGGTGGCAGGCGACCTGCTGACCGGGCTTGAGCTCGACGAGCTTCGGCTCGGTCGTCTTGCAGATCTCCGTCGCCTTCCAGCACCGGGTGTGGAAACGGCAGCCGCTCGGCGGGGAGATCGGCGAGGGCACGTCGCCCTTGAGCAGGATGCGCTCGCTCTTGGCGTTCTTGCGCCGCGGGTCCGGGATCGGCACCGCCGACATGAGCGCCTTGGTGTACGGGTGCATCGGCGCCCTGTACAGCGACTCACGGTCCGCCAGCTCGACGATCTTGCCGAGGTACATCACCGCGATCCGGTCCGAGACGTGCCGGACGACCGAGAGGTCGTGCGCGATGATCACGTACGTCAGACCGAGTTCCTGCTGGAGGTCGTCCAGCAGGTTCACGACCTGGGCCTGGATCGACACGTCCAGCGCGGAGACCGGCTCGTCGGCCACCACGAGCTTCGGGTTGAGCGCGAGCGCGCGGGCGATGCCGATGCGCTGACGCTGACCGCCGGAGAACTCGTGCGGGTAGCGGTTGTAGTGCTCGGGGTTGAGACCGACCACCGACAGCAGCCGCTGGACCTCCGCCTTGATGCCGCCCTCGGGCGTGACGCCCTGGAGCTTGAAGGGGGCGCCGATGATCGTGCCGATGGTGTGGCGCGGGTTCAGCGACGAGTACGGGTCCTGGAAGATCATCTGCACATCGCGGCGCAGCGGACGCATACCGCCCACCCCGAGGTGGGTGATGTCCTTGCCCTCGAACTCGACCGTGCCGGCGGTCGGTTCGAGCAGCCGGGTGATCAGCCGGCCCATCGTCGACTTGCCGCAGCCCGACTCGCCCACGACACCGAGGGTCTCGCCGGACTTGACCTCGAAGTCGATGCCGTCGACCGCGCGCACCGCGCCGACCTGCCGCTGGAGCAGGCCCTTCTTGATCGGGAAGTGTTTCTGGAGCCCGGTCACCTTCAGCAGGGTCTCGCCCGGGGCGGCGTCGCCCTTGGTGATCACCGTGCCATCGCTCTGCGCAGGGATGCTCACTTTGTCCTCGCTCACAGCTTCGGCGCAATCTCTTCGATCCAGATACGCTCCCGCTGCTCCTGCGACATGTGGCAGGCGGCCCAGTGCTGGCTGCCCACCTCCGACAGCTCGGGGCGGACCGTGCGGGTGACGTCGTCCTTCGGGATGTCCGCGTACGGGCAGCGCGGGTTGAAGGCGCAGCCGGACGGGATGTTGATCAGCGAGGGCGGGGAGCCCTTCACCGGGATCAGGCGCTCCTGCTGGTCGCGGTCCAGGCGCGGCATCGAGCCGAGCAGACCCCAGGTGTAGGGGTGTCGGGGCTCGTAGAACACCTTCTCCGCCGGACCGCGCTCGACGCAGCGGCCGCCGTACATAACCAGGATGTCGTCGGCGAGCTCGGCGACGACGCCCAGGTCGTGGGTGATGATGATGACCGCGGAGCCGAACTCCTTCTGCAGATCCCGAATCAGGTCGAGGATCTGCGCCTGGACGGTCACGTCCAGGGCGGTCGTCGGCTCGTCCGCGATGAGCAGTTCGGGGTTGTTGACCAGCGACATCGCGATCATCGCGCGCTGGCGCATACCGCCGGAGAACTCGTGCGGGTAGCTGTCCACCCGCTTGTCCGGCTGCGGGATGCCGACACGGTCGAGCATCTCCACGGCACGGCGCTTGGCGGTCTTCTTGTCGACCTTGTGGTGGATGCGGTACGCCTCCACGATCTGCTGGCCGATCGTGTAGTACGGGTGCAGCGCGGACAGCGGGTCCTGGAAGATCATCGCCATGTCACGGCCGCGCAGCTTGCGCACGTGGTCGGGGTCGGCGGTGAGCAGCTCGGTGCCGTCCAGCCAGATCTCGCCGGAGATCTGCGCCTTGCGCTTGCCGTACTGGCCGGCGGTGTGCAGGCCCATGATGCCGAGCGAGGTCACCGACTTGCCGGAGCCGGACTCGCCCACGATGCCGAGGGTCTTGCCCTTCTCCAGCTGGAAGCTGAGCCCGTCGACGGACTTGACCAGACCGTCGTCGGTCGGGAAGTGCACCTTCAGGTCGCGCACTTCCAGGAACGCGGTCGGCGCGGGCGAAGCGGGGGTGGGCTCGCCCACGGCCGCTCCGCTCTTGCTGAGTTCGGTCATGCGAGCCTCACTCGGGGGTCGATCACGGCGTACATGACGTCCACCACGAGGTTGGCGATCAGCACGGCTACGGAGGTGATCAGGGTGACGCCCAGGATGATGGGCAGGTCCTGATTCTTGATGCCGTTCAGCACCGCCTGGCCGAGGCCGGGGAGGCTGAACGTGGTCTCGGTCAGGATCGCGCCGCCGATGAGGGCGCCGAGGTCCATGCCGAGCATGGTCAGGATGGGCGTCATCGTGGAGCGCATGGCGTGCTTGCCGATGACGACCTGTTCCTTGAGGCCCTTGGCCCGCGCGGTTCTGATGTAGTCCTCGCCGAGGATCTCCAGCATGGTGGCGCGGGTGATCCGGGCGTACATCGCGGCGTAGAGGAAGGCCAGGGTGATCCAGGGCAGGATCATGCCGCCGAACCAGCCGGTGAAGCTGTCCTCGAGGGGCACGTACTCGCCCTCGATCCAGCCCAGGCTGTAGGAGAAGATCGCCAGGCTCAGCAGACCGGTGAAGTAGATCGGGAGGGAGACACCCGCGAGGGCGACGACCATCGCACCGCGGTCCCAGAGGCTGCCCCGCTTGAGCGCGGAGAGCACACCCGCCGAGACGCCGAGGATCAGCCACAGCACGGCGGCACCGAGCGCGAGTCCCAGGGTCACCGGGAAGCGGTCGGTCAGCACCGGCCAGACGGCCTGCTCGCTGCGGAAGGAGTAGCCGAAGCACGGCGCGGAGCAGTGGATGACGTCGCCGCCACCCGCATAGGTGCGGCCCGCGAAGATGCCCTTGAAGAACTCCCAGACCTGAGCGTAGATCGGGTCGCCCAGTCCCAGCTTCTGCCGCACGCCCTCGACAGCGGCGGGGTCGGCCTGCTTGCCCACGAAGCTCAGGGCGACGTCGACACCCGCCCACTTGGGGACGAGGAAGAAGATGCCGAAGACCACCATGATGATGACCACGAGCATCACTGCGGCGGCAAACAGCCGCCTGATGAGGTAAGCGAGCACAGCTCTCGGCCCGCCGCGGATCGCGGGCCACCGGAGGTCGTCCGATGGCCCGCGATCACACGTCGCCGGCCTTCACCTGCCTTTCGTGCCGTTCGGCGGGTGTGCCGGGATTACTTCGAGGACTTCAGACCGAGGTTGACGAAGTCGTACATGCCGCTGTAGTTGTCCGACGTGTAGACGTTGGCCAGGCGGTCACCGCGCCAGTTCACGAACTTCTCGAAGACGAACGGCAGGTAGTAGCCACCGTCCATCACCGCGTGGTTGATGTCCTTGGCGAGCTGGAGCTTCTCCGCGTCACCCTGCGTCTTGACGTAGGTGTCGAACAGACCGTTGATCTTCTTGTCGTCGATCATCGCGAAGTTGTTGTTACCGCTCTCCAGGATGTACTTGCCATCCCACAGCGGCAGACCGAAGCCCTGGACGGACGGGAAGTCCGCGCCCCAGCCCATGATGATGATGCCGAAGCCCTTCTTCTTCACGTTCGAGGGGCTGCCGATGATGCCGGAGGTCTGCGAGCCGTCGTACTGCTCGATGTCGACGGAGATGCCGATCTTCTTCAGCGAGGCCTGGAGGGACTCGGCGGTGGCCACCTCGACCGGCTTGTTGTTACGCACCGCGATGGTGGTCTTGAAGCCGTTCGGCTGACCGCAGGCCTTCAGCTCTTCCTTGGCCTTGGCGACGTTGCCGTTCTTGTTGGCACCGGCGAGCTCGTACGGGTCGTAGGACTGGCCCTCGGAACCCGGAACGGTCGGCGGGAGCATGTTGGTGCCGATGTCACCACCGGCGACCGGGCCACCGCGCGCGGTCTGCAGCGAGACGTGGTCGGCGCCGTAGATCACGGCCTTGCGGCAGTGCTCGTTGTCGAACGGCTTCACCGTCTGCGGGAAGACCGCGTAGCGGATGTAGCCGGAGACCGGGTTGTCCAGGTTGGCCTTGTGCTCCTGGAGGGCGCTGGTGCGGCCCTGCGGGGACAGACCGGTCTGGTTGATGTCCAGGTCGTAGTCACCGGCGAGCAGACGGGCGTCCAGGTCGTTGGCGTTCGAGAAGAACTTGACCGAGATCTTGTCCGGGTACGCCTTGCGGATCGGGTCCGAGGCCTGGTCCCACTTGTCGTTGCGGACCAGGACCAGGTCCTTGCCCGGGCTGTACGACTGGAACTTGTACGGGCCGGAGGAGAACGGCTTCAGGCCGTACTTGGACTTGGTGTCCTTGTCCTGGCGGACCGGGGAGGCCGAGACCAGGGCGAGGATCTCCTGGAAGTCGGCGTTGGCCTCGGGCAGCTTGAAGACGATGGTCTTGTCGTCCGGCGTCTCTATCGCCTTCAGACCGAGCTTGTCCGCGGAGGTGTCCTTGTACGGGCCCTTGTACTCGCCCTTGGGGTCGAGGACGTCCTTCAGGTACACCGGACCGCCGGACAGCACGTCCTGCGCCCAGACGCGCTCGATGCCGTACTTGACGTCCTTGGACGTGATCGGCTTGCCGTCCTCCCACGTGATGCCGTCACGCAGGGTGTACGTGTAGGTCTTGCCGTCGTCGGAGACCTTGGCCAGACCGGTGGCGAGGTCCGGCGTGAGCTCGGTGCCCTTCTCGCCCGGCGCGGCGGCACCCGTCACGAGCTGACGGCTGTAGTAGCGCGCGAAGTTCCACATGAAGCCGTAGTAGCCACGCGTGGTGTCCCACGAGTCGGCGTCCTGGGCACCGGCGAACTTCAGCTCGCCGCCCTTCTTGGCCAGCGAGGCCTGGGCGACCTTGTTGTTCGCGGCGTTGAAGCCGGCCGCGCCCGATGAGCTGTTGTTGCCGTCGCCGTCATCACCGCCGCCGCCGCACGCCGCCGTGGTCAGCAGCGCGGCGACCGCGGCGACAGCGGCAAACGCCTGCTTCCGCCGCCCTGAGGTGCGTTGGGTAGTCACGATCTCGGATCCTCCGGATTTGATGAGAGACCCCGTGTTGGTGCCACGGGACGCTTTGTGTACGGCAGTTCAGCGGGAACCCTTCGGGTCCAGCGCGTCACGCACGCCGTCGCCGAAGAGGTTGAAGGCCAGAACGGTGATGAAGATCGCTACACCGGGGACCACCATGTACGTGGGGTCCGACTTGTAGTAGTCGATCGCGTTCGAAAGCATCTGCCCCCAGGAGGCCGTGGGCGGCTTGACGCCCACGCCCAGGAAGCTGAGCGCCGCCTCGGTGAGGATGTTGGTGGGGATCATCATCGTCGTGTAGACGATGATCGGCGCGACCAGGTTGGGCAGCAGTTCCTTGAACAGGATGTAGAACCGCCCGGCGCCGAGCGAGCGGGCCGCCTCGACGTATTCACGCTCGCGCAGCGAGAGCGTCTGGCCGCGCACCACGCGTCCGATGTAGGGCCAGCCGAAGAAGCCGATGACCAGGATCATCACGAACAGGCGCACGTCGGTGCCGGTCAGTCCCAGCATCTCGTTCGGCATGACGGAGACCAGCGCGATGATGAAGAGCAGCTGCGGGAAGGCCAGCAGGCCGTCCATGACCCGGCTGATGGCCGAGTCGATCCAGCCGCCGAAGAAGCCGGCCAGGATGCCCAGGATCGTGCCGATGACGACGGCGACGATCGCGGACAGGAAGCCGACGAGCAGGGAGATGCGGGCACCGTAGAGGACCCGGGCGAAGATGTCCCGGCCGTTGACCGGCTCGACCCCCAGCCAGTGGTCGCCGCTGACGCCGCCGAAGGACCCCTTGGGGGTGCCGAACAGCGGGTCGATCAGGTCTTTGTCGTTGTACGTGTTCGGGTCCTGCCCGTACAGGTTGGTGATCACCGGCGCGAGCAGTGCGACGACGATGAGGAAGAGCACGACAATGCCGCCCGCGAGCGCCAGCTTGTCCCGCTTCAGGCGCTCCCAGGCGATCCGTCCCAGGGAACGCCCCTGTACGGCCTTGGCGTCGGCGCTGATAACCGCCGCTTCTTCGGCCGCGCTCGGGGCCGCTTCCGCGGTCGGCTCGTGCAGTGGTGCCGTCATCTGGCAGGGGCCCCTCTCAACCGGCGGTAGCCGGCCTTCACTTGCCGCTGTGGCGGCGTGATCAGTCCGTCGTACACAGGGGCGAACCCACCCCTGCTGCGGGAGTCTTCAACGCTTTGGCGATCTGTTGCCAGACTTGGCGGTGAAAGGATGCATAAACGTGATGCGGCTAGGAGGGTTCCGTTATCCGGACGCCGGGTAACGGCCGCCGGACGGGGACCAGTTGGGACAATGAGGGCCTCATAGGGGCTATCTCCCCTCATCTACGCGCGCAGATACACTCTCGTAACAGTAGAGCCTGTGACTGTCTGGATCAGTAGCCGCCGGGCGCCGGAGGGTAGCCGTACCCCGCCGCCGGGGCCTGGGCCGGAGCCGCCGCGTGCGCCTCGCGGTCGTAGAAGGGGCGGGCGCTCGCGCGCATCCACATCGCGACCGGGTCGTACTCGTCGGACATGGCGACGGTCGACACCGGCAGCCCGTCCGGGACCGCGCCGATGGACTGCTGCATCATCGCCCGCACCGAGTCCACGGCGGGCGGACTGGTGTCGTACACGTCCAGCCCGATGGCGAGGTACGGCGCTCCGAGCGCGGGCTGCACCCAGGCGCGGCGCAGCGAGCGGACGGCCGGGGTGCGGTGGGCGTTCTGCGCGATCAGGCCGTAGAACTGCGGAATCTCGATCCCGGGCTCCGACAGCCGCAGCGGGCCGGCGGGCTGGCGCTCCAGACCGGTGGCGATCCGGCGCAGGTCGAGCCAGGGGATGCCGACGCCGCCGCCGGGGGCGTGCGGGTTGAGCCAGAGGCCGAAGTGGTCGGGGTAGAGGGTGCGGGCGACGTCGACCCCGTCGACGACCTCGTAGGAGCGGTTCCACCCACTGGCGCTCAGTTCCTGGGCGGAGGTGACGCACGGGGCGTATCCGTACCCGCCCACCTCCATGTTTCCGTACTGGGCGTCCGGGGAGCCCGACTGGCCGTGCCAGAGGAGCATCCAGATCTGGCCGGAGGAGGGGGTGGCGAGGGCGCGGAGGAGTGCCTCGTAGGCGTCGTATCGCCCTGGCGTCACCTGGCGCAGCATGTGCTCGACCTGGCCGGTCGCGGCGGTGCCGCTCGCGCTCACCTTCTACCGCCCCTTCGGGAAAGTTGCGTGTGTCTGCCGACAGCTTAAGCGGTGGGAGCTCGGGGCTTGCGTGGTCTGTCGGCTGCGGGTGTGTGGGGGTTGATCGCGCCCACGCGGCGGAGCCGCAAATCGACACAGCCCCGCGCCCCCGGGTCGGTGCCCCTGGCGGCGTTTACACGTCCCCTTGGTAGAACGGGCGTACTTTTTGTCGCATCCAGTGGCCGACCGGATCGTCCGCCACGTCCAGCAGGACCAGGTTCACCGGCCACTGCACCGGGGTCCGGCTCAGGGCGCGGCCCAGTGCGTCCATGGGGAGGGTACGCAGGTCGCCCTCCCACTGGGAGAGTTCGACTCCCACGAACATCACGGGCTCGGCCGTCTCGATCGAGGCAAGGCAGCGGCGGGCCGTGCGGACCACGCCGGTCGCGGCGAACTCGGCGGAGGCGGCGGCGAGGAAGTCGACCGGGTCGTCCTGCCAGTCGGGCTCGTAGAGCTTGACGCGGCCGCCGGTGTTGGGGCCGTCCAGCGGGGTGCGGCCGACGCGGCAGAGCTCGGCGACGGCGGGCGGCGGGAGCGGGACGCCGACCACACCGTCCGGGTTCACGGCGATCCCGATGTGCGGGGGCAGACCGCGCGCGAACTCGACCGCGGGCGCGATCGTGTACGCCATGTGCCCGCCCGCGACGTGCCGGAACTGCTCCTCGGAGCTGAAGACCGGGACGTACGCCTGACCCTCGATCTCCATGCTGGGCAGGTCCAGGGGGCCGGCGTGCGGGCCGCCGCCGTTCGGCAGCGGGACCCAGACGAAGCTGCGGCCCAGGACCTCGATGATCCGGCCGCCGGCCGCGGGCATGCCGAGGGAGGCCGAGAGCACCTCCTCCAGCTCGTTGCCGGGCCATCCGCCGCCGTACGGATGGGGGTGTGCCTGTGCCGGGAATGCCATCTGTCCGTCCGCCTGCCGAGTGCTGCCGCTTGTGGCCTGTCTGTGGCTGAAAAGGCTAGCGGGTGTGGAGGCGGCTGAGGTCAGCCCGTGAAACCGACCCGGCGCAGGGTGTCCGCCGCGTCGCGGTCGAGGAGCACCGCCGAGCCGACGCCCTGCGGCAGGTCGCCCTTGGCCACGGAGCGGATCAGCCGGTCGGCCGCGGTGCGGTGCCGCAGGAAGGCGTACCTGGAGACGCCGCGGCCGCGCTCGCGCTGCCCGGCCAGGGCGGTGTCCGGGGTGACGTCGAGCAGCAGCAGATGCAGGGTGCCGCCCCGGCGGCGGGCCTCGCGGGCCAGCCAGCCGCGCACCCAGGACTGGGTGCCGCAGTCGTGCACGACGACACCCTTGCCGGAGCGCAGGGCGCGGAACAGACCGAGGTAGTGGGCGGCGCGGACGAGGGGGCGGTAGATCGCGTACGGCAGGAAGCGCGGCGCCCGGTCGTCCCAGCGGTCGCGGGTGTCCTGGGAGTCGATCCGGATGCCCTTGACCGTCCGCCGCATCAGGGTGGACTTGCCGCTGCCGGGCAGGCCGGTGATCACGACCAGGTCGTCCGGGGCGAAGAGCAGGGCGTGCGGGCTGTGGCCGGCGCGGTCGCGCAGGTCGCGGACGACCGGTTGCGCCGCGCACGTCTGCCGGGCCGGAGCGGCCGGCTGTGCGGGCAGCGCGACGGCCGACGTGGTGGCGTACGCAGTGGTCCTGTTCACCGTGATCGTCCTCCCCTGGGGCGGGTCACGAGTTCCCCTCCCCGTCGAGTGTAAAGAGAAGGTAATCCGCGGCGCCTCCTGTTTCCGTCCGTTTCTCGCAACAGGCCTGCTACAGGGTGCGGCGAGTGACGGTTGAGTCTGTGCGGCCCCTGTGGGAACCTCCCCTGCCCCGCCGGACGGATGCGTGCAATGATGTCCGCGCCAACTGCATACCGGCCGTTTGAATCCGCGCGGGAGAGTTCCGGGCCGTACGTCCTCGTACGAGTGCCCGGGCGCCGAAGGAGCAAGTCCCTCCCTTGAATCTCTCAGGCCCCGTTACCGCGCGGGCGAGGCACATCTGAAAAGCGAGCCGCCCTCCGGCGGCTCCACCCAAGGTGCAAGTCATGTCCCCTGCGGTCATGGCGAACCTCTCAGGTTCCGATGACAGATGGGGAGGAACGACCTCGCCGTCATGCCTTGGGAGACAACCGTCCGATGAGCAATGAACCCCGCCTCACCGCGCTCGATGCCCTGCATCGCTCGCTCGGCGCGACCATGACCGACTTCGCCGGCTGGGACATGCCCCTGCGCTACGGCTCCGAGCGCGACGAGCACAACGCCGTGCGCACGAAGGCCGGGCTCTTCGACCTCTCGCACATGGGCGAGATCACAGTGAGCGGACCGCAGGCAGCCGCCCTCCTGAACCACGCCCTGGTCGGCAACATCGCCTCCGTCGGTGTGGGCCGCGCCCGCTACACCATGATCTGCCGTGAGGACGGCGGCATCCTCGACGACCTGATCGTCTACCGGCTCGAAGAGACCGAGTACATGGTGGTCGCGAACGCCTCCAACGCCCAGGTCGTCCTGGACGCGCTCGTGGAGCGTGCGGCCGGCTTCGACGCCGAGGTGCGGGACGACCGGGACGCCTATGCGCTGCTCGCCGTCCAGGGACCGCAGTCGCCGGGGATCCTCGCCTCGCTCACCGACGCCGACCTCGACGGACTGAAGTACTACGCCGGGCTGCCCGGCACGGTCGCCGGCGTCCCGGCACTGATCGCCCGCACCGGTTACACGGGCGAGGACGGCTTCGAGCTGTTCGTGAAGCCCGAGCACGCGGTCGAGCTGTGGCAGGCCCTGACCAAGGCGGGCGAGGGCGTCGGCCTGGTCCCCTGCGGTCTGTCCTGCCGGGACACGCTGCGTCTGGAGGCGGGCATGCCGCTGTACGGGCATGAGCTCTCCACGGAGCTGACCCCCTTCGACGCGGGCCTCGGCCGGGTCGTGAAGTTCGAGAAGGAGGGCGACTTCGTGGGCCGCGCGGCCCTGCGCGAGGCCGCCGAGCGCGCCGGTCACGAGCCGCCGCGCGTCCTCGTCGGCCTGATCGCCGAGGGCCGCCGGGTCCCCCGCGCCGGGTACGCCGTGGTCGCCGACGGCCAGGTGATCGGCGAGGTCACCTCCGGCGCCCCCTCGCCCACGCTGGGCAAGCCGATCGCGATGGCCTACGTCGACGCCGCGCACTCCGCGCCGGGCACCACCGGAGTCGGTGTGGACATCCGGGGCAGTCACGAGCCCTACGAGGTCGTGGCTCTGCCGTTCTATAAGCGCCAGAAGTAGACACTGGACGCGAGGTCGCGCGCACGTGCGTGACCCTGCGCACCTTTCCGCTGCTCACGCACGTTCCCAGTAGCCCCCCATCCACCAGCACTCCCCCGCGTACAGGAGAATTCAGGCCATGAGCAACCCCCAGCAGCTGCGCTACAGCAAGGAGCACGAGTGGCTGTCGGGCGCCGAGGACGGCGTCTCGACGGTCGGTATCACGGAGCACGCGGCCAACGCCCTCGGCGATGTCGTCTTCGTGCAGCTCCCGGAGGTCGGTGACACGGTGACCGCGGGCGAGACCTGCGGCGAGCTGGAGTCGACCAAGTCGGTCTCCGACCTGTACTCCCCGGTCTCCGGCGAGGTCACCGGGGTCAACGAGGACGTCGTCAACGACCCGTCGCTGGTGAACTCCGCCCCCTTCGAGGGCGGCTGGCTGTTCAAGGTACGCATCGCGGACGAGCCGGCCGACCTGCTCTCCGCCGACGAGTACACCGCCTTTTCCGCCGGCTGAGGAGTCGTAGAACCTGATGTCCGTTCTGAACACGTCCCTGCATGAGCTCGACCCGGAGATCGCCGCGGCGGTCGATGCCGAGCTGAACCGTCAGCAGTCCACCCTGGAGATGATCGCCTCCGAGAACTTCGCGCCGGTCGCGGT